>NZ_JALPZO010000034.1 GCF_023507745.1 Vreelandella olivaria | reverse complement strand
AACCCGTCTTTGGAAACATTGGCACGACGAAAAGACTGAACCGCTTCAGTCTTCGGGGCAAGAAGAAAGTACAGGGCCAGTGGCAGCTTTACTGCCTGATACACAATATTGAGAAGTTAGCGAATTACGGTAACTTAGCCGCGTCCTGAAGGGCTTAGAGCGGGGTAAGCTGCTTTCTAAGAGCCAAAGGCCGACTTAAACAAGCTTTAGCTGGGCGCTCAAGTGGCTAAATGCCGATATTAAGATTACTCAGCCAGATGACTGGCTGAGTAAGTAAATTAGGACGAGAGGCGGTGGAGACGACTCGAAATCGGGTTTTTCTACAGCCTCGTTACGTGGCTCAGTCAGTCGACACAAAAGAAAGCATCAAATAAGAGAGAATATATGGATAGGTTTCTTGTAAATATGGCAGTTGTTAGGGTCAATTGGGATAAGAAAGGCTCTGATATTCTAGATAACTATATCCCTTTGGTTCATGAAACACTGGGTATGATGACCGCTGACGTTTTCTCTGTTGATGAATTCAAGGAAAAATTTGTTGAAATTGCAGAGTTTAAAATACCGACTGGTGCGGTACTCAGCTTGCTAAAAAGAGCTACCAATAAATACCAACTATTGGAGAAGCAGCCTCACGGAATATATAAAATCCAAAGAGATCGTGTTAAAAGTTCCAACTTCTCTACTTTGCGTGATGCTGAGCAACGAAGATACAATGGCTTAGTTCAGAAATTTGTTAATTACTGTAAAAGTCAGCATTCCGTAGATGTAGAGGAAGAAATCGCTTCAACATACTTCTTCGAAGTATTATATGACATTGCTCCATTACTATTTGTAAACCTAAGCGAAGCTGAAAAGATCAAGGCTGCACACTCAGACAAAAACAAATTTCTAGTTTCAAAATTTGTGGCTTACTCAAATAAGCACGATCAGGAATCATTTGAATCAATCCTTTCATTTGTTCGTGGAGCAATGCTAACAGAAACATTTTATTACTCTCAAAATGCTACTGACATTACAAATAAGCCATTAAAGAAAGTAGTTGTCTATTTAGATACGCAGTTTTTAGTAAGGGTTCTCGGCTTCTCTCAGAGAGAACTATGCATTCCATGTGAAGAGTTAATGGAAATGCTAAAGGATATGGGTGTATATACCCGTTGTTTCAGAAATACCCTTGACGAATTACATGGCATATTCTTTGCCGCGCTAAATCAAATTGACCAATATGGTCGACTAAACCCAAATAGGCCAAGCGATGTCTTCGACTATATTAATCAGAATTCAATAACGCCGTCTGACTTGCTGATTATAATGAATAGCCTAGAAGAAAAACTAAATAAAAAAGGGATATTTGTTGAAGAAAAACCTGAAATAATTAAAGCATTTTCATTAGATGAAAGCGCTTTATCTGAAAAGCTTGCCAGCGTGTTCGAACACCAATCGGAGAAAGCACGAGCGCATGATATTGCTTGCTTACAGGCAATTTTCCAGCTACGAGAGGGAAGAAAGCAAGACTATCTCGATAGATGCAAAGCGATTTTTATAACAACAAATGCACAGTTAGCTAGACTATCAACCTTGTTTTTTAATGAACAATACGGGCATTCCAATGCATCGGTATGTATGGGGGACCATGTATTCTCATCTTTGGTTTGGATGAAATCTGTCAAAAAAACAGCCGGCCTTCCTAAGGACAGGTTAGTTGCCAACTGCTATTCAGCACTTCTACCTTCAGATTCATTGTGGTCAGATTATATTAGTGAAGTAAACCGACTCAAAGAAAAGGGAAAAATAAACGAACATGATTATCACGTGTTGATCCACAGCATGGCAGCGAGAGACCAGCTAATGGATCAAGCGTTTTCATCAGATGACAATATGTTTGGTTCCGTAAGCACAATTTTAGAGAAAGCAAAAAAGATATATACAGAAGAGTTGGGCACTAGGCTGGAAGATGCTGAAAAAGAAGTAGCATATCAGACTATGAAAATAGATAAAATTATTGACACAGTTTCTCTTATCGTTAACCGTATATTTTTGGTTTCGACTATAGGGTTATGGGTATTGTTACTGGGCTACGCTCTAATGTACACAACCCCTGATTCTATTAGTGACATTTGGAACTTTGATTTTAAGTCAATAGTGTTTTTAGTGTTGCTTGTGGTTACTATATTGAATCTAATATTTGGTTTTAAATTAATAGATTTTTGCAAATCGTTGGCAAGTAAATTTGGCCAGAAGACAGCCGTAAAAATTCGTCATTTTATAGATAACACGTAACAATCGGCTGCACCGGACAAATTTCCGCTGTCATCTTTTGTGCAAAAAAGCCGCACAAAAGCCGCCATCAAAAATTTGCTCGGTGAGCCGGGCGTTGAGACTGTATAAAAACCCCGCGGATGCCTAAGTTTTGGTAGGATCGAAAAAACAAACAAGGAGTGGTTAGCATGCCACGCTTCAAGGTGTAATCCCCCCAGAAATCCGAAGCGGCTATAAGTAGAAAATTCCGATAAAATGAGCGTAAGGCGTTTTCTATGAGAAAGTCACGATTTACCGATAGCCAGATTCTCGCCATCCTCAAGTAGGCCGACTCAGGTGTGCCTGTCCCAGCGTGATGCCGTGAACATGGCATGAGCAGTGCTACTTTCTATAAGTGGCGCGCCAAGTTTGGTGGCATGGACGCCTCGTTGATGAAGCGGATGAAAAGAGCTCGAAGATGAAAACCGCCGACTCAAGAAGATGTATGCCGAGGAAAAGCTCAAAGCTGAGATCCGTCAGGAAGCACTTGAGGGAAAGTGGTAAAGCCATCTCAGCGACGTGAGATGGCCGCTTCTACTATCAAACGCCATGGTGTCAGTATTCGCCTTGCCTGTGAATGCATGAGCGTCAGTGAGTCCTGCTACTACTATCGGCCCAAACTGCGTTCTGAGAACGACGTCATTGCCGATA
The DNA here is from genome assembly GCF_023507745.1 of Vreelandella olivaria. GTDB lineage: Bacteria > Pseudomonadota > Gammaproteobacteria > Pseudomonadales > Halomonadaceae > Vreelandella > Vreelandella olivaria_A. The sequence continues at coordinate 102,513 of NZ_JALPZO010000034.1, read as the reverse complement.
AGCTTCTGCGCTTGACGACAGCCAATAAGCGCTGAGGGGTTGGGCTTTGCTATCTGCAGTTGCGTAATGTGCGGGGTTACACCTGGAATCATAAGCGCGTTTACCGCATTTATCGGGAGCTTGAGTTGAACCTGAGCATCAAGCTCAGGCGACGCTTGATGCGAGATAAGCCAGATGCCTTGAGTGTGCCAACGGCTATCAACCAGGTATGGTCTATGGATGTTATGAGTGACTCGCTGATCGACGGTCGAACACTGCGAACCTTCAATGTCATCGATGATTACAATCGCGAAGGCTTAGGTATCGACGTTGACCTATCCCTGCCGAGTGCCCGCGTTATCCGCTCTCTGAAGCACATCATCTAGTGGCGGGGTAAACCGGCAGCCATCCGGCTGGATAACGGCCCTGAGTACATCGCTCAATCGTTGATCGATTGGGCTAACAGCCATCGGATAACGCTTTTATACATCCCGCCAGGCAAGCCGACTCAAAATGCCTATATCGAACGGTTCAATCGTACGGTACGGCATGAATAGTTGGAGTTGCATCAGTTCCACTCGGTCAGTCATGCACAGGAACTCGCGACTGAGTGGCTATGGCAATACAATAACGAGCGACCCCATACTGCTATCGGTGGCATCCCTCCTCGGCAGCTACTGATGACAGGTTAAGTTTCTACGAATAGCTGCTGCGAAAAATGGGGGATTACAGTCCCGGCGAGGATGCCCCATGTCTGCGGCGGAGAAATGATGTCCTCAATCATCTGCCAACGCTGATCAGACAGCTCGTAACGGCCTGCCATATAGCCCTCCGGTTCAATGAGCAGGAAGAGCGTAACATTGATGACTTTTCAGACAGAGCCTAGGAGTGCTTGATTAATTTATGAGTGAATACATTGAGTACCTTCAGGAAGTCTTCGAGCTCTTCGGGCCAATCACCGCTCGGAAAATGTTCGGTGGGTACGGCATATACCACAATGGATTGATGTTTGCTCTCGTCGCCGAAGACACCCTTTACTTGAAAGCGGACGCTGAAAACTCAGGCTACTTCGAGAAAGAGGGATTGGGTTCGTTCAAGTACAACAAGAGCGGCAAGTTAATGAGGATGTCCTATTACCTGGCACCCGATGAAATCATGGATGATCGCGAGCAAGCAGCCATCTGGGCACACCGCTCATTCGAGGCCGCCCTTCGTTCCCAAGCATTAAAGAACAAGCCAAAGATAAAGAAATAAATCGCGGACCCAACATGCAACTGTATGTTAGTCAATGCTCTAAAGCCGAGACGCCCAACTCGCGGGCATTCTCTACTGGTACCCGCCATCCTACACATGGACAAATCATTATTAGGTACTAGACTGAGCACTTAAGCATTAAGAACACATAACGACATAGCCTATACGCAAGAGATGACCCTAGGCCTCGTTTGATGATTTGGCTGATGTGTCGTGGAGCTATGAGCAACCGTTGGAGGAAGTGGGGGAGACGAGAGAGTGAATAAATAGCCGGGAACAACCCCGCACGGAACCCCAGGAAAATGAAAATAACATCAACGTAGGGAGCTACGACATGGGAACAGCAGCCGCAAGTCAGAATCTTCAATATGGTTACCCGACACCCGGGCCGCAAACCCCCTCCGGGCAACGGGTAATGGATCATGTGTTCTTCTTGTCCAATGCGGGGTGGAAAGCCGCCAGAGAGCAGAACCGTTACGACTACGTGGTGGTGGGGACTGGGTTTTGTGCCCTGGCGTTTGCGAAACACGTTCTAGCGTCAAACCCTCATAGCCGTATTCTTATGATCGAGCGCGGTCCCTTCTTTCTTCCGGAGCATTTTCAAAACCTCCCCTTGCCCTTTAAAGACACCCTGGGTGGACTTTCTGAAACCTTCCCCTGGACGATGTCCGCTTCTACTGCCCTGGGCAAGAATGGCCCGGTTCGCTGGCAACACGGCATGGTGCCTTTCTTCGGCGGTCGCTCCACGCTGTGGAGCGCCTGGTGTCCACGGCCGAATGATGCTGAATTTAACGGTTGGCCAAAAGCCACCATTGATGCCGCTCGAAAGTATTTTGATACGGCCGAGGAACTGCTGCGAGTCCAGAGAGCCGATCAAGTCGACCAGGGGCGCAGTACAGAGGAGTTAAACGTCATAGGCAAGAGTCGACCCGTCTATGGCCCCCTGCAGAAGCGTATTCAATCGCTGCTTGAAGAAAAGGGGAAAAGCGTCGAGGGAATCTACCGAACCCAGGCCGCACCTTTGGCGTCTGCCTCTGAGGATTTCAACGGCGTTGACTTCCAGAAGTATTCAACACCCGGCGATATTCTCGCACTGGCCGATCAGCAGGCCAAGCTGCATGTTTCCGGGAAGGGCGCCAGGCTGGATATTGTCACTGAGTGCATTGTAGAAAGAATTCAGCAACAAGAGATCAATGGTTCTCGTCAGGCCACTGCCCTGGAAACCTCCCGAGGCGTGCTGCCGCTGGGCGAGGCAAAACTGGTTCTTGCCATGGGCACCTTGCCACCCACTACTCTCCTGCGCAACTCCTTTCCAGGCACCCAAACGCTGGGCGAACGTTTTTCCGCGCATTTCATCAGTTCCATCGTGGCACGGGTTCCCAAATCTTCACTGGATCCGCAAGATAAGTTTGGCGACCTGGAGTTGAGTGCCTGTTATGTTGCTGGTGTGGCTGAAAAAAACTATGAACAGCAATTCCATATTCAGCTGTCGTCGCTATGGGATGTGAACCCGAAGAAGAATGCGGGTACGGCATTGCGCTACATGCCGGATGTGGTGGCAACCGCATCACCGACCCAACTGGAAACATCCGCAGGCTATGTGGTATTTGTCTGTGCGGTGTTGGGTGAACTGGATTATAAAAATTCTGAATCCTGGTTCTTGTGCAATGATCAGGACCAAAATATCACCACCAATTCATTGCTGCAGGTCAAGGAGAATACCCGGGACTATCAGACCTGGAATGCCATGGATAATGCCACTTTCGGTATCCTGGAAGATGTGCTCTCTCCGATGGGGGCTTCTCAGGTCGAGTACTGGCATGGTGACCCTGATTTGGGTCGATGGAGTTCCGAGCGGCCAAGCGAGGATCAGCGACGGGTTGATGCCCTGGTTCATGAAAGTTCCACCCTGTATCTTGGTGAAGAAGCGTCCGCCCCTGTGGATCTGAATTATCGATTCAGAGGCAGCAATAATGTGTATGTCACCGGTGGTTGCTTATGGCCGCAGGGTGGTTCCTGGAACCCAACACTGACCATGGTGGCTTTGGCCCAAGATCTCGCGGACAAACTGGAAAGCACGAAATAGCTCGCTTCCTCTCCCAAGGCCAGCAGCGCCAAGACGCTGCCGGTCATCTTTACCTTCCTTAGTCTCCTGTACTTCCTGTGCCCGTGCTAGCGCTCTCGTCATTGTGCCGGGGTGATAAAACCCTCGAACATTATACGGCGGTTTTGTTAGTAGGTCTGTGCTTGACCACTCAAGCAAACGGGAAACTAAGGAGATGTTACGGGCGGTGGCAGGGCGGTCATAGTGAAATAGACAGCATTAGCATAAATATGACCCAGGTCATTTCCGTAGCCTAAAGTGCTACGAGGGAGGCGTGGGACTCAACGGATTTAACTGCTAAGCTAATTTTATTAGAGCGAAAAACGCCGCAGGGAACAAACCTAATGCCAAATGCCCTACGCATTGAGCTTCACCCTATTAGCCAACGCGTGCAGGCGCATGTTGATGGCACCTTAATTGCTGATTCCACCAATACGCTTGAACTCCGCGAACGCGGCTACCCGCCACGCCACTACTTTCCTCACGAAGACGTGCGGATGGAGTTACTCACCGTTTCAGAAACCACCACTTATTGCCCGTTTAAAGGGAATGCGGTGACTTTATCGCTGGGTGAACGCCAGGATATCGCCTGGAGCTACGAGCAGCCAATTAAAGGCATGGAAGCTATTGCGGGTAGGGTGGCGTTTGGTGGTGAAGGTGTGGCGGTAGTGAATGGATAAAGGAAGATTAATTCTTTACCTAGTGTTGTCGAAGTGGAAAAGGCCGCGCGTGTGCGAATTCGGTAAATACAGTCTAGTTTTTATTAATTTTGTTGCGGGTCAGTCGGTTATATTCAAAAAGGTGGGCTGTGTTTTTTCGATAAACGTGCTGGCACGTTCATCCAATATTAGAACACGCTGCCTAATACTTGTTAAGTTCTTACTGCAATTTCAAATGTCAATAAGGAATGCTCATGGTACTACAAGTTACAACTGAAACCTTTGCCTACAGGGAAGGTGAATTAAAGTCAGCATTCGCGCTATCTACCAAAAATATAATAAAGTTTGGTGACACCGATATTTTTCCTTTTCCATACGAAACCAGAATGTTCTCAGATATTTTTGAAAAATTATTAACTTCCTTAGATGAAACACATAAAGACTTTCAGAATAGATTAAATGAGTGTCCGCCAGTTAATATAAGTACATGTTCAACGGTGGGCTATAATGGCTACCGATGGGCTACTCAAATAGACCCATATTGGAACGCCTATTTTCTAGGATTAGTGCTTTCGGTAAGTGAAAAAATCGAAGCTTCAAGAGTTGCTGATAATTATGTGTACTCGTACAGGTATTCTCCTGATTTTAATACAGGCTCATTATTTGATAAGAATATAAGTTGGCGTAAGTTTCAAAATGACAGCTTGGAGCTAGCAAAAGATGATAAATCAATTAATTACATTCTAACTTGTGATATAGCTGATTTTTATACAAGAATTTATCACCATAGACTCGAAAATGCTTTAGATCGAATAGATCCAAAAAAAGATGTCTCATCAAAAATAAAAAAGCTTATACAGAATTTTTCAGGAACTAATTCGTATGGACTTCCTGTAGGAGGGCCTGCTGCAAGGATGCTTGCAGAGCTGGCTCTAGATTCACTAGATCATATACTGCTTATTAATGGGATAAAGTTCAAAAGATACGTTGATGATTTTATAATATTCTGCGAGACTAAAGAAGATGCACATTCAGTTCTTACTTTTATTAGTCGAAAGCTTATGGAGAATGAAGGTTTAACTCTTCAGAAGCATAAAACGAATATCCTATCAAAGGATGAGTTTACTTCATTAACTCAGTCAAAGTTGTTTGGGCTTGATGAAGATGAAGGATCACCTATGAAAGCTAAGTTCATGAGCTTGCCTATTAGGTTTGATCCTTATTCACAAAATGCAGCTGAACAGTATGAAGAAATAAAGGAAGCATTGAGTGACTTTGATTTACTTGGCATGTTAAGTGACGAGTTGCAAAAATCTAAAATTAATCAACCTTTTAGTAAACAGCTTGTTCGAGCATTTGCTGCTGTTGATGATCGAGTTTTGTCGAATGCTTTTAACGTAATATTCAATAGTATTAATGAGTTATATCCGATATTTAACACAATAATTCAAGTTGCTACAACAAATTGGTCGCGGTTAGACGTGAAAACCAAAAAAATGGTAAGAGATAAGCTTATAGAGCTAATTAAAACAGATTCTTTTATTCTGAAAACAGAGCTAAACCTTGCATACGTTGTTAAGCTTTTTGCTAAGGAAAATAATGTTGAAGGGCAAACGATTTTAACTGAAATACATCGTTCAAACACGGATAGTATTTTAATTACTTTAGTCGTTACACAAGCAATGGCTAAGTGGGATACTCACTATTGGCTATCTGAGCTGAGAAGAACATTTCCGACAATGACCCCTTGGCAAAGGCGGCTTTTCATTGTTTCTTCATATCTTTTAGGTGATGAAGGCAAGCATTGGCTAACTCATAATAAAGCTAAATTTAACTTTATAGATGAGATTTATAGAGAGTGGGGAGGGCTTCGAAAAAATAGCAAAAATCTGGAGGAAGCTCTATGATTTCAGAATCTACTTTTTCTAGAAAGTTTACTTCATTTTGGAATGAAATATTACCCAATTCAAAAAACTATGTCAGGTTGATAAATGGTGGTCTGCTAGAGCCAGTTTATGAACCTTTTAATACAGCTGACCGAAAAAATAATATTGCATTAGTTAATGTGCATGCGTTTAGTATGCTACGAGAGCTATGCAATAAAATTCAGACGTTAGATCAACTAAATAGCAATGAGTATTTTAACAGCCAACGCTTTGAATTGTTGTTGAAAAATGATTTGAATTATTTGTCAAAATTTAGTTATGGGGCTGAGTGTTCGTTGCCTCTTTCTGTTGAGGAGAAAGAACAAGCTAAACAGCTTTTTAGGCAAATGTATATTAGATATTTTGCCGATGGTTTAAGTGTTGTCATAGATCCTAAATTTGACGGTTGCGGTTTTATTAATGAATCATTTGGTGATGTTGTTTCAGGTTGTAAATTGGTTGAAATAAAGTCTGGTGAAAGGCGGTTTAATTTATCGGATTTAAGGCAAATATTGGTTTATCTTGTATTGAATCACTACTCTAGAGAATCATTCAATATAAGTCATATTGAGCTTTTTAACCCGAGAATGGGAATAGCATTTACAGAAGATGTAGAAGGCTTTTGTATAAATTTGAGCGCATTGAATAGTCAAGATTTGTTTTCTGAAATTCAAAAATTTATTGTTGATAATAATTTTGTGGAAGAATTCGGAACTTAACAGGTTGCTGCTCACGGGCAAATTACTCGCTGCGCTCCCAATTTTTCGGCTAGCAAGGCATTATGGATTTTTCCAAGAATCTACAATCAGCAAGGAAATAAAATATGTTGCTATTAAGCACAGAAGTTCTGCCATCGAACTGTGAGATTAAAGAGATGTATTCGATGGTTCAAGTGACGAGGACAATTGAGGTTTCTAATAAGGGCCTTCTACGGAATATTTTCGGAAAAAATAAAAATGAGTATCAAGAAGCTATTGATCAGCTAGCCGCAGTAGCTCCCTCGGATGCAAATGCGATAATTGGTATTAAAGCTACATCAAGCACGCAGCAGTTTAGCAATGGTACTTTTTTGTACCTTACTTACATTGGCACACCCATTACATATCAGGTAAATGAGTAATTCATAACAAATCGCTCCATTACGCCCAGGCTGACGCCTGGGCTGGACGTCTTATGTATGTGCTCCGCGCATAAACAGCGTAGGTCGCCGCTGCACTCTGCATTAAATACACCCCATCCCACTCACCCTCATAACCTCCCTAGTAACAGCCTCATTCAACACCCCGCGTTTAACTTCCACCAGCGTGAGCCAATCCCGGGCGCGGGTGATGCCGGTGTAGACCAGCTCGCGGGTGAGAATCGGGTTGGGCGTTTGCGGTAGCAGTAGGGCGGTGTGCTGAAACTCCGAGCCTTGGGACTTGTGTACGGTCATGGCGAATACGGTTTCGACCGCGTGCAGACGGGAAGGCAGTACCCAGTGGATCGGGTTTTCTGAGTCGTTGGCGGCACTTGTAGAAGGAAAGGCGACTCTTAACAACGTTCTACCGGGCGCGCGCGGATCTGGCACCGCCATTGTAATGCCAATATCGCCATTCATCAGTTTCAGGCCGTAGTCGTTTTGAGTGACCATCACCGGGCGGCCTTCGAACCAGCCGTTTTCTAAGGTGTGATCACTGCCGAGCAATAGCTTTTCGCGGCGTAACGTTTTGGCGATGCGTAGGTTTAAGCCTTCTACCCCCCAAGGGCCTTTGCGAAGTGCGCACAGTAACTGAAAGTGGCTGTAGGCGTTAAGCACTTCGCTGGCCCAGTGGTGATAGGTGTTAGTATTCTCCTCAAACGATAGCCCCTGTGGACGCCGCTGCTTAAGCACCTGTAGGTAGTGGCGGTAGCCAGTGGGGGGGGCGATAAGCTCCCCTTTGTGGTTAGTGCGGCCCTCCCCGTTATTCAGAAAACCACCAGGACTGCCGCTAGTGACCAGCTTATCCAGTTCGCTATCTTCGTCGGCGTGCCCGCTATGTCTGCCTAACACCAGGTGGTGTAAATCCGGGTAACCGTGGCGCAGCACGCTGTGCACAGCCTGCTGTTTTTCCCGTTCGCTTTGCACATGGCCAGGCTGGTTGATGGCCTGGGCAAGCTGGCCAATGCCGCTCTGTGCATTAAAGCGATGGCTCACCCGCAGCATGGTAATGGCTTGGTCTAAAGGCTGGCCGTGGGGGTCGAGGTACTCCGGCGGTAGCGGCTGGCCGGTGGCGTGCTCAATCCACTGGGCGGTTTCCTGGGTGTAGTGGGCAGCGTCGGCCCGGCGGCATAGGTCACCCAGTACCGCTCCGGCTTCCACAGAGGCTAACTGATCTTTATCCCCCAGCAATATTAACTGTGCCTGGGCGGGCAGAGCACTTAGCACGGCGGTCATCATTTCGATATCCACCATTGAGGCTTCATCCACCACCAGTACATCCAGCGCTAGTGGGTTGTCGGCGTTGTGGCGGAAGTGTCGGGTGTCCGCCCGAGCGCCCAAGAGGCGATGAAGCGTGGTGACTTCGGTGGGTATCGCTATTGCGCTTGCCGATGCGGCGTTGAGTCGCTCCTCAAACTGCTCATTTAAGAGCGTTTCTAGTTGCGCGATGGGTAAATTATTTACCTGCCCGGCGATGGATTCATTCAGCCGTGCCGCTGCCTTTCCAGTGGGGGCGGCCAGACGGATGCGCAGCGGCTGGCTGGGCGCTTGGGCCAGTTGCAGGGTTTGCAGCAGCGCAAGCAGGCGTACCACGGTGGTGGTTTTGCCGGTGCCGGGGCCTCCGGTGATGACACCGAAGCGGCTGCGGGCCGCCAGGGCGCAAGCGGCTTTTTGCCAGTCCAGGGTGTCTGTGGGGGTAAACAGGGTATCCAGTGCTTGCTTAAGAAGGCGTTGTGAATCGGCAGACTCGCCATAGGGTAAGCGTTCACTGTCATGGCTGGTGGCTAAGCGGTTGGCGATCTCCTGGTGCAGGGTTTGTTCATACTGCCAGTAGCGGCGTAAATAGAGGCGGGTGGTGTGGCTGCCTTCGCCGTGCTGAGTGGCCGCGTTCGCCACCACCAGCGGGGTATTGCCGGGGCCTTCACTGGTAAGCACGGGGTGGTGCAGGGCGGTTTGCCACTTGGCGAGGGTGAGCGTCGCCAGCACCTCACTGGGCAGCGGGGGCGGGTCGGTCAGATCATCCCCTTCCGGTGGCAGTGAAAGCGCGAAATCCGGCGCGCTCAGGGTGGCGTTTAAATCGAGGCATACATGGCCGCGGCCTAACTGGTGGCTGGCCAGTGCAGCGGCCAGTAGCAGTAGGGGCGAGGCATCAGGTGCCTCCACTGCCAGAAAGCGTACCAGGGCGCGATCCAAGTCCTTTAGCCATCCTCTGGCTACCCAGCGCTCGCAGAGTGCCAGTAGCGCATCGGTATCGCTAAGCGCAGGGTGAGCGTTCACTTGCGGACTCAGAGCACGATTCTCCGTAGGCTGTTCTGTCTCCGGGGGGGCACCAAAGAGGTCCGGGGTATGAAACTCTTTGCGTGAGTTGCTCATGAGGTGGCCTCTTCGGGTGTGCCTGCAAACAGGTGGTCCAGTGCTTCAATCAACTCAACCGGGGTGGGCTCACACACGACACCGCACCCTGGGCTGCGGCTGCCGCGCAGAAATACCGTCATGGAGCCGCCTAAATGCTGATGCGGGTCGTAGTTGGGCAGGCGGGCTTTGAGCAGCCGGTGCATGGCAAGCAGGTAAAGGGCAGCCTGTAGGTCGTAGCGTTTGGCAAGCAGCGCTTGGTGCAGCGCATCGATGGTGTAGGCGCTATCGTCAGCCCCCAGGTAATTGGATTTCCAATCCAGTACATAGAAGCGCCCCTGATGCTCAAAAGCCAAGTCGATAAAACCTTTCAGCATGCCGTTAAGGGTATCGCTATCCAGCGCTGGTCGCTCCATTCCTGGCAGTAAGTAGTTGCTAACTAATCGGTCGATCGCTCGGGTATTCACTTGCTTCGCGGCGAACCAGAACTCCAGCTCCACCTGGTAGCTGTTCAATTCGGTCAGGGCCACGCTTTGCTGGCTCACTGAGCCTTTTAATGGCGGTGGCAAGGGCAAGGGCGTGGTCAGCAGCGCGCTTAACCAGCCCGAAAGTGGTTTCTGCCATGCCTGCCAGCCGCGCAGCTGTACCCGTCGCCAGAGCATATCGTTAAGCGCTTCGTGCTCTTTTACAACGGCTTCAAAGCCCTCTCTGCCTGCCCACTCCAACAGCCCGTGCAGGAAGGTACCGGGGCCGGGGCCGCGGGGAAACTTGTGCAGATGGAAAGTATCTGCGCTCGACCATTCGTTGTTAATCTTTTGCTCGAAATGCTTATTTACTCCCTTGTAAACTCCGCCTTCTCGCGAAAGATTGCCTAGACTGGCCTTCGCTCGAAGACTTTCCGTGTCATCAGGCGTAAGCGAAATGTCTTGCGGTTCATCCAACACCTCGAACGTCGTGGCTTCCTGGGCGGTGGTGGGTTCCAGGGGCGGCGCGACAGGTGCCGCCAAGGTGCCGGAAAGGCGCAGTGCTGAGTAGCTGGCAATCCACCAGTGCTCCTTCGCGGGGCGCAGCGGGGTGCGGGCGTGGCCTAACGTGGTGGTTTCGGTCGGTGGAGCAAGCCGCTGGGCGGTAGGGGCTGGGGGGGAGTCGATACGAATGCCGCTACCTTCCGCCAAGGCTTCCAGGGCGTGAGTCAGCGCTGCCGGAGCGATGGTGTGGCCGCCATTGATCAGATAGCCCAGGGCGCTTGCCTCCAGCCCTTTAAGCGGGGCCAGCCCCAGCCAGGTGGCATGGCGTGCACGGGTGAGCGCCACGTACAGTTTGCGCAGGTCTTCTCCCAGGCGTTCCCGGTCGGCGGTTGCCAGGGTGTCTTTGTCAGCGCTTAGGTTTAGCTGTAGCGTACCGTTGTCATCGTGCCAGCGCAGTGGCACATCCTCGGCCTTTACTGGCCGGTGGTTGGCGATAAACGGCAGAAATACCAGCGGGTACTCCAGCCCTTTGGATTTATGGATGGTGACTACCTTAACCAAATCCGCATCGCTTTCCAGGCGCAGCTTGTAGCTGTCGCCGTGACTCTCCGGGTCGGCAATGGCGTTTGCCAAAAAACGGATGAGGGCGTGTTCACCATCCAGTTCCTGGCTGGCCTGCTGCAACAGTTCACCCAGGTGTAGCAGGTCAGTGAGCAAACGCTCACCCTCTTCAGAGGTTGCCAACAGCCGGGCGGGAATATCGAAATCCACCATCATGCGCCTTACCAGTGGCAGAACGCCTTGGCGTTTCCATAGCCGGTGGTAGTCGCTGAACTGTTCCACCCGCGCTTCCCAGGCCAGCTCGTTCTGCTGCAGGTGGCTCAGGTCGGCAAGGCTCAAGCCCAGCACCGGCGTTGCCAGGGCTGCACGCAGCTGCGCTTCGGCCTGTCGGGAGCTGGCCAGCGGCTCGGCACAAGCGCGTAGCCAGCGCTCCACCTGCCCAGCCATAGGCGAGCTAAACACCTTGTCATGATCAGAAAGGTAGACGCTTTTTACCCCACGGCTGGCCAGTGCCAGACGAATAGCGCGGGCTTCCTGCAGGCCATTGACCAGTACCGCCATATCGGAAGGTTTTAGCGCTGTAAGGTGATCACTGTGTTGAAAACCACTCTTGCCCTGCTGGCCCGCTGACAGCAGCTCCACCATATGTGAGGCGCAGCGTTCGGCCATTTCGGTTTGGTAAGCGGTTTTGGAAAGCGGCTCATCGGAGGCTAGCGGCCACAGGGTCATGGCGGGCACCGGCTGGCCCTGGTGTACCAGTTGTTCGTCGCGGCCTTTGGCATCCACCGAGAGGAAGGGTAACGGGTTAGCGCCGCTTGTCTCGCGAAATAAAAAGGCACCGGCCGGGTGCTGATCGGCATAATGGAAGCAGTGGTTAACCGCATCGACCATGGCACGGCTGGAGCGGAAGTTGGTGCCTAGCGTAACGTGACGGCCTGCGGTGTCCTGGCGAGCCTGAAGGTAGGTAAAAATATCCGCTCCCCGAAAGGCGTAGATGGCCTGTTTGGGGTCGCCGATGAGTAGTATGGCGGCATCCCGGCGGGGCTTGGCTACCTGGTATACTGCGTTAAAGATGCGGTATTGAATCGGGTCGGTATCCTGGAACTCATCAATCAACGCTACCGGAAACTGGCGCAGAATTTGTGCGGCCAGGGCTTCTTTGTTGGGGCCTTGCAGAGCGCGATCCAGATGGGTAAGCAAGTCGTTAGGGCCCATTTCGGCGCGTCGTTCCTGCTCGCGTTCAAGGCGCACTTTGCACCACTGCACCGCATGAATTAACAAGTCGTTGCGCGGTTCGGGTAGGGCATTAAGTGCTGCCGGTAGCGCTGCTAACGCTTCCCAGGCCTCTGGGCAGGGTGGGTGGCCCTCTTTCCATATCTCAGCCAACCCTGCCGGGGTTAGGCGTTTCCAGGCGGTGTCAGTGAGTGTGGGGCGGTCCGCATCGCTTTCCGCCCACTCACTGAGTGCTCCCAGCCAGTTGGTGCGGCTTTTGGCATTAAAGCTCTGCCCTTTGAAAGCTTTACGTTGGGCGGCCTCTTCGAGCGCAGGCACCAGGTTGTCCAGCCAGTTAACCCAGGGGGCTTTCAACTGGCTTAAGAGTGCGTTGCGTTCTGCCTCTGCCGTATATAGCGATTCAATGGGCGGTGGGCGTAATGCTCCCAGCGCCGCACTTTCTGGCAACAGGCGGGTAACCTGGGCGTGTAACTCACCGGGGGATTTCCAGTAGCGGATGATGTTACCAAGGGCGTTGGCATCCAGCGGGTAATAGAAGGTACGCCAATAATCGCGTACCACTTCCAGCTCTAGTTCGCGCTGGTCGTTTTCAAGATTTAGTGAGAACAGGCTGCCGCTATCAAAGGCGTGTTCCCGCAGCATGCGGTAACACCAACTGTGAATGGTAGAAACCGCGGCTTCATCCATCCATTCAGCGGCCAGCTCCAGTCGGCGGGCGCAGGCGGGCCAGGTGGCCTCATCATATTGGTCGCGGAGTTGGAGCAGGAGCGGGTCGTCCGCAAGCTCGGAAGCAGGCCACTGCGAGGGCGCTGTGAACCCATCCTTGGGCGCTACTTTTTCTATCCCTGGAACAAGACTCTCTTCGTGACTTGCTCCTTTCGCGCCCGGCGCTTTCCGAAACACTGCAGCGGCCTCTACCAGCCGGTGGCGAATCCGTTCGCGTAGTTCCTGGGTGGCGGCGTTGGTGAACGTCACCACAAGAATTTCCGGTGGCGTAAGCGGGCGTATAAAGGCTGTTTCGTCTTCGTTGTGCTGCCCGCCCAACACCAGACGCACATATAACAGTGCAATCGTGAAGGTTTTGCCCGTCCCCGCACTGGCTTCAATCAGGCGGCTGCCGTGCAGCGGTAAGCTCAGGGGGTTGAGTGGGGAGGGCTGGCTCATCACTGTTCTCCAGGAGCTGGCGATGTAAAGCAAAGCGTCCTTGATAGGTAACCAAGGGCGAGCTGAGGCACTATATCGCGTTGATAGATAGGGAGCAAAAGGCTTCAGTGAGGGCCTTGGGCTGTATGGCAGCCGCTTCACCTGATAATCTTGTCCGCGAGCCACTATGAGAGCGGTCTGTTTACGCTACCGGCGGCTGTTGCTCACATTCAAGACTGGAACTCATGCTGACATCGCTTCTGGATAACGATTTCTACAAGATCACGATGCAAAATGCCGTGATCAAACGCTTCCCGTATGCACAGGCGCGTTACGCCTTCATCAATCGAGGTGAACACCATTTTCCCGATGGATTCGGCGCGGTATTGCGTCGTGAGGTCGATAAAATGGCGGCACTTCGCCTGAGTAATGAGGAGAAGCGCTATCTTCAGGTGACCTGCCCTTACCTGGATCCAACGTACCTCGATTTCCTTGCGGGCTTTCATTACGACCCTTCCGAGGTGATTATTGAGCAGCAGGGGCACGATCTGTCCGTGGTGATAGAGGGGCCCTGGTATCGCACCATCCTGTGGGAAGTGCCGCTGATGGCGCTAATCAGCGAGCTTTGGTACCAGCTGCGCGATGTCATCGTGAGCCGGGAAGATGATGCCCTGGTAGAGCAGCGGACACGGGATAAAATTGAGCTGTACCGCCGTTTGGGGTTGAAAATCGCCGAGTTCGGCACCCGTCGGCGTTTCTCCTTTGCGATTCACGATCGCGTGGTTGGCGCACTGCATCACTATGGCGGTGAGGCGTTCAGTGGCACCAGCAATGTGCTGCTGGCTATGCGCCATGGTGTTAAACCGATTGGTACCCACGCCCATGAGTGGTTTATGTTCCATGGTGCCCGCTTCGGTTTCAAAATGGCGAACAGCCTGGCGCTTGAACATTGGGTGGATGTGTACCGCGGCGATCTCGGCATTGCCTTGACGGACACCTTTACCTCGCGGGTGTTTTTTGACAGCTTCGATAAGAAGTTTGCCAAGCTGTTTGACGGTGTGCGCCATGATAGCGGCGATCCTATCGATTTTGCGGCGGCGACCATTGCCCACTATGAGCGTCTGGGTATTGATCCGTTAAGCAAGACGATTATCTTCTCCGATGCGCTGACGCCGGAAAAGGTCGAACGCATCCAGACGTTTTGCCAGAACCGGATTGGGATGGCGTTTGGCATCGGCACCAATTTCACCAACGATGTTGGTGTCGAGCCAATGAACATGGTGATCAAAATGGTGGAAGCCCGTCCCGAGGGGCAGGACTGGTTACCGGTGATCAAACTCTCCGATGTTCCTGATAAGCACACCGGCGACCAGGATATGATCTCGCTGGCGAAGCGGGTGCTCTCCTTGAGCCGTGCAAGCGTGTAGCCCTTGCTTGGGCCGTTTTATGACCGCTTATCTTTCTCTGCCTTGTTTTTAATAGATGAGTTTTTAATAGAGGAGCTTTTGGCAGAGAAGTTTTTAACGGCATTAAACAGCGGTGCATAGAGCGCATCGGTTAATGTGGCAAAGCGGTGACCGTGGACTGTTTGCTCACTAAACAGCTGCTCAAAGGTAGGCCATTGGTGGCTTAGGTATGCGCTAAGCGTAACGTCTCCTTGCTGGAAGCGCCCGCCTTCATAGCTGGTGGCGGCAGCGGCGTAGGCATCGCTTTCCCGGGTGCTTTCAATGTTGCCCTGTTTGGTGAGCCACGCAAAGGCGGCCATGGTGGCCAGCGGTAAGGGGGCTTCCAGGCCATCCTGCCAGGCGCTTAGCTGGGTGACCAAATGGATGCGGGCATGATCGGCCTTAATGGGTTCAAGAGTGATATGGCCCGCCTTGGAGAGCAACCGGGTGGTCATCGGGCCGTGTAAATTACCTGCCAGATGCGCCACCCAGGGGCGTAGCAAGTGGCTCCAGCGGTATTGCCCACGTCCGTTGCCCTGGCTGATTAAGCTGCTGCTAAGTAACAGCAGTCGGCATCGCTCGCCGCGTTCGTTCTGGCGTAGCTCGCCCAGCCAATCCTCAAGCACAAGGCCACCACTACCCTCTACCGTGATAGCTTCTGGCGCAGGCAGTGCGATGGGCCACGCGGCTAGTGCCTCTTCGTAAGCGTTGAATAGCTCCTCCATGGGGTCGGCCAGCGATTCGCGCATGCGTTCACCAAAGGCGCCCATGGCGAGTACTCCCTGGCCTTGTAAGCGGTCCAGGGCCGCGTGTAGGGCTTCAATACGTGACTGGCCGTTATCCACCGCGTGGCGTTGGGTGGCAATCAACTGATCCTGTAGCTGCCAGTTTTGCAGGCCATTCAGGGCGAAGGGTTCGGCATCCAGCTCGGCAATTGCTTGCTGCTCAAAGTAGACTCCCAGCCGGGTATTAAAGAAAGTGCGCACCGGTTCGCGCAGAAAGCTGCCCAACAGGCCCAGTGTTAAAGTGGCAGGTGTGTTTTCCGCTGACAGTGCGAGAGGTTGAACAAGCGGCTGGGCTGGGCGTGGTGCGTGTACTTCCCGCCACTCATGGGCATAGGTGAATAGTCGCCCAGCCTGCTCGTTACTCCCCTCATTGATCTCCTTATTGAAGTACAGACGGCTAAAGGGCTGTAGCGGGTGCTCGGTAGTGAGTGCTTCCAGCAGCGGTTCACCGGATTCAAAGCCCCAGCCTGCCTCCAGGTGATCACGCAATTGGCCTACCAACACAGAGGGAGGAAGCGGTGTGTTGTCGATTTGGCTGCGGCCTACCCAACTGATGTAGAGCTGTTCCCGGGCGGAAAGCAGTGCTTCCAGAAACAGGTAGCGGTCATCCTCCCGTCGGGAACGGTCGCCGGGGCGATAGTCACTGCCCATCAGGTCGAAATCCAGCGGTGGCTGGGAACGGGGATATTCGCCGTCATTCATGCCCAGCAGGCACACCCGCTTAAACGGAATGGCGCGCATGGGCATCAGGGTGGCAAAGTTGACCGCCCCGGCTAAAAAGCGCTGGGAAAGGCTATGCTCATCAATCTGTGCCAGCCAGTGTTCGCGCACCATAGAAAGGGGCAGCGGCTCGGTCAGCTGGGCTTCGCTGCTGCTTTCCAGCAACTGCTGAAGGCCGTTTTCCAACCTGGTGAGCATCACGCTTTCCTGGGCATCATCGGTCAGGAAAAAGGTTTCCAGCAGGCTACGCAACCGGGCTACCCAACTGGCCGCATCCGTGGGCTGGCAAAAGGTCTCCCAGGTGCTTTCCAGTTTTTCCAGCAAGGTGGCCAGCGGCCCGGCAAGGCCCGCTTCCAGCCCGCCAATGTCGTCAAATGGCTCGATACCCTGCCAGGCACTGCCTGCGCCGACAGTATAGCCAAGCAGCAGGCGACGCAGGCCAAATGCCCAGGTGTTTTGGGCAAGCCCATCGGGCAGGTCGAGGGTTTGGCGTTGCCTGGCATTTAGCCCCCAGCGGATACCTGCGCCCTCCATCCAGCGCGCCAGTATGGGGAGATCACGCTGTTCCAGCCCAAAACGCTGGCGCAGGGCGGGTACATCCAGCAAATCCAGCAGGTCGCTGACCGACAGGCGTAGTTCCGGCAGACGCAGCAGTTTTTCCAGGGCAATCATCAGTGGCAGTCGGTGGCGACTGGCCTGGTCGGAAAGCGTGTAAGGGATAAAACGCGGGTCATCCGCAGGTAGCTGGCCAAATACCGCTTCAATATGCGGTGCATAACGGTCGATATCCGGCACCATCACGATAATATCCCGTGGGCGCAGGTTGGGGTCCTGGCTAAAAGCGGCCAGCAATTGATCGTGGAGAACCTCCACCTCCCGCTGAGGGCCGTGGGCAATATGGAACACGATGGAGTCGTCTGCCGGGTTGAGGGCAGGCCAATGGGAGCAGGTTTCCGCGACGGGGCGTAGCTCGCGGATATCATCCTGGAGCTGGCTGAGCAGGCAGTTATGCTCCGGGGTGTTAAACGGCTCAAACATATCAATACGCAGCGCCTGCTGCTCAAACAGGGTTTGATAGTGGCCGGTATCATCGTGTTCATCCAGTAGGCGCAGGTAGTCCCGACCCTGTTTGCCCCAGGCGGCCAGCAGCGGTTGGGCGTGCAGGTGCAGGGCGTCATCTGCGTCGCTGGTGCCCAGCACGTCCAGCGTTTCTGGCATGCCTGCTTTGCGTCGCTGGCGATAGCGGTTGGCCCGCAACAGGTCTTTGTGTTCGATGATATCCGCCCAGTAATACTGGCAGGGGTTATGCACACAGAGCACAATCTGGCAGCAGCGGGAGAGCGCCGCCAGGGCTTCCAGGGTTTGCTGGGGCAGGGAGGAAATGCCGAAAATAATCAGCCTGCGGGGCAGCCCCGGTGGGCAGGTCTGGTCTGCCAGTTGTTCGGTAGCGGTTAGAAAGCGCCGGTGCACCTGGGCGCGGCTGCTGTTCAGGCCTGCTTCCCCTTGGCTGGCAGCCACATCATCACGCAGTATACGCCATAGCGCAGGCTGCCAGCGCTGATGCTCTTCCAGCGGTCGGGGCTCTCCCCGAGCGGTAATCAGTACGTCATCACCCTGTGCCCAGGCGTCTAACCAGTCGGCCCGGTACACTTGGTATTGGTCGAAGAGGTCCGCAAGCCGCTCAGCCAACTGGTAGTGTTTGCGCTGGTCGCGGTCAATTTCCAGAAACTGGGCCAGTGGGGCGAATACCTCTTTGCCCGCCAGGGTGGGTAACAGGCGCAGCAGCCGCCATACCAGCCGGGATTTATCAAACGGCGATGTTTCCGGTACTGCCGTGGGATCCCCCGTCACGTGGGTAAGCACTGTACGGTAGGCCTGCCATAAAAAGCGTGCTGGCAACATGACATTTAGCGCGGCGGCAATGCCGGCACCGCCATTTATGGGGTCTTCCGCCAGCGCCAGCTTTAACCACTGCCCTATGCCGTTGCTCTGTACCAGAATGGTTTCATTTTCCAGCGGCCCCAACGGATGCCTGCGCATCCACTCCACCGCCAGCCCGCGCAGGTCTTCCAGGCGGTTAGCATGCACCACCATAAAGCCAGGGTTAAGAGAGGTGGGAGTTAGCAAAGCGTTAGCAGGCATGCGGTGGTGTTCCTTCACGGCGATAAGCGTCACAGGTAGCAGTTACGCTATGGTGCCATAAGTTAAGTGCCTTGCGGGATGAACGTTATATCGCCAAGCTGTGGTCACCGTAATGCGTTTCCTGAGGAGTCCGTGATGACCGAGCCTGCCAATAATTCCCGCCGCCACTCTGCCTCGGTGGTGGATGGCCCCGGCAAGGCAGCCAGCCGTGCCATGCTGCGGGCAGTGGGGTTTAACGACGATGATTTTAACAAGCCGCAGGTGGGCATTGCTTCCACCTGGAGTATGGTCACCCCGTGTAACAGCCATATCGGTGAGTTGGCGGAGTTTGCCCGCGATGGTGCCGATGCTGCAGGTGGTAAGGGCGTAATTTTCAATACCATCACCATTTCCGATGGCATCGCCAACGGCACCGAAGGCATGAAGTACTCGCTGGTGTCCAGGGAGGTCATCGCTGATTCCATTGAAACCGTGGTGGGCTGTGAAGGCTTTGATGGCGTAGTTGCCATTGGTGGCTGCGATAAAAACATGCCGGGTTGTGTAATGGGCTTGGCGCGGCTGAATCGCCCCAGCGTATTTGTTTATGGCGGCACCATTATGCCCGGCAAAGGGCATACCGATATTGTCTCGGTATTTGAGGCGATGGGGGCGCACTCCCGTGGCGATATCAATCTGATCGAACTTAAAAATATCGAAGAGAGTGCGATTCCTGGTCCTGGCTCCTGTGGTGGTATGTATACCGCCAACACCATGGCTTCGGCCATTGAGGCGCTGGGTATGAGCCTGCCGGGTAGCTCGGCGCAGAACGCCATTTCCCAGGCAAAGCGCGACGACTGCAAAGCCGCGGGCGAGGCGGTACTGGCATTGTTGGGATGCGATATTAAGCCTTCCGATATCATGACCCGTGAAGCGTTCGAGAATGCGGTTACCGTGGTAATTGCGCTAGGCGGCTCTACCAATGCGGTGCTGCACCTGATCGGTATGGCGCGCACCATCGGCGTGGAGCTGACCCTGGCGGACTTCACTGAGATCGGCAAGCGGGTGCCGGTACTCGCTGATCTGCGTCCCAGCGGCCACTATATGATGAGTGAGCTGGTAGCCATTGGTGGGATTCAGCCGTTGATGAAAATTCTGCTGGACGCCGGGCTGCTCAACGGCGACTGCTTAACAGTGACCGGTAAGACCCTGGCGGACAACCTTGCCGATGTTGAGCCCTACCCGATGGGGCAACAGATTATCGCGCCGCTGGGTAACCCGATTAAAGCGGAAAGCCACCTGCGCATCCTGTTTGGCAATCTGGCCCCAGAAGGCGCCGTCGCAAAGATTACCGGCAAGGAAGGCACCCGTTTCAGCGGTTCGGCGCGGGTGTTTGGTTCCGAAGAGGAAGCCCAGGCGCGCATTAATGATGGCACCGTAGTCGCAGGTGATGTGGTGGTGATTCGCTACGAAGGCCCGAAGGGCGGCCCCGGTATGCGGGAGATGCTCACGCCAACCTCTGCGATTATGGGGCGTGGCCTGGGGAACGACGTGGCGCTGATTACCGATGGTCGTTTTTCCGGTGGTAGCCATGGCTTTGTAGTGGGGCATGTATCGCCGGAAGCCTTCGACGGTGGCCCGCTGGCGCTGGTGCAGGATGGCGACCCTATTACCATTGATGCTGAAGCCGACACCATTGATGTAGATGTGAGTGACGAAGATATGATGCGCCGCCGGGCGGCATGGCAGCAGCCTGAACCCCGTTATACGCGTGGTGTACTCGCCAAATATGCTCGGTTGGTAAGCTCGGCCAGCACGGGGGCGGTGACTGACCACGAGTAACCCGGCTTGGTTCTCAAGCTGTCATGAAGATATAAAGCGTAAGGCGTAATATGAAAGCCTTGCGCTTTTTCATTGGGTAAACGGTGAGCTAGATGGCACAACAGGAGCGGGCGTGCGGGCGAGTCAGTGAGGTATTCTGGTCGTTTTTGGTGCTGGGGCTGACGTCATTTGGCGGGCCGGTGGCGCACCTTGGTTATTTTCGTACCGCGTTTGTGGAACGCCGCCAGTGGCTTACTGAACAGGCTTACGCCGATTTAGTCGCACTGTGCCAGTTCTTGCCGGGGCCCGTGAGCAGTCAGGTTGGTTTTGCACTTGGTTTACTGCGCGCAGGCCCTTGGGGTGCCGCTATGGCGTGGCTGGCGTTTACGCTGCCTTCCGCCATTGTGTTGGTGCTGTTTGCGTTTGGAGCAGCGGTGCTGGATGGCCCTGTTGCCAGCGGCATTATCCATGGCCTCAAAGTGGTGGCAGTGGCGATTGTGGCCCACGCGGTGTGGGGGATGGCGCGTCACCTGTGCCCGGATACAATCCGCGCGGGTATTGCCCTGTTCGCTGTGTTGGCCGTAGTGCTTGTCAGTGGGGTGGTAGGGCAGGTAGTAGCCATTGTGTTGGGCGGTGTAGCGGGGCTGCTGCTGTGCCGTGAAAGTGCTGTTGCCACGGCAGATGGGGCGTTGCAATTCCCGGTATCCCGCCTTGCGGGCATGTTGGCATTGGGGCTTTTTGTGGCGCTGTTAGTGTTGCTACCTCTATTGGCGGGCAGTGCCGCGTGGTTAGCGGTAGTGGATGCATTTTACCGCTCGGGTGCGCTGGTTTTTGGTGGCGGTCATGTGGTGTTACCGCTGCTGGAAGCGGAAGTGGTACAGTCGGGCTGGCTTACGGCAGATGAATTTGTGGCAGGCTATGGCGCGGCCCAGGGGGTGCCAGGCCCGCTATTTACTTTTGCCGCCTACGTGGGCGCGCTGCTGCCTGATATGAATAGGGTGGTAGGCGCGCTGCTGGCGTTAGTGGCGATTTTTATTCCTGGCTTTCTGCTGCTGGTGGGTGTGCTGCCATTCTGGAACCACTTTCGCCAGTGGGGAAGCGCGCAGGCGATCATGCGTGGTGCCAATGCGGCGGTGGTAGGTATTTTAGGCGCCGCACTTTATCAGCCAGTGTGGACCAGCGCGATTATTGGGCCTTACGAGTTTGCTCTGGCGCTCACGGGCTTTTTACTGCTGACCGTGTGGAAGCTTCCTGCATGGATGGTGGTACTGGTAGTGGCATTGGGCGGGATCGTCATTCCGCCCCAGTAATTGGAGCGGAGCAAAGCAGAGACAGTGAAATCAGGCGTGGAGGTTGTTGCTATGGCGCCTCCAGCTCTAAGGTGCTGCGTAGAACATTGAGTTCATCAATGTTCAAGTGCTCAAGCCTTCCGGCGAGCAGATCGCTGATCTTTTGCACTGGTAGCCCCGCCCGGTGGGCGATTTCGCGGCTTCCCAGGTCTGATACGGCGATCAGGCGGGTAATAATACGCATCAGGCGTGTACGTTTTTCCAGTTCCCTGACGTCAAGGTCAGGGCTGCTTCGCGGAGGATCCAGTGTTTCTGCGTGAGCAGTTGAGTATGCCGTACTCATGTGACTCCATCAGTCTGAAATGACAAATACACAATGCCGCCAAGTCACGCGCTTTTCAATGCCTAATTAGATGAAAATTTCGCACCCTTCATAAAGCCCGCAACCGGGCAGGCTCTGGTAAACTATGCGCCTTCCTATTTCTGGTGAGCCACTGATGATAATCGGCTCGTTGATCGCTTTTTGCTTTAGCAGGCCGTAAGGCCGAGGAGTTTTTGCATGTCGAACAGCGCACCCAAGGTGGGCGTGATCATGGGGTCAAAGTCTGATTGGCCGGTCATGGAGCACGCGGTGGCGATGCTGGAGCGGCTGGGCGTGGTATATGAGACCCGCGTGGTTTCAGCACACCGTACCCCTGACCTGCTGTTCGATTATGCCAAAAGCGCTGCTGAGAGAGGTTTGCAGGTGATTGTGGCGGGGGCCGGTGGCGCTGCCCACTTGCCGGGCATGGTGGCTTCGCAAACGCCGCTGCCGGTATTGGGGGTGCCCGTCGAATCCAAAGCGCTTAAGGGGTTGGATTCACTGCTCTCTATTGCGCAAATGCCTGGCGGCATTGCGGTGGGAACGCTGGCGATTGGCAAGGCCGGAGCTACCAATGCAGGCCTGCTGGCCGCACAGATTGTCGGTTTGCAAGACGCTGCGGTTCGTGAGGCGGTGGATGCGTTCCGTGCCGAGCAAACGCAAATGGTGCTGGATAACCCTGATCCTCGCCCCGATACCGACGCAGAAACGCAATAAGGAGGCCCGGCCATGAATATCGGCGTGTTAGGCGCGGGCCAGTTGGGCCGCATGCTGGCGTTGGCGGGTTATCCGCTAGGTAACCGGTTTACTTTTTTGGATACCACCGGAAGCCCTAGCGCAGGTATTGGTGATGTCATCGTAGACCCCCACAACCAGCGGCTTGCGGAGTTTCTCGATAAGGTTGATGTGGTGACCTACGAGTTTGAGCACCTGCCTGTTGAACTGGTTCAGCAAATTGAGCAGCACAAACCGGTCTACCCCAGTAGTAAAGCCATTGCCGTTTGCCAAAACCGGGTGGAAGAAAAAGCGCTGTTTGATCGCCTGGGTATCCCCACACCTGCTTACCGTGTGGTCGAAAGCGCAGAGCAATTGGCCACTGCGGCGCAAGCGCTGGGCTGCCCTGTGGTTGCCAAATCGGTCACTGAGGGGTACGACGGTAAAGGCCAGGCGGTGTTGAAAACACCGGAGCAGGCACAGGAGGCCTGGGATGCCATTGGTCATCGCCAACTGGTTGTGGAAGCCTTTGTCGATTTTGTGCGGGAAGTCTCGATGATTGCGGTACGCGGGCGTGATGGGGAGGTGGTGTTTTACCCCATGGCGGAAAACCAGCATGTGGAGGGAATTCTGCGCTACTCCGTTGCACCGCTGCCGGACTTGGATGCCAGTGTTCAGGCAACCGCCGATAGCTATATTCGTTCGCTGTTGGATGAGCTGGATTATGTGGGTGTGCTGGCCCTTGAACTGTTCCAAACCCGCGATGGCAGTTTATTGGCTAACGAGATGGCGCCACGGGTGCACAATTCCGGCCACTGGACGATGGATGGAGCAGTAACCAGCCAGTTTGAGAACCATCTGCGTGCTGTGCAGGGATTGCCCCTGGGCAGTACCCAGGCCATTGCCCCTACCTGCATGGTGAATGTGATTGGCCGTGAAGGTGACAACGCCGCCATACTGGCGATTGAAAATACCCATCTGCACCGCTATGACAAAGTGGAGCGGGCAGGGCGCAAGCTGGCGCACGTTAATGTAGTGGCGGAAACCCATGCTGAGCTGTTGGAAAAAGTGCGTGCCTGCCAGGCGTTGCTGCCTGATGCGCCAGACGTAGCGTGGAGCTTTACGCCCTAGCGTTAACCTTGAAAAAGCCGCCTGAATTAGGCGGCTTTTGCGTTTACGGCGCTTGCAACTATCAGGAAGACTATCGCTTAGCTGGTCAGTTGCCCACTGATAAGCAGCCAAAGCGCAATCAGCGCGAAATGGCCAGGATACCAGGTAAGCCAAAGACGTCGTGGCATCGCAAAGGCGACCTGGGGCACACGCTGAGCAGCCCCTGCCGCCAGTATAAGCACAAGAATACAGGTACCTACCGTAAAGGACTTCGCCATATCCGAGGCATTCATCTGGCCTGCAATCCATAATACTGGAAATGCCGCCAAACCGGCCCATAGGCGCGATTTCAGCGCGGTGCGGGTTTCACTCAAGGCGTGCATGGCAAACATGAACAGTGGAATCAGTAGCAGGCCGTTATGGCTGTACTCCACCCAAAAGCCGAGTAGATACCAAACGGTGACACCCACGGCTGTTCCCAGTAGTAGCCAGCCAAAGCCCAGGGTTTGCTGCTGATAATGCTGCCAGCCCTGACGCGCTAACGCCCCCAACGCCAAACCGCTGGCGAGTGTAAAGCAGACATTCAGAATAAACGCATCTGATGCGCGTGGCATCATCATATAGGGCACTTGTGCGGCGAGCCCGATAACCAGAATACGGCGGGAGTAGCGCAGGGGGTTGCGGGTATTAAACAGCCCGTGCCAGGCCACCATGGCAGCGAATAGTGGAAATGCAATACGGCCAATCGAGGAGCCTGCCCATCCGAGATCCCAGTCGCCGGGCAATACATAGCGCGTCAGGTGGTCCACGGTCATCGTGAATAGCGCAAGCCATTGACCCCATGCTGTCCAGTTGGAAGAGGGGCGGGCCAGTGTATTTTCATATGGACCAGCGGGGTAAGCCATAAAACCTCCGTGTTGATTATGACCGATGATACACAGACTAAGGCTGATTCACATAGTTCACTAAGCTGGCGCCGCTGTTGGGTTTGGCAAGTGAGTGTTGGGCACCTGTGATTCATGTTGAAACGCATCACCCCGGTTATTGCCGGGGTGATGGGATGGTTGTTGACCAGATCAACCTAGAGGGGGGGCTGGCCGCTTATTCGTCGCCAAAGTAGCGTTCATGAATAAGGTCGTAGGTACCATCCTCTTTCACGGCGGCGAGGGCCGCGTTAAAACGCTCAGCCAGACCTTCATCGCGGGGACGAAGGGCGATGGCAAGTCCGTCACCAAAATACTCATAAGGCTCGTTGATCATGTCGCCAATCACTCGGTACTCGCTGCGTTCACTGTCAAGCAGCGTCGTTTTACCCACTGGATAATTAACAAACACAATGTCTACACGCTCTGCTTCCATATCCAGCAGCATGTCATCGACACTGGCGTAACGGCGAACGGTCGCGATATCTCCGTAAAAATCGGTAGCGTAATTATCTTGCAGGGTGCCACGCTGAACACCCAGTGTCAGCCCCTCCAGATTGGCTTCATTAACTTCTTCAAACTCAACGTCCACTGGCCCAAACCAGGCAGATGGAACCGTTAAATAAGAATCCGTGAACAGAACCTGGGCACGGCGTTCGTCGTTAATCGTCATGGATGACATAATGGCATCGTAGTTGCGGGCAAGCAGGCCTGGAATAATGCCATCCCACTGCTGCTCGACCCACTCGCAGGTAACCTCCATTTGCTCGCATAAAGCGTTACCCAGGTCGATGTCAAAGCCCGTTAATTCCCCATCAGGCGTTCGGTATTCCATCGGTTCGTAAGGGACATCAACCCCGAAGCGTATATGGTCGTAACTATCGCGGGCCTGAGCGTGACCAATAACGAGGGTGGCGGCAGTAATCGTGGTGAGAATAATATGTTTCATAATGCTCCCTGTCAGAACGGGGAGGGCAAACAGCGTTGCCCATTCCCGTTATATGGCATTGCTAGATGGGTTGTAATTGGCTAATTCTGTTAGCTTTGAGTGAGCTTCTGGTGCTCTTTGCAGGGTTGGTTCAAGATAATTTTTTAGACGCTGAAAACGAAAACCCCCTGGAGAACCGGGGGGTTAGTAAAGGGCTTACTCCTGGTCTTCACCAAAGTAACGCTCGTAGATTTCATCGTAGGTGCCGTCGTCCTGCAGTTCTGCCAAGGCATTGTTGAATCTCTCGGCTAGTGCCTCGTCACGCTGGCGGAAGGCAATACCGAAGCCATCACCAAAGTATTCAGCAGGCTCGGTGATCTGCTCGCCAACCACAACGTAGTCACCACGCTCACTGTCGAGCAGTGTGGTTTGGCCGATGGGGAAGTCGAGGAACACGATATCCAGACGCTCAGCTTCCAGATCAAGCACCATGTCATCTGCGGTGGAGTAGCGGCTGACACTGGCTACACTGCTAAACAGGTCGGTAACGTAGTTATCCTGCAGAGTGCCGCGTTGAACGCCAATTGTCAGGCCGCTGAGCGTTTCCTCATTGGCTTCTTCGATGCCCAGGTCGCTGCCTGCAAACCAGGCTGAGGGCATGGTGATGTAGGGATCGGAGAACAGTACCTGCTGACGACGCTCATCATTAATGGTCATGGATGACATGATGGCATCGTAGTTACGTGACATCAGGCCAGGGATAATGCCGTCCCACTCTTGTTCGACCCACTCACAGGTAACACCGATACGCTCGCATAGCGCATTGCCCAGGTCGATATCGAAGCCGGTAAGCTCGCCATCCGCTGTGCGGTATTCCATTGGTTCGTAGGGAATGTCGACGCCGATACGTACGTGGTCATAATCCCGTGCCTGAGCAGAGGAAGCTGCGGCCATGGCCAGGCCAAGTACGGATATAGTGACTAGTTTTTTCATTTTTTTACTCCGTAGAAAACAGGTTCACCAACAATGATCCTCCTTAACGTACCCCAGCTTGGGGTTGACGAAAAGGGGAATGAACGCGTTACAAACCAACGTTTGTTTGACGGTTGCCGCTTTGAGCGGCAAGTCGTTTATTCACCTAATTTGTCTGGGGCCGCAAGTGAGCCAGTAGTTTTTTCTCCAGAAAGCGGAAGAAGTATAAAATGGCAAACGTTAAGCATAGATAAATAGCAGCCACAAACAAGAAGGCTTCAAATGGTGCATAAAAGCGTGCATATACGAAGCGGGCTGCGCCGGTTAAATCCATCAATGTAACAACGCTGGCAATAGCGCTGGCGTGCAGCATAAAGATCACCTCGTTGCCGTAGGCAGGCAGGGCGCGACGGAATGCGCTGGGTAAAATAATGCGCCGCATCATCAGGCTGTCCGACATGCCGTAAGCCCGGGCTGCCTCAATTTCACCCTTGGAGGTGGCTTTGATGGCGCCGCGAAAAATTTCCGTGGTATAGGCTGCCGTGTTCAGGGTGAAGGCAATCAGGGCCGGATAGAACGCTTCGCGCAGGATAGGCCATAGAAAGCTCTGCTGTATCCCGTCAATAAACACTACGCCATAGTAGATGATATAGAGTTGGATCAGCAGCGGTGTGCCGCGAAACACATAGGTGTAAAAGTAAATCGGCAGGCTAATCCATTTATGCTTGGAACTGCGCATAATCGCTAATGGAATAGCCAGCACCAGACCCGCTACCAGCGATAGGAACACCAGTTGAGTGGTGGTGACCAATCCTTGCCAGTAGTAGCCGAGCGTGGTTGGAGTAAAAATCAGGTTGCCAGCGAGTAGATCGTTGAACCATGCAGAAATATCCAGCATCTCACTGCCCCCCGAAGCCAATGTCATAGCGTTTTTGTAATCGTGCAAACATCCACTCGGATACGCTTGCGATTAACAGGTAAACCAATGCCACTGGGATCAGGAAGACAAAGGGTTCGTGAGTGGCCCGTGACGCTTCTGCGGCTACACGTACCATGTCGGTTAAACCGATAACGGATACCAGCGCAGTGGTTTTCAGCAGTACCATCCAGTTGTTGGAGAGGCCTGGTAGTGCGTGGCGCATCATTTGAGGAAAGCGAATACGCCGGAAGACGAGGGCGTTGCTCATGCCGTACGCCTTGCCCGCCTCGATTTGACCGTAGTCCACAGCCATAAAGGCGCCCCTAAAGGTTTCGCCCATATAAGCACCAAAGATAAAGCCGATGGTCAGTACGCCTGCCGCGAAGGCGTTGAAGTTGAAATAGATGTCGATGCCGTAATGGTCATACAGCATATCGCTGATGGCGTTAACCCCGATTTGTCCGCCAAAGAACAGCAACATCATCAGAACCAGATCCGGTACACTCCGGATAACTGTGGTATAGACCGTTGCGGTGCGGTGCAGTAACCAGCTACGCGACATTTTGGCAGTCGCGGTCAGCAGGCCAAGCACAATGGCCAGTATCAGCGACAGGACCGCTAGTTGGAGTGTGACGCCTGCCCCCTCGATCAGGCGGGGGCCGTAACCTTGCAGATCAAGCATGGTGTGCCTCGCAGATCAGTATTTTGGGGCCAGGAATTGTTTTAGTCGCGGCGATTGAGGATTACCCAGCACTTCCTGGGGAGTGCCGGCTTCTTCCACCAGCCCCTGGTGCAGATAGATAACCTGGCTGGAAACGTCTCTGGCGAAGCTCATTTCATGGGTGACGACCACCATTGTCCGCCCTTCATCGGCCAGATCCCGCATTACTTTGAGGACATCACCCACCAGCTCCGGGTCGAGGGCGGAGGTGGGTTCGTCAAACAGCATAACTTCCGGGTCCATGGCGAGCGCACGGGCGATAGCGCCACGCTGTTGCTGACCACCGGACATTTGCGCCGGGTAGGCATTGGCTCGTGCACTCAACCCAACACGCTCCAGAAGAGCATGGGCTTGCTCTGTCGCCTCTTTTTTGGGTTTTCCCAGTACATGGATAGGGGCTTCAATAATATTTTCGAGCAGCGTCATATGTGCCCAGAGGTTAAAGCTCTGAAACACCATCGACAGCTTGGCGCGCATACGCACCACCTGTTTCCAGTCGGCGGGCTCGCGGCCATGCTTGGTGGTTTTAAAGCGAATGTGTTCGCCGTGGACAATGAGCTCCCCATCGTCCGGCTGTTCCAGCAGGTTCATGCAGCGTAAAAAAGTACTTTTGCCTGACCCTGATGCTCCAATGAGGGTGATGACATCACCTTTTTGGGCTTCAAGAGAGAGGCCTTTGAGGACTTCCGTATCGCCAAAGCGCTTTTTAATATTGCGTACTTCAAGGGGCGTAGGCGTAGTGGCCATAACTTAGGCTCCAGTACAGGGTTGCCGCAGCAGCAACAGGTTTAAACGAGTGCTTGAATTGCGGCTGGCGCGAAAAAAGGGGCGATTCTATCAGGCCTTGTGCATGGCGCGCTTGTTTTAAAAGGGCGACATTCGTCTTGGTGCACATTACATGGCCTGGGGCCGCCTCTACATTATTGTTATCAAAGTGCTATTTTTACAGCTCTGGGGCCGAGGGGCTGACTGCCACCAACAGCGCCGCCCGTGCGCCAATCTCTACCTGGGCGTTGGGAAACACCACATGCAGAGGTGACCCTTCAACGATGAAGTTACCGGACACGCTATCTTTTGCCAGGCATGTACCGGGTTCAAACCGGCTAAAGTTAGGCACATTATCATCAAAACAGAGGGTGAAGTCCTTAGCGTGCCGCATCAGTTCATGCTTTACCTGGAAAAATACCATGGTGTTAGCAGGCTTAACGGGTGGCTGGTGCCCTGAACTCAGGGCGTTGATTAGCACCAACATGGGCGCTAGCGATGTCATATCATTTTGTCCAAAAGGGGCGACGCGTCCCAGTTCAAATGTGAACGCCTGGGCTTGGTGATAGTGCTTGCTGTAATGGGAGAAGGTCCAGCTGTGTTGGTGTTGATGCAGCACGGCTTGTATATCTGCTGCGGCAAGCCACTTCCATTGTGCCAGGTGTGTAACGCTTTCGGCGTAGGGTTCGACAACAAAGCGGGGGTATAGGCTGCCCCTGATGGCGGTGTGCAGGTCATAGTGCAGTTTCGGTAACCGGGTATGTCGGGTATAGAAGGCATCCACTGCTGCCATTAGCTCACGCGCGCGGTCTGGCTCTGGCCCTGTGGCGGTTAAATCGCGCTTAAACAGACGATTGAGATTGGTGGAGATAAAGCGCTGTTGTACTTGCAGCGCGGGAATATTGCCCAGAATCACTAATATCGGTGCGCCCAACTGACGTATGCCAGCCTCAAGGGCGCATAGCCAATCGCCCAGCAGCTCTACGGGTGCGGTTTCATTGCCATGGATGGCAGCAGAAAACACACAGGCGTGGGCATCAGGGCGCTCGACATCCGGTGTCAGTTCCAATACACCGGGGGCATGAAGTTGATACGTGCCGCTGGTAAAGCGACCTGTGCGCGGCGTAGGGCTTTTATCATCAAGTGTCCAGTCGAGCCATTGGCCTAGCATGCGTGGTTCCTTGGGCGTGGGGCATCAGCTTTTAGGTTGAGTACCTTTAACACGCTGAGCGTCAGCCACAAGGGGGCGAGTCGTAAGCATGAAAATGGTGGGTGGGATGATGAAAATCAACAGTATAAAATCGCCTATTCCGCAATCTGCATAAGAGCTTTCGTTTGGGGCTGGCATTCATCCGCATCAAGCTGGTGAGAACCTGCTGATAGGGCGTATCGCGCTCTTCACTGTTGCCAATGGAGTGCTACCGCACGCCCTGATAAACCCCGTTGTACGTCGTGATCCTTATGGGTTGGCTTTAATGAAATCGAAGATCCCGGTCGAAAACATTCGCTTTTATCTACTATCGGCTGGGGTATGGTTAGTAGGTATCGTTTACTGGGTATCCACCCATCGCAATGCCAAGGAGCAAGCAATGACGAAGGTATTAGTTCTCTATTATTCCATGTATGGACATATTGATACGTTAGCGGCCGCAGTGGCCGAAGGTGCCAAAAGCGTTGACGGGGTTGAAGTCTCCGTTAAACGTGTCCCTGAAACCATGCCGGAAGAGGCGTTTAAAAACGCGGGTGGCAAGCAGGATTACACCACGCCTGAAGCGTCTCCTCAGGAGCTTGCTGATTACGATGCCATTATCTTCGGCACACCGACGCGCTTTGGTAATATGGCAGGGCAGATGCGCACCTTCCTGGATCAAACCGGCGGCCTTTGGGCAAAAGGTGCCTTGCGGGGCAAAGTCGCCAGTGTGTTCACTTCAACCGGTACCGGCGGTGGTGATGAAATGACCATTACCTCCACATGGACAACGCTGGCCCACCACGGCATGGTGATCGTGCCGATTGGTTATGGCATAGAAGAGCAGTTCGATATTTCCAAGGTAAGCGGTGGCACACCTTATGGGGCGGCCACGATTGCAGGGGGCGATGGTTCTCGTCAGCCTGATGACCGTGAGCTGAAAATTGCACGTTTCCAGGGTGAGCATGTCGCGAAAATTGCGGCGAAGCTGGCTGACTAATCCCTTTCTGATAAAGGTATAGCTTACCGGTTTGTAGGATATCTGCTGGTTACTCTGCTCATGTGCTTTTAGTTAATGTTAGACGTCGCATGAGTAGAGTTGTCCGAGCGAGCCAGACCCATCCTCCCAGCTGTAAGAACCATGTTATTGAAAAAGCCATTTGATAAGCGTGTTCTGTAGACAAGCTGTATGAGCTTTTGGTGCAGAATCGAATGATTTCACCGATACCCCATTGGAATAAAAAACCAATGGAAAACACTAAAAAGTTCATCGATGTACTGACTCTTCCCACGTATTTTATAGGAACTTCCTGACCAATTAACGCAAAGCTCATGGGCGCACTGGTTCCAAAGAAACCATAGATAACCCAAAGCGTAAGTGGCGCTTGTGCGCCCATTAATATAATGGTGGCGAACGTAACCAGTAGTAGTCCGGCACCCGTAAGAGCAACGGCTATTGGGTTGATGCCCCATTTGGGGGCCTTGGCTCCTAAGAACCCGTTGATTAAATAACCTGCCACCATGCCCGCCGCCATCAATAGTAAAGAGTAACCCACCTGCATTCTATTCAGCCCCACGACCATATATAACCAGGGGCCAGCCCATAGTGTTTGGATCGCCATGAACCCTCCCTGGAGTAGACCGACGGCTGGGCCTACTCCGATGAAGAACCAGTGGCTTAAGGCGCTCTTTAGCCCGGCTAACTCTTGACACCAGCTGGTGTTACGGCGTGGATTTTTGACCTCCGGTGCTGATACAAGTAAGACCATCGAGGCAATAAGAGTGGCTACTGCCAGTAGTAAGAATACTGCTTGCCAGCCGAAGAGCCTTACGATTGTCTCGAGTGGGGCTGTTGCCACAATGGCTCCCACTCCCCCGGTGGCGACCATGATGGAATGCATCGGCATCATCCAGTGGGGCGGGAATTCGTTGGCCATGGCTTTAAGGGCAGCCATTAGAGAGGCGGCAACGCCTATGCCCATCATTGCTCGCGCAATCGCCATGGTTGTGACATGTGATGACAAGGCGAAGAGTAATCCGCCTGAAGCGGCAATAAGTAGTAAAGCTGCGTTGACACGTCGAGGTCCTAAAAGATCAAGCAGTACTCCCAAGGGGAGTTGAGCGATGGCAAACGCTAGCATGAAGGTGCTGCTAAGCAAGCCGAGATCCGCAGCGCTTAGTCCTAGGGACTCAACCAGGTCAGGTGCAATGACGGCGTTTGCACTGCGATAGATATGCGATAAAAAATAGGCAAGTGCAAAGGGCAACATCAATCTCAGAGCAGTACTCAATCGTGTCGAGTGAGGGGCAACAGTGCTGACCGGTGGCATTCCAGTAGTGATCCTTCAAGCGAGTGGAGCAGTGCCTGGCACTGCTCCCGAAAGGCGAGGTGTTAAGATACTTACTTAAAGATATCCAAGCTCCATACATGCCCTTTCTGCACCGGGGTGCAGGTCAAATTGTCCAGTATCGTGACAAATGACATCCGGATAGAACTCACTCATTGACTGTAGTGAGTTCCGCATGGCTTCAGCATTTTCCAGAACGGTGTGGGTGAGTTGGTAAGCTAACTCGTCATCCATATCTTCATGTACAAAGAGCACATGATCTACAGCAGCTGTCACAAAAGGCTCGCTTAAGCTGTCGTAGAAGTCGGCTGGATACTCGGTTTTTATGTAGCCACCGTAACTTTCCACCAGTTGATCAACCATCTCTTCTTCTATGGCGAGCCATACCAGATCTCTGATTGACGCATCAATATCCAGCATGAAGGCTGCAGGAACCCGTGTCATGACCATGGATACATCGACATGGCCATCTATCATCAAAGAGGAGTGTTCGCCCTGTGGGTTGAAGGAGGTTCTACCACCCCACTCAGCCAGCTCCTCAAAGCTTGAACCGTAGGTTTCAAGAAATCTTCTGCCGGTTAATTCGCCCGGATTACCACGCTGTAGAAATGCCCACCGCATGGAGGGCTGCTGTTCGAGTAGTTCTCCCAAGGTTGTCACACCTTCTGGCAATAGGCTCTTGCGTGTCAAAAATGATGAGTAACTCAAAGCATTAAGGCGTACTAAAGCCCTGAGGTTGCGTAACCCCTCGGGGGCACGATCTCCGATATCTCCAGTACCCTCCATCGCATCAGCGGAGGTAATGGTGTCTGTCAGACCCACTGCCTGATTGGGTTGTGAGCGTGAGATATGAAATGGATTGGTCGTACCACCGCCCGATACTGCTGATATATCCAGACCTTCAATATCTGTTTCCCATTGTGATATCCAGACAGACATTACTTCCATATATAGACCTCCCACTGAGCCAGCATAGGCCGTGATAGGCTCATTCTGAGCCATAGCCGTGTGGCTGGCAGGTAGGGTGGCTGCCAATGTGAGGCCTGCAGCGGTGATGGTTTTTAAATGATACATTTTGTGCTCCTTCCTGATGTTTTCTATTGTTGTTGGCAACACGGTTTGAGCTCAGTCCTAAACTTGGTCATTACAAACTGCTTGCTGGTATTACGTGTGCTGTGATTCGACGCGCGCTCTTTTTGAGTCGAGCCACTGCCATAGCATTACGATGCCAACGGCCAGAGCAGCCAGAGCATCTGTTAGCAGGGATGGCAGAATAATGGCTAGTAAAGATGCCAGTAACAATGCCCGTTGGACATGGTTGAGACGATGTAGCATCCAGTTGGACATTAGGATAACCAGCCCTATCACGGCGATTGCTGTACTCAGCACCACTTGTAGGCCGAACCAAATGCCATGCTCGGTAATATTTAACAGTGTTGGGTTATACGCGATGATGATGGGAATTATGTAGGCGGGCATCCCCAGTCGAAGCCCGGTAAACCCTGCGCGCATAAAGTTGCAGTTGGCAATTGAGGCTGCTGCGAAGGTGGCAACGCAAACAGGCGGTGTGATGTTGGCCGTCAGTGCAAACAAAAAGATAATCATATAAGCCACGAATGGTTCCAGACCAAACTGCATGAGTGCAGATGCCCCGAAGAGTGATGCAATCAGGAAGGCACCAGTGACGGGCATGCCGAAGCCCAGCACGATGGTCATGCCGCCCACGATTAACAGGGCCGGGAGCAGGTGGCCGCCGCTCATGTTGATCAAAAAGCCAGTGATTTGGTAGGGCACACCTGTCATTTCCAGAATGGCAATACCAATGCCTGCGCAGACGAGTACCACCCCGATACTAACGACACGCTGCATCGTTGACGTAATCGCTGTTGTTAATGCCATGAACCCCATCCGGGTTTCCCTGCGTAGCCAACTGACAGGAATGATGGATAGAGTGGCAACGGTGGCCGCAAAGTAAGGGGTGTATCGCAACATGAGCAGGATGATTAGAATGACAAGCGGTATTGCTAAGTGCCCATAAGTTCGTAGCACCGAACGGATATCAACGTTGCCGCCCTCAGGTTCATATATCCCGATACCTGCCTTGCTGGATTCAATATGTACAGCAAGATACAAGGCCATCACGTAAAAGAACGAGGGTACAAGAGCCGCCAAGGCGACATAGGCATAACTAACCCGACTAAATTCGGCAACGATAAATGCTGCTGCGCCCATTACGGGCGGGAGTAGTTGACCCAGCTGCGAGGCACAAGCCTCGGTTGCTGCGGCAAACTCACGACGATACCCGGCACGCTTCATTAACGGGATAGTCACGGCGCCAGTCGCATAAACATTGGCGGCACCACTGCCAGTTAATGCGCCAAATAACACACTGGCGACGACTGCGGCCTTGGCGGGGCCACCTTTACGTCCACGCGTTAGAGCAATGATCAGATGGGATAATAAGCGATCCCCCCCGGCTGCCTGAAGAAAGGCACCAAAAGCAATGAACATGAAGACGATGGATAACGATAGCGAGGCGAGTGAGCCGTATAGCCCTGTCGTTGTCAGAAATACATGATCCAGAAGTTTTTCAGCGTTGGTGCCCTGGTGGCGAAGAAGGCCCGGCAGGTAGTTTCCAAACAGCGTAAATGTGGCAAAGCAAAGAATGAGTACCGGCAGAATTAAGCCGACGACTCGGCGTGCCAGCTCCATGACGAGGAATAGAGTTAGTAGTCCGATCATCCAATCCAACGGCTCCAGCGGATCCAGGTATACCATCCGGAATACGATACGCTCATAGTCATGGATTAGATAAAACGCAGATACCAGCCCGAGTACTGCCAGTACCCACCCGGACCAATGCGGAGACTGGATCGCTTCTTCGTCTTCAGTAGGGGACCTGGAGCGAAAAGGTAATACAAGAAAGCCCAGGAATATTAAGGCACTGACGTGTAGAGGGCGGACTACCATGGGCTCTGGAACTCCGCTGAGCGCTATATAGAAGTGGTACAGTGCTACACTGACCATGATGGCAGTGATGATTCGTACTTCCACTTTCATTGTTTTTCCCTCTTATGGGCCGGGTGGCGAGGGCAACAGGCAATTGCCCTTTGGCAACCCAAATGGAGATTCGGCAATCCCTGCCAGGGTATTGTTGTCATTGTTGTTGGAGTAACGCCTCAACCAGCAGCCGGTCGAGGCTGACTGGAGGTACTTACGCGATCTCTTTTGCTTTCAAGGGCATCTCCATACTGCGTAATATCTCTTGTACTCTTTTGACGTCGACATTTCTGACGGAATTATCTGTATCAATGGCGACGGCTGCGGCAACGCCAGCGGCCTGACCAGTTGCCATGCAAGCGGGCATATTACGAGTCCGGCCGTGAGCTATATGGTCCGCCGATATGCAGCGCCCTGCGACTAAAAGCTGTTCTACCTGTAAGGGCACCAGCGTGCGGTAAGGAATTTCGTACGGGCCTAAACCCTGGAAATCGACATCTGCA
The DNA here is from genome assembly GCF_023507745.1 of Vreelandella olivaria. Lineage (GTDB taxonomy): Bacteria > Pseudomonadota > Gammaproteobacteria > Pseudomonadales > Halomonadaceae > Vreelandella > Vreelandella olivaria_A. Next base: position 66,527 of record NZ_JALPZO010000034.1, on the reverse strand, counting down.
CCTTTTACTTCGTGTACATCCATGGCGCAATTGTCAGCACCAATACTGTCTTCAAAGGTGGTGCAATCGACCACGTCCTTGCCAGTTAATGTGTATTCACCCGTTATATGGCGGGTTTCGCGTACACCGATAACCGGTGCAATTTGACCGATATGAGCGTTCTCGAAGCCAGGAACTTTCTCTATCAGAAATGCAGTATAAGCCTCTATCTGCCGATATATTTCCAGCATGGCATCACTCATCTCCAACGGGGAGAGGCCATCCACGCCCAGTACCCGTGTGGCATTAACGTATAGAACGCCATTGGCGGTTTTTAGCGTGATATTTTCACGTTGCAACGCAATGCCCTTTTCTTCCTGATACGCCTTGATGAGGTTATTGAATCCGGTAAGCCATAGGCCGTAATCGAGATCTTTATCATCTTCTGGTATGGAGCGTGCCGGAACTTCCTGGGGGTTCTGCCGAGCCCAATCGGCAAGTCGTTTGACATCGACATTCGCCAGTGTGTAATACATTGAAACAGGTTGGACTGCATGGGCATCGCCATCGCCTAAGATATAAGGAGCCCCTGCTGATGCAGCAATATCCGCATCGGCGGAGCAATCTATGACGACTTTCGCGGCGATGTATTGGCGTCCGCCCTTGCTCTCGATAATCACGCCTGACACGGCATTGCCTTCCATCACGGGTGCCGAAACCACGGTTTCAAACAGCACTCTTACGCCTGCTTCGTGCAATAACCGGGTAAGCAGCATCTTCATGATTTCCGGGTCACACGGCGAGGCGATTTTGACGTCTTTAATCTTGGTAGTAGCCACGTAGTCGGCACCGACGCCACCCACCGAGCGGGCGAGGTTCCAGATCTCAAGGGGGATGCCCCCGGATAAGACACCGGACGGTTTTGTATTAAGGCCCAGTGTCATGTTTCCGCCCAAAGAGCCAAAACGTTCAATCAATACTACTTTCTTACCCTGTCGTGCTGCGGCTAACGCTGCCATTGGGCCTGTTGTTCCACCACCAACCACTGCGATATCAGTTTCCAACAAGCACGCTAGGTGACGCGCAGGCTCTTGAATTGTCTTGTGATTATTCTGCATCTAATTAGCTCCGGTGTTATTTGGAAGGATAAACCATTTGCCTTGTTGTTTTATATGCGTAACAATGGTTCGTATATAAAACATAGATGGCTAGAAAATATCTGTCAAGGCTTTGCCAGACAGCGCTTAAAAATATTGGTAAAAAGGTGCAGAAGAACGACCGTGTTAAAGATAAGAAAAGCCAAGGGAGGGTAGTGTCATGGATAAAACATCAGAAGATGTGAACAGTAGTTATATGGTTCCCGGCCTTTTGAGGGGCTTATCGTTGCTGGGTTTATTTGGTAAGGATCGGCCTGCCATGAGGCTGACGGATATTGCCAAGGAGCTAAAACTGTCGCGGGCGACTGTCTTCCGAACGGTTTACACACTGGAGCATGAGGGCTATTTAGTCCGGCTTAAAGACTCCAACTATTACTCGCTGGGCCCCCGTGTGCTAACGCTTGGGTTTGACTATCTTCATTCACAGGAGCTTGTCGAAGTCGCGCGGCCAATCCTGGATGGTTTACGTGATACGACCGGGGCGAGCACGCATATGGCGTTGATTGATGATTTTGATGTTCTTTACATATACCGGGCAGCATCTCATCAGCGACTTTCGAGTAATCGACATGTTGGGTCGCGGTTACCTGCACATGTAAGTTCGATTGGGCGGGCAATACTGGCTGAGTTGCCAGAAAGCGTGGTTGCTGAAAAATATGCAGGTTATGACCTTCGAGTTGAAAACTACACTGAACCGGCAACCTTTGATGAACTGAAAGAGTGCCTCAGAGTAGAGCGTGAAAGGGGATACATCGCCGGGTCGTTTGTATCGGGGATATCGTCAGTGGCTGTCGCTATCCGCGATAGTGAGGGAAATGTGGTGGCAGGTATTAATGTCTCTGATTACGAGTCCATCCCCTGTATGAAGGATATCCATGGGAAACTAAAGGATAAGGTTTTAGCAGCAGCGAGTGAGATATCGCGTAGGCTCGGACACACCAGTTCTCTTTAATTAGTTGATCATGCCCAAGACGTGGATGGTCGTGAATGGCACACCTTTAAGATGCAGGGTGTGCCATTGGTAATTACCCTGCCAATTTGGCCGCAATTGCCTGACCCAGCGTGGTGGTGGTGCCCTGCCCGCCAACATCGCGGGTAAGTACCAGGCTATCGCCTTCTCTCAGCACTGTCTCAATGGCGGTTACGATGGCATCACCGGCTTCTTTATAGCCCAGATGCTCCAGCATCATCGCGCCAGACCAGATTTGACCAATGGGGTTAGCAATGCCTTTGCCAGCGATATCAGGCGCGCTGCCGTGCACGGGTTCAAACAAGCTGGGGAAGTTGCCTTCTGGGTTGATATTGGCAGAAGGTGCAATGCCAATGGTACCGGTACAGGCAGGGCCCAGGTCGGAAAGAATGTCGCCAAACAGGTTGCTACCCACCACGACGTCGAACCAATCCGGGTGCAGGACAAAGTTAGCGGTCAGGATATCGATATGGAATTTATCCACGTTGATATCCGGGTACTGCTTGGTCATCTCGGCGACACGCTCATCCCAGTAGGGCATGGTGATCGAGATGCCATTGGATTTGGTGGCAGAGGTGAGCTTTTTGCGCGGACGGGTCTGGGCTAGGTCAAAGGCGTACTTTAGAACGCGGTCCACTCCCGTGCGTGACATCACGGTTTCCTGAATGACGATCTCACGCTCGGTGCCTTCGTACATTTTACCGCCGATGCTTGAGTACTCCCCTTCGGTATTTTCACGCACCACATAAAAGTCGATATCACCCGGTTCGCGGCCTGCCAATGGGCTCTTGATGCCAGGCATCAGCTTGCAGGGGCGCAGGTTGATGTACTGATCAAACCGGCGGCGGAATTGGAGGAGGGAGCCCCATAGCGAAATATGATCCGGTACTTTTTCTGGCCAACCGACAGCGCCATACAAAAGGGCGTCAAACGCTTTCAACTGCTCAAACCAGTCGTCCGGCATCATTTTGCCGTGTTTCAGGTAGTAGTCGCAGTTACCGAATTCGAATGTGGTGAACTCCAGCGGGATGTTAAAACGTTGCCGGGCAGCTTCCAGTGCGCGTAACCCTTCAGGCATGACTTCGGTACCAATACCGTCTCCAGCGATAACTGCTATGCGGTGAGCCATGTGAACTCCTTGTGTTATCCAGTGTGAACGGGCGCGTCAGGGTTGTTGGTATTCGATAGGGTCTACTCGACGCGACTGCTAGGAGTGTAGCCTCTATTGGAGAGAAGATAATCAGTTTACTATGCAACCTATTATTGCCTGGAAGTGGATAATGTAGTGATGCCTCTTGATGATCTTGCTTTCTTTCAGACACTGGCGAGAGCGGGGAGCCTGACAGCAACCGCCAGGGAGCTGGGGCTGTCACTCTCCGCGGTGAGCAAGCGGCTAAAGCAACTGGAAGCCCGCCTGGGCGTTTCTCTGGCGGCGCGCACGACGCGACGGCTTACGTTAACAACAGAAGGCGAGCGCTACCTGTCACGGGGCAGCACTATTCTTGAAGCGTTGGTGGAGCTTGAAAGTTCACTGGTTGAGCATGAGGAGCTAACAGGCCGCCTGCGCATCAATGCTACTTTTGGGTTTGGGAGGCGGCACGTTGCCCCTTTGTTATCGAAGTTTTGTGAGTTGCATCCCGGGGTGGAAAGTTGGATTGAATTAACCAATTTCCCCTTGAACCTGGGGGATCACGGCTTTGATGTGGGTATCCGGGTAGGTGAACCACCCGATTCGCGGCTGGTGGCCAGGCGGATTATGGCCAATCGCCGGGTACTGTGTGCTTCTCCGGCCTATATAGCGCGCATGCCGCTTCTCGACGCCCCTGGCGATCTGAGTCGTCACGAGTGCCTGGTGATTCGTGAAAACGACAGTGATTTTCCTGTCTGGAGATTCGAGAGCAAAGTGACGGCGGGGCAGGTCGAATCCGTTAAGATCAGTGGTCACCTTGCCAGTAATGATGGTGAGGTAATCACCCGGATGGCTCTGGATGGACATGGCGTTATCCTGCGTTCCTGGTGGGATGTGCGTGAGCATCTGGTGGAGGGCGCATTGGTGCCGCTGTTGCCAAACTGGCAAGGTGTAAGAGCTGATTTTTATGTTGTGTATGAACAGCGACCGCACGTGCCTGTACGGCTGCTCGCCTGGGTTGATTTTCTGCAACGTGAAATGGTGGGCAGGATACCTGGCCTGCCCGAGTGACTACCTGGCAGCGCTATGTTTATCAGCTCGCTGATGATTGGTTTTCAGGAGAGGCGCGCCTTGTCCCACCTTGCTAAAGGTGTTTGGTTGAAGTACTGACATAGCAAGTCGTAGAGGGCCGGGTACGCATCGGCAAGTGTTCTGGGGGCGGCGAAGAAATATTCGCAGCCCACTGCAAAGCACTCTCCGGGGTGGCTTGCCGCATAGTTATCAATTGCGGTGGGTAGTCCCTTCTCGGTACGCTGGATGAGGTCTGCCCATACTGCGCTGAAGGTGCGGTGCCATGTGTGAGGTGTGATGTGCTTGGGAAGAGGCGGAAAGCCGTCGATATCCATGGAGTTGCCCATATCCAGCTTATGGGCAAGCTCATGGATGAGCACGTTGAAACCATTGAATGAACCACTGGCCATCAGGTCTGTGAAGGAGAGTACCACCGGCCCTTGATACGATGTCTCACCTGCACGACTGTCCTGGAAGCGATGTACGATACCGAATTCGTCCATCTCCTCCACATCTCGGGTGAACCCATCGGGTAGAATGAAAATCTCATGAACGTTGACGAATGCTTCATTATGCTCTGCCTGGTTCCAGCCCAGGGTCAATAGGCATGCCTGACCTGCCAATGTCATTTGCGCTGCTGCATCAAACGTGGTGCCGCTTAGTTCAGGGTGCAGGGTGATTCTTTTGTGATGAAGAAACTCCCAGGCGCGCTGGCCGAGATGTTCGGCCTCGTTGGCATTAAGGGTGGATAGCAGTGGCACGCGGTGCCTCGCTTCGTCCCAAACGACGATTGGCAGAGGCGGACGTGATTTGCCAAACAAGCGATGAATCATGGGCTATCTTGTAACTCTCGCAGGTGGATGTGAACCTGAAGGCGGTAACTGTGTACTGATGACAATAATGAAGCGTCTCGGCAGGAAAACAAGCGTGATGACAGGGCGCCTCTGAAGTGAAACAACGGAGTGTTTTTATGTGGCACCAACAAGAAATTCATTTGCCGGAAATATCTCGCGGCTTTCACCTGATTACCGATGACGTGGCGCGTGCACTGCCATGCCTAAGTGACTGTCATATTGGAATGCTGCATTTACAGCTGATGCACACTTCTGCTTCATTAACCCTCAATGAGAGTGCCGACCCTGACGTGCGCCATGATCTAGACGCTTTCTTACGTCGTTTGGTGCCTGCAGAACTGCCCTATTTTCGCCATACGCTGGAAGGGCCTGATGATATGCCCGCTCACGTGGCAGCCAGCCTGTTGGGTACGCAAATTACCCTGGCGGTACGCGACGGTCGTTTGGTGTTGGGTACATGGCAGGGGATATGGCTGGGGGAGCACCGCGACCAGGGTGGGCCACGGCGTTTGTTGGCAACACTGAATGGTTGTGAAGAGCAATCACAACCACGAGCACGTCCGCCTACAGGTTAAAGTCCTCTTTTATCACGGGCCATGCGGGATCACCGTCGGTGGTGGTTACGTCGTCCAGCATTGCTTCGATACGCTCAGGGTGGTTGCTGATCCACTGCACGGCGACCTCGGTAAGGTCGCGTTCTTCTTGACCGAAGGCTTGAATCATCCAGCTTTGCTCTTCTGCGGTGAAGGTGAACTGTTCAAAAAACGTCACCACATTGGGGTTGGCATCGGCATATTCGCTGCGCAGTAGCGTCAACACGTCGCTTTCGCCGTTGTTTTCACCGAACAGATTTTTAGGGTCATTCAGGTAGCGCATCGGTAGTTCAAGGTTCATCCAGTGGGGTGACCAACCGACCCAAACGATGGCCTCTTCGCGGGAGATCGCGTCTCGTGCGGCGGAAAGCATGGCCACTTCGCTGGTATCGACCAGCCGCCAGTCCCCTAGCCCCCAAGTGTCGTTATCGATTGCATCAAGCAAAATTTCACTGGCGGCGGAACCCGTACCAAAGCCATGGATTTGTCCATTGAACTGGTCACGGTGCTCATCCAGGTCTGCAAAGCTCTGGATGCCGCTCTCATACAGGTATTCAGGTACGGCCAGGGTCATTTGTGCGCCATCAACATTATTGGCGACATCAATCAGCACACCCGATGCTTTACGGGGATTGAACATCTCCTGTTGAGCCGGCAGCCAGGCACCCAGGAAAACATCGATATCGCCACTCTCAATACCTTGGTAAACCACCTGCAGGCCAATTTCGTGAGCACTGGTTGCGTATCCCAGCGGGTTGAGAAGCTGCTCAGCAATAGCCGTTTTTACCGTAATACCTGGCCAGGCAGGAACACCGAAGTCTAGGGTTTGGTCATCGGCTTGTGCGGCCGTTAACATCACCATGCTGATGGTAGTACTTAGCGTGACTTTCTTTCCAAGCGCTTTTATATCAAAAGAATACGTGGTCATCATAGGGTTCTCTTTGCTAGGTTTTATTCTCGGATAGGCGTTCTTGTTAGATCATAGTTGTTCTTGCGTGCCGTGTTTAAACGTTACGGGCTAGTACGCGCAGGCGTGAGGTCAGCATGTCGCGGTCTAAATAGGTGCCTTGTAGATGGCGTGCACCGCTATTGGGGTCAAACTCGCGCCGTCCATGCAGTACACGGTGGTTATCAAAAGCGATCATCTGACCTGGGCGAAGGGTGAACTCGAGCTGATGCGCTTCACTATGAAATAACTTCCACAAAAGGGCGTAGGCGCTGTACCAGGTATCTATCTGCTCCAGGGGAAGATGAAGAGCATCGCGAATCCAATTGTTCAACCGCATCTCAACCAAGGCTCCTTCACTATCCAGCGTGATAACTGGCGCCCGTATAGAAATATCGTGAGTTTCATCCTGGAAGCGAAAATCGATGGGGGTCTTACTCAAAATGGCTAATGCCGCTGGGTCTTGCTGACGCAGGGCCTCTACCACCCGGGCACCATCGGCAAACAGCGATTCTCCGCCGCTGGCTTCATTTTGAAGGCAGTAGAGCAACTGAATATCCGGCGGCTGACGCCAGTTGGGCAAATCGATATGCAGTGGCAATCCTATTGCAGTATAAGCCGCATTATTGGGATTGGGTTTGGAGCGTACATCAAAACGGGCACCAAAGTTAGTGGCGCGCAGGGGGCCGATGCGTTCAGCCAAGCGGCTTACTTCCTCTTCTACCACCGGGCCATCGGTAATCAGTGCCAACCCGTCCCGCAGCATGGCGGTTAGCCAGGATTTTTCGCCTTGAGGCGTTAAAAAATCGCTATGGCTCACACGTTCGGGAGTGAAGCTATCTTCCCATGGCTTGGTGTCGGGTACGGCAGAGGGGAGCATGATGTTTGGGCGACGCTGGTAAAGCCAGCCGCTATGAAATGCACTGACATGACCATCCTGCCAGTTCAGCTGCAAATGTCCATCCAGTAACAACAAGCTGGGTGGTTCAGTAATGGCTTCAAGCGGTAAGTAAAGCCTTTCGCGGGTTTGAGGATGGCGACACTCCTGGCAGGCGCAGTGGTCGCGCAACCAAAGCAGAGGCAGGGTGGTTTGTTGGCCATCTTGCCACTCTAGTGCGACGCCACCATGAGCAAGCATGGCCTGAGTGAGGGCTGGACCGGTTTGATAAGGAGTTAATTCGCCCATCTCTGGCGTTTGAGGGCTGTCCTTTGTTGCCGTTGGCATGGTTTGTGCGGCGTTATTCATTAAAACTCCGACAATAGCTCCCTTAGCTGTAGCGCCTGAGGGGGGCGTGTGTGCTACTAAGGATGATGAGTAGCCGAGGTGGTGACAAATGATTAATCTGGCCCCTAAGGCATCATTTTACTTATAGGTCACTTTTTCATGAGTCAGTTACCGCCACTACTATGGCTGCAAGCCTTTGAGTCAGCAGCGCGCACATTGAGCTTTACCGCCGCTGGCAACGAATTAGGCGTCACCCAGGCAGCGATTAGCCAGCGCGTTAGGCTGCTGGAAGACCGCGTTGGGCAGAAACTGTTTGTACGCCACGCGCGCAGTTTAACGCTTACCCCAGCAGGGCAGGCGTGGCTACCAAGTATTCATGATGCGTTTGTGCGTATCAGCGAAGGTACTTTGGAAGTCTTTGGCAGCATGTCGGAACAACCGGTCACGCTGCGTACGACACCGGTCATTCAGCAGTCGTGGTTGGCACCGCGTCTAATCGCCTTTCACCGGGCCTACCCACAAGTGGCTATTCGGCTGGTTAGCGCTATCTGGCCAGATGACTTCGGCCTCGAAGGAGCGGATATCGAAATTCGCTACGGTAAGGGGGAGTGGACTGGTGTTGAGATGCAGTCGCTAGGCGAAGAGCAACTGTTGCCTGTCTGCTCCCATGGGGTGGCTGAACAACTGACGACCCCTGCTGATTTGGCCGGGCATACACTGCTCCATGCGACAGGCTTTGGCGTAGGCTGGCCGGGGTGGCTGCAAGAAGCGGGTGTGGCCCATCTGGAAGCCCAGTGCTGGTCAATGACCTGCGATCATCAGGTGATGACATTGGCACTCGCGAGCCAGGGTGGTGGTATCGCGCTTACCCATCGACGTTTACTGGAACGGCGCACCGATCTGGTGGCGCCATTTGAACTCAGCGTACTCAGTGATGAACGATTCTGGCTGGTGCGCCCTAGCCGGCGCCTCATTCGTAATGAAGCTGCGCTGGTATGGAAGTGGCTGTGTGACTCAATAAAGTGAGTGGTTTTTGCTGATATAAAGTGATTTTGCTAATTTTCTTGCCATTCTGGTGCAGCCGTGAAGAATAACGCGACTTAACTGTTTTAATAAGGTGCGTTCAGTATGGATTTTACTCTTCCTTCCCTGTTGACAGCGGTGGTTGATCGCGGCAACGGGTTGCTGTGGGGCAGTGTGCTGATTTATCTATTGATTGGCGCGGGGCTCTACTTCACCGTGATGACCCGCGGTATTCAGGTGCGCTATTTCGGACATATGTTCAAGCTGTTAAGAGGCTCTCGCCAGTCCAACGGTGGTATATCATCGTTTCAAGCGCTCTCTACAAGCCTGGCGGCACGGGTGGGTACCGGTAATCTGGCGGGTGTGGCGGTAGCTATCTATTTTGGTGGCCCTGGTGCCATCTTCTGGATGTGGATGACTGCCATGGTGGGTATGGCGACCAGTTTTGTGGAATCCACACTGGCACAGGCTTATAAAACCGACCACGGAGACAATACCTTCCGGGGTGGCCCGGCCCGCTATATTGAGCGTGGACTGGGGCTACGCTGGTTGGCGGTGTTGTTCTCTATCTGTCTGATTATTGCGTTCGGGTTGGCGTTTAACAGTGTTCAGGCCAACTCCATCGCCCAGGCTATGGAACAGGCATTTGCAATTCCTACCTGGGCAATGGGGTTGGTACTGATAGCTGTGGTGGCGCCGATTATCTTCGGGGGTCTGAAGTCAATCGCCAAGGTCGCCGAACTGGTGGTGCCTCTGATGGCTCTGCTATATCTGGTGCTGGCGCTGGTTGTTGTAGCGCTGAACATCAGTGAACTGCCCACGGCGATATTTACGATTATACAAAGTGCCTTTGGTTTTGAGCAGGCAGCAGGTGGTGCGGTGGGCTATGCCGTTTCCCAGGCGATCATTAATGGCATCCAGCGCGGTCTGTTTTCTAATGAGGCGGGCATGGGCTCTGCACCTAATGCAGCAGCCACCGCGAGCACACGCCCAGACCATCCCGCAGCGCAGGGCTTTATCCAGATGCTGGGTGTATTCCTGGATACCCTGGTGATTTGTACCGCAACGGCAGCCATTATCATTATGGCTGGCCCTGAACTGTTGGCCGGTGACGAAGCCAACGGCATTCAGCTTACCCAGATGGCGCTTTCCACCCATGTGGGGGATTGGGGAGGCATGTTTGTGGCCGTGGCTATTTTGCTGTTTGCTTTTACGTCGGTCATTGCCAACTACTCCTACGGTGAGTCCAATATCGAGTATTTGGCTGGACGTCGTGCGCCGGTCGCTGTGTTGTTTTATCGTCTGGCGGTATTAGGCATGATTATGGTGGGGTCGGTGGCAAGCCTGGGAGCAATCTGGAACTTTGCAGATCTCTCCATGGGGATGATGGCGATTATCAATCTGGTGGCTATTCTGATGCTTTCGCCGGTTGCGTTTGCGCTGTTCCGGGATTACGACGAACAGCTAAAAGCGGGTAAAGAGCCAGTTTTTGATCCCAGCAAATTTCCCAGGCTGGTAAACAAGGTTGATCCCAAGGCCTGGCCGAAGAAATAAGGCAAGCACGGCAACGCGCTGATATACCCAGACCCCGTCACTGTTAACTCAGGGCGGGGTTTCTTAATGGGCATAAATTCGATTTTGTCGAATGTCATGGGGAAAACGTTGCGCTTTTGCTTATCTGAAAGCGCCGTAGAATAGCCGCCAATACCCATCTATTATGTGTTTAGGAGTTTACTGATGACCACTCGTACACTGCTTGTTACTTCTTCCATTCTTGGCGAAAACGGCCAGTCCATTGCGCTTGCCAACCATTTCAAAGCTCAGGCTGATGCCTGTGATGGGATAGTGGTCACCCTCCGTGATGTAGTAGCGAATGCGTTACCGCACTTGGCGGTTGAGGAGCTAGGTGCCTGGCAAACGCCTGCGGAGGAGCGCAGTGATGATCAAAAAGCCCTGGCGGCCTACTCCGAGGAGTTGCTGGCAGAGCTGCGAGGCAACGATGTGCTGGTTATTGCTGTGCCAATGTACAATCTGGGCATTCCTTCTCAGTTGAAAGCATGGTTTGACCGTGTGCTGCGCGCTGGTGAAACCTTCCGTTATACTGAAAATGGCCCCCAGGGACTGGTGGAAGGCAAACGGGCGATTATTCTAGCTGCCCGTGGCGGCCAATATGCGGGCACCGAATTTGATAGCCAAACACCGCACCTGAAAACCATGCTGGGCCTGATGGGGATTACCGATGTCAACGTTGTCTATGCTGAAGGTTTGAATATGGGTGAGCAGCAGCGCACCGCAGCGTTAAAAGAAGCTTTCCAAGCGATAGATCAGTTGGTTGAGGGGTTATAATTACTTAAGCAATAAAAGGATAACGTCGCCATGGCCCGGCCCGAATTACTCGAACAGATTTACACGATTGTCGATCAAATTCCGCCGGGACGCGTGACGACCTACGGTCGTATTGCAGCCATGACTGAGGGCGCCACTCCGCGCATGGTTGGTTCGGCGATGCGCCACTTGCCTGATGGTCATCAACTACCTTGGCACCGGGTGATTGCCGCGTCGCTGAAACTGGCTGATCATGGCGGCGCTATCCGTCAGCATCAGAAACTACGTGATGAGGGCGTGATGTTTGATAGCAAAGGGCGGGTGCCTGCTCATCTGCTTTGGCCTGACTAACGTTCAATGTTGTCGCCAGCAAGCATGCCTATAAAAAATGCCGCTTACATTGTGAGCGGCATTTTATGTTGCTTACTCTTCCAGGTTAGCACCTGATTTCAACGACCAGTCCCGCCAGCGCAGGTCAAACAGGTCCTTGCGGCGGTCTTTCAGGTTAGTGACCGAACCTTCGGCACGTACAACCGTCAGGCGGGTCAGGTCCAGGTCCGAAAAGAAGATCATCTCCGTATTTGGTGTGGTTTCCGCTAACACCGCATCGTGGGGGAACGCAAAATCGGAAGGGGTAAAGACCGCCGATTGAGCATACTGGATATCCAGGTTTTCAATCGAAGGCAAGTTGCCTACACTGCCGCACAGCACCACGTAGCACTCGTTTTCAATCGCACGCGCTTGGGCACAGTGACGTACCCGCAGGTAGCCGTTTTTAGTGTCGGTCCAGAAGGGGACGAAGAGAATATCCATCTCCTGGTCAGCCAACAGGCGGCCCAGCTCCGGGAACTCTACGTCGTAACAGATCAAAATACCCACGCGGCCTGCATCGGTATCAAACACTTGTAGATCATCGCCGCCCTCGATTACCCAATCGCGCCGCTCTTGTGGCGTGATATGCAGCTTCGACTGTTTCTCAACCTCTCCGTCGCGGTGGAATAGATAGGCGACATTGTACAGCCGGTCGTCTTCGCCTACTTCGATCATTGAACCGCCCACGATATTGATGTTGTAAGACACTGCCATCCGTGAAAGCTCTGTTTTAAAGCGTTCGGTGAAACCTGCCAGAAAGCGTATCGCGCCCATTTGGTCCTGCTGAGCCGCGCGATCCTGTAACCCCATGAGTGGCGCGTTGAATAATTCCGGGAATACGGCAAAGTCACTTTGGTAGTCCGACAGAGCGTCTACGAAGTACTCAATTTGTTGGAGCGTGGCTTCCACTGAGGAAAATTCGCGCATCTGCCACTGTACGGCGCCCACACGCACCTGGGTGGGACGGGTGTCCAACACGCTTTCGGCGGGTTCAAACAGAATATTGTTCCATTCCAGTAGCGTTGCATAGCCACGGGACTGCTCATCTTCCGGCAGATACTTGCGTAGCAGGCGCTTTACCTGGAAGTCGTTGGCGAGCTGGAATGACAGAATCGGGTCGTAAATCTCTTTACGGGAGACTTTATCGATGTATTGTGCTGGCGTTAGCTCATTGACATGCTGGTGATATTCGGGGATACGCCCGCCTGCCAGAATGGCCCGCAGGTTCAGCGAACGGCACAGTTCCTTGCGCGCTTCGTAAAGGCGACGGCCCAGGCGATAGCCGCGATAATCAGGGTGGATCAGTACATCCAGCCCGTACATGGCGTCGCCATCCTGGTCGTTAAGAATAATTTCGCGATGACCAATCAAATCATCGTACTTATGCGGGTTGGAAAACTCGTCATAATCCACCTGCACCGTCAGTGCTACGCCTACCAAGACGCCATCATCTTCAATGGCGATTTGTCCTTCAGGAAACTCCTGGATCAACTTATCGATAGTATGCTTCGGCCATGCACCACCAATATCGTGATACACCGCATCCATCAACGACTTGAGCTGGCCGTAGTCGTCGCTGGTCAGGTTGCGGAGATTAAGGTGCAGATCTTCTAGAGACATATTCAGGGGGTTCCAACAGTAGAATGAAGTTGGCTTATCGTATCATTGCTGAGCGTTGCTCGTTTTACTTGCTGTTACACCACGTACCAGTGGGCGTGTGAGCGTTTGCGCCATAATGACTCCTGCCAGAATGAGGAGTCCACCGATAAAGTGGAAGCCAGCCACTCGCTCACCCAGGTATGCCATTGCAATCAGTGCGCTGAACAGAGGCATCAGATTGATGAATATACTCGCCTGATTGGCGCCAATCTGGCGTACCGCGCGCATCCACAAAAAGGTCGTAATGACCGAAGCAGGAATGCCAGCGTAAAGAATTAGCCACAGGTTATGGCTGTCTACGGGCGTCATGGGGCCCATAAGGTAGGGTGGTAGCAGGAATAGTACCGCAAAGCACACTTGTGCATAGAGCATCACCCAAGGGGGTAAGTTCATTGCCCAGCGCTTAAGCATCACGCCGTATAGCGCGTAACAGGTGGCAGCCACCACCATAAGAGCGTCCCCATAGGCTACCTGCAGTTGCAGCAGTGAAAGCGGGTTACCCCGGCCAAGCAGCACGGTCACGCCAATAAACGCCAGCACTCCGCCTGCCACACCGCCAAGAGTAGGCGGTTCACGTAAAATCAAGGCACTTAACAGCACGGTCAGCAGTGGCACCATCGCCGCCAGAATGCCCATATTGGTGGCCGTAGTGGTTTCTGCCGCAACATAGGCCAGCCCCTGCCACAGTCCCATACCGAGCAGCCCCAGCAGTGCCAGTTTGTACCAGTTGCGGCGTATTTCATCGCGATGACGCAGTACCGCCGGTAATACGAAAGGCGTCATCACTGCCAGAGCCAATAGCCAACGCAAAAAGGCGATGCTACTGGGGGCAATCGCACCCACGGTTAACTGGTTGATGGTCATATTCCCTGACCAAATCAATACGGTAGCCAGCGGTGGCAGAAAGTAAATCAATGGCATAGCACGTTCCCTTATCGTTAGCCGGTTAATGTGACGTGCTTTGCCGAGTTGGGCAAGAGCAAACAGGCCTGGATTAAAGCAAGTGAGGGCTGTACGTTGCGTTAAGTATGTCATACGCTTGTTTGAATAATGCGTAAATAATATCCAGGAGAACCGTGATGACCCGTGCGCCTGCTTACCCACACCTGTTTCGCCCATTAACGGTGGGCCATCTAACACTGCCTAACCGTGTATTGATGGGCTCGATGCATACCAATTTAGAGGAGGCGCCCAATGGCTTTAAGCGCTTGGCGGCGTTTTATGCCGAACGCGCCCGTGCGGGAGTGAGCCTGATAGTAACCGGGGGGATTGCACCCAATTCAGAAGGGGCGGTATTTCAGGGAGCCAACGCGTTAACAGATGTCTCCCAGGTAGCAGAACACCGCCAAGTCGTGGATGCCGTGCATCAGGCTGGCGGGCACTTATGTATGCAGATACTCCACGCAGGGCGTTATGCCTACTCGCCAGAGCTGGTTGCGCCATCAGCGCTGCAGGCGCCTATCAACCCGTTCACTCCGCGTGCACTGTCGGGTGATGAGGTTGAACAGCAAATCGCCGATTATGTTCGCTGTGCCGTGCTTGCCCAGCAGGCCGGCTACGATGGTGTGGAGGTAATGGGCTCAGAGGGTTACCTGATCAACCAGTTTATTTGTCAGCGCACCAATCAACGCGACGATGAATGGGGAGGTAGTTTTGAGCGGCGTATCCGTTTTCCTGTGGAAATTGTGAAACGCATTCGTGCGGCAGTAGGCGAACGCTTTGTAATGATTTTTCGTCTCTCGATGATCGATCTGGTTGAAGATGGAAGCACCTGGGAAGAGATCGTTCAGCTTGGGCAGGCTGTTGAGGCTGCTGGCGCCAATGTGATTAATACTGGTATCGGCTGGCATGAGGCGCGGGTACCAACCATTGTCACCAGCGTACCCAGGGCGGCCTTTACTGAGGTGACCAGACGTTTGAAAGCGTCTATCGCGATTCCGTTGATTACCACTAACCGTATCAATATGCCGGAGGTTGCCGAGCGTGTGTTAGCAGAGGGGCACGCGGATATGGTTTCCATGGCGCGGCCATTTCTGGCCGACCCCGAGTGGGTGCGTAAGGCCGAAGCGGGGCTTGCGGAGGAGATCAATACCTGTATTGCCTGTAACCAAGCCTGTCTGGATCACACCTTTATGGGCAAACTGACTTCATGCTTGGTGAACCCCAGAGCCTGCCACGAAACTGAGTTAACCCTTGAGCCAGCAACGACGCTGAAGCAGATAGCGGTGGTCGGCGGCGGTCCGGCAGGTCTGGCCACCGCCGTGGCGGCGGCAAGCCGTGGACACCGGGTAGTGCTATTTGAGCGCCGTGGCGAGTTGGGCGGTCAGTTTAACTATGCGCGCAAAATCCCCGGTAAAGAGGAGTTCAGCGAAACCCTGCGCTATTTCCGAGTTATGCTGGAAAAACACGCGGTCGATGTACGCCTCAACACTGCCGCAACCTCAGAAATAGTGGCTGACTTTGATGAGGTGGTCATTGCCACAGGTGTTGTACCCAGGGAGCTGGCGCTGCCCGGTGCTGATCATCCCAGCGTATTGAGTTATGCCGAGGCCATTGAGTATCCAGAGCGTGTGGGCCAAAGCGTGGCGGTCATTGGTGCCGGTGGTATTGGGTTTGATGTCTCAGAGTTGCTGGCCCACCAGGGCCATCCCGCACTGGATATTGCCGCATGGTGTGAAGAGTGGGGCGTTGATCTGGCTGTCGGCGAGCGGGGGGGCTTGAAGCCGCCTGTTCCACCTGCTTCTCCCCGCAGTATTGTGATGCTACAGCGCAAAAGCTCCAAGCCCGGCAAGCATCTGGGAAAAACCACAGGCTGGGTACATCGCGCATCGTTAAAACAGCGCGGAGTTAAAACACTGACAGGCTGCGAATATCTAAAAATCGACGATGACGGGCTGCATATTCGCCGCGAGGGCGAAGCGCAGGTATTGGCTGTGGACACCATCGTTGTGTGCGCTGGTCAGGAATCAGTAAGGGAGCTTATAGCGCCGTTGTCCCAGGCGGGAGCTCGCCTGCATATCATTGGTGGCGCGGATGAGGCGGCTGAGCTGGACGCCAAACGTGCGATTGACCAAGGTACACGCTTGGCTGCTGCTCTCTGAACAGCGTGAGTCGCACGGGTGACGTCAACGTTAAAATGACGATAGACTGGCAGATCAATCCAGCAACTAAGCGAAGCTGGATGTTCAAGGCGCGGGTGGCACCCAGCCTGCGCCGCACGACCGTCAGATAAAAGGACTATCGTCATGCCCTCGGAGTGTACCCCGCGATTTTTAGCCAGTGATAACACCTCCGGTATTTGCCCGGAAGCCATGCAGTATCTGCTGGAAGCCAATCAGGATGATGACCTGGCCTACGGCAATGACCGGTGGACCGCCCGTGCTGCTGATCGTTTTCGTGAAATGTTTGATTACGACTGCGACGTCTTTTTCGTGTTCAACGGTACTGCTGCAAACTCTCTGGCGCTTTCCGCGATGGGGCGCAGCTACCACAGCGTGATCTGCCATGAACTCGCGCATATTGAAACTGACGAGTGTGGCGGCCCTGAGTTCTTTTCCAATGGAGCCAAGCTGCTCACCTCACCAGGGGCGAACGGCAAATTAACCCCGCAAGGTATCGAAGCCCTGGTCACCAAGCGCAGTGATATTCACTACCCCAAGCCCAAAGTGGTTTCGCTTACTCAAGCCACGGAAGTTGGTACGGTCTATTCTCGCGATGAACTACTGGCGATACGTGCGGTTGCCGATAAATATGACTTACGCCTGCATATGGATGGGGCGCGCTTTGCCAATGCCTGCGCCAGCCTGAATGCGATGCCCGCTGAGCTAACGTGGCAAGTGGGGGTGGATGCGCTATGCTTTTCGGGTACCAAGAACGGTCTGGCCTTCGGGGAAGCTATTCTGTTTTTCAACCGTGAGCTGGCGGAAGACTTCTCCTACCGCTGTAAGCAGGCGGGGCAATTGGCCTCTAAGATGCGCTATGTTTCCGCCCCCTGGCTGGGGTTGCTGGAAAGTGGTGCCTGGTTAACCAACGCTGAACACGCCAATGCGATGGCGCGCTATTTATCAGAAGGGCTGCAGGCGCTGCCCGGTGTATCGCTCATGTTTCCTACCCAGGCGAACAGTGTCTTCGTTGAATTGCCGCCCCATGCCATCGAAGCGTTGAAAGCAAAAGGCTGGACCTTCTACACCTTTATTGGGGCTGGTGGGGCACGGTTTGTGTGTGCCTGGAACACTACCGTTGAATTGTTGGATCAATTGTTGGCCGATGTGACAGCGGTGCTGGAATAGCAGCCAAACGGTTGCTTGGACCCAAGGCTCTCTCACGTCGCTGTTTAGGCGGCGTGTTGCGTTCTAGATGTTCAACGCAACTAAACTCTACTGATGTGCTCATAGCGTTAAGAGCGCTGCGTTGAAGGTTGAGTCATCACTTTTTGCTAATGCTGACTACGCTGATAGAGCGACACCTCTTATTGCACACCGTCCTGATAATCTGATTTGGCGGTCGTTGCCTGGGGATGGGCCACAGGAGAGTTCCATGAGTATTTTTGATCACGTTCAAGACCGATTTGCCCGCGTTCAGCAAGAAGACATGAGCCTTGAGGAGTATCTGGCGCTTTGCCGCCGAGACCCCAAGGTTTATGCCAGCGCCGCCGAGCGCATGCTGGAAGCAATAGGCGAGCCTGAAGTGATCGACACGGCGAAAGACCCGCGTCTGTCACGCATTTTTTCTAACAAAGTGATTCGCCGTTACCCTGCCTTTGCCGAATTCCATGGCATGGAAGAGTCCATTGAGCAGATTGTGGCCTACTTCCGCCACGCCGCTCAGGGGTTAGAAGAGCGTAAACAGATTCTTTACTTGCTAGGGCCGGTGGGCGGTGGTAAGTCGTCCCTGGCCGAACGTCTTAAGCTGCTGATGGAGCGTATCCCGTTTTATGCTATTAAAGGGTCACCAGTGTATGAGTCTCCGCTGGGACTTTTTTCACCGGAAGAGGACGGAGAGCTTCTCGAAAACGAGTTTGGTATTCCCCAGCGCTACCTGCGCAGTGTTATGTCGCCCTGGGCGGCCAAACGCTTGAAAGAGTATGGCGGTGACATTACCCAGTTCAGGGTGGAGCGTTTGTATCCTTCACGTCTCAATCAACTGGCGATCTCCAAAACCGAGCCGGGGGATGAGAACAACCAGGATATCTCCTCGCTGGTGGGTAAAGTGGATATTCGCCAGTTGGAGCTGTACTCCCAGGATGATCCCGATGCCTACAGCTTCTCTGGCGGGCTGTGCCGTGCCAATCAGGGGCTAATGGAATTTGTTGAGATGTTTAAGGCGCCGATTAAGGTGCTTCACCCGCTGTTGACCGCTACCCAGGAAGGCAACTACAACCCTACTGAAGGTATGGGGGCAATTCCCTTTGATGGTGTCATTCTGGCCCACTCCAACGAATCTGAATGGCAGGCGTTTCGTAATAACCAAAATAACGAAGCGTTTTTGGACCGGGTTTACATTGTTAAAGTGCCCTATTGCCTGCGTGTCTCTGAAGAGATCAAGATTTATCAGAAATTGCTTGAAGACTCATCGCTGAGCGCAGCCTCCTGTGCACCCGATACGCTACGAATGCTGGCGCAGTTCTCAGTGCTTTCACGGCTAAAAGTACCTGAGAATTCAAGTATCTACTCCAAAATGCGTGTCTATGATGGTGAAAACCTGAAAGATACCGACCCACGGGCAAAGTCGATACAGGAGTATCGTGATGCCGCCGGAGTGGATGAAGGCATGCAGGGGCTTTCCACCCGCTTTGCGTTCAAGATTCTGTCCAAGGTGTTTAACTTCGACAGCTCTGAAGTGGCGGCCAATCCCGTGCATTTACTCTATGTGCTGGAGCAGGCATTGGAGCGGGAACAGTTGCCTTCCGAGGTATTTGAGCGCTACCTGGGCTTTATCAAAGAGTTTCTGGCTCCCCGCTATGTGGACTTTATCGGTAAGGAGATTCAAACCGCGTATTTGGAGTCCTACAGCGAGTATGGTCAGAACATCTTTGACCGTTACGTTACCTACGCGGATTTCTGGATTCAGGATCAGGAGTACCGCGACCCTGAAACGGGTGAGTTGCTGAACCGTCAGTCGCTTAACGAGGAACTGGAAAAAATTGAGAAACCGGCGGGTATTTCAAATCCGAAAGATTTCCGCCATGAGGTGGTTAACTTTGTGCTGAGGGCGCGTGCGCAAAACAACGGTATGAACCCAAGCTGGCAGTCCTACGAAAAACTCAAAGGTGTCATTGAGCATAAGATGTTTGCCAACACCGAAGAGTTGCTGCCGGTGATCTCCTTCAATGCCAAGGCATCGAAGTCGGATCAGAAAAAGCACGAAGACTTTGTGGCACGCATGGTTGACCGTGGTTATACCGAGAAACAGGTTCGACTGCTTTCTGAGTGGTACCTGCGCGTACGCAAGTCACAGTAGCGGATATCGCTTAAGGAGGTCGTATGACCTACTTTATTGATCGCAGACCTAACGCCAAACATAAAAGCGCGGTTAACCGTCAGCGCTTTTTGGAGCGTTACCGGAAGCATATTAAGCGTTCGGTGGAGGAGGCGGTTAACCGCCGCTCCATCACTGATATGGAGCGAGGAGAGAAAATATCGATACCCACCAAAGATATTTCAGAGCCGGTGTTTCAACATGGACCAGGCGGTGCCCGCAATATCGTCTCGCCTGGCAATAAGGAGTTTCTGGAGGGGGATAAAATTCGTCGCCCTGGTGGCCAGGGTGACGGAGGGGGGGCTGGTGAAGGTGGTGCTTCTGACCAGGGAGAGGGCGCCGATGAGTTTGCGTTTACCCTTAGTCGTGAGGAGTTTCTGGAGTTTGTCTTCGACGGGCTTGAGCTTCCTCATTTACAGCGTAAGCCGCTGAAGTCTCTCGAAGAGATCAAAATGGTGAGAGCGGGGCTGGCCCGCGATGGTGTGCCCTCCCGCATTAGCATTACCCGCTCCATGCGGGAAGCTTATGCCCGACGCATAGCGATGCGTGCACCTATTAAACGCGCGCTAAAAGAAGCCCAGGAAGCGCTTGCAGCTGAGGAGCGTAAGGACCCGGTGCTGCGCAACCCCGCACGCATCACTGAGCTAAAAGCGGAAATTGAGCGTCTGGCAAAGCGCATCGAAGCCGTCCCCTTCATCGATACCTACGATCTCCGCTACCACCAACTGGCGGCGCAACCGCAACCTTCCAGTCAGGCAGTTATGTTCTGTGTCATGGATGTCTCTGGCTCCATGACGCAAAACCATAAAGATATTGCCAAGCGCTTTTTCCTGCTGCTCTATCTATTCCTGGAGAAGCATTATGAAAAGGTGGAGCTGGTGTTTGTGCGCCACCATACGGCAGCACGTGAGGTGAGCGAGGAAGAGTTCTTTTACTCACGGGAAACCGGGGGCACGATTGTTTCCAGTGCGCTTACTCTGGTCGATAAAATCATTGAAAAGCGCTACCCCGCCGGACAGTGGAATCTCTATGTCGCCCAGGCATCGGACGGTGACAACTGGGACGATGACTCTAATATTTGCCGTGACCTGCTGGCTAAACAGCTCATGCCACAGTTGCAGTACTACGCGTATGTGGAAATCACTCCCCATGAACATCAATCGCTGTGGCATGAGTATGAGGCTGTGGCCGCACAGTTTCCGGAACGTTTTGCCATGCGCCAGATTGTGGATGCGGGGGATATTTACCCCGTCTTTCGTGAGCTGTTTAAACGCCGCTTAAGCCAGACGCGGTAACACGAGTTGAGGAGTGCGCCATGAGTGTAGCCCGCAAACCGATAGCGACCGGTTCTGACTGGAATTTCAGCGTGCTGGAGCGCTTTGATGAAGAACTCGCCCGGCTTGCTGATGAGTATCGGCTGGATACCTATCCTAACCAAATCGAGGTGATTACCACCGAGCAAATGATGGATGCTTATGCCAGTGTCGGAATGCCGGTGGGTTACCATCACTGGTCGTTCGGTAAACAGTTCCTTGCAGTAGAACAGGCCTATAAGCGTGGCCAGATGGGCCTTGCCTACGAGTTGGTGATTAACTCCAACCCCTGTATTGCCTATTTGATGGAAGAGAACACCCTGATGATGCAGGTGCTGGTGATTGCCCATGCCTGCTATGGACATAACTCTTTCTTTAAAGGCAACTACCTGTTCCGTACCTGGACGGATGCAGAATCCATCGTCGACTATCTGGTATTTGCGCGCAAATATATTGCCCAATGTGAAGAGCGCCATGGTGTACATGCTGTTGAACAGCTATTGGATGCCTGCCACGCGCTGCAAAACTACGGTGTTGACCGTTACAAACGTCCATCACCCATCTCCGCCGAAGAGGAGGCCAAGCGGCAGGAGGAGCGCGAAGCCTACCTGCAGACTCAGGTGAATATGCTCTGGCGAACAATCCCGGAAAGCTCCGCAGGGGCATCCGTACTGCCAGGCAGTTTGCACAGCGACGAGGACCCGTTGGGGCTGCATAGCGGGGGCAGCTATCCGCCCGAACCTCAGGAAAACTTACTCTATTTTATTGAAAAAAACGCACCACTGTTAGCGCCTTGGCAGCGTGAGATCGTGCGGATTGTGCGCAAGCTGGCACAATACTTTTACCCTCAGCGGCAAACTCAGGTGATGAACGAGGGCTGGGCCTGTTTTTGGCACTACACACTCATGAACCGGTTGTACGATGAAGGTAAAGTTGATGAAGGGCTGATGCTTGAGTTCCTGCAGTCCCACGCGGCGGTTATCAATCAGCCAGGGTTTGATAGTCCCCATTACAGTGGCCTGAACCCCTATGCGCTTGGTTTTGCCATTTTTATGGATATCAAACGAATCTGTGAGTCGCCAACGGATGAGGACCGGGAATGGTTTCCTGATATTGCCGGTAGCCCATGGCGGGAGACGCTGGAGTTCGCTATGCGCAACTTCAAGGATGAGTCGTTTATTCAGCAGTTTTTGTCGCCCAAGGTCATGCGTGACTTAAAGCTGTTCTTAATTGTTGATGACGACCAGACCGACATGCTGGAGGTTGCGGCGATTCATGACGATCGAGGGTATCGGCGGGTGCGTGAAGCACTTGCAAACCAGTATGCCCTGTCGGTGCGCGAGCCCAATATCCAGGTGGTGGAGGCGGCCATTCGTGGTGATCGCTCACTTACTCTGCACCATGTCCAGGATAACCGTCGCCCACTTGGCCGCAGTGTTTACCCGGTGATACGCCACCTGCAACAGTTGTGGGGCTTCCCTGTGCATCTGGTCTCCATGGAAGAGGGGCGGGTGACACGCCGCTACCACTGGCCGATAGAGGATGACAACAGTGATGCAAGTCAGTAATGCGTCTAAACGATTACCCCGCGCAGGCGCGGGGTAATCATGTGTTGTTCATCTTGCCGTTGGGCGATTAGCTTTGGGCGATCCAGGACTGGCACCAGCCATCCGGTTCGACGCTGTTCTGAGGGAACAACTGGCAACCTTCCGTGTCGGCATTAAAGAACATGCAGTTAGAGCACAGCTCACCCTCTTCATAGGCAGGGTGATCGCTTGCATCGCTTGCCACTTCAACATAGTTAAGTGCTTGTGCTGTCGATGAGGAAGGGTCTAGGCGGGGCAGTTCTTGGGCAAAGGCCGTTTTCGACAGAATACCTGCACCAAACGGCAGGGCAGCAAGGCCCAGCACGCTGTTACGCATGAACTTACGACGGCTTTGGTTAGCCATGGTATCTCCTTTAATGTCACGGTTTGACGTCTGGTCATAATTAGCGGGTGGTGATCCACCTCTTTAATGCTCCAGCAATTACAATTAGTAAGCCGGAATTATCAATTACATGCTAGCGCATGCTCGAATGTAGTGCGAATAACCTTATGAAAAACGCGACAATTGGTCACGTTCTGCTGTAGTGCTTGGCCCTTCCTGACGGACTGTTATACTCGGCTCGTTGCCAATACGTGATATTGCTTCTTTCACTGTTTCTAGCGAGGGCACTATGCAAAACGCAGTCATTTTAATTAATACCGAAAAAGGCCAAGTCAAGTCGGTAGCCGAACGCCTTGCCGATGTAGAAGGGATCAGTGAAGTTTACTCCACCTGTGGTCGCTATGATTTGGTTGCCATCGCACGTACCCGCGATTTCGAAAGCCTTGCCGAGCTCGTCACTGAGCGCCTTAACGCGGTAGAAGGTATCAGCGATACGGAAACCCTGAACGCTATGCAGGTGCACTCCCGCCACGACCTGGAAACCATGTTTTCTCTTGGCTGGTAATTGAGGTAACAGCGCCTGAAAGCAGTGTGCCTCATAAGAAAAAGAGATTAACGGCAAGGGAGCAAGTCTATTGGGTAAATCGCTTTTGCGCTGGCGTCGCCAGGGAAGACGCCTGGGCATTGCAGTGTTGTTCGTCATCGTCGGAACCGGGTTGTGGGAGTTTCAGGGGCGCCAGCACCAGGATGCTTACACATGGATGGGAGTACCCACCTGGGATGGTTTTCATCCCACGACTTTTCACCGTGTATTGCGTAACGACGGGTTTCTGGTGGGCTGGTCGGATGTTCGGGTAAATCCTCTTTGGGTAAGTTATCAGTTACAAGCCGTGTCTGATGATATCCGTATTGGTCCACGCCCCAATTTTCAGGCCGACTGGCGAACGCTATGGCCAATCAGCACGGATAGCTATGCGGGAAGTGGGTACGACAGAGGCCATATGGCTCCCAACTATGCCATTGCGGCCGTGCATGGACGTAGTGCCCAGATCGATACTTTCCTGATGAGCAATATGTCGCCCCAGCGACCGAACTTAAATCGCCAGCTATGGCAACGCCTGGAAGAGTCGGTGATGGATCATTTCGCGCCGCGTTTTGGTCGCTTGCAAGTGATCACCGGGCCTGTATTCCCCGAGCGCTTTATGGATAACGCCTTCAATCGTGTTGGTTTCGTAGAGGTGCCCGAAGCATTTTATAAAATCATTGTTGCTCCGCACGATGAAGTACCACTGGCACTGGCCTTTATCATGCCCCAGGAGGTGAGGGGTAACGAACCCCTTGAGGATTATCTCGTCACTATTGATGAGGTTGAGGCACGCACGGGACTTAATTTTTTCCCTGACCTGTCAGCAGAAATGGAGGCCGTACTGGAGGGTGAACTGCGCACTGAAGGGTGGGCACTTGAAGACGTCTCCCGCCGTCCAGGCAGGTTTCAATAGGGCGTATAATGGGTATTGAACACCCACTGTTGGAAGGCTCTCATTGGCTCTGTCAGGTGGCGGTGCTGAGGCGTAAAGAGAGAAAGCTTTCCTCGGCTGGGTATGGCGAGCGGCAGCGCCTGCACAAGAGTTCCCTGACGAAGCTCGGCATCTAAAATACGCATCCAGCCTAAGGTCACCCCCTGGCCTGCCAGAGTGGCATTCATCAGCAGTTGAAAGCTGTTGGCGCGTAACGTGTGCAGCGGCGTTTGCCACTTCAGGCCGAGTTCACGGAACCATGTCTCCCAGGTAAGCCAGTCATGGTAGTGATCCTCCACTATCATCAACGTGTGATCTACGAGTAGCTGTGTCGGCTCAATTGCGTGGTCATGTCGCTCCAGGTAGATGGGGCTGCAAACGGCCGTTACCATTTCATGCTCAAAAATGGCGTTAGCGATAAGGCCCGGTGGGTCAACTTCATTAGGAAGATGGTAATAGATGCCAAGGTCGAACTCTGCCAGGTCGAGACGGTGAGGATCCTCTACCGTCAGGATGCGAATTTCGATATTTGGATAAGCCCGCTGAAAGTCAGGCAGTTGGCGTGCCAGCCAGATTGAGGCAATGGTCGGGCTTGAAGCAAGCGTCAGTTGCCTGTTGTCTCCACGGCGCCTGAGGCGTGCGGTTTCATCGCCCAGGTCGCGTAAAAGGCGTTGCACTACTCGAAAGTAGTGCTCTCCAGTTGGGGTGAGTCGCAGTCCTTCATGATGCCGTTCAAAAAGAAGGCGCCCGAGGTCATGCTCAAGGCGCTTGATCTGTCGGCTGACGGCACTTTGCGAGAGATTGAGCTCGCTTCCTGCCTGCGTGAAGCTACAGTATCGTGCGGCAACTTCGAAGGCGCGCAGGCAGGATAGCGGCGGTAAGGCATCACGCATGAATCAACCCTCGAAATAGGGACCCGGTGACGCCAAGTATACCACCGCAGAATAGCGGCTGCCGCCCGACAGAGGGTGAGGTTAGATGGCTGTGCGAGGAATCTCCCGCTGCCACGATTTATCGCTGATCAATGCACTGCCTTCATATGCCTGCTGCTCAGCGCTCAGGTAAAACATGTGCTGATCGCAGTGCAGATGGTAATGGCTTAATACGGTGACAGCAAAGCTGTCCTGCTCTCCTTTCCGGTGGGCACGGTACACCCACTCAATATCAGCGCGTGTGCGGGTCGCATCGTCAGGGTGGCTGGTATATGTTTCCTTGGCGAATTGTTCAACCTGCAAGCCGTGGTCAAGAAACTGAATTTCCCCCATATCATCCTCGATGATAACGCTTACCTCACCGCTGCCGACATCTTCGCTGACCGTGCGCTTGGGTTGGCCGGTGCGAATGGTCGCCACTGCGCAGGGTGGGGCACCTTCGGGTTGCTCGAAAGGCATGGGTATATAAAGCCCCTTGGATAACGGCAGCTCCAGGATGGGCTGGCCTGACTTGAGCGTCAGGTCGGCCCGCTCTTTCGGTGACCAAACCAGCGGAAAGCTGGCGCTGGAGAGGGCGACCCGTAATCGGTGACCCTTTGGTAGCCGGTAGCCGATAAGGTCCATTGAAAGGCGCACCTTGATGGGCTCACCGGGTATGGGTGGCTCAATCGTGCCCACATCGTTGCGCAAGCTCAGGTTCAGCGTGCCGTAGGTAATCAGGGCACTTTTACCCGTCGGAGCCACATCGCACAGGCGAGCATGTAGCTGGCCGCATGCTTTGGCACTTTCCAGCGTTAAGGAAAGAGTGGGTTGACCCAGTATATCCAGCCCTTGTGCATAAGGCTCGGAGTCAAATGTCAGTGAAAGAGCGTCATCACGGCGCTGGTCGGGAGGAAAGTCGGCTCCAAACCATAGTGGAATATACTCACCCTGGAAGGCACCAGTGGTAAGAGGCGATGCAATCAGACGATCCTGGCTGAGGTGGGTATCCGGAGCGAGCCCGTGGTCACCCAGTATCAGGGTGGTGGATTCACACTCGTCTTCAGCCGCTGGCCAGCCATGAGTGCGCACCCACTGCCCCGGCCGCTCCAGGTACTTGGGAGCGGGTGGAACGCCATCCTGAAGATAAAATGTACAGCTGGGCTCATCCATTACGCCTGTCTCAATGTCCTTGAGCCAGTAATCCCACCAGCGCAGCGCTTCCTGCAAAAAGCCAATGGCCGGGTCGGGCAGCGCAAAATGGGGATACTTGTGCATCCAGGGACCCAGCAGTGCCTTCCGTGGGCATTGAAGATGTTCCATCATCCTTGGAATCGTATTGATATAGGAGTCGCCCCAACCGCTTATCATGTAGACGGCCGCTTCAATGCTGGCATAGTCCTCACAGATGGAGCCATGTTGCCAATACCCGTCGCGATGCTGGTGGGTGAGCCAGGTTTCGGCCAGTAGCGGCATATTATCGAGGCGAGACTTCCACATATCTCTCCATTTGTTGCCCACCAGTGCGGGATCTGGCACCGCCGCAGAAAAGCTCAGCATGGTGGCTGCCCAGCCAAGGTTCTCCAGTAGCATATTGCCACCCTTGTAATGGATGTCATCAGCATAGCGGTCGTCGGTTGAGCACAGCGTGATGATGGCCTTAAGCGGTTTCGGGCGTAAGGCTGCAACCTGTAAGCTATTAAAGCCGCCCCAGGATATGCCCATCATGCCGAGCTGGCCGTTACACCAGGGCTGGTTGGCAATCCACTCGATGACTTCAAGCGCGTCTTCCTGCTCCTGAGGGGCGTATTCATCCTCCATTAAACCATCTGATTCGCCGTTGCCGCGCATATCTACCCGGATGCAGGCATAGCCATGGCCAGCGAAGTAGGGATGGGTTAATTCATCGCGAATCGCGGTTCCATCCCGCTTCCGATAAGGAAGATATTCCAGGATAGCGGGAACGGGTTGTGCTTCAGCGTTAACCGGTAACCAGATACGCGCTGCTAAGCGGGTACCGTCAGACAGAGGAATCCAGCTATTCTCTATTTCGCGGGTGTGATGTGGAAAGTCTTGCTTGATATTCATGCTTCACGCTTGTTGCCGGTGGGTGTTGGAACGCGACCAAGCTGTTCCGGATTTTTTAGCCAGACCCACAGCGAACCGGTTGCTATCAGTACGATGAACAGCGCAGGAAGTCCGCCCAGGTTAGACAGCATTTTGACGCCATCAATGCCTACAAAACTCACCATCACCCAGGCGACGATACCGATGATCACTCCCCAGGTTACTTTCATGGTAATCCCAGCGTTAAGGTCTGAATCAGCGGTTAGTCCACGGGTACAGAGATTGCCGATGGCATCGGTCTGAGAATCGGCGGCCGTCACATAAGAGATATAAGCAATGAACAGCAGAATCGGTATCCAAAGTCCGGAGAATGGTAGCTGCTGGAATAGCTCATAGAGGACGTTTTCCACGCCACGTTCACTAAGAGTCGTGTAGAGGTCGATACCGCTATGTGACTGATAGTAAAGCGCAGCCCCAGAAAAAATCAGAATCCAGACGCTGGCAAATAGGGCGGGATAAAGCAGGTTGACGCGAATAAACTCCCTTACGGTGTAGCCACGGGAGATTTTGCCCAGAAACAGGGCGGCAACAGGAGCCCAGGAGAACCAGACTGCCCAGTAAAATATGGACCACCACTGTGGCCACTGGTCATCACCCGCCGTGCCGGTAAATAGGCTTTTAGTAAAAAAATTATCAATAAAGACCCCAAAAGACTCTACTCCGAGAGCCAGACTGAAAATGGTTGGTCCCGCGACAAAGGCAAATACACCGAGAACTAACAGCAGCGCTGCATTCAGTGATGAGAGCCGGGCAATGCCTTTTTGAAGCCCGCTGGCGGCGGAAAGAACGAATGTGGTTACGATGATGGCAACGATAATGCCGAGGCGGATGGGGCTGGTTTCTCCTCCCAGGTATTGCCCAACGCCGCCCGCTAGTGTCAAGGCGCCAGTGCCGAGCGAAGAGGCCATGCCTGCTACCAGGGCATAGAGGGAAACTGCATCAATCAATCCCGCGAAACGTTTGATTCCTGGGCCGAAGAGGGGCTCAAGCATGCTGGAAATAGAAAAGCGGAGGCGCAAGTTATAAAACGCCAGCGCAAAGATCAATGCGGGTACTGCGTAAATAGCGTAAGGCGTGAATGTCCAGTGTAAAAACATGGTCGACATCGCAAACAGCATGGCATCGCTGGTGCCTGCCTCCAACCCGCTTGAATCTGGAGGGCTCATGAAGTGATAAAGCGGTTCAGCGGTGGTCCAAAACAGAACCCCAACGGCCAGGGTGGTGCAAAGAGTGATGGAGAACCAGCGTAAAGGTGATAAGAGAGGCTCTGCAGTAGGGCCGCCAATGCGCACATGGCCAATGGGAGAGAAGTATACGATAACCGCCATCACGAGAAGGTAAAGGCTACCCAGGCTGAAAAGCCAGGAGAAATTGGTCAGGATTGCCGCATTAAGCCGATTCGCAACGGTCAAAAATGCTTCTAAATTGAAATAACTGGCAATGACTGCCGCCAATAGAACTAGAAATGTTGGCCAGAATACCAACGGTCGAAGCGACTTTATCGGCATATTATTCTCCCATTATCGTTATTGCTATGCATGAAGTTCATGGCATAACAACCTAACGCCATCTTAATGCCGGTATAAAGCGAAGAGTGGGAATAGGGGTATGTGCTAAACGCATGGGGCCTTTGCGCAGGTTTGTCTTTCGGCGCATATACCATTCGGTTAGCCAACACGCTATGCGTGAAAATAGTGGTAAGCAGGAGCTGGCAATCAATTAGTAGGTAATGGAAACAGCAAGCGTTGAAAGGTTGCATCAAAAGTGCAGTCTCAACGCCGGAATTAGCGATGACTTGAGCTAAAAGAGCATAACGAGTGTAAGGGATGATCTTAAGCAGAGTGGAGAGCAATGATGCGGACGGGACCATGGCAATGGTGCCCAGGAGAGGACTTGAACCTCCACGTCCATACGGACACTAGCACCTGAAGCTAGCGCGTCTACCAATTCCGCCACCTGGGCGCATCATCGTTATCTGTTGTTTGTATTCGTATGGTGCCCAGGAGAGGACTTGAACCTCCACGTCCATACGGACACTAGCACCTGAAGCTAGCGCGTCTACCAATTCCGCCACCTGGGCGAATACAAACATTATTGAAGTGCTGTATATAAGCACTCCCACTTGCCTTGGCACCGTTTTACACCATGAAAAGGGGATAACATGATGAAATGTGGTGCCCAGAAGAGGACTTGAACCTCCACGTCCATACGGACACTAGCACCTGAAGCTAGCGCGTCTACCAATTCCGCCATCTGGGCAAGTGGCGCGTATGATACCGAGGTCGCGGTTAAATGCAAGCCCCAGAGAGCGTTTTTTGCACCTCAAACCGCATAATTACGCCCCAAGGTGGTTGGGTGATTGAACTTGCGGCGCTATACTGCACTTATGACCAAACAAAACATGACTTTTTTTAGCCCGCTGGTAATTGAAACAGTTGTCAATACAGTGGCTGAATCTCCCCGTACGCAGTTCTTGTCCACTGCGCTTTTTACACGCCTCCCGCAGACGCCATCAAGGATGTTGATCGCATGAAGTATTGGACGTTAAGTGATGATCCACACGCCGAGCGCGAGGCGCAAAAATATGACAACCCCGCGCCCAGTCGTGAATATTTATTAGCTACCCTGGAAAGTTACGGCAAGCCGATTACTCATGAAAACATGAGCCGTATGCTGGGGATTGAAGACGAAGACCACCTGGAGGCCATTCGCCGCCGGTTGGCTGCTATGGAACGAGATGGTCAGGTTCTCCGCGACCGCCGTGGCGCCTATGCACTGATTGATAAACTGGATCTTATCAAGGGTAAAGTGCTTGGCCACCGGGATGGTTTTGGCTTTGTACTGCGCGATGATGGTAAAAAGCCGGACCTCGTGTTGCCTCCACGGCAAATGCGCCGGGTATTCCATGGTGACTATGTGTTGGTGCGCATCAGTGGTCGCGACCGCCGCGGTCGGGATGAAGCTACGATCGCAGATGTAATCGCCCGTAATACGCAAACCATGGTGGGCGTTTATCGTAGCAATACACCAGAATTTGGGGTGCTGATTCCCGAAAATCCGCGGATCACCCAAGAGGTGATTATCCCTCATACGGTCAGCGCTGGTGCGAAAGATGGTCAGGTTATTTCAGCCAGAATTGTTCAGCAGCCGGAAACCCGTGTGCAGCCCGTTGGTGAAGTGATTGAAGTGCTGGGCGAGCGTATGGACCCTGGTATGGAAATTGATATCGCTATTCGCAGCTACGATATCCCTGCGGAGTTTCCCCCAGAGGTACTGGACCAGACCAGTGGCATTTCGGCGGAAGTACTGGAAGCTGATAAGCAGCACCGTGTCGATCTGCGCAACTTGCCACTGGTGACCATTGATGATGAGTCGGCCAAGGACTTCGACGACGCCGTATGTGCCTGGCAAACCAAGTCGGGCAGTTGGAAGCTGTTGGTCGCCATTGCGGATGTCTCGCATTATGTGCGCCCTGGCACGTCACTGGATGATGAGGCGCGCACCCGCGGCAACTCGGTCTACTTCCCTGGTCAGGTAGTGCCGATGCTACCTGAACTGTTGTCGAATGGACTGTGCTCGTTAAACCCTCATGTAGACCGTTTGGTGATGGTCTGTGAGATGAATATCTCCAAGACTGGCGCCATTAGCCGCTATTCGTTCTACGAAGCCGTGATGAACTCCCACGCCCGCCTTACTTATAATAAGGTCGCGGCAATGCTCGATAATGAGAGTGAAGAGGGGTCGGCGCTGCGTAGCGAGCATAAAGAGTTGGTTAAGCCATTGCAGAATCTGCATGCGTTGTACCGCCTGCTGCGTGAGGCGCGTGAAGAACGTGGTGCGATCGACTTTGATACCACTGAAACGGCAATCATTTTTAACGA
Source organism: Vreelandella olivaria (assembly GCF_023507745.1). Lineage (GTDB taxonomy): Bacteria > Pseudomonadota > Gammaproteobacteria > Pseudomonadales > Halomonadaceae > Vreelandella > Vreelandella olivaria_A. The sequence goes on along the minus strand of NZ_JALPZO010000034.1, from coordinate 35,069 downwards.
CGAGCGCAAGATCGAAAAAATCGTGCCGCGTAGCCGTAATGATGCCCACAAACTTATTGAGGAGTGCATGCTGGCGGCGAATGTGGCGACGGCACGTTTCCTTGATAAACACGATCTACCAGCGCTTTATCGTATCCATGAGCGCCCGACTCCCGAGCGTCTTGACAAGCTGCGTTTATTCTTAAGCGAGCTGGGGTTGTCTGTTGGTGGTGGGGATATGCCGACACCGCAGGATTATCAGGCGCTGCGAGAAGCCATTGTTGATCGTCCGGATGCCGATATTATCCAGACGGTTATGCTGCGCTCAATGAATCAGGCAGTCTATTCACCGCAGAATGAGGGGCACTTTGGCCTGGCTTATCAAGCTTATGCCCACTTCACCTCGCCCATTCGCCGCTACCCTGATTTGTTGGTGCACCGCGCTATTCGCTCGGTTATCCGTGGCCCACGCCAAACCAATACTGTGGTCCGGGTTGAAGGCGCTCCGGTCGATCCGCCAAGCAAATGGTGCCCTTATACCTTTGAACAGATGCTTGAGCTGGGTGAGCACTGCTCGATGACGGAGCGGCGGGCCGATGAGGCAACCCGAGATGTTGAAAGCTGGCTCAAATGCGAGTTTATGTCGGACAAGCTGGGCGAGACGTTCGAAGGTACTATCGCTTCGGTGACTCAATTTGGCCTGTTTGTGCGTCTGGATGCTTTCTTTGTTGAGGGGTTGGTTCACGTTACTTCGCTGCCTTCTGATTATTACCACTATGAAGCAGAGAAGCACCGTCTCAAAGGGGAGCGGACAGGCACAACCTATCGGTTGGGCGATGGCCTTACTGTTCAGGTAGCGCGTGTCGATATGGATGACCGTAAGATTGATTTCGCGCTGGCGGATGACAAGCCACGCCCGCGCCGTCAACCGCGCAAGCGTTCAGGCGGAGAAGGCAGGGCAGAAGCAAAAGCGGATAAGCAGCCTACCCGTCGTGGCCCTCGGCGTACCCGTAACGGATCGCGTAAACCATCGCCGAATAAGGGGTAAGCATGAAATCAGCGTCATCTCGACGTGGCCCGCGTCCAGCCATCCGTACGCCGGATGGCCTGGATCAAGTGTATGGCATACACGCGCTTGAGAGCCTGCTGGAACGGGGAGAAACGCCTCGTGAGCTATGGGTACAGCAAGGAGCAGGTAGCCGTCTGAAGGATGTGATAAGTAGCGTTCAGGCGCGGGGCACACGGATCAAAGAGCAGCCGCGGGATCTGTTGGACCAGCTTACCCAGGGGGCTGCCCACCAGGGTGTAGTGGCATTTTGCCCACCGCTAACGCCGGAAGGCGAAGAGTCACTGTGGCTTAAGCTGCGCGCTTGGCAAGCTCCTGTGCCACCGCTTTTGCTGGTATTGGACGGGGTAACCGATGTGCATAACTTTGGTGCCTGCCTGCGCAGTGCCGACGCTGCCGGTGCCCATGGGGTGATTGTGGCGAAGGATAAAGCGGCGCCGCTGAACGCCACTGTTCGTAAAGTGGCTTGCGGTGCTGCCGAAGTGGTACCGGTATACCAGGTAACCAACCTTGCCCGTACATTAGCCAAGCTAAAGGATGCCGGCGTTTGGATTACCGGGACTGCCGGTGAGGCTGAGGCTAGCGTGTTTGACATTGATCTGACAGGCCCCACGGCACTGGTGATGGGTGCAGAAGGGAAGGGAATGCGCCGCCTGACCCGTGAGGCTTGTGATAACTTGGCCAGGCTGCCCATGGCGGGTCAGGTCTCCAGCCTGAATGTTTCGGTGGCGACCGGTATCTGTTTGTTTGAGGCCGTTCGGCAGCGACAGCTTGCAAGTTAAGACACCTCCCACTAAAATGCTTGCGCCCGTTTATCTATAAGCGGGCGTTGGTATTGGTTGATAGCCAATACAAAAACAGTTCTGCTTAATGTCCTGGTGTGCATTATCGCATGCGGTATGCAAGGGCATTTCAGTTAACTCCTTGCTTCCCTGTCGTCTAGCGCGTTTGCGTAAACACACAACGGAAGCTGCCAAACCGCAAGGAGATTCCATGCGTCATTACGAAATCGTGTTTATGGTCCATCCGGATCAGAGCGAGCAAGTGCCGGCTATGGTCGAGCGCTACACAAGCATCGTTACCGAAAACGGTGGCACTGTGCATCGTCTGGAAGATTGGGGCCGTCGTCACCTGGCTTACCCGATCAACAAGATCCACAAGGCCCACTACGTGCTGATGAACGTTGAGTGCACCGGTGAGACTCTCGAAGAGATCGAGAACATCTTCCGTTTCAACGACGCCATCATCCGCAGCCTGGTTGTTCGCTGCAAGGAAGCGATTACTGAAGCTTCCCCGATGATGAAGCCGGCAGAAGAAAAGCGTCCGCGTCGCGAAGAAAAGCCTCGCGCTGAAGCTGAAGAAACTGCCTGATTCCATCCACTGCACGTTTTAAGGAGCTAGTCCATGGCACGTTTTTTCCGTCGCCGCAAGTTTTGCCGCTTCACCGCTGAAGGCGTCAAGCAGATCGATTATAAAGATCTGGATACGCTGAAGGCTTACATTACCGAGACCGGCAAGATCGTTCCAAGCCGCATCACCGGCACCAAAGCACGCTATCAGCGTCAGTTGGCGACTGCTATCAAGCGTTCGCGCTACCTGGCGTTGCTACCCTACTCCGATAGCCACCAGTAAGCGTTTAACGTGATGCTGGCACTAGCAAGATGGCTGATGCGGGGCACGCCCTACGCTGCAGGCGGGGCGGCGCTGGCAACGCTAGTGCCTTGGCTGTTCTGGTTGGGAACAGCCATTGCGGCGTTAGTGACATTACGCAAAGGGTTTGCCCCTGCGCTACCCGTCATTATCGCAGCCGCGCTACCGGCAGGTTTTTGGTGGGCGCAGGGAGACGTTATTCCGTTGGCCAGCGTACTGCTGGTGACACTGATGGCGGTCATTCTGCGCGAAAGGATGCGTTGGAGCGAAGCTTTGATCGTGGGTGCATTGGCAGCCGCGGTCATGGTACAGCTTGGTATCTTTATCCCCCCCGGTGGAACACAGCTGATGCTGGAGCAGCTACGAGAGAGTTCGGCTGAAGTCGATCGCATGCTGACCGAGTTTGCTAACCAGGGGTATGACACCCAAACCCTGGCCGCGGTAGTGGTAGGTGGGGTAACGGGGCTTGTAGTGCTTCTGGCCGGCATTGCATGTCTGGCTCTTGCGCGAAGCTGGCAGGCTGGGCTTTATAACCCCGGTGGCTTCCGTGAGGAGTTTCATGCGTTGCGCTTAACCCCTAGAGAGCTGGCTGTTTTAGTGGTGCTTGGGGTGGTTGGAATGATGCTGGGAGCCCATGCCCTGGCGATGCTTGGCTGGATTCCGCTATTGGTTGCTGGCGTTGCGTTAGTGCACGGGTTTATTGGATTAAAGGGGATGAACGGGCTGTGGCTGGTAGCATTTTATGTGCTGCTGATCACGACCTGGCCCACGATTCTCATTGTGCTGCTGTTGGGGCTGATTGACACATTCGCGAACGTTCGCGCACGCCTTGCCCGCAGCAATTGACAAGAGGTTTACGAGATGGAAGTCATTCTGCTCGACAACATTGGTAAGCTGGGCGGCCTGGGTGACAAGGTCACTGTTAAGCCTGGTTATGGTCGTAACTACCTGGTGCCTTACGGCTTTGCCGTACCGGCCACCAAAGAAAACGTTGAAGCGTTTGAAGTGCAACGCGCTGAGCTTGAAGCGCAAGCGGCAGAGCGTAAAGCAGAAGCCCAGGCACGTGCTGAGCAGCTGAACGACATCGAGCTGTCGTTGGTTTCTAAAGCGGGTGACGAAGGCAAGCTGTTCGGTTCTATCGGTCCGCGTGATCTGGCTGACGCGATTTCCTCTGCTGGCATTGAAGTTGCCAAGAGCGAAGTGCGTATGCCGCAGGGTCCGATTCGCCAAACTGGCGAATACGACATCGACCTTCACCTGCACGCAGAAGTGGACGCCGTTGTACGCGTGGTAGTCGTCGCAGAGTAATTGCTCTCGATAACGCTGACGCCTCAAAGGGCGCGGGTATTCCCGCGCCCTTTGTTTTTTTACTGATTGTCTTTTACAGACTGCCGGCTTGTTGTTGGCCGATCACCTGGCTGAACAGGGTGGTAACGCAGCGCTATTGAAAAGCGCCAGCCACTGATAAGCCGGTTGTTTTGAATACCGCTTAGTATGGGTATGCTGCTAGTGGAATGGCTAGGGTTGCCCCGTTAAGATAGTCAGCCTTGTGGGTTACGCTTTATTTTGAAGGAGCTTGCTATGCAGGATTTGCCTGCTGCCGATCAGGAAACGGCAGCGCTAAAGCTGCCGCCGCACTCGCTGGAAGCGGAGCAGTCGGTGTTAGGCGGGCTAATGCTGGATAATCAAGCCTGGGACAATGTCTCTGAGCGCTTGGTGGCCGACGATTTTTACCGCTATGAACATCGTCTTGTGTTCAATGTGATGATCCATTTGGCTGAATCAGGGCAACCTCTGGATGTAATCACGCTCTCAGAAGCGCTAGAGGCCCGTGATCAACTGGATACGGTGGGAGGTTTGGCGTTTCTGGCTGAACTGGCCCGTAATACGCCGTCTGCCAGTAATATCCGTGCTTATGCCGATATTGTGCGTGAGCGGGCAACGCTGCGGAAGTTAATTCGTGCCGCCAACCAAATTGCTGAGGGTGCTTTTTCCCCCCAGGGGCGTCCCGCCGATGAGCTGCTTAATGAGGCTGAGCGGTTGGTCTTTCAGATCGCGGAGGAGCGCCCTAAAACCGGTGGCCCTATCGGTATGAGCGAACTGCTCACCAAGGCTGTTGATCGGATTGATGAACTGTTTAACCTAAAAGGCGAGATGACTGGGCTTTCCACTGGGTTCCGCGACCTGGATGAAATGACCTCCGGGCTTCAGCCATCTGATCTTGTGATCATTGCTGGCCGTCCCTCAATGGGTAAAACCACCTTTGCCATGAATCTGGTAGAGCACGCGGTCATTGCCAGCGACAAACCGGTTATGGTGTTCTCCATGGAGATGCCCGCTGAATCTCTTATGCTGCGTGTGCTGTCGTCGCTGGGGCGTATTGATCAAACTCGGGTGCGTTCCGGGCAGTTGGAGGACGAGGATTGGCCAAGGCTCACATCTGCCGTCAATTTGCTGAAAGATAAACAGTTGTTTATTGATGATACCGCTGCGCTTTCACCTAATGAGATGCGTTCACGCCTACGCCGGGTGGTACGTGAGCACGGTAATCTGGCATTGATCATGATTGACTATCTACAACTGATGCAGATCCCTGGGTTTTCCGAGAATCGTACTGGAGAAATTTCGGAGATATCCCGCTCGTTAAAAGGGTTGGCGAAAGAGTTTAATTGCCCGGTGGTTGCACTATCCCAGCTTAACCGCTCTTTGGAGCAGCGTCCCAACAAGCGCCCGGTCATGTCGGATCTACGTGAATCCGGAGCGATCGAACAGGATGCGGATGTTATCGCCTTCGTCTACCGTGATGAAGTATATAACCCGGATAACCCGGATAATCAGGGGATCGCGGAGTTGATTATCGGTAAACAGCGTAACGGTCCTATCGGAACGGTACATATGGCATTTATAGGTAAATATACCCGATTTGAAGATTTAGCGCCCGATAGCTATGGCGAGGCGTTTGGCGATTAGCCTGAGCGTAAGCGGGGGCTTGTATAGTGCCCATCCTTTTCGAAATGGATAGACAGGAGTAGCAAATGGCAGGTGGTTTTAGACGTGGTAACCGCAAACGTCTTCCCAAGCTGGAAGGGCGTGGGGAGCTACAGTCACTGGAGCGGGAGGGGCCTTTTAAAGAGTGGTTGGGCATGCCCGATCTCTATCGTTACTTCCTGGTGGTTGAAGGTGAAAAATACAGCTATCAAACAGAAGATGCAGAACTGCCAGTAGCAGTAGGGGATAAAGTTGTCTTTCGCTACAAGGAGACAAAGGCGGGTAATTGGATTGACCGAAACTCGCTTGGCAAAGCCATCGACCCTTCCGAATATCAATAGCGCGACAGACAAGTTGACTTTTTGGTCAGGAACTCTTCTGTTAAGTTGTCGTCTTAGGCGGTTAGTGCCAAGGTAATAGTACTGTCATGGGGTGGCGTCATGCTATTCCCATGACGATGACCAATAACAGGAGGGATCCATGGAACTGAATGCTCTTAAGCAGTTCGTATCAAGCCACGATAATTTTGAAATTCGTGTTATCACCCATTCGGGCAGTCGTTTTTATCAAATGGAACTTGAAGATGTTGAAGGCGAACGTCATATGCTGACGCAGCGTGGTAAACCTATGCTGTTTCGTTCGCTGGATGATGTCTATCTGGAGTTAAAGCGTGCGGGTATTCACCGTGCCTATCTGGTTCAGCATGTGCCGCAGGATGAAGTGATTGGCCGTGATGCACATTACAGTGAGCCGCTAACCTCGCGCATGCCGCTGGTATTTTAACCGCGCATTGATTGTAGTTGCGCTTACACTGACCTTTACATTGCATTTCCCCCACCACTGCCCAGGGCGTATGCCGCAAGGGGCTAAAAGACAGCCTGGGTTGATTGCTTAACACAGGCGTCCAGGCCAAGCTGCCGGTTGCCCAGTACTGAAAAAGGGCGCGCTGGCACTTGTACCGTTATATCACTTTCCCGCAATGCCCTATAGATTCCGTTGCCGTTCTGGGTGGCCCTGTGATTACTTCCCCCGACAAAATGCCGCATGGCGCCATGGTAAGGCCAATCTTCTGTATAAGATAAAGCCGTAGCGAACGGCGGTGAGTAGTGGGTTATTGATGTGCTTGGTTATGTGTTTGCCTGTAGTTATACAAATGGTGCTGATAGTATAACTTTATGCCGCAACACTGGTGAAAAGTGTTAAGATTTTGCGATTAAAAGCAGTTTATTAGGAGTGGACGTGATGACCGATAGTGCTGTGAAGGAGCTTTTCGGTGAGGGCCATTTGGCTCACGCGCCGAGTGATCATCCTGCCGTGCCGTGTGCCAAAGTGGGAGTGGTGCTGGCCAACCTGGGGACACCGGATGCTACCGACTACTGGTCCATGCGTCGTTACCTTAATGAATTCCTTTCCGACAAGCGGGTGGTGGACTACGCCAGTTGGAAATGGCAGCCGCTGCTGCAACTGGTTATCTTGACCAAGCGTCCGTTTTCGTCAGGCCGTGCCTACAAAAGTATTTGGAACAACGAGCAAAATGAGAGCCCACTGCTGACGATTACCCGTGCCCAAACCCAGAAAATGGCTGAGCGCTTAAAAGCGCTTTACGGGGGCAGTGTTGAGGTCGATTTCTGTATGCGTTACGGTAACCCTTCTACCGAAAGTGTGTTAACTCGTATGAAGGAGAAGGGGTGCGAGAGAATCGTATTTTTCCCGTTATACCCCCAGTACGGTTCACCCACCACCGCCACAGCAAATGACCAGGCGTTCCGAACGCTGATGAAGATGAAGTGGCAGCCTTATATTCGTACCGTGCCTGCTTATTTTGAGCATCCAGCCTATATTCAGGCGCTGACCAACTCCGTACAGGAAGCATATAGTGGCTTGAAAACACGGCCATCGAAACTGGTCGCCAGTTATCACGGTGTGCCTGAGCGCTACCTGAGGGAGGGGGACCCCTATTACTGCCAATGCCAAAAAACCACACGGTTGCTGCGTGAAACGCTTGGCTTTAGTAAAGAGGAGGTGGATACCGCTTTTCAATCACAATTTGGCCCCGAACAATGGGTAGGGCCTCAAACCGTTGACCATGTGGCTGAACTGGCCAAGCAGGGCCATAAACATATCGCTATTTTATCACCCGCATTTTCATCTGATTGTGTTGAAACCCTGGAAGAGATCAAGGAGGAGATTCACGATAGCTTTATGGAAGCGGGTGGTGAGACATTTAGCTATATTCCCTGCCTGAATGACCGTGACGATCATATCGATGCATTATTAGCGGTGGTTAACAATGAGCTATCAGGTTGGCTGTAGATGCAGAACACCTTCATGATGTAATGCGTATCGCGATTGCCGGGAAGACGTTTCCTGGCTGTTAGAAAGGGTTCGCCTAGAAACCCATTCGTTCATGTTATAAGGTTTACAACTTTAGAATCACATTTATTCAACGCTAGCATGATCTTGGCGTGCACGTCAGCTGCCGCCTGGCAGTCCAAGTGGCTGGTCAAGTATGCGCTAATGGAAAGTTCTTGCTTGTTCAGTGGGAATGTAACTCAGGAGATATCGCTAGATGCAACTCGCCGTGTTAATGGGGTTTGTGTTGGCCGCATCGTCGCCATTGCTTAACCGTTGGTTTGGCCACCGGGCAAGCCTTGTGCTGGCGCTGTTTCCGGCCTTGATAGCCGCTTGGTTGGTTAGCCAGGCCCCCGCTGTATTCAATAACGGGCCGTTGCTGTTGGAATGGCAGTGGGTACCTTCGCTGGGCATTAGCCTGTCCTTTATGCTGGATGGGCTATCGTTGCTATTTGGTCTGTTGATTACTGTCATTGGCGCCTGTGTGCTGATTTATGCCGGTGGGTACTTGAAAGGGCATGTGGATATTGCGCGCTTTCACTTAGCGCTCATCGCCTTTATGGTTTCCATGCTTGGCCTGGTGCTGGCGGATGGGCTGCTAACCCTCTTTGTCTTCTGGGAACTTACCAGTATTACGTCATATCTGTTGATTGGTTTTAATCACACCGACATTGAAGCACGCAAATCTGCACGGCAGGGGCTGTTTGTCACTGTCGCCGGTGGACTTGCTCTAATGGCTGGGCTGGTACTGTTAGGGGTGGCCAGTGGCAGTTGGTCATTTTCTGAAATTGGTCAGATGGAGAGCGATCTGCGGGAGCATGCGCTATATACACCGATGCTGCTCTGCCTGCTTATTGGTGCCTTTACCAAGTCAGCACAGTTTCCTTTTCACTTTTGGCTGCCCAATGCCATGGCAGCCCCAACGCCTGTATCTGCCTATCTCCACTCGGCGACTATGGTAAAAGCGGGTATTTACCTGCTGGCACGCTTGCAGCCAGAATTGGGCGGTACAACGTTATGGGTGGGTATCCTCTCCGTAGTGGGGGCGACCACCATGCTCACGGGCGCGTTTCTGGCAATTCATCATACCAATATCAAAAAGCTGCTGGCTTACTCCACCATTATGGCGTTAGGTACCTTGACCATGCTGGTGGGTATTGGCACTGATTATGCCATGACAGCGTTTGTCACTTTCCTGCTCGGCCACTCCATGTATAAAGGCGCGCTATTTATGGTGGCGGGTATTCTTGACCATGAAACCGGTACCAAAGATGTGACCGCCATGGGAGGGCTGCGACCGCTTATGCCGATAACGGCAGCCATCGCCATGATTGCAGCGCTATCGTTGGCGGGGGTGCCGCCGTTATTCGGTTTTATCGGTAAAGAGCTCATGCTGGAAGCGGTACTGGGAGCGGATGGTTTTAGAGCATTACTGATACTGTTTGCCTTTTCATCTGCCATTCTGACGATTGCCGTCGCGGCCATCATTGCCGTAAGGCCATTTTACGGCCAGCGCCACGAAACACCTAAAACGCCTCATGAGGCTCCCTTTAGTATGCTGCTGGGGCCGGGCCTGTTGGCGTTTGGCTCGCTCTCATTGGGACTGTTACCTGCCATGCTGGGGGGGGATGCACTATTGTCCGCCGCAGCGACAGCTGTATCCGGCCAACCGCTGGCGGTGTCTCTGTCGCTTTGGCACGGCATTAATGCAGCGCTGATTATGTCGATTGTCAGTATTGCCTTGGGTTTCTTGCTGTTTAAGCACTGGGATAATGTTCGTGCGAAGCTCTCTCTGCTGGCTCCTGTCATGCGCCACGGCCCAGAAGCCGGCTATGAAGGCTTGATGAATGGCACGGTACGCTTCTCTGAGTGGCAAACGCGCCTGCTCCAGAATGGCTATATGCGCAACTATATCCTCGTTATGCTGGTTGTTTTGATTGCGCTAATTGGCAATTCAATCCTTGTGCGTCATACGCCTCAGCTCTCTTTCGTGGTGGATGTTCGTTTCCATGAACTGATTGTTGTTGGCACCATGGCAATGGGGGCGCTATTTGCCACGATATCCCGGTCACGTTTAGCGTCCGTCGTCTCTGTCGGTATCATGGGCTTCTCCATAGCCCTGATCTTTATTCTCTTTAGTGCTCCTGACCTGGGTATCACCCAATTGCTGGTGGAAACCCTGACCGTCATCCTGCTGGTATTGGTGCTCTTCCGCCTGCCGCGTTTCTCTAACCTGTCCACTAGCCTGGAGCGCATCCGGGATGGTTCTGTTGCCGCTACTATGGGGGTGTTGATATTCCTGCTGATCATGACGGGATGGAGTATTGATCAGTTTGAGTCAATCTCCACGTATATGGTGGAAAACAGTGCGCCTTTGGCCCATGGCCGCAATATCGTTAACGTCATTCTGGTGGATTATCGTGCTCTCGACACGTTAGGTGAAATGTTTGTGCTCGCACTGGCAGCGATTGGTGTGATTGCGATGCTGAAGTTGCGGCATGACGCGTCAGGCGACAGCAAAGCCAGCGAAAGTGACAAAAACAGCGCTAAGGAGCCGTACGATGGTTAAGTCAGGCACCATTATTCTCAACACGGCGGCGCGCTTTTTGATGCCGTTACAGCTTATGTTTTCAGTTTTTTTGCTGCTACGCGGCCACGATGAACCGGGTGGTGGTTTTATTGCTGGGTTGGTGGCGGCAGGTGCCTTCACTCTCTATCTGTTTGCCTTCGGGGTAAGTGCCACTAAAGAAGTGTTAAGAATGATTGACCCCCGGGACTTGATTGGCGCAGGGCTACTGTTTGGTATGGTCTCTGTGGTTCCAGCGTGGTTTGTGGGGCAGCCCTTTCTGACAGCTCAGTGGTGGACTATCCCTGTTATCGACTTTAAAGCCTCTACGCCTCTTATTTTTGATGTAGGCGTTTATTTAGCGGTTCTTGGTTCAGTCATGGGTATGGTGATGGCCTTGATGGAGGTGGATAAGGATGAACCTTAAGTTAACAGGAGGCCAGTTATGGAACCAATAATGGCATTGGCGATTGGGCTGTTGTACGCCACCGCCATTTTTATGATGCTGCGCCGCTCAATCGTAAAGTTAGTGATCGGATTACTGTTGTTATCCAATGGGGCGAACCTGCTGATCTTTACCACTGCGGGGATGACGAGGGGCGCGCCACCCCTCATCCCGGAAGGCGCAATGCAACCTTTGGGAGAGGTGGCAGATCCGCTGCCCCAGGCGGTGGTCCTAACGGCCATCGTTATTGCCTTTGGGGTGCTGGCCTTTGCAGTGGTATTGATTCGCCGTGCCTATGAGATTGTTAAGGCAGATGATTTGGACAAGATGAAGGATACCGACACGTGAGGCCTGAAGTTGCACTTCCCGTCTTATTGCCGCTGCTTTCTGGAACCATCTCACTGCTTTTCTGGCGCTCTCGTCCTATGCAGCGCTTTGTGGCAGTGGCGGGCAACGTAGCCCTGCTGGTCGTTAGTCTATGGCTGTTTATTGCCGTTCTGTCTGACGGCTATGTCACCATGCAGATGGGCAGTTGGCCGGCACCGTTTGGCATTACGCTGATTGCGGATATGCTGAGTGCCGTCATGATACTGCTAACGGGCATTATTGGTTTGGCCATGGGAATTTACTCCCTTGCCTCCACTGGCCGTGGTCATGAAAAGTTCGGCTACTACCCACTGATGCATTTGCTGTTGGCGGGGGTGGCCGGTGCATTCTTGACCGGCGATATTTTTAACCTCTATGTATGGTTTGAGGTCATGCTGGTGGCCTCTTTTGCCCTATTGATCCTTGGTGGTGAACGTGCGCAGATGGAAGGTGCCATCAAATATGTGACCTTGAATCTGCTGGCGTCGGTTATCTTCCTTACCGCCGTTGGCTTACTGTACGGCACGGTTGGCACGCTCAATATGGCGGATATTGCTTTGCGCCTGGATGCCGCTGAGCATAGCGGTATGGTGGAAGTATTGGCGGTGATGTTTATGGTGGCATTTGGCATCAAAGCTGCTGCATTTCCACTCTTTTTCTGGCTACCTGCGTCTTATCACACACCACCCGTTGCGGTGTCGGCCCTGTTTGCTGGCTTGTTAACCAAGGTTGGCGTCTACTCGCTGTTCCGTGTGTTTACGCTGATGTTTGATCAAACAATGGGATATCTGCAGGACATTATGCTGTGGGGGGCCGTGTTTACCATGGTGACGGGTGTACTGGGTGCCGCTGCCCAGTATGAGTTCAGGCGTATTCTCTCTTTTCACATCGTTAGTCAGATTGGTTACATGATTTTGGGATTGGCGCTTTACACGCCACTTGCCATTGCCGGTGGTGTATTTGCCATCATGCATAACATTGTGGTGAAAACGAATCTGTTCCTCATCAGTGGTATCACTCACCGCCTGCAAGGTACCTACCAACTTAAAAAGATGGGAGGGCTATACCGGGAGCGGCCCTGGCTAGCGGTGGCCTTCTTTATTTCTGCGTTTTCATTGGCGGGGATTCCCCCCTTGTCAGGCTTTTTTGCCAAGTTCGTTTTAGTGCGGGCGGGTCTGGAGGCGGAAGCCTATGTGGCCACCGGGATTGCATTGGCGGTTGGGCTGATGACGCTCTACTCGATGGTAAAAATTTGGAACGAGGTATTCTGGAAAGCATTGCCTGAAGATAACCATGTGCCTGCATCGCAAACGCCAGTGGGGGATGATGGCCGGTTGTTGAAACCAAGCCTGTGGATGATGTATCTGCCAGTTATTGTGCTGGCCATGATGTCGCTGCTGATAGGTATCTTTGCGGAGCCCATTATGTATGTGATGACCCTTATCGGTGATCAGCTTATGACCCCCTCAAACTATATTGAAGCAGTGTTGGGAGCTTCTACCAGCGCTGAGGCAGCGCTGCTGGAGCCCGTTGAGCTTTCGTCGGAGCTGGCAGGTGACAGCCTGGAGGAGGCCCCATGACCGGTGCAATTTGGAATCTTTTATTGGGGTTGGCCTGGGTACTGCTCAGCGGGGACTTCTCCGGGCTGAACCTCCTGGTGGGCATGGTGTTTGGCTATATCGCACTGGTGCTCATTGAGCCTCAGGTGGGCGCACTACAAGGCTATCCCGCACGCTTACCGCGTATTATTGGTTTTATTGGCTTCTTTATCAAAGAGTTGGTACAAGCCAATTTGCGTGTTGCGTTCGATATTCTGACCCCTCCCTGGCATATGAAACCAGGGGTAATTGCACTGCCGCTTTCGGCACGCACGGAAATGGAAATCACCATGGTGGCCAATTTGATATCGCTGACGCCAGGAACCTTGAGTCTGGATGTTTCGGATGATCGTAAAGTGCTGTACATCCATGCCATGTTCCTTGATGACGAAGATGAGTTACGGCGTAGCCTGAAAGAGATGGAGCATCGTGCACTGGAGTTATTTCGTTGATGGATACCGTCATTTTAATTAGTCAGGTCATAATGGGGCTGGCGCTTGTTCTCACCTTCGTACGTGTTGTGCGAGGTCCAAGTCTGCCTGATCGGGTAGTCGCTTTAGAGCTTTTCTCAACGACTGTTGTCGGTATGGTTGGGGTGTACGCTATCCAGTCCGGTGTGGCGAGCTTTCTTGACGCTGCCATTGTGATTGCGCTGATGGGGTTCTTGGCCGCGATTGGCTTTGCACGCTTTTTGGAACGCGGGGGGCCGCGGGATGATTGAATTTATTAAAGGCACTTTGTTAATTACAGGGGCGCTGTTTGTTTTGCTGGCTGCCATTGGCCTGCTGCGCTTGCCTGATCTATTAACGCGTATGCATGCTACCACCAAGGCGGCAGCACTGGGGGTTATCCTGATTATGCTTGCATCGGCTATGCATTTTGCGGAGGTAGGCATTGTCGCGCGCTCCTTTGCGATTATTGTCTTTATCTTGATGACAGCTCCTGTGGCTGCCCATGTGATTGGGCGTGCAGGATACTTTGTTGGCTCGCGGTTATGGAGTGGCACAGTGAAGGATGAGCTGCGTCCAAATTACGACCCGCTGACTCATGAGCTGAAAAGTGGTCTTGAAACCCATGAAAATGCCAAACGTCATCCACGGGATACTGATCCGGACTGATCGCGTTAAGCATGCAGGGCCAGTTTCTAAAGCCATTCCAGATTTGAATGGCTTTTTCTATGGGTAGGCATAACGAGTAAAAGCAGAACACGCTGTTGTCGGTGGTTCTGATGCATGACCATGGGGAGGGCTGGCATCTGCTGCGTTTCTGCGCCATTATCAGTCTCATGCTAAGGATTGCCGAGAGATCAATGCTATGTCTTTGAAAGTGAAAGGGTCGCTAGGGTGTCGCTCTGTATTTTGCTTGTCATTAATGCTCGTGACCAGTTCTGCGTCGTTGATGAGTGTCAGCGCACAGGCGAGCCAGCAACTTATGACCGAGGTGGATGCACGCGCTGCAGAAGAAATTCGCTATGCGAGCTTTAACCAGTGGCTAAGCGAGTTTCGACGTTATGCCGCGGGTCAGGGGATTAGCGAGGCCACACTTGCTTCTGCACTTGATGGCGTACGCTATCGGGAACGGGTCATTGAACTGGATCGTTACCAGCCTGAATTTGTACGCCCTATATGGGAATACCTGGATACAGCGGTTTCAGATACGCGCGTTAACAATGGTCGTGAGAAGCTTGAGATGCACCGGGCTACCGCGCAGCAGATGCAACAGCGCTATGGTGTGCCCGCTGAAATTATAGTGGCGATCTGGGGTATTGAGAGTAACTACGGTAGCAATTTTGGGGATTTCTCAACGCTTGAGTCGCTAGCAACGCTGGCGTATGACGGTCGCCGTCGCGATTTCGCCCGTGGGGAGTTACTGGCTGCTCTGCGTATTATTGACCAGGGAGATATTGCTGCGGAGCAGATGAAAGGTTCATGGGCCGGCGCAATGGGGCACACCCAGTTTATTCCCAGTAGTTTTGAGGCCTACGCAGTGGATGGCGATAATGATGGCCGCCGCGATATCTGGGGGAGCATTCCTGATGTTATGGCATCCACGGCTAATTACCTCGCCCGGGCGGGGTGGCAGGCCGGCCAGCCCTGGGGGGTAGAGGTGGAGTTGCCAGCATCGTTTGATTATGCGCAAACGGATCGCCGTAGCAGTGCTGTCTGGGCCAGCCAGGGGGTGCGTGCAGTAAGGGGCGAGCTTCCCTCTTTTGATAGTGCGGCAGTGATCGTACCTGCCGGTGTGAAGGGGCCTGCTTTTATTGTAGGACCTAATTTTCGCGCTATTTTGCGTTACAACAACGCCACCAGCTATGCTCTGGCCGTTGCAACCCTGGCAGATGCGCTTGCCGGGCGGGAAGGTATTACTCAGTCTTGGCCAAGAGACCAGGCACCTTTGACCCGTGATGATGTCAGAGCCCTCCAGCAGCGTTTGAATAGTGCTGGTTACCCAGTGGGTGCCGCAGACGGTATTATGGGACCCAATACACGGGAAGGGGTGCGTGCTTTCCAACGTGATCAAGGGCTTACGCCCGATGGCTTTGCCACTCAAGCGTTGTTGGAACGTCTTCGTTAGCCGCTAAAGCGCTATTCATGGCTGTTGACTGGTTAGTTAACTTTCCACCAAGGACGAGATGCGATGGGTAAAACGTTGTTAGGAGTTGTTTGGGGCAGTACGTTAGCAGGTGCGTTGCTATTTAGTGCGACTGCTCATGCGGAAGAACCTGAGGTATTTGGCTGGGTGGAAAATACCATTATTGAACCTTGGGGAATTGCGGTTAAAGCTAAACTGGACAGCGGTGCGCTTACTTCATCGCTGGACGCCAGGGATATTGAAATTTTTGACAACGACGGTGAAGAGTGGGTGCGCTTTCGCCTAAAGCTTGAAGATCAGGCAAGCGGTGAAACATTCAGCGATGAAATTGAGCGCCCGCTTTACCGTGAGCAAGCTGTCCGTGGCGCTGGTGGTCGTGATGAGCGCCCGGTAGTGCTCATGGATATATGCATGGGGGATACTGTTTATGAAGAGCAATTCAGCCTGCGAGACCGGGAAGAGATGATCTACCCGATGCTCTTGGGGCGTCGCACCATAAGCCACCTGGGGTTGCTGGATGTGCGTAATACGTTTCTGCAAAGCCCTGAGTGTGGGGAAAATGCGGATTATGTACCGCATGACCCTGAGGACGACCAGTCTTAATCTTGTTTAAAACAGTCGTGATAAGAGTGCGGTAACAGCCGTTTCAACC
This sequence comes from Vreelandella olivaria, assembly GCF_023507745.1. Taxonomy (GTDB): domain Bacteria; phylum Pseudomonadota; class Gammaproteobacteria; order Pseudomonadales; family Halomonadaceae; genus Vreelandella; species Vreelandella olivaria_A. The sequence goes on along the minus strand of NZ_JALPZO010000034.1, from coordinate 18,815 downwards.
CGCAGAATGCGAGGGCCAAGATGCATGCCCTCGCAGCCTGCGGCAAGCAGTTGTTCAACCTCCCACGGAATAAATCCACCTTCCGGGCCTACCAGTAGCAATGTATTATCGCTAATCCCTCTTGGGCAGGCGTTGGGCATACCAGGGTGGGCAACTAATCCCCGTCGTATGCTTAGCAACTGCGGTAACTGCTCTTCAATAAAGGGCCTGAATCCTTTGCATAGTGTAATGCGGGGTAGCTGCGTATCCCGTGCCTGCTCCAGGCCTAACACAAGGTGTTGATGGATTTTGTCGGAGCGAAGTTCAGGCGATTGCCAATAGCTTTTTTCAACCCGCTTGGTGTGTAGTAACGTGATCTCTTTCACTCCAAGAGCGGTGACATGCTCTAGCGTACGCGCCAGCATGCGAGGACGGGGCAGTGCCAGTACGAGATGTACCGGCAGGGAGGGAGGTGGAAGCTCATCAAGACCCTCCAATGCAAAAATAGCCTGATCTTTGCTTAGCTCTATAAGTTGTGCTTTTCCCATGCGGCCACCCTGGATGCCAACGGTGAGCCTGTCGCCTTCAGTGGCTCGATGCACCTCGGTTAAATGCTTAAGGCGGCGGGAGTCCACAATACGGGCGTGGTGGTCGGGGTCTATATCCCTGGGGTCAAGCAATATCAGGTTCATGATGGTCGTCTATTGGTCATAAGTGTGGCTCGCTTAACCATGCTAATCAGTTAAGCTGGCTTGCATGGGTACGCGTTGCAGGCACAATACCAGCAACGGCGACAAAAGCCTCTATCGCGTTTAAGGAGATGCGCTGTGCGCGTGATTCGCAAATATGCCAACCGTAGGTTGTACGATACTCAGCAAAGTCGTTATGTCACGCTTGAGGATCTGCGGCGTCTGATTATCGAAGAAGAACCCTTCCGCGTCGAGGATGCCAAAAGTGGTGAAGACCTGACGCGCACGATTCTGTTGTCGATTATTATCGAACAAGAGCAAGCGGATAGTGAAGCTGAAGTGTTCTCAAACGATCTGCTGGCCCAGTTGATTCGTGTCTATGATATGTCATCCCCGCTGCCGTTGGCACGCTATCTTGAGCAGGGTACCCGGCTGATGCTGGAGCAGCAGAAGCGTATGCAGAGCCAATGGCAGCAAGCCATGCGTCACTCTCCTATAGAGTTTATGCGTGAGTTGGCGGAGGAAAACATGCGTTTTTGGCAAAATGCCCTTAACCAGCCAACTAAAACTGATGACGACGAAGAAGAGGACAAAAGCTCCTGACATCACTGCTCTTAACGTCACTTGGGAGCCACGTTGTGGCATAATGCGGCCCATAAACGCTCTCCCGTTTGAGAAGGACGACCATGAAAGTTTTGATGATAGGCGGTGGTGGCCGTGAACATGCGCTGGCATGGAAGCTGGCGCAATCCAAAGATGTTAAACAGGTGTTTGTGGCACCAGGGAATGCTGGAACCGCAATAGAGCCTGCGCTCACTAATGTCGATATTGCCACCACCGATCTGGCGGGTTTAGTCGCCTTTGCCCAGCGCGAACAAATTGGCTTAACCGTGGTAGGGCCTGAGGCGCCTTTGGTTGAAGGGGTGGTAGACCGTTTCCAGGCAGCAGGATTGACCATTTTTGGCCCCACCCGCAAGGCGGCACAATTGGAAGGTTCCAAGTCGTTCACCAAAGATTTTTTGGCTCGCCACAACATCCCTACCGCCGCCTATCAAACTTTTACGGCGGTTGAGCCAGCGCTTGACTATCTGGCGCAAGTGGGCGCGCCTATTGTCATCAAAGCAGATGGTCTGGCGGCAGGCAAAGGCGTTATCGTCGCCATGAGCGAAGTGGAAGCGGAAGCGGCCATACGCGATATGCTCGAAGCCAACGCGTTTGGGGGGGCTGGTGCCCGTGTGGTAATTGAAGAGTTTCTTGAGGGTGAAGAAGCCAGTTTTATCGTCATGGTCGATGGTGAAAATGTGGTTCCCATGGCGACCAGTCAGGATCACAAGCGTGCCTACGATGGCGATACCGGCCCCAATACCGGTGGTATGGGGGCGTACTCTCCTGCGCCGGTGGTCACTCCCGAAGTGGATGCCCGTATCATGGAGCAGGTGATTTTGCCCACTGTGCGGGGCATGGCGGAAGAGGGTAATGCCTATACCGGTTTCCTCTACGCGGGCCTGATGATCGACCTTGAAGGCAACCCGAAAGTCATCGAGTACAACTGCCGTTTTGGCGATCCTGAAACCCAGCCTATTATGATGCGTCTGACATCTGATCTGGCTGCGCTCTGCCTGGCTGGTGCCACAGGGCAGCTTGCGGGCAAGCAGTGTGAATGGGATAGCCGGGCAGCTGTAGGTGTCGTCATGGCGGCGGGCGGGTATCCAGGAAGCTACCGTAAGGGAGATGTGATCCATGGTTTGGCAGAGGCTGAACGAGCACACTGCAAGGTGTTTCATGCTGGTACTGCCCAAACCGTCGATGGCGATATTACTACGGCAGGTGGGCGCGTGTTGTGTGTCACTGCCTTGGGTGAAAGTGTTTCAGCGGCACAGCAGCAGGCATACCAAGGGGTAAGCGCTATTCACTGGGATGGTGCTGAGTTTCGCCGTGATATCGCGTTTCGCGCCATGGCCAGGGAAGCGTAAGTAAAAACGAGTCACATACGTCGTCACCGATAAGGAGTAAGGCATGGAGCGTGTCACGCTGGATTTCCCAGCAGAAGCGGTTATTCATCGTCACCCCTTAACGGTGCGGGTAACCGATATGAACTACGGGCGACACCTGGGGCATGATACCCTTGTGTCGTTGCTTCATGAAGCCAGAGCGCAGGCTTTTGCGGCCCTCGACCTTCCTGAGTGGGATATGCAGGGTTATCCAAGTGTTGTAGCGGATTTAGCTGTGCAGTATCAGCATGAGGCCCGCTGGCCGGATGCGCTGATCATTGAAACCGCTGTACCTCAGCCGCAGGGTAAAGCCCTGACGGTATATCAGCGTATTCGTAACCCTGACACAGATAAAGTGGTCGCAACCGCCAGGGTCAATCAACTGTTATTGGATTTTACAACGGGACGCCCCGCTGAAGTGCCTGAAAAAGTGAAACAGGCATTAGCTCAGGCGAGGGGGGTGTAAATGTCCCGGGAGTATCCGATCATTGCTGTAACCGGCTCCTCTGGAGCCGGGACGACTACCGTCCGGCGTAGCTTTGAGCACATGTTCCTGCGTGAAGATGTGCATGCCGCCATGGTCGATGGCGACGCTTTTCATCGTTATACACGGGATGATCTGCAGCGTATTTTCCGTGAAGAGCCCGAGCGTAAAGATGAACTGTCTCACTTTGCGGTTGAAGCCAACCTGTTGGATCGGTTGGAAGGATTGTTCATTGAGTATGGGGAACATGGTACAGGGACCTTTCGCCACTATATTCACGCAGAAGATAAACAGAAAATTGAAGCAGGATACCGCATTGGTACCTTCACAGAGTGGCAATCGCTGCCTTGCGGTACGGACTTGCTCTTCTATGAAGGCTTACATGGTGGGCTGGTTACCCAAGAGTACGATATTGCTCGTCACGTTGATCTGTTGGTGGGGGTGGCGCCAACGATGAATCTGGAGTGGATTCAAAAAATTGATCGCGATACCAAGCTGCGCGGGTACTCACAGGAAGCGGTTATCGATACCATCCTGGGGCGGATGGATGATTATGTTCGCTATATCCAACCCCAGTTTTCCCGGACTCACATCAATTTTCAGCGGGTACCCACGGTGGATACCTCGAATCCCTTTGAGGTACAGGATATTCCTACTGATGCAGAATCCTTTGTGGTAATACGTTTTAGAGATCCGTCCACGGTGGATTTCCCCTGGTTGTTGGCAATGATTAAAGATGCCTTTATGACCCGTCCGCATACCCTGGTGGTGCCGGGCGCACGTATGTCGCTGGCTATGGAGTTGATATTGGCGCCATTGGTGCGTCATCTGCTTGCTCAGCGTCGTTTTCGCTAAGTAGGCTGTTTTGTTTTCTTATAAAAATGAAGGAGGCTGTTATGGAATGCCTGTTTTGCAAAATTATCAATCGCGACATTCCTGCTGATATCGTATTTGAGGACGAATACGTTCTCGCCTTTAACGACATAAGTCCCCAGGCGCCAACGCATCAATTGATAATCCCCAAACAGCATATTGCAACCCTAAACGATATTGAGCCTGACCATTTAGCGATGATTGGGCGTTTGCAATATACTGCTGCCCAACTAGCCAAACAGCAGGGCTTTGCCGATGATGGTTATCGCGTGGTGATGAACTGCAACGAAATGGGTGGGCAAACGGTCTACCATATTCATATGCACTTAATGGGGGGACGCCAATTTACCTGGCCAGCAGGTTAAAGGGCGCGCCTGCAGCTCTGCACACTGCTTAACGGAGTAAGCGTTATGATAGAGCGTCACCTAAGTCGTTCTGATCGTTTGATTGCCCACTTTGATAGTGCCTTACGCACTGTGGTTCCCAATGCTGTTGTTGCGCAACGCACCAACCCTGCTGCTGCGGCCTCAGAAGCTGCTCTGGATGAGCTTGAGCGACGCCACGTAGCAAGTTTAATGCGTGTTACTCATATGGCTACGGTGAGTATTCAAGGGCTTTGCCAGGGGCAGGCCGGGCTTATCAAGCTGCCGGATTCCCGTCGTCAGATAATGCAGTCACAGCAAGAGGCGATGGATCATCTTGCCTGGTGCAATCAGCGGCTGACCCAGTTGCATAGCCGTACCAGCCACTTTATCCCCGTTTGCTATGGTGCCTCTCTTGGTCTGGGATTAACGGCAGGCAGTGTCAGCGAGCGTATTGGGTTGGGCGTTGTTGCTGCCACGAAAGAGTTGATGGGACGGCAGTTAAATGAGCAACTACTTAAGTTACCGGTGAGTGACCAACGTTCGCGCACTCTTTTTCGACAGATAGCGGCAGATAATACCCATCACGCCCAACTTGCTATCGAGGCGGGGGGCGCCCGATTTCCTGCACCGATTAAGTGGGGCATGCGTCTGGTTGTGGGCGGAATGCTGAAAGTCGCTTATTACACCTAGGGCCTACTTTTACTTGTTAACTTGACGAATGGCGAATTATTGCCAACCCTTAATAGGGAATTGCTGTTGTATGTGCAGGCAGCCGACAGACGGTAGGATCTATACCGCCAACAGGATTTATGTCGGTTATATAAATAACGTCACCATGGAAAAGGAGAAAGACGATGCTAGGCAATGCAATGCTGTTTTTGATTATCGCGATAATTGCAGGTGTATTAGGTTTCTCTGGTATTGCCGGTGTGGCCTCAACCATTGCCCAGGTGCTATTTGCGCTGTTCTTAATTTTATTTGTGATATCACTCTTTACTGGGCGGCGCCGTTAGCTATTATTCCGCTCCAACGGAGGTTCTCCTCTCAGCAAAAAGCCCCTCAGCAGGGGCTTTTTGCGTTTCTGCTTATTGAATTATGCATCAATACGTTTATATTTCATGCGTTTAGGTGTGTCGTTGCCAACACGCTTTCTGTGATCTTCCTCGTATTCAGTGTAGTTGCCATCGAAGAAGACAACCTCTGAATCACCTTCAAACGCCAGAATATGGGTCGCAATACGATCAAGGAACCAGCGGTCGTGAGAAATCACCATGGCACAGCCAGGGAAGGCCAGCAGCGCTTCTTCCAGGGCCCGAAGGGTTTCGATATCCAGATCGTTAGAGGGCTCATCCAGCAGTAATACGTTAGCGCCCAGCTTTAAGGTTTGTGCAAGCTGGAGGCGGCCCCGTTCACCGCCGGAAAGCTCATCCAAGCGCTTCTGCTGGTCGTTGCCTTTAAAGTTGAAGCGACCAACATAGGCGCGCGAGGAGACCTCGTAGCCATTAATATTGAGAATATCCTGGCCGTCAGAAACAGCTTCCCAAACTGTTTGTTTATCGTCTAGCGCGTCGCGCAACTGCTCGACATAGGCGATATCAACCGTTTCACCAATGACTACTTCGCCTTCATCAGGCTGCTCTTTACCTGTCACCAGCTTAAAGAGTGTGGACTTACCAGCACCGTTGCCACCCACGATGCCCACAATGGCGCCAGGGGGGATGGTGAAGGTAAGGTTTTGATAAAGTAGCTTTTCGTCAAAGCGTTTCGTCACGTTATGGAATTCAATGACCTTATCACCCAGGCGTGGACCAGGTGGGATATAGATTTCATTGGTTTCATTACGTTTCTGGAAATCGCCCGACTGCATCTCTTCAAAGCGGTTAAGGCGAGCTTTGCTTTTCGCCTGTCGACCTTTAGCGTTGCTGCGCACCCACTCCAGCTCTTGCTTGATCGCTTTCTGGCGTGAGGCCTCCTGCTTGGCTTCCTGGGTGAGGCGTTGCTCTTTCTGCTCCAGCCACTGGGAGTAATTGCCTTCGAATGGAATACCCTGGCCCCGGTCAAGCTCTAGAATCCAGCCTGCCACATTATCGAGGAAGTAGCGGTCGTGGGTAATGGCAACCACGGTGCCATTGTAGTCGTGCAGGAAGCGTTCAAGCCATGCGACGGATTCCGCATCCAGGTGGTTGGTAGGCTCATCAAGCAGCAGCATGTCCGGGCTGGAAAGCAGTAAGCGGCAGAGTGCAACCCGGCGGCGCTCACCGCCTGATAAGTTACCTACTTTGGCATCCCAGGGGGGGAGGCGCAGTGCTTCGGCAGCGACTTCAAGCTTACGCTCGAGGTTATGAGCGTCAGCGGCTTCAATGATGTTCTCAAGTCTCGCCTGCTCGCTCGCCAGGGCGTCAAAATCGGCATCAGGCTCAGCATAAGCGGCGTATACCGCGTCCAGCTTCTCTTGGGCTTCTTTAATCGAGCCTAAGGCTTCTTCGACGGTATCACGGACACTCTTTTCGTCGTCAAGCTGGGGCTCCTGTGGCAGGTAACCCACATTGATACCTGGCATCGGACGAGCCTCACCTTCAAACTCTTGATCGACACCGGCCATGATACGCAGCAGTGTGGATTTGCCGGCACCGTTCAGACCCAGTACACCGATCTTGGCGCCAGGGAAAAACGATAGCGAAATATCCTTGAGAATTTGCTTTTTGGGCGGCACAACTTTGCCAACCCGGTTCATGGTGAATACGTATTGCGCCATGGAAATCCATTAGGTTGTTGAAAAAAAGAGACGCAGCAGAGTGCTGGCATGAGGTTCAGATGATAGTGCCCAGTGCGGCCAAAGGCCAGAAGACAGGCCACCCTGATCACGAACAATTCGTGGAAATACACAGGTAAGGGGCGGTAATGCTATTGCCCCTAAAGTTTAGAGCAGTGGTAGAAGGAGCTACTGTCTTAACAGTAGCGATTTGCAACAACAATCCTGCTGGCTATGCTGTTACTGCTGCAATAATACTGTATTTCAAAGACAGGACGGTCAACGGACAAAGGTTGTCAGTAGGACGTTGGTACTGCACTTAAGTGTAAGTGTGGCTACTCTTCTTCATCCCAATCGTCTTCAATCGCACGTTGTAATCGTCGTTCTTCAAGCCATGCTTCAACCTGGCGCCGGGCGCGCAGAGTGTCTGCCTTGCTGGGTTTGCTCTTACCGTAATGATCGTCGTTGACGGCGTCTACGTTATCGAACTCGTCAGCGTCAAGCCCATCGCTGATATAGGTTTCACGATTTAAGGGGTTACGGCTCATGGTATGCCCTCCAACCCAAGCCGGCGTACCGGCATCACAACGGCTTCCTATCTAACACGTTGATTGGATAAGAAGCGCCTAGCACTACTGTAAGCGCTTAGCCGCTGTATAACGCCACTTGGATTGAAATTCAAGTCCTTGATGACAATTTGTTGTGGATTTTGGCTATTGAGCTTGCTTCTGTTGAAGAGTAGCCAGCGCCTTGTGTGTCTCGACGCGCTCGGTTACATCTTTTTGTACCCCGATGAAGTACATCAGGTTATCTGCCTGATCGAACACGGGGGTAATGGAGAGTTCATTCCAAAACATAGTGCCGTCTTTACGATAATTACGCAGCACTTCCCGGGATGTGCGGCCATTCTTCAGTGCATCTCTAATGACTGCCAGAGCGTCCTGGTCGCGGTCTTCATTTTGTAAAAAACGACAGTCGCGGTAAAGGACTTCATCGGCGCTGTAGCCGGTTAATTGCTCAAATCCTTTGTTAACATAGATGAGGATATTGTCATCGCCCTCTCGCTCTGCAACGACAATGCCATCTTCTGAAGCATCAACAATGCGCTCAAGTAGCTCTGGGCTGATCAGGGGAGGTTGTTTCATCAATGGGTTCCTGTTGCTGCTTTCACTCTGCCACTGCTATGGCGATGTCCATCAACGCGGGGCTTGGCTGTATGGCGTACCAACAACACAGGTAGAATAGCAAAAAACAGGCTAATTACCGCTATTTGCTTCCATCCTGGCGGGTGTTGTAGATAGTGCAATTTAAGTCATCACTCTACCTCAGGCAATTTTTGTGCGCTTAACATGGCGCAAAAGGCAGTACCTGCCAGCACGAGCAGCAGCGTCGCACTGCCTAGCCACTGTGCAACGGCGCCAATAGCGCTGCCCACTATTAGCATCAAAACACCTGTTAGCGTATTGGAAAGGGCAACGTATAACGCACGGTTATCCTGGTTGGCCATATCCAGAAGATAGGTCTTACGCCCAATCCGTACGCCGTGATGTACGATGACCAGCAGGGCATAAATCACTGCATAGGGCCACACGGTTTGTGTCCATTCGCCGGGAAGCCAAACCAGGGAGGCGCCTAACAGGCAACACAGTACAGTACCAACGGCTGCGTCGCGCATTACACGGCGGCTCGACTGGTCAGCGCGCTTGCCCCATATGGGGCTTGCCAGCATGGCTGCAATGCCTGATACCACGACTAAAAGGCCCAGCCCTCCCAGCTCGGTACCACTTTGCTGCTGACCCAGCAGTGCCAGATACGGGAGGGCCAAGGCGCTAGACAGCAGCAGGGCACGGGAAAGGTTAAAGTGCAAAAAGGTACGATCAGATCGCATCAAAGATAATCCCAGCCGAATACTGTCCCAGGCGTTTTCTCCGCCTTCGACGGCCCCCGGTACCTCTTGAATATATGCGGCGCAACAGGCATTCAGAAACCAACCTAACGCAGCAATGCTAAGTAATAGCGCTAGGGCGACGTTACTAGGTTGATCGCCGAACCACATAAGAACAACGCCTGCCAGTAACGTAACGGCGCCAGCCACGCTTCCACTCCAGCCCATGAGTGTACCCCGCCGCCGCTTGGCGATGGTTTTTCCTAATACATCTTTAGTGGCAATTGAGGACAGGCCTCGTGCTAACGAGAGCAAAACAAGCACACCTAATACAAGTATGCCTCCTATGGAGCCATTGCCCATGAGCGAAAGTATGGCGAGAGCCAGCGCGGCTATTGCTTGCAGGATGGCTCCGGCCACCCATACCCATTTACGTTTAGGTCTCAAGCGAATAAAACCCGCCACAAACAATTGTGGTAGAAGGGCGCCAGCTTCCCGGATGGGAACCAGTAGCCCCACCATCCATACTGGAGCGCCAATAATGCCCATTAGCCATGGGAGGATCAGGCGAGCACTGGACAGCTCATCAGCAAGTTTATTACCCAACGCGGCAAATAGGTGTAAGGCGAAGTTGCGGGGCTGCTCCTTACAGGCGCCATCGGGTATGTCATCACACATGCGACTGTCTTCATCACCAGTCAACCACTCATATAAACGAGATTGATAAACATTGTTTTTTGTCATCTTGGTTCCTTGGCGATTACTAATATAAGCTGACAGAATGGCGGTGCTGGATGCCATATTAAAACGCTTTAAGGAACTCAAGTATGTCGCGCATTCAAATTCGTTACTGTACTCAATGTCAGTGGCTGCTTCGCAGCGCATGGTATGCGCAGGAGCTACTCTCCACTTTCGGTGAAAGTCTAGCGGAAGTCGCATTAACTCCTTCCCATGGAGGGACTTTTGAAATCTGGTGTGACGACAAGCTGCTATGGGAGCGCAAGCGCGACGGAGGTTTTCCCGATATTAAGTCGCTTAAGCAACAGGTTCGGGATCACATCGAACCCACGCGTGATTTAGGGCACCTTGACCGGTGACTCAGGATCGTCAGGCTGTTCTGTATGGACTAGGTGCTGTTGCTTTATGGTCGACAGTTGCTACTGCGTTCAAACTTGCGCTTACGTGGATGAGTCCCCTTGAGCTGATGTGGTTGGCCGCTTTGGTGTCATGGGTGCTGATGGGGGGTATTCTCTGGCACCAAGGTCACTTCCCGCTGGCATTGCGCTCGGGTTGGCGTACTGCAGCCTGGGCTGGCTTAATGAACCCTGTTGCCTATTATCTGGCTCTGTTTGCTGCTTACGATTGCCTGCCAGGGCAGGAAGCGATGGCGCTAAATTATACCTGGGCGTTGGCGATGGGGTTGCTGGCAGTTCCCATTCTTAAGCAGCGATTGACACGCATGGATATTGTGTCGGGGTTTATCGCTTATGCTGGGGTTTGGGTGATTGCCACCCGTGGCAGTGTGTTCAATATAGCGTTTGCGGATCTTTTGGGGGTTTTATTTGCGCTTGCCTCGACCATTCTATGGGCTCTCTATTGGCTTTTGAATGCCAGGGATCAGCGTTTGCCGCTAGTAGGGCAATGGCAAAACTTTAGTGTCGGACTGCCTGTACTAACACTATTGCTGCTATTAGGGCCTGGCTTACAGTGGCATGGCTGGCCAGCACTGGGGGCGGGGGTGTATGTGGGGCTTTTTGAAATGGGCATTGCCTTTATTCTTTGGCAGACAGCCGTACATAAAGTATCCAGAACCGCCAAGGTTTCAAACCTGATCTTTCTCTCTCCACCCGTCTCGCTCTTGCTGTTGTTTGCAATTGTCGGGGAGCCCATTCTGCCTTCCACTCTGTTTGGTTTGGTACTTATCCTGACCGGATTGGGGCTCCAGCAGCGTCAGTAAGTCGTTTATAGGTCACCTTTTGCGGCGTCTGGCTATGAATAATGGAGCGCTATTGTAATTTCTCGCGTCTTGGGCGCCTGACGATGATTGCTCTGCTACCCTGCTATTACTGAACCATATGACTTGCTAACCAAAACGCTTGGTGTCACATCATCTGAATAATATTTTGGTGACAGGCTTTTTTAATGTGGTTTTGTTTGTAATTTTTTGTTACTTTTGGTTTTGTAATGAGTGGGTATGGCAACTCTTCTTGTGTGGAAGTAATCTTTTCGTATGGAAGTGGTTGCCTAAGGGGGCGCTTGAATACCGATCTTCACTCGGGAAGCGCACAAAGGGCATCGTTCTCCACCTGACTAAAGCCAAGCAAACTGACATGAATAAACAGCAGGCAATAGGAGCGGGTGGGATAATAGTAGAAAGGGAATCGCAATGGATAAAATAGCACTGTATTCACGAAAGCCAACCTTACGCTATGTATTAACCCCTCTTGCGTTGGCGTCGTTGGTGTGTGCTCCTTTGCCATTAATGGCTCAGTCGCTACCGGCAAGCCTATATGCACCTGGTGCAATAGATTTATCGGGTACTATTCAGCAAACCATTATTACCAACCCTGAGGTAAACGCTGCATGGGCTAACTTTAGCGCTGCAGGCAGCGATGTCAGGGTTGCCAGAGGCAATTACTTACCATCTATTGATGTGTCCGCCGGGGTAGGGCGACAGGATCAGCAAAATGATGGTCGAGGTAGCTATAACAGTGACTTTGCGGAATTAACCCTCACCCAGATGGTGTTTGATGGCTTTGCTACACGAAGTGAAGTGGAGCGTTTGGACCGTACAAGACTGATTGCCTACTTCGAACTGCTTGGAGCAAGCGAGGAAGTCACTCTTGAAGCATTCCGGGCATATTTAGATGTGCAGCGCTACCGGGAATTGGTCCGTCTTGCCCAGGATAACTACCGTGAGCACCAGCGTGTCTTTGGGCAGATTGAAGAGCGTGCACTTTCCGGCGCAGGGCGTGGTGTTGACCTGGAGCAAATCAGTGGCCGCTTGGCGTTGGCTGAGTCAAATTTAATGTCGGAAGCATCAAATCTTCATGATGTTACGGCGCGTTTTCAGCGCATTGTGGGTACATTGCCAGCGCAAAATATGTCGCCTGTACCTTCACTCTCCGGTGAGCTTCCGGCTGATGTGAGCCAAGCCGTGGAAATGGCGTTTCAGGGTAATCCCGACTTCCACGCCGCTATTGAAAATATTGCGGTACAACGCGCAGAGCGTGAAGGTGCACGATCTGCCTTTATGCCGCGCCTGGATATTCAGGGACGTACAGGCACTAATAACCAGGATGATGCAATTGCCGGCCGCCGGGATGAGCATAGTATCCAACTGGTTGCCAGTATGAACCTTTATCGCGGTGGCTCTGATCTGGCGGCCTTTAATGCAGCGACAACGCGTATTGAGCAGGCCGAAAATCAGCGCGAATTGGCGTGTACTAACGTTAGGCAGACAACCCAAATTGCCTATAACGATTCGCAGCGTTTAAGTGAGCAACTAAGTTATCTGAATGAGCATCGCCAGTCGATTGACCGGGTGCGTGGCGCTTACCAACAACAATTCGATATAGGTCAACGCACACTGCTGGACGTTCTGGACAGCGAGAACGAATATTTCGAGGCAAGCCGTGCCCATGCCAATGCACAGTTTGACCTGACGCTGGCACAGGCTCGTACCCTGGCGGCGATGGGACAACTCATGCAGGCCCTACAGGTAGCCCGTGATGATATTCCAAGCTTGGCTGAACTGGGTTACGAAGGCGCGACCCTGAGTGCAGAGCAGGCCTGCGCGATAGATGGCCCAAGCGGCTTTACTCTAGAGGACTTCACCCGCGGAATTTCCGCATTACCCGATAGTATGTACCCAACGGCATACGCTGACCCTGGGTATACGGAGTTGCTGGCTAACCAGTTAAACCACAAACTGGTTAATGACGTGTGAGTAGTAGCGGCTGGCGGCCTTTCACCCTCAGGGACGTGACTGAATTTGCTGTCACAACCCTCACTCATGGTTGTGTATATGATGCAGAATATCGATGTACAGGCGGCCGGGTGATTAATGCTTTCTGCAGGCCGCAAGCCATATTCATGTAAACACAGTAGGAACATGCAGGTTCTGAAAGGGAGAGAAGGACTCTGTGGCACAAAATAAGCTGACAGTGCAGAGGACTGCCCGTAACGATGGGCAGGAAACAAGCGATGAGCTACTGGAGTGTTTAAAAGCAGTTGCATCATACCATCAGCACGAAGTGTCATCAGAAGCATTGAAAGCAGGCCTGCCTTTGGAGCAAGGCAAGCTTATCCCTTCTGTGTTTGGGCGAGCGGCTTCACGGGCTGGGCTGACCGCAAGAATTGTTAAGAGCAATTTATCAGGTCTTAATCCTGCGCTTTTTCCCGCTATTCTACTGCTGGAGCCTGGTCGTGCCTGCGTACTGCTTGGGCTGGATCTCAAGCAGAAAAAAGCGAAAGTTATCTTTCCTGAACTCTCCGAAGCAGATATTGAAGTACCGCTGGATGAGCTATTTGCAGGCTATAGTGGCGAAGCCATTTACGTACGGCCCAAGTTTAGAGTGGACAACACAGCAGATGCTGGTGTGAAAAAACGCCAGGATCAGCATTGGTTTTGGGGAGTGATTCAGGAAAACAGGCGGTTATACCGTGATATTGTCTTGGGCTCTATCGCGATTAACATGTTTGCATTGGCGATGCCGCTATTTGTACTCAATGTTTATGACCGCGTGGTACCCAATCAGGCGACTGAAACCCTCTGGATGCTTGCGATCGGCATATTTATTGTCTTGTGTTTTGATTTGGCGTTGCGCTTGATGCGCAGTAGCTTTGTTGATCTTGCCGCAAGTCGCGCTGATGTAAAGTTATCTTCCTCAATCATGGCGAAAGCACTGGGTATGCGCCTGGAAGAGCGACCAGCCTCAACGGGGTCATTTACATCAACGCTTCAATCATTTGAGTCGGTGCGTGCCTTTATTGGCTCGGCAACCATTTTGGGGATTGTCGATCTGCCTTTCGTTTTGCTATTTGCAGCCATTATTGCGCTTGTAAACCCCTGGCTGGTGTTGCCTGTACTGGTTGGGGTTGCATTTGTACTGTTATACGCTTTAGCCGCGCAAGGTAAGTTGCACGAGCTCTCACAAACCACCTGGGAAGTAGGGGCTCAGCGTAATGCCCTTTTGGTTGAGTCAATTTCCCAATTGGAAAATGTCAAGGCATTGCGAGCGGAAAGCCGTATTCAGCGCCACTGGGAAAAGGCAACCGCGTTTTTATCCCGTACGTCAGCGCAGCTAAGACTGGTGAGCACATCGGTTTCTAATGTCGCCCAGTGGGCGCAGCATAGTGTGGCTGTTAGCGTCATTATCATTGGGGTATACCAGATTATTGAGGGCAATTTGACCCAAGGGGGGCTGATTGCTGCTTATATGCTGTCGTCGCGAGCGATGGCTCCTATTAGCCAGGCCGCGGCGTTACTCGCCCAATACCATCAGTCATCCACGGCGCTGGAGTCGTTAAATGGTGTGATGGATAAAAAAGTAGAGCGTCATGAGGGCAAGGCCTATGTGGAAAAACCAAACCTCACTGGCAGCATCCGTTTAGAAAAAGTCACCCTGCGCTACCCTAACGAAGAGCGGGAAGCGCTAAGAGATGTTTCCATTTCCATTAAAGCAGGAGAGAAAGTAGCGCTTCTGGGACGCATTGGTTGTGGCAAATCATCTCTCAATAAGCTGGTACTTGGCTTCTACCAGCCATCCTCTGGTGCCGTACTTGTCGATGGTGTCGATATTCGCCAGTTGGACCCTCTCCAACTACGTCGTCACATTGGCTATGTACCTCAGGATGTCAGCCTGTTTGCAGGCTCCTTGCGTGACAATATTGTAGCCGGAGGAGGAAGCGATCGTGTGGATGATGAGGCTCTGCTCCGGGCAATCGAAATCGCCGGGCTGGAGCCATTGGTCAATAGTCATCCAAGTGGGGTGGACCTTCAGGTAGGCGAGCGTGGGCAGGCTCTCTCAGGAGGTCAAAAACAGTCGGTAGCCATTGCCAGGGCACTCGTCCAGGATCCTCCCATTTTACTATTGGATGAACCCACCAGCTCGATGGATAACGCCAGCGAAGAAGCGTTTAAGGCGAACCTTATTAATGTGGCGGCAGGTAAAACGATCCTGGTGGTGACACACCGCACTTCGCTGCTCTCCTTGGTTGACCGCATTATCGTAATGGATGCAGGTAAAGTCGTTGCAGATGGCCCGCGCGATACCGTTGTGGATGCTTTGCGTAAAGGGCAGATTGGGAGGGCGTCGTAATGGCGAAGGCACCCTCTTCAACATCAGAGCAGAAAGGTTTTGAGGCGATAGGCCGTTTCTCTGAAAAAGGCCAGAAACCGTTTCGTCCCTTTATTGACCGGATATTTGCCCGGCGGGTTACTTCTGCGCACCTCAGCCGTGATTGGGCCAGTGATACTGACTGGGCCCGTATGCAGCAAGAACCCATTCGGGCACGACTGTTTCTCTATACCGTCCTGATTACCATCGTTGCGCTGCTTGTATGGGCGTATTTTGCTGCTATTGATGAAGTTACTCGTGGGGCGGGGCGAGTCATACCAGCCAGTCAGCTACAGCGCATCCAGTCATTTGATGGAGGGGTGGTCGAGCAAATCATGGTAAGGGAAGGGCAGGTGGTGAGTGCTGGCGAGGTGCTAATGCAGATTGACCCAACCCGCTTTGTTTCAGATTTTCGTGAAAATCGAGCGCAGGGCTTTGCGTTGGAAGCACGGGCCGAACGGCTGCGTGCGCTAGCTACCAATACGCCTTTTGAACCTTCCGAAGAACTGCGTCAGGAAGTACCTCATATCGTGATCCAGGAGCGTGAGGTATATGAAAGTCGGCGTGAAGAGTTACGTGAGCAAGAGAATGTGCTCAATGACCGTATCCGGCAACGCCAAGAGGAACTCAGAGAAGCTCAGGCGCGACGCGACACTGCACAGCGTGAAGCCAGTATGGCCAGCCAGGAACTCAATTTAACCCGCCCCCTTCTTGCTTCGGGTGCGGTGTCTGAGGTTGAGGTGCTGCGTTTGCAGCGGGAAGTTTCCCGTGCAACAGGTGAGCGCAGCCAGGCAGATGCAGCCGTGTCTCGCTTGCAGGCAGCGGTGGAAGAGGCGCAAACGCAACTGCGAGAGTTGGGGGCGGAAAGACGCAGTGAATGGCGTAACGATCTGGCTCAGGTGCTCGGTGATTTAAATGCTTTGCAACAGTCTGGAACGGGGTTACAGGATCGGGTACGCCTTACCGAAATTCGTTCACCTGTGGATGGGGTTGTTCAACGCATTCATATCAACACCATCGGCGGTGTGGCTCAGCCTGGCCAGGAAGTTGTAGAGATTGTTCCCAGTGATGACCAGCTATTGGTAGAGGCTCGTATTGCCCCGCAGGATATTGCGTTTCTGCACCCTGGTCAGCCTGCCACTATCAAGCTTACCGCCTATGACTACGCCATCTATGGTGGTTTACAGGCTGAACTGGAGCATATTAGTGCCGATACCATCACCGATGATGATGGCAATACCTTCTACTTGGTGAGAGTGCGCAGCTTAGAGAATGAAAGCGTCGCTGACAGGTTGCAGGTAATACCAGGCATGACGGCGCAAGTGGATATTGTGACGGGTAAGCGGACAGTAATGCAGTTTCTGCTTAAGCCTGTTTTAAGGGCGTGGCGAGATTCCATGGGGGAGCGCTAACTAATGAAGCATTGGTTTATAACAACAGATGGGAGCCTCAAGGAACGCTGGAAAAAGGCGTTTCCTGAGCTGGTAGCTTCTAAACCAGATGTATTTATTGGTAAAGCACAGCCAAATGACGTGGTGTGGTTGTCAACGACTGTTGAAGGGTGGGCGGAGCTTATTAGTGCCGCAGCAGCCCAGGACGCGATTGTGGTTGTATTAAGTTACTCGCCCAATGACCATGAAGCGTTGAGGTCGCTGGACCTTGGGGCGCGAGGATATGTACATACACTCGCTGCCCCCGAAGTGCTCAAACAAGTCGCGTTGGTAGTCACTAACCAAGGGGTGTGGGTTGGCCAGGAACTACTTGCCAAAGTGTTGGGAGGCTCCTTTAAAGCACTCCAGCAGCGTGGTGAAGGCGATAGGGTTCTGCACGGTGAGCATCTTGCGTGTTTAACAGAGCGTGAGCGGGGCGTCGCCCTGGCAGTGGCACGAGGGGCTACAAATAAGGAAGTTGCACGCCAGCTTGATATTACTGAGCGCACAGTCAAAGCTCATCTCAGCGCTATTTTCAAAAAGCTGGCGGTTCGGGATCGCCTTCAGCTTATCTTAAAACTTGCACCAATTGCCGAGCGGGCCAAGGAGTAATGTGAAGTTTTACTGGCCTTTCATGTTCATAATAGTGCTATTGGATAAATGGTGAAGGTATTACAGGGGGCATTTGGAAACGCTATTTTTGTCCATCGGTACAATATTTTTTTATTCCTCTCTCTCCTACGATCAATGCATATGCCGTTATTGGAACTAGTGCCGATGCGCCAGTGATACGGCTCTCAACAATGATCGAGGATTACATATGGCAATCGCAACCGTTATCGCTATTTCGGGCCAGGCTTGGGCGCGTGATGAAGCTGGCAATTTACGCGAACTGCGCATCGGTGATGTGCTTCAGGAAGGTGAAACGCTTATTACCTCCAGCGATGGTCGTATTGAGTTAGATTTCGCTGACGGTAGCGGTTCCAACGTTGTTGAGGGCGGCCAGCAGGTTGCGGTTAGCCCTGAGCTAAACAGTGAACAGATTGTTGCCACGGAAGATGCAAGCGCACTTGACGATGATGTCGAAGCGCTATTAGCAGCCTTAGAAGAAGGAGAGGGGGACCTTCTTGAGCTACTTGATGCAGCTGCAGCAGGTGGTGCCGGTGGTGGCGGTGGTGATGGGCACGGTTTCGTACGTGTTGCTCGTATTGCAGAAGAAACCGACCCCCTAAGTTTCCAAACCTCAGGAGGGCTTGAACAAGCTGAGTTTGTTGAGTTCGATGGTGCTTCTGCGGCACTAGTGGCGGAAGACGAATCCATTGTTGAGCCATCTCCTGATGGTTCGCTGACGGTCGTTGCTGAGCCCCCTAGTACTGGTACAAGCACGTTAGCGGTTAGTGGTGCAGTGAGTAGTGTTCCTATTGGCAACACTATTACTGTTACTATTACTGATCAAAGTGGTAATAGTGTCGAGACGGTCGCCATCGTGGACCCAGATGGTTCGTACAGCGTGGGTGATATCGATGTCAGCGGCTTGATTGATGGCCCGCTCACAATTGTCGCTACTACCACGGACAACAACGGCAACACCATCGATGCCACCGACACGGTCGAACTCGATGCCGTCGCGTCCAGCATCACCGTGGCGGCCACCGTCGACAACGACACCGCCACCCTGGATATCAGCGGCACCACCCAGGATGTGCCCGCAGGTTCAACGGTCGTCCTCACCATCACCGACCAGAACGGCACCACCGTCGACACCACCGCCACCGTTAACCCGGACGGCAGCTATAGCGTGGACGCTGTCGACGTCAACAGCCTGACCGACGGGGAACTCACCGTGGTCGCCACCGCCACGGACAACAACGGCAACACCATCGATGCCACCGACACGGTCGAACTCGATGCCCTCGACGGCAGCCTCAGCGTCACCCTGGGCGCCCTGGATGACGTCACCAGTGTCGAGATCAGCGGCACCACCGTCGACGTCGCCGCAGGCGAGACCGTCACCCTGGTGATCAGC
>NZ_JALPZO010000033.1 GCF_023507745.1 Vreelandella olivaria | reverse complement strand
CGTAGGTGGCGGTGGCATCGTTGGCCGTCACCGTGACAGGCGTCAGGAAGCCGCGCAGCAGCGGCGTGGTATGCCCCTCGTAAATACGCCATACCGTATCGGTGCCGCCCTGGCCGTCGATATCCCAGCCGGCGAAGGTCTCCAGCGATGTCAGCTCGTTCCAGGTCCTACCGGTGCCAAGGGTGTTCAGGTTGGTATTGATGGGATTGCCATCGGCATCGGTGGTCGCGAAGTAGCTGGCGGCGATATTGCTGCCGCCAGCGACCCCCACCAGCCCGCCAACGTTATTGTTGCCCGTTACCTGCCCGGTAGCGTAGCTGGCGGCGATATTGCTGTCGATAGCGTACCCCACCAGCCCGCCAACAGCACCGTTGCCTGTTACCTGCCCGGTAGCGTAGCTGGCGGCGATATTGTTGTTGAAAAAAGCGTACCCCACCAGCCCGCCGACGTAATTGTTGCCCGTTACCTGCCCGGTGGCGTAGCTGGCGGCGATATTGCTGTTGGCAGCGCGCCCCACCAGCCCGCCAACGTAATTGTGGCCCGTTATGTTGATCTCTCTAAGGCCGATATCGCGAATCGCCGCGCCGTTGCCGGTGGCGCCAAACAGGCCGATATCACTCTGACCGGGCCGGGCGATGGTCAGCCCGTCGATGGTATGGCCCAGCCCGGCGAAGGTGCCGGTGAAAAACGTCGAGGTGTTGCCAATGGGCGAAAAGCCCGCCGTGCTCCACATGCCGCTGAGATCGCTGCCGGCGGTGGCGCTGGCATCGATATCGCGGGTCACGCGGTAGTCGGCGTTCAGGTCCAGTGCCATCAACTGTAACTGGTGGGCGTTGGTGATGGTGGTGCTGTATTCACTATA
>NZ_JALPZO010000032.1 GCF_023507745.1 Vreelandella olivaria | reverse complement strand
CGTTTTACCGAAAATATTGCTGAGGAGTGTTCCTGGAAGCCACAAATGGATGCCGTTAAGCCATTTCTGAAGTGGTCGGCGATTATTTTAATGCCCATTGTCGTGATACTTATGCTGCTTGACCCTGCCTTTGTAATTGCCGGTATCGGGCCGCTGGGCATGGGCTTCATGGCTTGGATGATGGGCACTTCCAAGGGCTATCAGGCAATGCAGCGCAACAGCCAGCATCATGAGTGGGAGTGGAAAAAAACGGAACACATAAAGGTATGGCGAAAAAGAAGCCTTATTGCCCTCACCTATCAGTGGAAACCCTTTAGCCGAAACTCAAGCTTTAGGCCGCGAACACATCTTGTTTATTGCCATGCAGATGAATTGGATGAACGGGTTCAGTTCTTCAAGAACCGCCTTCCTGATGCGCAGTATGAAGAAGGTAAAATCGATGTATTATAAAAGTTTTCAAAAGGTAATTAACCAAGGGAAGTTAATCAGATAAGCTAAAACTCAAAGCGCTTAAAGTGTGATCGCTAGCTGGGTATCAACGAAATGAACTGCTTTTAGCTTATGGTTCATATTACCTTTGAAGAGCAAGGATAAGTATATGTGGTTTATGCAACCCAAGCAGGACTATATCTCCCAAATCCCCTGGAAGCATGCCGATGAACCGGCGCTAATAAGCTGGCAAATTCGGGCACGTAATTATAATACGTTTGTGGCAAATATATTATTCAGCGTATTTGCGCTTATCAGCTTGGGGGGGGATATGTAATGTTTCTATTGGGAGAATCATTCCTAACCTCTTTTTTAATGGGGGGAGGGATGTACGTTTTTCTTATTTTACTAGCCATGAGCATGACTCACCAGACCACGATTATTGTCT
>NZ_JALPZO010000031.1 GCF_023507745.1 Vreelandella olivaria | reverse complement strand
GTTTCTTTGCCGCCAATGTAAAATCCCACGCCAAGCTGGTTTATGACCGCGTATCCGACTGGATTGAAGGCCAGGGTGACTGGGCACCGGCTGAGGATATTGCTGAGCAGCTCCATGCCCTGCGGGATCTCACCGAAGCACGTACCGCCTAGCGTAATGAGCATGCACTGGTATTCAAAGACCGCCCAGACTACGTTTTCGACCTTGACGATGCGGGTAACGTACTGGCAATCCGCACTGAAGATCGTCGCATTGCCATCGCTCAATCAGTAACCAAAGCGGGAGGGAAACCTGGAAATGGGGGGCTGACGCCCTATCCATTCCGACTCTGCTAATGCTTCAGCTTCCTGCTTCTGATCTGAGGTTAATTCATCATCATGCCAACTCATAACATTTTTAGCTGCATTGTCTTCAATCTCAATATACAGCCCGTATAAGATTGCCCATCCCTTTATTCTGTCCAAACTGTTCTGGCAACGCTCATCACGTTCGGGTTCAAGGTAACACCACCCTACGCCTAAGCGGCTATCGTGGCTTCCATATTGGGAAGCTTGTTCCATCCAGTGCCAGCTTGCTTCGAAAGCGCCCAGCTCTCTATTTACTCGTGCCATTTGCTCCATAGCGGGCACATGGCCTTGCTCCGCTGCACGGCTCAACCAGCTTTCCGCCGCCTCCAGGCGGCGGCGTTTGGTGAAGTACCACCCCCGTCCATTCATAATCTGGCGCCCCCATAGGGTTTGGGCTTCCGGCAACCCGGCTTCGGCGGCCCGTTTTAGCCAGTTGCCTGCACGGGTGGGAATCCCCAGCAGGTTGTAGAACTGGGTCAGTCGGGAAGCATCCAGATTGGCGTAGATATAGTACAGGGCCAGCATCGCCTCCGGGTCGC
>NZ_JALPZO010000030.1 GCF_023507745.1 Vreelandella olivaria | reverse complement strand
GCCGCTGGTATGGACAGTGCCATCGTAGGTGGCGGTGGCATCGTTGGCCGTCACCGTGACAGGCGTCAGGAAGCCGCGCAGCAGCGGCGTGGTATGCCCCTCGTAAATACGCCATACCGTATCGGTGTCGCCCTGGCCGTCGATATCCCAACCGACGAAGGTATCCAGTTGGGTCAACTGATCCCAGGTCCTACCGGTGCCAAAGCTGTTCCAGCCAGTATTGATGGGGTCGCCATTGGCGTCGGTGGTGGCGCGGAAGGCATCGCTGATGCTGCCATTCCAGTTATACCCGACCAGCCCGCCGACGTAATTGTTGCCCGTTACCTGCCCGGTGGCGTAGCTGGTAGCGATATCGCTGCGGTCAGCGATCCCCACCAGCCCGCCAACGAAAGTGTCGCCCGTTACCTGCCCGGTAGCGTAGCTGGCGGCGATATTGCTTCCGTCAGCGTACCCCACCAGCCCGCCAACAGCACCGTTGCCTGTTACCTGCCCGGTAGCGTAGTTGGCGGCGATATCGCTGTCGATAGCGGCCCCCACCAGCCCGCCAACGTAATTGTGGCCCGTTATGTTGATCTCTCTAAGGCCGATATCGCGAATCGCCGCGCCGTTGCCGGTAGCGCCAAACAGGCCGACACCATCCTGGGTGGGCCGGGCGATGGTCAGCTCACCGATGGTATGGCCCAGCCCGGCGAAGGCGCCGGTGAAAAACGTCGAGGTGTTGCCGATGGGCGAAAAGCCCGCTGTGCTCCACATGCCGCTGAGATCGCTGCCGGCGGTGGCGCTGGCAGCGATATCGCGGGTCACGCGGTAGTCGGCGTTCAGGTCCAGTGCCATCAACTGTAACTGGTGGGCGTTGGTGATGGTGGTGCTGTATTCACTATACAGGAAGGGCCGGGTGGAACCCGCGAGCATCAC
>NZ_JALPZO010000029.1 GCF_023507745.1 Vreelandella olivaria | reverse complement strand
CCCGCTTCGGCTTCGCCCAGGAAACCAATGATCTGTTCTTCGCTGAAACGCTTCTTCATGTCCAATCTCCTTACCCATAGGATCGGACTCTAAAGTGTAGCGCTACTCAATCTGGGGGTGACGTCGTCAGTAGTGCAAAGCTATGAGAAGGACAGCAGGGTTTTGCGAGACTGGTCAGACAGTACGATCTTGACCACGCAACCGTTAGTCACTGAGTCAAAAGTTATGAGCAGGATAGGATAGCCTAAGTTGGTTGTGCAAAAATCTTAGCTACTGCAGCGCTAAGTTAACATTGCCTGTTTTGCGCCAGATGTAGCCCGCTCTCCCGGCCCATCCTGTTCTATATCCGTGATAAGCACCGCTTACACTTCGAATCAGGAGTGGCAGTCCTGATGCCTGTTTATTGGCGTAAGCTCGCTAGACATGGTTTAACTCAAAGTAGTCGCGCAAGGGCAACTACAGGACGGCACCCTGCGCTACATTCGCAAGCTAATTCCCCCCCCCCTTTATAATGATTGCCTGAAAAAGTCTATAGGTAATATCTGAAAACTTTGTAAGATATTTCTTACTTTTCTGTAGGACATTAACGCTTCGTATTGTGCCCCTATTGCGCTCTCAGTATAAGCAGCTATTCTCGTTGCTTTTCATTAGCGTTTGAATAATCGGGGAGCGTTACGATGGCAAACGGTCATGGTCTTTACTTCACCCTTGCGTTGCCCGGCGTGGATGATGCCGCTGTAGTGGATTTCACGCACCGAGAATCGCTGTCATCACCTTTCGAGTTATCGCTTCATCTCGCTAGTCGTCATAGCCGACTTGATGCCGCCGAGCTACTGGATCGCGACGCCTCCCTGACTATCTGGCAGGATGGCGAGCCCCTGCGCCGGATCCACGGCATGATCAGTGAGTTTGCCCAGGGGGATC
>NZ_JALPZO010000028.1 GCF_023507745.1 Vreelandella olivaria | reverse complement strand
AGAAAGACCGAAGAAGAGTCTTGGTGGGCTGACACCTTCAGCCTATGCCGAGCAACTGGTGGTAAAACACGATAAAGTTACTTCTGACTCTAAACCCGGCTGCTACTGAAGATGGGGTGACGTCGCACTGTAAGGTGAGGATCTGGCCCTTTTAGTGCTGATCTGAACAGACCCAACAGGCCCTCTTAAAGAGGTTCTGTTAAAACTCCTTTACCTATCAAGCCTGGCACCTGCTGGGCTTTTTTACGCCCGAGTGATGAGGCTGTATATTCATTCAGTTAAACGATACCGCTAACCACCGGGGAATCTCATGCGCCGCCGCAACTTTGCGACTGATGCCCGCAAGATTAACGATAACTCCTTTAAGCACACCTACCGCGATGCTGAGCAGTACCGGGACGAACGCCTAGACAGTGAGCGCAAACGCCTGGAGCGCCGCTTAGCATGGGCCTTTGCCCGTGGTGATGGTGCAGGTGTGAAGCGGATACAGCACCGCCTTGACCAACTAGCTGATGAAGCGCTAACCGATATTGACCCAGGTTGTACACCTGGTTACCTGGAGCGCTGGAAGCGGAGACTGTGACGCTGCTTCCAATCACCCGTGCTGCCGTATAGTTGTTTTTACTGCTGTGTAGGTACGTCTTATGGGTAGTGTTAGACTGTATTTTTAGACAGTTTTTGCCATAAGAGAACGCCCCGCTTGGGCCTTCTCCTGCTTACTGGAGGCCCTATGTCTACCCGATCGCTTGGCCGCTTAACGCTTGATATGGTGCTGCAAACCGGCAACTTTCTAGGGCCGATGGAAAAGGCGCAGCGTGATACAGAACGCAATATGCGCAAGATGGAGGCAGACGCTAAGAAGGCGGGCGCTGGTATAGCGGCGCTTGCGGCGGGCGCTCTAGCTGCTGCCGGGGGCATATATGCTTACGCCAAGTCGAACATGGATACCATTGACGCCAACGCTAAGCTGGCGCGATCGCTAGAAGGCACTATTGACGGGCTTCGTGCCGTGAATATGGCGGCTTCCGATAGTGGTATTGATGGCATGGAGGCATCGCTTAACCGTATGAACCGCCGCCTGGGTGCCGTGGAAATGAGCGGCGGGCCTGCGTTGAAGACTGTGGAGCGGCTCAACCTTAACCTTCGCGAAATGGAAGGGATGGATGTTGACGAAAAGCTAGCGTATATAGCGGATCGCCTGCGTGATTCTGGCGTGTCCTCACAGGAGGCCGCACGGCATTTGCAACAGCTCGGATTTGAACAGCGTGGCGCAACAGAGCTGTTTCTTAAAGGTGGCGATGCTATTCGATCCGCCCGACAGGATATTGAGGATTATGGCCTTTCGGTTTCCATGATGGATGCCGCTGCTATCGAGGAAGCTAACGACGCTATTGCCCGCATTGGCCTATCTACCGAAGCCATGGGTAACGCGGTCGCCATTAAGCTATCGCCCGCCTTGAATGATATGGCAGATTCAATCAACTCGGTAACCCGCGCTTTCCATGCTGGTGATTACGATCTGCAACTTCAGTTGATTGGAGGCGTGGCTGCAGGTGCCGCCGCATCTGCAGCGGCTTATGTGGTGTATAGCACTGCCGTTAACGTGGCCACTATTGGCACGTGGGCCTTTAATACTGCTGTGCGGGCCAACCCTCTAGGGCTGGCTGTTATTGCGATTGGGGCAGCGGGCGTTATGTTTGCCTTTAGAGATGAGCTGGGGCTTACGTCCGGTGCGCTTGAGGATGCTAAGAAGGAGGTGAGCGAACTCACTGGAAGCATTGAAGGCCTGACCCAGGCCCAGCTTGAAAACAAAAAGGTACCACTGGTGGCCGGCCTGATTGATGCCCGCATGGAAGCAACACGACTCGCAGGAGAGATAGGCAAATTAGAGAGCCAGCAGCGCAGCCAAAACATACAGTACCAGGGGCGGCCCGGAGCAGCGACCGCACAGCTAAACGGCGCTACTGGTGGGGTGGTCTGAATGCTGAGCTGGCAGAACAGCAGGCCCGGGCTGAGGCATTCGCCGATGAGCTGCAGAAAATAGACCAAGTCATGGCAGAGCTTGGCAATCGCCGGACGCCTAGTGATCCCCCTTCTACTGATGGCAGTAGTGCCGCTAAAGCGGCGGCAGATATTGATAAGCAGGTAGCCGCGCTCCAGCTTCAAGCGGCTACATTGGGTATGGCTGAGGATGAGCTGGTTCTTTATAAGCTGGCGCAAGAGGGAGCGACTGACGCCCAGATGCAAGCGGCACGGGGGGCGCTTAATGCTGTTGCAGCGTACGAGGCCAGCGAACAGTCTGCCAGTAATTACCAAAGCTTATTGCTCGAGCTGCGTACCACTGAGGAGCAGTTAACAGACCAGATGTATGACCGGTTGGCCGTTCTGGATGCTGTAAACGTCGCCAGTGATGAATACGCAGAAGCCGCAGCCAAAATCGCAGAAGCTGCCTTTGTTGAAGCCCCTGGTTATGGCGGGCTAGATGCCACGATCGGTGGCCCCTTTGGTGAGCTGGATAAGATAGACGAGTCTGAGG
Organism: Vreelandella olivaria; assembly: GCF_023507745.1. Taxonomy (GTDB): domain Bacteria; phylum Pseudomonadota; class Gammaproteobacteria; order Pseudomonadales; family Halomonadaceae; genus Vreelandella; species Vreelandella olivaria_A. The sequence continues at coordinate 109,635 of NZ_JALPZO010000028.1, read as the reverse complement.
AAAAGCTTCAGGAGTGGTATGACACTCAGCTCGAGATGCTCGAAGAATTCCGCAAAGAGCGAGCTGACTTGACGGCTCAGTGGGATGATCAGGAGAGTGCCCTTAAAGAAGAGCATGAAAACGAACTGTCTCGGATTGAGCAGGCTCGCATAATGGCCCAAATGGCTGGCGCTGAAAGCATGTTCGGCGATATGGCCGACATTACTAAGCAGTTTGCCGGTGAGCAAAGCGGGATCTATCAAGCCATGTTTGCTGCTGAAAAAGCCTTTGCTATTGCGTCTTCGATCATTGCCATTCAGAAAGGCATTGCGAGCGCCGCGGCGATACCCTTCCCAGCCAACATACCCGCCATGGCCAGCGTTGCCGCTGCCACTGCTGGCATAGTTTCCACGATCCAGGGTACAGGTCTAACAGGCATGGCCCACGATGGTATGGATTACGTACCCGAGACAGGCACATGGTTGCTTGAGAAGGGAGAGAAGGTGACTACTGCGTCAACTAGCGCGAAGCTAGATGCCACGCTGGCGCGGGTAGAGAGTCAGATGAATCGCCCAGGCGATAGTGGTGGTAGTGGTGCTGGAGGTGATGGCCTTGTGATTAACGTGGATGCCCGAGGGGCATCTGATCCAGCCGCCACCAAGCGCGCTGTTGGGGATGCTGTGCGACAGGCTTTAAATGAGGTAGGGCAAGACTTTGCTAATAACGGCATATTGAGAAGGCAACTGGGGGTTTAAATGGATTCGCAATTAAGGCCAGAGGTCGCCGCAAAAAGATTAACCATGAGCTATATAGCGCGCCTGGCTGGCTGTGCTGAATGCCTCGATACGCGCTTGGCTTTATGCGCAGATGAGCACGGATACCGAACAAATCACCTTATGGCCCGTCGGGCCTTAATTGCGTCAGAACGCGCTTTGAAGGGGATACGGGTCACTCATAATGCTTTATGGAGTCGTGGGGGGGGGATTTTACTGTAGTCGTTGAGTATGAAGGCCAGCCCCCGATGGTTGTCACTGGACACCTAGAGCTTACCTTAGAATTCCTCGACAAGGCCGAAGAGCAACTGCTCGAATATCTAGCCGACCCCACCGCGGTAGATGATGAACTGCCCATGATAGAGGGGTTGCTGGATTGGGTGCGTTACTGTCAGTGGGATCTTAGTAACCTGAAAGACAGCCCCAAGCCAGCAGTACACCGCACCAATTAACGTGTAGCGCCGACTGGAACACCCGCCATCTTGGTGGGTGTGTTAATGCTCTATCGTGTCGAGCCGATTACCCCAGCGGTGATAGAGGCGGCTATACGCCTCGCCCGCTTAGAGAGCAAGGAGACCGCACTATGACACTTCATCTTCTAAGAATGCGGGAGGTTGCCGCCCGGATTGCTTACAGCGAAAGCAAAGTTTACGCGATGATTCGTGATGGTGACTTCCCACGTGGTCGAAAGATGCCTATGGGTGGTGTCCGTTGGTCTTCTGAAGTGGTAGAGGCATGGATCCGTAAGACCTATGCCGAATCTGAGGAGGCTTCCCTGTGACTACTATCAACCATCTTGATACCGCAGGCGGTAGATGACGCATAAAACCTCTAATCGATACCCTGAAAGGCCCGCGAAGTGCGGGCCTTTTGCGTGCTTATGTTGCTATATTCCCGCCTGTTAGGTGCTCTAAGCCTGCCCAGATAATTACTTTACCGATGACTGCCATAGGCTGAAACGCCCGCGCCATGGGCCTATAGGGGGGAGGGGGGTAGAATCTCTAGGGCACCTATAAGCGGACACCGCACCCCCAGGCTGTTTTTTATGCGCGAGAAATAACGAAACTTTTTTCCCAATATTGCGCTGGTAACGTGAGGGGGTAGGGGCTATTCCAATCCCTCCAGCGTTCACTTGAGCGGACACCGTTCCTCCAATGAAATTCTCACACCCGCGAAATTGAAAAATCAGCTACTAAGGATTTGTTGGTAAAAAGGGCCATTGTCGTTTGAGTTTTTCAATCTCTTAAAGTCACGCTATCTCTTTTAATTTGTAGCTTTTAAGCTACAATGGAAATATGACCGAACTTACCCACTACCTTACCGCTGATGGCTATGACCCTTTTCAAGCCTGGCTGGATGCTACTAAGGCTAAAGACCGTCAAGCCGCTATGCGGGTACTAACACGCCTTAACAGGCTGGCAGCGGGTAATGCTGGCGACACCAAGACGGTAGGTGATGGGGTATGGGAACTACGCATTACCTATGGCCCTGGCTACCGCGTTTACTACGCCAAGGTTGGGGCGCGTTTGGTAATGTTGTTAATAGGTGGTACCAAACAGCGCCAGCAGTCTGACATTGAACAGGCAAAAGCGTTTTTGGCCGACCACAAAAGGAGAACACGTCATGAAAAGTCATGATGAAGCCGTTATTGAAATGCTGCGCACTGACCCCGGTATGGCTCTGGACTACCTGCGAACAGCGTTTGATGAGCTGGACGAAGATGAGGGGGAGTCAGCTTTCCTAATGGCGCTGCGTCATGTCGTTGAAGCTCAAGGCGGAATGGCGCTGGTAGCAGAACGTGCCAAAGTATCACGCGAAAGCCTTTACCGCGCCTTATCCCCGAAGGGCAACCCAACACTTCGAACTATGACTGCGGTGATTAAAGCCACAGGCGTTAACTTCCACGATCTTACCCATCAAGCGCCAGCAAGCTGATACCACCAAAAAGCCTTGCATAGTGTCGCATCGCAGCGCACACAAGCACCTGTATTTATGTTGGGTGGGATGTTGGGTAGAAATAAATTAACAATATAAGTTGTTGTATTTAAATAGCCATCAGCGGACTGTCCTCCGCCATCTTGATACTAAAGCCTCGTTTTTACGGGGCTTTTTTCATTTCCAGATTCTCCGTTTCTTGTCCTGCATCACCACCGTAGAGATGTTTACCGAGAGCGCTTCACTTTAGTCGTTATATTAGCAAGTGATAGTTTCTCTACTACGTAAGGCCCCAAAAGTTTGCGATGTGGCGGGTAGAGGAAATACCGACTTCCAGCATATATTTGCCTTCTGCCCCGAGTCCCCCAGCTCCATCAGCCCTGATTGGAGTACCGTGGGCCATTCCTCCGATGATGTACTCCTCAATCACCTCCCGACCGTCCGCGTTGCACCAGACCTGTCGGGGATAACCGTCAACCATTTCCACCCGCGTAGGCGGTCCTTCGACCTTGTGGATCTTCTGCCACTGCCGGACGATGGAATCGGCGTTGGACTTGTCGACAGTCGAGTCGCGGCCACCATGCCATACTGAGATCGTCGGCCAGGGACCGTTGAATTTCGAGGCTCCGCGAACAAGCGCGTCGAGTTTGCGGTCCGATGGGCCACCATATCCCTTCATACGGAAAATTGCCTGCATCAGGGTGTTTGCGCTGCGATAGGGCAACCCGGCGATGATTGCGCCTCCTGCGAATACCTCCGGATAGGTCGCCAGCATCACAGATGCCATGGCGCCACCTGAAGATAGGCCCGTAATGAAGACGCGCGACGGGTCGATGACGTGGTCATCAACGACCTGATTGATCATATGACGAATAGAGAGCGGCTCGCCTCTACCGCGGCGGCTGTCGCCAAATTTGAACCAGTTGAAACTGCCGATGGGGTTGTTGGTTTGTCGCTGCTCTGGAAACAGGAGCGCTATCCCGCATTCGTCGGCGAGAGCAGACCAGCCTGATCCACGATCGTAGCTTTCAGCCGACTGGGTGCTGCCGTGAAGCACAACAACAAGCGGACCATGCTTTGGGAAGTTCTTTGGAATATAGGTGTCCGCGTGCAGCGCCCCAGGATCAGCACCAAACCTTTTCAGGACAGTAAGACGATCACGGCTATCTGAAGGTTTTTGCATATGGCCTCCTTAGCTAGTTTAGTATGGCGCATAATGCTGTCTGCAGCGACAATCAGTACATTCAAAATTTGAGCTGCTTTCATCTATCAGTTAGGCAGTCAACGTTGTATTCCCCCAGACTTATGCGACGCTATTTTAAGTGACGCGCTAAAAAGCTCAGAAAACGGTAATCGTTGGCATAGGCGATGTGAATGCGCATCGCAGAGGCGTCGGGTCCATCCGGCCTTAGTGAAAATATTGAGCCTGGGGCGATAAAAATGCCCTCATCAGATGCCTTGCGGGCTAATTTCAGTGTATTGACTGTATTAGGTAGCTGTGCCCAGAGGTAATAGCCGCCATTAGGGCCTTCGATATGCTTAACCCCTGCCTCTTTTAGCGCGATAGTGGCACTGGCACTCGCTTTGGTAATCCGTTCCCGTAGTTGAACCAGGTGTCGGCGGTAACGCCCTCGGCTGATCATGTCATGTATGAGCCGTTCATTAAAGGTAGAGGTGTTCACCACTGTGAGCATTTTGATATCAGTCAGTGCACTTACCAGTGCGTTGCTACCTGCCAGATACCCCGAGCGGAGTCCCGTTGAGAGTGTTTTCGAGAAAGTACCCACATAGATAACCCGGTTAAGGCCATCAAGAGCGGCAAGGTGGGCGTTGCCACGGGGAAGAAGATCCCCAAAGGCATCATCTTCAATCAGCACCAGCCCATAGCGCTCCGCTAAGGAGAGCAGGCGATGCATTTGATAAAGCGACAATGTGGTACCGGTGGGGTTATGTGCGTTTGGCTGGAGGAAAAAGAGGCGAGGGCGATAGTGCTTAATCTTGCGCTCCAGGTCGTCAATATCCAACCCTTCACGGTGACGGGAAACCCCTACCAGCTTAGCCTGGGCGAGGCGTAATTTACCGAAAAGAGGATAGTAACCCGGTGTTTCGACCAGGACGCGATCCCCCGGTGCAACAAAATGCCGGATCAGCAGGTCGAAAGCGTGGTTGGCACCAAATGTTAGCAGGATCTGGTCGTGTGACGTGTGGATTGAGCGGCCAGCAAGCACCATGGCAATGGTTTCGCGCAAGGGCGGATAGCCCTGCGGAGCGCCATACTCAATATCGTCCTCCCCTGTGGCGTTAAGGCGCTTGATTTGCCGCGATAATGCTTCTCCCCCCATCCAGCTTGCCGGAGCACGGCCATCACCGGCACGAACCTTAAACTTACCCTCCAGCTGCTCTCTGAGCAGGGAAACACTGTCTATGGCTTCTCTCAAGTCGACGGTTTTTTCTGCTGTTTCAAGGGAAGGGGGCTTTACAACAAAAAAGCCTGCGCCGTGACGGGCCTTTAACCGTCCTAGTGCCACCAGTTGGTCATAGGCATCAACAATGGTGTTTTTCGACACCCCGTGTTGCAACGCTGCTTCGCGGATAGAGGCAAGCTTGGTGCCAGGCGCTAAGCGACCCTCTTCAATAGCACTTTGTATACTTTCTGCTACCTGCCGGGATTTTGACATTTTCGCGCCCAAAGAGAGTGAAAAGGAAAACTGTACCAATGTAGTGGCAGGTACAGTACCTCATACAATTGACAGAACTGTACCTATGAGTGTCATGCAATATTATTGATCATGGCTCTGCCCAAAACCAATAACAATCCTATGGAGCTGCACATGCCAAAAAATACAAAGGGTTATTTAAATGTATGGGATGACACGGTAAGTGGCCGTGATCTTCTGCTTGCTTTGATTATCTCAACACCACTAACGCTAGGTGGTTATCTACTAGCGCCTGGTACACCTCCTTTGCCCCTTATCCTTGGCTTAAGTGGTGCCATTGTGGGGTTCTTCATCAATGCTGTGCTGTTCAAACCGAAACGGCTACTGGACTTCGGTAAGGAGCAGTAATTATGGAACCCGTCTTACTGTTACAGATGCTGATAGCAGCGGTGGTTGCGGTAGTTGTGTATACCGCGATTGGTGTGGCACCAGGTACCGATGAAACAGCGGTATTAGCTCCGGTTACTCTGGCGCTAGTGGTGGCTGGTATTCCACTGTCTGTGGTGTTGGCGTTTTTTATGGCGGCTATTGTGGCCAAGAAGCTTACCGATTCGATACCCGTGTCGGTGGCAGGCATCCCCGGCGGGGTTATGTCGGCCCCTATGGTGGAGCATGCGCTTATTTTAAAACGTGAGGGCCATGCCACCCTGGCGATCCGCAAAATGGCATCCGGCTCGGTTATTGGGACGTTGATAGCTGTTCCCATCAGTCTACTTCTGGCGTTTCTGCTAACGCCACTGGCTAGTGTGCTAGGGCAGTATGCCAGCCAGCTTTTCTTTGGAGGGGCGGTTTTCCTGGCACTGATGAGTCGTGAGAAGGTGATTAGCCTAATCAGTATCATCCTTATTGCCGCGCTGGTTCAAAGCTTGAGGCATCTCTATTGGGGGATGGGGGTAATCCCAGAAGGCCAAGTGGTCTTTATCTCCTTCTTTTTGGGTATCACCATTGGCCCGATGATGTTCAACCTCGCGCAGTTAACCGTTAATAAAGAACGCGCAGCTATGGTGGAACCAGAACCCAAGAGTATTCAGATATTTGGCGATGATGAACGGGGCAGACTGCCTAATCCTTTTCGTATTCTCACTCGCCAGGAAACAGTATCTGCGGCGGCCAGTTCCGTGCTGGGTTCGGTAACGTTCTTCATGAGTCCGGTAGGTATCACCATTTTCCTGGGTGAGGTGATGTCGAGCTGGGTTAAGGGCACGGTGAATAAAGCAAGCCGGGCGCTCTCCTCCATGGATGCGGTAACCAATGCCTCATATATCGCGGGGATACTCATTCCGTTGGCCGCATTAGGCATTCCCATGAGCCCCATGGCGATCGGCCCTGGTAACGCATTTTTTAATGCACCTCCGGTATTAACCCTTGAGCAGAATGCTCATCACCTTATGAGTTTCTCAGAAATTGCGATTGCCAGTGTGCTGGGAGCCGGTATCGCGCTACTGATTACTTATCCTATTGCTGTTCGTTATGCCCGGAAGATATGCGTTTTTGTTTTCCAGCATGTTCCCCACGAAGCCTTCCTGGCCATGTTCTTCTCACTGGTCATGTTGCTGGCATATATGGACGCCGGACTCATGGGCATTCTGGGCGTGATGGTATTGGCATTAGTCGCCGGTTTATTGAATCGCTGGGGTGTTAACTACGGCGTGCAGTTTATGGCGCTCTATGCGGCGCCATGGTTAATGGGGCTACTGGTATAAGCGCTATCAGTCAATTGTTTTGATACTACTTAACCAATTGTAATTTAAATATTTTAGGGTGATGACTATGACACATGCTACGTCGCGGATTCCGGGTTTTTACCAGCTTCTTCCACATGAAAGACTTGATAAGGTGATTGAGATTGCAGGTTTGGAGGATGAGGCGCGTGGGCATTTTAATGACTTTGGCAATATCCCAGCGGCATCTGCGGATGCCATGATCGAAAATGTTATCGGCACCTTCAATCTGCCTATTGGGGTAGCCACGAACCTGATTATTGATGGTGCAGAGCAACTGGTGCCGATGGCGACTGAAGAATCATCGGTGGTCGCGGCTGTGTGTAATGCCGCGAGACAATGCCGTGACTCCGGTGGTTTTTACACGGACACATCGGAACCGGTAATGATTGCCCAGATTCAGTTGGTGGATGTGCCGAATCCTGAGTTTGCCCGGCTGAGGCTGCTATCTAAGGTAGAGCGGATCAAGCAGGTCTGTGACGCAACGGACCCGGTACTGCTACAGCATGGCGGTGGCTTTCGCGACATGGAGGTGCGTGTATTGGAAGATATGCTGATCGTACACCTGTTAGTGGATGTACGTGATGCCATGGGGGCCAACGCGGTTAATACCATGGCGGAAGCAGTAGCCCCCTTATTGGCTGAGTGGACCGGGGGTAAGAGCCGCTTGCGTATTCTTTCGAATCTGGCTGACCGGCGTTTGGCCAGGGCTCGGGCAACCTGGACGCTTGAAGCTATTGGTGGAGAGGCAGTACGTGACGGGATGATTTCTGCTTACCGCTTTGCCGATATCGACCCTTATCGTGCGGCTACCCACAATAAAGGCATTATGAACGGGATAAGTGCCGTTGTCCTGGCATCCGGAAATGATACTCGGGCAGTGGAAGCGGGGGCTCATGCTTATGCTTCACGCTCTGGGCGTTACCGTTCGCTGACTCACTGGGAAGTGGGGGAGGAGGGGAATTTGACAGGTACGCTGGAAATTCCAATGCCGGTTGGGTTGGTGGGTGGCGCTACACGTTCACACCCCACAGCGCGGCAGTGCTTGAATATTTTGGGAGTGCAAACTGCTGATCGCCTGGCGCGTATTATTGCTGCCGTTGGTTTAGCGCAAAACTTCGCGGCCATGAAAGCACTGGCCACCACAGGTATTCAGAAGGGCCACATGGCTCTGCACGCCAAGAATATAGCACTTATGGCGGGGGCTGAGAGTGATGAAATAGATAAGGTAGCTGCGCTGCTGGTTGAGGGAGGTAGGGTGCGGTTCGATATTGCAGAGCAGTTACTGGCTACTTTGCGTAGCCAGCCATCGTAACTGCTGAGCTTTGTTTAAAAACCTGAGCGGTTAACGCTTGTACCGCGTATGCAGTCTCCGTAAGCCAGGGTGTCGCCAGTTTCTTCAGCGAGTTGGCGGCAATCTGCTGTTCGTGATGATGACACGGAGGAGGGTGAGCAGCCACTCAGCACAATCAGGAGCGTGGCTAAACTAATGGCTGTTAATGCTTTCATAAAGCGAGATCCATATGCTTCGAAGGTCGTCATATTCCACTCCCTGGTTTATGTTCGGCTCTAACAAGATAGTACAGGCTATCTAGTACACGCAGTCTCTATTTGAAAATACGTGCCTGCTGAAAAATACCTCTCCAGGATAATTTGTTAAGCTGAGTCATCCTTTTCCAGTGGCTTTGAGGTTAACCATGTCAGCGTTTTTTGATCGGCTCCATGAAGTGGCATCACCAACGATTGGACTTGGTTGTATGAATCTTTCCCATGGTTACGGGCATCATCTCCCTGAGGTGGATGCTGTTCGGGCACTTGATGAAGCATTTGATATGGGGTACCGCCATTTTGACACCGCCACGCTCTATGGCGCTACCGCCAACGAGCGCATTGTAGGGATTGCATTGAAAGCGAAACGCCATGAATTGCTTTTGGCGAGTAAATGCGGCATGGCGATAGACCCAGAGAGTGGCAAGCGGGTTATTGATGGTCGGCCCCAGACACTGCGTCGCCAATGTGAAGCCAGCCTGAAGCGTTTACAAACGGATCACCTGGATATCTATTACCTCCACCGTTTGGATCGTAACGTACCGGTGGAGGAGAGTGTGGGGGCATTAGGCCAACTGGTTGAGGAGGGCAAACTGCGTGCAGTTGGATTATCCGAAGTCTCGGCAGCCACATTAAGCCGCGGTAATGCGGAGTATCCAATTGCCGCTATGCAGTCTGAATACTCACTCTGGACACGCAACCCCGAGATAGCTCTGCTGGATGCATGTGCCGAACTGAATACGGCGCTGGTGGCGTTTAGCCCTTTGGGGCGTGGCTTTCTTTCTGGTGCCGTTCAGTCTGATACTGTTTTTGCGGCAGGCGATATGCGTGCTGGAATGCCACGCTTCACTAAAGAGAACCTGACACATAATCTTGAGCTACTGAACCGCTTTAACGCACTAGCCAATATGTTGGCGATTACACCGGCGCAATTGGCGTTGGCCTGGGTGAAGGCTCAAAGTCAGCAGATTGTGCCTATTCCAGGGTCGCGCTCCGTTGCCCATATGCGTGAGAATCTTCTTGCTGAACAGGTTGAGCTTCACGATGCCACTTTGGAGGAACTCAAAGGAATGATGAGGCCTGAGGACGTGGCAGGAGCACGCTATAATGAGACTCAGCAAGCGGATATTGATACGGAAGAGTTTGCCTGAATGCTTTTTTTACATTTCCCCGTTGCTTTCTATAAACGTTGGACTAATCTATTCGCGTACTCCCCCTGACGTTGTCGCTCTTATCTAGGAAAAGCCGCCATGCTAAAAGGCCTTATTCTCTGCTTCATAGTACTGTTTGTGCAGCTGGCGGTACTGAATGTCGTCGATGCACGTTTATACAATAGCCAGGATGCTCGTCAGGTATCTACCACGATGGTTACGCCTCATAGAGAAAAAGAGGGTGAAGACGACATGAAACAGAGTTGAAAAAATGCCCAATGGGTGGCGGTGAGCTTTTATCGCCACCCCCTTATTACTCCTTGTATCTCTCAAACCCATTCCATCTCATCTCTCTCCACCGGCACCGTTCCCGTTGAAAGATGCAGGACCCAAGGGTTTTATGCCTGGGGGCATCCGTTGTACTGTTAATAAAGCCGCACCCTGCTGATGGGAAGGATTTTTAGCGTATTGTTGTGTTCCAACCAGGTATTGTAGGGTGTGAATGGGCGCTATCCGCCAGGAGGTATCTATGAGGTTGCGGTTGCGTGGAAGACAAAAACTTGCGTCTGGAACTTGGTAACGGCATGCTTGTCCGTTGTTAGTATTATCATTAGGGAGCACAGAACGATGGCTTTTAACGATTCACATACGGCAAGACCGCAAACGGGCAACGCAGTCAGTGGTACAACTGCGAATAAAGTATTGCGTAACACCTACGCTTTACTTGCCATGACGCTGCTATTTTCTGCGGTTACCGCTGGCGCTTCTATCGCGCTGGGCATTCAGCAAATGAACATATTTGTGTTCTTTATTGGTGCCTATGGACTCATGTTCTTGGTCCATAAAACAGCTAACTCTGCCACTGGACTGCTGGCCACTTTTGCCTTTACGGGCTTCATGGGCTTCACCCTTGGCCCGATTATTTCTGCCTACCTGACGCTGCCCAATGGCGGTGCACTGATCATGAACGCGCTAGCTATGACGGGGCTGACCTTCGTAGGTCTATCCGCAGTAGCGCTTACCACTAAGAAGGACTTTAGCTTCTTAGGCAATTTCCTGATGGCTGGCGCCATTGTGCTCATTCTGGCAATGGTTGCCGGTCTGATTTTCAATATTCCTGCACTTTCACTGATGGTATCAGCTGGCTTCGTGCTCTTTGCATCTGCGGCCATTCTGTATCAAACCAGTGAGATTGTGCACCGTGCTGGCGAGACCAACTATATTCTCGCTACCGTCACGCTCTATGTATCGATCTATAATCTGTTTATCAGCCTGCTGTCTATTCTTGGTATCATGAGCAACGATTGATACGTATCTGGCATGCGATGTTTTGGCTGTTAATCTCCACAACAGACCCTACCTAGTAGGGTCTGTTTTTTTGGTGACGATATACAAAAGAGGTGATGATGGAGTATGGCCTGTTAGTTATGGGAGCGCCTTACAGCAGTGCTGCGCCGCACTCTGCACTGCGCTTTGCCTATGGGTTACTTGAGGCTGGTCATCGTATTGCTGGTGTTTTCTTCTATCAGGATGGTGTACACAATGCTTCCATGTTGATGATGCCGCCTCAAGATGAACTTAATATGTACGACGCCTGGGTGGCGCTGAGTCGCGACCATGGTGTCTCGCTTGACGTGTGTATTGCCGCAGCACTCAGACGGGGGATAATGAGTGAGACGGAAGCACAGCGCCACGGCCAGCAACACTTCAACCTGGATGCGCCTTTTGAATTAACCGGGCTCGGTCAGTTGCTGGAGCTGCAACAGCGTTGTGACCGTTTTATTACGTTTGCGTAGAGGAGTGGCAATGGTTGAGCAGAATGAGCGTCTGGTGGTTATTCGTCATGCGCCGTATAGTTCGCACTGTTTACGTGAAGGTCTTGATGCCGCACTGGTGGCGGCTGCCTTTGGCCAAAAGGTGAGCCTGCTTTTTTTGGGGCAAGGGGTATTCGCGTTACTAAAAGATCAGGCAGTGGGAGCGCCGGGCCAGAAGTCAACCTTACCTACGATAGATATGTTGGCGATGTACGATATTGAACAGTTGATGGTGCCTCTGAATGAGCTTGATGCCCTCAATATCAGCGTTGATAAGCTGGTGGCGGGTATAGCAGTAGTGCCAAGCCAATCGTTACCTGACTTATTTCAACGCTACACGCATATTCTTACGTTTTAAAAACGGAGGCTCAGTGCTGCATATTCTCAATAAAGCACCGCATAGCGATGCCGCCCAGCAGGTGCTACAGGTACTAGGTAAGGACGATGTCCTCCTTTTGATTGAAGAGGCTGTCCAGATAATCGTTTATCCTGATTGGGAGGGTTGGAAGCAGCATTCTTCACGTATTTATCTTTTGGAAGAGGATGTATTGTCGCGAGGTTTTCAAGCTGAAATCCTGTCTGGTTCGTTGCCGGTGGTAAATATTAGCAAGTTTGTATCACTTACTGAGCAACACAAACAGAGTGTGACATGGTACTGACAATGAATACGAAGTTATACCGTTATCTTGATTCAGAGAAAAATATTGCCTTAGACCCAGAAGGCTATCTAGTTAATCAATCACAATGGAACGAAGCCGTTGCCAGCTTGCTTGCTGAAGATGAAGGAGTAACGTTAACCCCTGAGCATTGGGAAATTATTAATGTCGTTCGGGATTTTTATGCGCGCTATGAGATGGCTCCGGCAATGCGCCCGTTAGTGAAAGCAACCCAACAGGCACTTGGCAATGAAAAAGGGCGCTCGGTGTATTTGATGATGCTGTTTCCTGGTAGTCCTGCTAAACGCATTGCACGCTTGGCAGGGTTGCCAAAACCTACCAATTGTTTATAGCTGCAACTATTTTAAGACAGGAAGCAACCTGCTTTTCTAAACGGCATCTCCCCGTGTACAGACTGACAGCACAATAGCATCTTCAGGGCTGGTCGATACCAGAGCGTGGCCCATATCGCTATCAAAATAAATACTATCTCCTTCCGCAAGTACTAATGGGGCATAAAACTCGGTATAGAGCATGATATCGCCATGCAACACCATCAGAAACTCTTCGCCATCATGGCGCACCCACTGGTGATACTCGTCGAAGCTACGGGCACGCACGATGGTTTTAAAAGGGATCATGCGTTTTTGTGCCAGCTGATGACCAAGCAGCTCATGCTCATAGGTAGGCGTAGGGTGAAGTTGGCCTTTTCCTTTGCGCGTCAGGTCTCGGCGCCCCATGGTATAGCGCTCGCGTTTTGGCGGTGTGAACAGTTGGGGTAGGTCGATATTCAACCCGGTAATCAGCTTTTGCACCACGCTAAAGGTAGGCGATACCTGGTCATTCTCAATCTTGGAGAGTGTAGAGCGAGCCAGGCCGGTGCGTTGGCTAACATCTTCCAGTGTCCATTGGTTGGCCAGTCGAATTTGCTTGAGCCGCTCGCCAAGACGCAAGGGCTCTACAAAGGGCTTTCGCCCTGACGCAATGCGCAGTGCTGCATGCTCTTCAGAAGTAGCGGTCATAAAAAGTCACGTAGGGAAGATGCCAATAAAACCGCATGGTATCACACACCCAGTGCATCACAGCTGCAAATGGTGGTTGCCATTTCAGGGAGTATCCGTAAACGGAAGACCAAGCAACGCTTTTATGTGCGCTTCGGCACTGCTTGCCAGAGAGGTTGGGTTGTAGCCTCCTTCAAGCACTGAAACCACACGGTTCTCTGCATAGAGAGCAGCGATTTCCATTGCAAGGTGAGTCACCCAGTAAAAATCCTCATCCTCAAGGCAGATATCACCCATCGGGTCATCCTTGTGGGCATCAAACCCAGCGGAGATCATTACCAAATCCGGCTTAAAAGCATGCAGCGAAGGTAACCATTTACGTTCAACTATGCGCCGAAACTCAGCGCTGTCGGTACCCACCTCCAAGGGCGTATTGACCACATTCTGCCATTCACTGCGCAAATAGCGCCAGGGGTAAAACGGGTACTGGAAGCTGGTACAGATGAGGATATCTGGATCGTTTTTAAAGATATCGATCGTGCCATTGCACTGGTGTACATCGAAGTCGAGAATGGCGATGCGTTGCGCGCCATATTTGGCCCGTGCATGAGCGGCGCCTACAGCAATGTTGTTATAAAAGCAAAATCCCATGGCGTCAGAGGCTTCAGCATGGTGGCCCGGCGGGCGTACCGCACAAAAAACGTTATCTGCCTGGCGCTTAAACACCTGGTCGACACCACGTACTACCGCTCCGGCTGCCACCCGGGCAGCCTTGAGGCTATCCGGATTCATCATGGTGTCGCTATCCAGTGTAATAATCCCTTCTTCCGGCACGCATTTTTCCAATGCATGCAGGTGCCTTACCGGATGTACTCTGGCCAGAGCTTCTGCGCAGACCTCTTTCGCATCGGCTTGCATCGTTTGCTGAAGTAGTCCGGTTAGAGATAAACGTGCACGAATCGCCTCCAACCGCAGGGGACTCTCAGGATGTTCTGGCCCCATATGGTGCAATAAGCAGTCTGGATGGGTAAGGTAGGCAGTAATCATGCAAGCGCTCCATTCATGTTGAAGCCACCATAATCGCCACGAGGGCTTGCGCGACAGTGTCAATAAGTCGTACACAGTGGTTATTTATTTCAGGGGAGATCATCTGTGAGCACACGATTCCTGCATCATTTCTTTGAGCCCCGCACAATCGCGGTGTTTGGTGCCTCTGAAAAACCAGCCTCTTTGGGGGGCTTCGTACTCACTAATCTTCAGGAAGGAGGCTTCAAAGGTAAGCTCTGGGCGGTAAATCTAAGGGGTTACGAGACAGTATTTGGTGAAGACTGTGTACGCAATGTTAGCGATTTACCGGAAGTACCCGACCTGGCGGTTGTTTGCTCACCGATCGAAGGCGTTCCCAGTCTGATTAAAAAGCTAGGCCAGTTCGGTGTAAAGGCAGCGCTTGTGCTATCTGGCGGGGCGTATCTGGATCGTGATAAGGGCAACAAAGGGTCCATCAGACAGCGTATGCTACAGGCGGCAAGAGAGTCGGGCATTCGCGTACTGGGCCCGGAGTGTATGGGCCTGATTGTACCGGGTAAAAAACTCAATGCATCCTATGCCAGCCAGCCGGTAAAAGCGGGCAGAGTGGCTTACTTGGGCCAGTCGGGTATGTTGGCGAATGCCATGATCGACTGGGCCGCAGGACGCGATGTGGGCTTTTCCCACCTGATTACCGTGGGTGACAGCGTGGATGTGCTGTTGCCGGATTTAATTGATTATGTAAATCAATTTTCACCCGCCCAGACGATTCTACTTCACCTGGAGCGTGTAACTGACGCGCAGCATTTTATGACTTCTGTACGTGATGCTTCGCGTAACCGACTGGTATTGGCCATCAAGAGTGGGCGAACCCCTCAGTCCGACATTTCAGGTATGGCACCAACACCGGGAATTGCCAATAGAGATGTTGTGTTTGATGCCGCTTTTGCCCGCGCCGGTGTCGTGAGGGTGAATGATTCGGATGAATTGCTGGACGCTCTTGAGACTCTGTCACGTATGAAGCCGCTGCGCGGCGATCGTCTGGCCGTTGTCTCCAACGGCTTGGGGCCTGCGATGTTGGCGATAGATAAGTTGGTGAGTGCGGGCGGTAAGTTGGCCGAGTTTAGTGAGCCGACGCAAGCGGCACTGCACAAAAGCCAGGTGGATATGAGTAAGCCCGGTGAGAACCCGGTGGATTTAGGGGGCAACGCGACACCAGAACGCTTTGTTGAAGCGCTGAAAATTGTTACTTCAGACCCAAATGTTGATGCCGTATTGGTCGTACACGCACCTACCCGCATGGCACCGTCAGTCGCCACAGCACAGGCGCTGATTGATAACCGTAAGTTATTTAAACGTAATCTGCTAACCAGTTGGATGGGCTTGAAAGAAGCACTTAAAGCCCGGCATGTCAGTAGCCTGGCAGGCATCCCTACCTACATTTCGCCAGAAAAAGCGGTCAAAGCGTTCATGCATATGGTGGATTACCAGCGGGTACAGGCATTACTTCATGAAATTCCACCCAGCCTGCCATTTTCCACCAGCCCCGAAATACGTGCTGAATGCCGTGCGTTGATTACCAACGCCAAAGAGCAGGGGAGACAAATGCTTACCCACTCCGAGACGGCTCAGGTGTTGGAAGCTTATGGTATACCTACTGCCCCAAGCGTTTATTTAACCAGCCCTGAAGATGCACTGTCCCAGGCTGGCAGTTTTCCGGGGCCAAAAGCGCTTAAAGTTATCCATGAAGGTAATTGCCGTCCCTATCGTTATCGCAAACACCCTCACAAAATATCCGCGGGCTTGTTACAGGACTTGGAAACCCCTGAGCAAGTGGCAGCGGGTGTTAGGCAACTGGGTGAGAAAGTCCATGAAAAATTTCCCGAATACACTATCCGGGAATACTGTCTGCAACCGATGCAGCGTGGAAAGCATTCGATGCAGATTTGTGCCGGCATTACCCGCGACCCGGTATTTGGCCCGCTGATTGTTTTTGGTATTGGTGGTTACAAAGTGAATGTATTGGCAGATCGCCAGGTCGCCTTACCACCGCTCAATATGAGCCTGGCAGCGGACGTGGTGGGTAGAACTCACGCAGCATCGCTGATTCGGGAGCATTCAGCGGATCCTGAGCGCGATATTCAACGGCTTTGCCAACTGCTGGTGAAATTATCGCAAATGGCATCTGACTTGAGTGATTTACGTGGGCTGGAACTGAATCCGCTGCTGCTCAATCGCGATGGCATACTGGCCGTGGACTTTGCGATGGATTTGGGGACACCTTCACGCTTTGCCATCATGCCTTACCCGGAAGAGCTACGGGAGTGGGTGACCTTAAAAAATGGCTGGCAGGTAGAGGTGCGGCCAATACGGGCTGAAGATGCGCCTCTGATCACTACGTTCCACCGTCAGCTTTCAGAAGAAAGCATCCGTTTCCGTTATTTTCATAACAAGTCCAGCCTTACCCAGCGCGATTTATCAATCCTGTCACATATTAACTATGACCGACAGATGGCTTTTATCGCCGAACACCAACACGAGGATGGCAGTAAAGAGATGCTGGGTGTCGTTCGTGTATGGAATGACCCCGATAATATCCGCACTGAATTCTCTATTATTATTCGCGACGACTTGCAGGGGCTTGGCATCGGCAGCCTATTGATGAAAAAAATGATCGACTACTGCACCAGTATTGGCACGCTTGAAATGATTGGGAAAATCATGGTCGACAACCACCCCATGCGGGCACTCATGAAACACCTGGGCTTTAAATGCCGCTACAACATGGAGGAGCAGGTGATTGATGCCGTACTGCGCTTAAACGAACCTGGCAGCGAATGGCAACGGCACCGTCTGGAAAGCCTGCCTGATTGAACCCACACTTCACTATGATGGTAAAAAGGCCTGCTCCATTTTCAGCAACAAGCCTTTTGTATTCTTGTAGAATAACGTGCTCGCTCGACTTTCTGGTTATCATCAAGGCGCTAAACGGAAACGGCTCCATTCACCACCATCACGCCGCTCAAAGCGCAGGCGGTCATGTAAGCGGCTGGGTTGGCCCTGCCAGAACTCGATCATTTCGGGAGTTATGCGATAGCCTCCCCAGTGAATGGGGCGGGGAATATCCTGGCCATCATAAGCCTGTTCAAAGCGTTTTTGGCGCTCTTCAATCCAATTACGATCAGGGATTACGACACTTTGGGTGGCGATCCAGGCGCCTAGTTGACTACCTCTTGGACGACTGGAGAAGTACTCATCAGATTCCTCCGGTGACACTTGTTCGACAGGGCCTTCGATGCGTATCTGACGAGCCATTGATGGCCACCAAAACGTCATGGCAGCATAGGGGACGTTGCTTAATTCGCTGCCCTTGTGGCTATGATAATTGGTAAAAAACACCATGCCCCGCTCATCAAACCCTTTCAATAACACCACGCGCGCATGGGGGCGGCCTTGGCTATCTACTGTCGAAAGGGTCATGGCATTGCCGTCTTTGCCCTCATTCTCCAGTGCCAGAGTGAACCACTCGTCAAATAGCACGAATGGGTTGTCGGGGGTTTGCGATTCCTCCAGGCGGCCGCCCTCATAATCCCGCCTGATGTCAGCTATGCTACGAGTCATTGAATGGTGCTCCCTTGCGGTAATGTTAAACTTTGCTGTCCATGTTCGCTGGTATGCTGGTAAAGCTCAAGTATTGATCAAATAGCATGACAATAGAGGGAATGTGAATGCGCAGCGATAAACAACGCGTGGCCGTCTGGGACACACTGATACGCCTGTTCCATTGGGGTTTAGTGGCAGCGGTAACTATTTCGTTTTACACCACCAAAACAGAGGGTACGCCCTTTTTGTTCCCCATCGAAGTGCACGCCCAGGCAGGCTACCTCATAATAAGTTTGTTGGTATTTCGCGTTATCTGGGGGTTCGTGGGCAGTGTTTATGCGCGTTTCGGTACCTTTTTATACTCGCCAAAAGAAACAGCTACCTACACCAAAGCACTGGTAGCGCGTCGTGCTTCCTCTTATGCGAGCCACAACCCGCTCGGCGGATGGATGGTGGTCATTATGTTGTTATCTCTTTCGTTTCAGGCAATCAGCGGGCTTTTCTTAAGTGATGATATTTTTTTTCAAGGCCCCTTTAATGAACTCGTTGGACGTGATGTCAGCCGGGAACTCTCCCGCCTGCATGCGCTCAACAGCGATTTGCTGCTGATACTCATCGGCCTGCACGTTGCAGCACTGACCGCGCATAAACTACTGGGTGAACGTCTGGTGACGGCAATGGTGACAGGCGTAAAGTATTTCAAACAGTCTCCTGCAGACTTGCAAACATCCACTACGGGGAAGCATCGTCTACAAGCCCTCGCTGCACTTCTGGTGGCCGCAGGTATCACTGGCTGGCTATGGTTTTACTGAGAGAACTGAGAACGTAGTGGCCTTGGAACAGATACTGCACCAAGGCCATATGACTCAGGCGTTAGCACGCTGCTGCCGACTGCGAAAGCGGGCATATGCCATGCAGCCAGTGAAAAGGGCCATGGATACCACAGCCTCCAGCACACCGCGCAGGCCCTGTCCCGGTAGTGTTGCCAGCATCACACCCTGGGTAAAATAGAGCAAACTGACGAACGCCAACCAGGCATGTCCTCTGGCCCGCTGACCAATAATCGACGGTAAAAACAGTACCAGCGGCAGAACGAATGCCACAACAGGACGCCAGTTAAACGCACCTCCCTGGATAAAAAAGCCCCGATACACCACCAGAAGCAACAGGACACCAAAGCTGATCAGCACAAGCTGCCGTGATTGATGCGTCAACCTATCCAGCCCATGGCGCGCCTCCAATTCTTCAAGCCACTGCCTCATGAAGTTTCCCCCTGACGCATGTTGTTAAGTGCCAAGGCCAGCCTGGCGAGGCGTTTTCCCTGTGCCAGGCACAATGTACGCTCATGTTCGTCCACGGGGCGATCACTACGTGCACCGGCGACATGACTGACACCGTAAGGAGTGCCCCCTGTCTGTGTCTCAATCAGGGTGGTTTCGCTGTAAGGAACACCTGCATACACCATGCCATGGTGAAGCAGCGGAACCAGCATCGTTAACAGTGTACTTTCCTGGCCACCATGGAGGCTTGAAGAAGATGTAAAGGCACAGGCGGGTTTGTCGATGAGCGCGCCATTCATCCATAAACTGCTGGTATTATCCAAAAAGTACTTTAATGGTGCGGCCATATTGCCAAAACGTGTAGGGCTACCCAGCGCCAGAGCGCTACAGTGGCGTAAATCCTCTAACTCAGCGTAGACAGCGCCTTCCTCTGGAATCTCCGGCTCAGTGGCCTCACAGGTTGTGGAAACCGCTGGCACTGTACGCAGACGAGCTTCGATGCCGGACACACTTTCAACGCCTGCTGCTATTTGGCGTGCCATATCCGCAGTGGCCCCAAAGCGCGAATAGTAAAGAATGAGAACAAACGGCGTGGTATTACTCATAAAGGTTCCTAAAGATAAAAGGTAACAGTGAAATAAAGAAAACACGGGATTATGAACCTATGGTACCAGAGCTACCCACTGGTCAGGAGAGGGCGTCAGTAATTGACTCAGGGTTGGCAAGCGCACATACACCCAGGCGGTAGAGCCATCTGCTAAGGTCTGTTGAACCCGTTCGTAGCGAATACCTAAACGTTCATAGCGGTCCAGGCGAGCAAGCTGCTGTGGTGTCACTTCCAGCCTTAGCCCCTTAGTCTGTGCGTCTTCATTGGGTGCCAGATCCAGGCGTTGCCGCTTAAACCCTTCGAGAATGGCGGGCTGTGGGTTTCCCGACGCCCCCATCACGACCCAGCGCACCGGGGCGTAGCGTAGTGTGCCATACACAAAGACATGGTGGGTTCGTGGTTCAATGGCAGGTAAATGCGAAGGGCGCTCATAGAACCAGGGGCTTAGCATGGTCAGCCATAGCCACCCAGCGATGCCAACGACGATCACCGCGCTGCCTATCATCAATCGTTTAATCCACACCATGCCATTTCCTTTTGGTACGTTAGGCTTAGAGCTTGGCTTGCCACCTTAATGAAGACAAGTCTTAAGCATTAGCGAGCGGTTTGCTAGGATAAGCAATAGACCCTATCGGAGGAGACTGCTATGAACCAGCCACTTCGTAATGATGAAATGGATTTTCGTGCGTTTGTAAGTGATGTGAAACCACTACCCAAGCGTAACAGGGCAGATACAGGAAATCCGCGCCAGCGTCCCTCAGAAGCTCAACTGGCAAGGCGTGAAAGTGCCGAGGAGCTTTTGGCAGAGCGTAATTTCCTATCTGATGATTTCGTTGATTTACTGCCCCCCTTTGACCCGATTGAGTACCGGCGGGAGGGTATCCAGCAGGGAGTGGTTGATAAACTCAAGCACGGTGGCTATAGCGTGCAGGCACAGCTGCATCTTTTACGCCGCCCCCTGGCAGAGTGCCGCAGGATGCTGTTTCCTTTTATTCAGGAGGCCTATGCCCACGATCTTCGCTCGGTGTTGATTGTGCATGGTCGCGGGCGCGAGCTTGATAGCCCTGCTAATGTACTTCGCTCCTACTTAGCGAAGTGGCTCAGCCAGTTTAATGAAGTGCAGGCTTATGTATCGGCCCAACCTTCAGAGGGCGGCTTGGGGGCTACCTGGGTCATGCTGCGTAAAAGTGACCGGGCCAAAGCCAATAATCGTGAGCGACAACAAAAACGGCGTGGTTAATAGCAGCCATAAAGCACCCATATAGGGACTTTATCCAAAAATAATAGGCTAAAGTCCTTTTTTTGTAACCTTATGGAATATTAATTATATTTCTGTAATGTGCTATTATTGTCACTTAAAGCATTATTTTGTCCTTTGTGTGCTTAAAGAGGTACCTTATGTGCATTGAAGATAAAGCACCTGCTGCGATGGCAGAAGAGTTAGGTAAACGCTTAAAGCAAGCACGTCTGAATAGCGATATGACCCAAGCTGACGTCGCTATGCGAGCTGGGGTATCACGCAAAGTTGTGCTGAATGCGGAAAAAGGGCACGTTCAATTAGAAGCGCTGTTAGCGATTATGCAGGTGTTGCAATTAACATCGCAGATAGATCGCTTCTTGCCACCTGCCATCGTCTCGCCGGTACAGCTTGCCAAACTTCATGGTAGGCAGCGCCAACGCGCATCGGGGCAGCGAAAAACACACGATGAGGATGCGCTGGAATGGTAATGGAGGTCGTCAACGTCAATTACCTCGACCACTTCGTGGGGGCAGTCAGCTTTGACAGCGCCCAGGGGCAGGGGGCGTTTGAGTATGATACAGCCTTCATCAAGAAGGGAATTGAGCTTTCCCCAATCAAAATGCCGCTAGCCGCCAACATATACACCTTTCCGGAGCTCAACTTTCATACTTTTAAAGGTCTGCCAGGCCTAATAGCAGACTCACTACCTGATGACTTTGGTAATGCGGTGCTTAACGCCTGGGTGGCCAGTCGGGGTGGGCAGCCGAGTGATATCACACCACTGCAACGCCTGCAGTATACCGGTAAACGTGGGATGGGAGCGCTTGAGTATGCACCCGCTACTCAACTCAAAAGCCTCAATGCGTCATCCCAGATTGAGATAGCCTCCTTGGTGAGTATTGCACAGGACATCCTGGATAGCCGATCGCACTTTACCGTTGAGCTGGCGAAAGAGGGGCAAGAGGACCGAGAAGCGATGATGGCATTGTTATCGGTTGGCATGAGCGCAGGGGGGGCGCGACCAAAAGCTGTGCTGGCATTTGACGATACTTTTTCCCATGTTCGATCAGGACAAACAGACGTCCCAGAAGGCTTTACACACTATTTGATGAAATTTGACGGAGTTAGCGACCATAATAAAAACCGCGAGACCTTTGGTGACCCTCTGGGTTACGGCGCAATGGAGTTCGTTTACCACCTGCTGGCTCACGCCTGCGGGATCAATATGATGCCTTGTCGGCTGTTGGATGAAGGGAGTCGTCGTCACTTTATCACCCAGCGTTTTGATCGCATTGGCAACCGTAAGCAGCATGTGCAAACGCTAAATGGCATTGCCCATGTAGACTATAAGCAGCCTGGTTCGTTTTCGTATGCTGAGTTATTCGCCGTTGCACGACGTTTACGGCTGAGTGCCACTGAGGCAGAACAACTGTTTAGACGAATGGTCTTTAATATTGTGGCAAGAAACCATGATGATCACGCTAAAAACGTTGCTTTCATACTCCAAGGGGGCATCTGGAGGTTAGCACCGGCCTATGATCTTGCTTATAGTTACAAGCCGGGTAGCCCGTGGGTGAACCAGCACTGGATGAGCTTAAACGGTAAGCGTGACCATTTCTCTCGTGACGATTTTTATTCGTTGGAGAGGGTCAGTCCTCTATTTACACGCAAAAAAATCGACGCCATCATTGATGAAGTTTCCACCTGTGTTGCCAAATGGTCACAGTTGGCCACGCAGCATGGCGTGCCCGACTTTCTAATTGACGAGGTCGCGGGCAACTTACGCCTATACCTGTAGTGTTTGAGGTGCGCAGCAAATATAAAGCCGACAAAAGCTCACCGCCTTTGTCGGCTTTATTTATTTGGCAAAGCCTTACTGACTGGTGGCGGCCAGGCGCCGCTCAAATAGTGCCTGACGCTCTTCAACATCCGTCTGATAGCGAACAGTAAATGCATTTAGCGCCCGAATAGCATCTCCCGGGTGTTGATCATCACGCAGTGCCATGCTCGAAAAGCCACAACGGCGCATATAGTCCAGTTGATCCACCAACACATCACCAACCGCGCGCACTTCACCTGTATAACCGTAACGCTCACGCAGCAGGCGGGCGATGGTGTAACCGCGGCCATCAGTAAAGGCGGGGAAATCGATGGCAATGGCAGGGGACGCGCTTAACTGTTTCCCAAGCTCAGCGGTTAATTCCGTATCACTCGCCAGTAGCGGGGCAAGCTCAGCATCGTCCTGGTTGGCCTGCCAAAGCGCCAGCGGAACGAAAGCAGGACGCTGCTCGGGAAGCGTGTCTGCATCGTAAGACACACACCAGGCATTCTCGGCCGCCAGCTCACCATTGGCGATCAAATGATCAACATGTACTGGTGTCACTTCAGTCGCTTCACTCGGTTGGTCATTAGTGGGCATAGACACGTTCCTTAAAGGGTTTTAAACCAATACGGCGGTAGGTATCCAGGAAGCGCTCATCTTCGTGGCGTTCGGCTACATATACTTCAAGCACTTTTTCAACCACACCTGGGACATCTTCGCGGAAGAAAGAGGGGCCGAGAATTTTGCCCAGAGAAGCATCGTCAGTAGAGTTACCGCCAATGGAGATCTGGTAGTACTCTTCACCTTTCTTGTCGACACCCAGAATGCCAATATGGCCCACATGGTGGTGACCACAGGCATTCATACAGCCGGAGATATTCAGATCCAGCGGGCCGAGGTCATACAGGAAGTCCAGGTCTTCAAACCGCTCCTGAAGTGCCTGCGCAATAGGAATGGATACCGCATTGGCCAGACCACAATAATCCCCACCAGGGCAGCAGATGATATCGTTAAGTGTCCCTACCGTCGGATTAGCCATGCCCAAGGCATCGAGTTCTTTCCAAAGCGCTTCCAACTCGTCCACCGGTACGTCTGAAAGCACCAGATTTTGCTCATGGGTCACACGTACTTCACCAAAGCTGTAACGGTCAGCCAAATCTGCCACGGCTTCCATCTGGTCAGCGGTTACATCGCCAGGGGCGTGTTCACGACGCTTTAACGACAGCGTCACGGCCTTGTAGCCATATACCTTATGATCAGTCACATTATTGGTCACAAAGCGGGCAAAGCTGCGGTTTTCACTGCGCAGCTGTTCAAAATTGATGACCGCACTTTCAGCGACCGGGCGGCGCTCTGGCTCGGGAAAGTGGCCTTTCGCAGCGTCAACCGCCGCTTGATTCAGTGTTTGTGGGCCATCTTTGAGGTGAGCCCACTCTTCGTCTACGCGACGACGGAACTCTTCAATCCCCAGTGCTTTCACCAGGATTTTAATACGTGCTTTGAACTTGTTATCGCGACGGCCAAATTGGTTATATACGCGAACGCACGCTTCCAGGTAAGTCAGTAGGTGCTGCCAGGGCAGGTCTTCACGCACCACATCACCGATCATCGGTGTACGGCCAAGGCCACCACCCGCCAATACCTTAATACGCAGCTCATCTTGATCATTACGCCATAGCCGCAGGCCGATGTCGTGAACCTGGATGGCAGCACGATCCTGGGCAGCGCCGCTTACCGCGATTTTGAATTTACGCGGCAAATAGGCGAATTCCGGGTGCAGGGTAGACCACTGACGAATTAACTCGCACCATGGCCGGGGATCTTCCACTTCATCATTGGCAATGCCAGCAAACTGGTCGCTGGTGGTGTTGCGAATGCAGTTACCGCTGGTCTGAATTGCGTGCATCTGCACTTTTGCCAAGTCAGCTAAAATATCTGGCACATCTTCAAGTGCCGGCCAGTTAAGCTGAAGGTTTTGACGGGTGGTGAAGTGTCCATAGCCGCGGTCATAGCGCCGGGTGATCTCAGCCAGAGCACGCAACTGGTAACCCGCCAGCATCCCATATGGAATGGCAATACGGAGCATCGGCGCATGCTTTTGAATATATAAGCCGTTCTGCAGCCGCAATGGGCGAAACTCTTCTTCTCCCAAACGCCCGGCGCGGTAGCGTTCCATTTGGTCGCGAAACTGAGCAACGCGCTCGTCAACCAACGTTTGGTCGTGAATATCATAACGGTACATGTGGCACGATCCTGCTAAAAGCGAAATGGTCACGTCGAGACGGACGGTAATGTATCGCCACCTTAACGCGGGTTTTATATTCTACAAAAGAATATATAATTATCTTTTTATCGTTAAACGCTATTTAAAACTATTTGGGTCTGCCAGCGCCGCCGCTGCCATACCCATAAAAAGCCAGTCGAGTTAAGCAATCGATAAACTAATTGCATCAGCCATACACCAAGCAACCCATAGCCCAGTCCAATGCCAACCCACCACGCCAGTGGTAAGAAGACGAACCATTGCATACCAAGGGTTAGCAACATCACAGTACGCTGGGCACCAGCGCCCATCAACGCCTGAGCCAGCACAAGGGCTGCTGCATCCAGCACAATCATAACGGCTGTAATCTGCAGAGGTAAGCTGCCTAGCTGTATAAGATTGTTGTCGGTAAAGAAAATGGCTAACACATGTTCAGGTAACAGCAGCATAGGCAGTGCCAGCAGCGTCAGCAGCATACCAGCAACGTTTAAGGCATCAATTCCCCAGCGGTGAGCCTCATGCTTGTTATCCCGGCCGAGGGCCTCGCCCACCAGACTCATTACCGCCACCCCGACCCCTACACCAGGCAATATAAGCAGTAAGGATAAATTGATCAGTACATGGCCCACCGCCACGCTTTCAGTTCCCATCTTACTTAATAACCAAAACAGCACCACGTACCCTGCTGCAAACAGCAGTTGCTGAACAGAGTGGGGCGTAGCAAGCAACAGGGTGGTGCGAATCGCCCTCCAACCGGGTAGATAAGCGCCTGATCGTTGGGTGTGCTTAAGCGTCACCCAACTCCAGATCACAAGGCCCAGAAACAGCGAAAGCGTTGTGCCAATACCAGCGCCACTGGTGCCCAGGGCCGGCAGGCCCGCTACTCCATAAATCAGCCCGGCGCTTATCACAACATTAAACACATGAACGATAACAATAATACGCAGATAGAGGTGGGTATGCTGCAAGCCGTTCCAGTAACCACGCAGGCATAATGTTAAGGCGATGGCGGTCAGCGAAATCACACGCCAGCGAAAGTAGTCTACGGCCAGCGCCTGTACCTCGTCAGAAGATGCCATTAACTGCAGTAACACCGGTGCCTGCCACCAGGCCAGACACGACAGTGGCATACCAACAAGCATGCCAATAATCAGGCCAGCATATAGTGGGCGGGTGGGGGTAGCGCCCCCGGCTCCCAGCTTTTGCGCTGTCTGGGACTGCACGCTGGAAGAGAGCCCAAACACCAGTGCCGTGACCATAAACATGGCATAGCCACCTATCCCAACCCCTGCCAGGGCTTGCTCTCCCAAATGGCCAACAAGAGCAGCATCGACAAGGTTAAGCACACTCTGTGAAAGCATGCCTAACATGATAGGTAATGCCAGTCGCATGACTTTGCCCTGGCGGCGAACCACTGGCGACATCAGTTGGGATCGTAAGAGAGCACAGGAGAAAGCCAGCGCTCCATTTCCTGCAACGGCATCTGTTTTCGCGCAGCAATCGCTTCTACCTGGTCACGGGTGATTTTGCCCGTGGAGAAGTATTTGGACTGCGGGTGGGCAAAATACCAGCCAGAGACAGCGGCAGCAGGCCACATGGCAAAGTTTTCCGTTAACGTCAGTCCGGTGTTTTCTGGCGCGTTCAACAAACGGAACAGAGTGGTTTTTTCCGTATGGTCAGGGCAGGCCGGATAGCCAGGAGCAGGGCGTATACCCTGATATTTTTCCGCAATCAGTGCTTCGTTATCCAATGTCTCTTCAGGCGCATAGCCCCAGAACTCTTTACGTACGCGTTCGTGGATACGTTCCGCAAAGGCTTCAGCCAGTCGGTCCGTAAGCGCTTGTACCATGATAGCGTTATAGTCATCGCCTGCTGCTTCATAGGCTTTTGATAATTCATCAACCCCATGTCCTGTGGTAACGGCGAAGCCGCCTATCCAGTCAGCTTTACCGCTCTCTTTGGGGGCAATGAAGTCCGCCAGGCTATAACAAATACCATCGCGCCCTTTGGTGGTTTGTTGGCGGATATGGTGTAAGCGCTCAACCACTTCGGTACGGCTCTCGTCAGCATATACTTCGATCACATCATCATCAACGCTGTTGGCTGGCCATAGACCGATAACACCTCTGGCCGCAATCCGTTTCTCATCGATCAGCTTGCGCAGCATCACCTGGGCATCTGCAAACAGGTTACGGGCCGCTTCCCCAACCACATCGTCGTTAAGGATTTTGGGGTACTTGCCTGCGAGCTGCCAACTCATAAAGAAAGGGGTCCAGTCGATGCGCTCTACCAGCTCTTCCAGGTCGTAGTCATCGAAGGTTTTTAAGCCCAGTATTTTGGGTTTAACGGGGGTAACGCTGTTCCAGTCCGTACGGAAACGGCGCTTACGCGCCTGGGTGTAGTCCAAATCCGCTGCTTTGGGGCGGCGTTTCGCATTACGCTCACGTACCTTCTCGTACTCTTCACGAATCTCGCTGACATAGGCCGCTTTAAGGTTGGGCGCCAATAATCGGCCCGCCACTCCTACCGCCCGCGAGGCATCGGTGACGTAAATCACCGGGTGCTCGTACTGAGGCTCAATCTTAACGGCCGTGTGTGCCTTTGATGTGGTGGCTCCGCCGATCAGCAGAGGCAAATTCATGCCCCGGCGCTGCATCTCTTTGGCAACATGGACCATCTCATCCAGGGAAGGCGTTATCAGGCCGGAAAGACCAATAATGTCGGCATTGTGCTCCTGTGCTGCCTGAAGAATCTTGTCTGTGGGCACCATAACGCCAAGATCGATCACTTCGTAGTTGTTACACTGAAGCACCACACCCACAATATTTTTACCAATATCGTGCACGTCTCCTTTAACCGTAGCCATAACGATCTTGCCTTTGGCCTGGGTCTCGGCACTTTTTTCCGCTTCGATATAGGGAATCAGGTAGGCCACTGCCTGCTTCATTACCCGGGCGGATTTAACTACCTGTGGCAGGAACATTTTACCCGCACCAAATAGATCGCCGACCACGTTCATGCCATCCATTAACGGGCCTTCGATCACTTCAATGGGGCGTTCGGACTGGGCTCGGGCCTCTTCAGTGTCATCTTCAATATAGGCGGTCACACCTTTTACCAGGGCGTGCTCAATGCGCTTGTTCACCGGCCAACTGCGCCACTCTAAATCCTCTTTTTTAGCGGCGCCGCTACCATCACCCTTATATTTATCGGCAAGATCAAGCAGTCGTTCGGTACCATCACTGCGGCGGTTGAGCACAACATCCTCAACGGCATCGCGTAGTTCGGCAGGCAAGTCATCGTACACGGCGAGCTGTCCAGCATTGACAATCCCCATCGTCAGGCCCGCACGAATAGCGTGGTAAAGGAATACAGAGTGGATGGCTTCGCGTACAGGATTGTTACCACGGAAGGAGAACGATACGTTCGACACACCGCCTGAAATCATGGCGTGGGGCAGGTGCTCACGAATCCACTGGGTAGCCTCAATAAAGTCTACTGCGTAGTTATTATGCTCTTCGATGCCGGTTGCGATAGCAAAGATGTTCGGGTCGAAGATGATGTCTTCTGCGGGGAAACCAATCTCATCGACCAGTAGTCGGTAAGCGCGTTCACATATTTCGGTTTTGCGCGCAAAGGTATCGGCCTGACCCTCTTCATCGAAAGCCATCACCACAATCGCCGCTCCAAAGCGGCGGCACTTGGTGGCATGTTCTCGAAACGCCGCTTCACCCTCTTTCAGTGAGATCGAGTTAACCACCGCTTTGCCCTGCACACACTTCAGGCCCGCTTCAATGATGTCCCACTTTGAAGAGTCGATCATGATCGGCACACGGGCGATATCAGGCTCACCCGCGATCAGGTTAAGAAAGCGCACCATCGCTTCCTTGGACTCCAACATGCCTTCATCCATGTTGATGTCAATAACCTGAGCGCCGCTTTCAACCTGCTCCAACGCTACTTCCAGGGCAGTGGTGAAGTCCTCCTCGACGATCAGGCGCTTAAAGCGTGCCGAGCCAGTAACGTTGGTACGCTCGCCAACGTTGACAAACAGAGAGTCCACTTCAATGTTAAAGGGTTCAAGCCCGGATAGGCGGCAGGCCTTGCTACGCTCGGGTACCTGACGGGGAGCCATGAGCCGCACCGCATCGGCAATTGCCTGAATATGTTCTGGCGTCGAGCCACAGCAGCCGCCAATAATATTAACAAGACCGCTTTCGGCAAATTCGCTGACAATAGCCGCCATCTCTTCCGGAGTCTGGTCATATTCGCCAAATTCATTGGGCAGGCCAGCGTTAGGGTGAGCGGAAACGAAGGTATCTGCTTTGGTTGCAAGCTCCTCCAGGTAGGGGCGAAGTTCCTCAGCCCCTAACGCACAGTTAAGGCCAACCGAAAGAGGCTGGGCATGGCGGATGGAGTTCCAGAAAGCTTCCGTGGTTTGGCCGGAGAGGGTGCGACCGGACGCATCGGTAATCGTACCGGAAATCATCACCGGCAGCCGCTTGCCCAAGTCGTCAAAAAGTTCTTCAAGAGCGTAAATGGCGGCTTTGGCATTAAGCGTATCAAAGATGGTTTCGATCATAATGAGATCGGCGCCACCCGCTATTAAGCAATTGGCAGCTTCGTAATAGTTTTCACGCAGCTCATCAAACGTTACGTTACGCTTTGCCGGGTCGTTGACATCGGGGGAAAGAGACGCGGTGCGGGAGGTGGGGCCAAGCACCCCCGCCACATAGCGTGGAATACCGGTTTCCGCAGCTACAGCATCGCACACCTCTCTGGCAAGGCGTGCGGATTCCCGGTTTAACTCAGGCACCAGATCTTCCATGCCGTAATCGGCCTGGGAGAGGCGTGTACTGTTAAAGGTATTGGTTTCGATGATATCTGCACCCGCTTCCAGATAGTCGCGATGAATACGTGCGACCACATCAGGGCAGGTTAACGCCAATAAGTCGTTGTTACCCTTTAAATCAGAGGGCCAGTCGCCAAAGCGTTCGCTACGAAAATCTTCCTCGCTAAGCTGTGCATTCTGCAACATAGTGCCCATGCCGCCATCCAGAATCAGGATGCGTTGGGTAAGGCGTTGGGTAAGGGAAGCAGTCAAATCACTAGCAGCCATGGCAGGGGAAAATCTCCAGCGTCTCAGTCGAAAAGGGTATTTTTATGATCAGCGTCTATGGGTAAGCGGCGCCTATCATAACAAAGGGTGCTACATAGGGCAGCAAGTTAGGTCGGCAAGTTAGCGTAGCAAGCCGATTAAGCGATTCATTTAAGGTTCAGACTGAAGGAAGGTTCGCGCTATGGGAATAGCCTACTAAAATAGTCGGGATTGTGTCGACGGGCAGTTTTGCTTACCATAGCAACAAATGACATGTGATGTGGCAACGCCACTACCACGAGAGGAAGACACCCCTCATGACCACGACTATCGAAGCTCCCGGTATTGATATTACCGATAGCGCACAGGACTACCTTGCGGAATTGTTGGAAAAACAAAACGTTGAGGGAATTGCTGTGCGTATCTTCATTACCCAGCCTGGCACTCCCTATGCAGAAACCTGCCTAGCGTACTGCCGGCCTGGCGAAGAAGAACCTACCGACGTAAAGCTTGAGCTAGAGAAGATTAACGTTTTTCTCGATAAAAACAGCCTGGCATTTCTGGAAGAAGCCGTCGTCGATTTCAATGCTGACCGCATGGGCGGGCAATTGACGATTAAAGCCCCTAACGCAAAAATGCCTAAAGTTAATGCGGACAGCCCTCTGGAAGACCGCATCAATTATATTTTATACAGCGAGATTAACCCAGGGCTGGCGGCCCATGGTGGTGAGATCAAGCTGGTGGAGCTTACCGAACAGAAGGTTGCCATTCTGGCGTTCGGTGGTGGCTGCCAGGGCTGCGCGGCGGTCGATTTAACCCTTAAGGATGGCGTTGAAAAGACCCTGATGGAGCGTATTCCTGAATTGGCGGGTATTCGTGATGTCACTGATCACACCGATAATACCAACGCTTATTACCGCTAAATTACTTATCGCCATACTTGCAGAGAAACCAGCCATTGCGGCTGGTTTCAGTCGGCTCCCCCCTTACTGAGGTGGCTTTTCAGCCTCCTTTTTCCGTTTATCATTTGCGCTCAGTGTATCAGGCAAGGCGGTTAGCTGCACCTGCAGTGCCTCCATATGCTGCCACAGCTGTTGCTGCCATTGGGCATCCTGCTCGGCGCGCTTTTGCTGTTGTTCCAGTGAGCGATAAGCTTCGTCCAACTGGCTCTGAAGCTGTGACTGCTGTTCATTCAGTTCCTCGTTCTGGCGCTCAAGTGCCTCAATACACTGCTGCTGGGCACTATTATCCATTTGATATTGATGCAGTGTCTCTTTTTTACGTTGCAGCTCTTTGTCCAATGCATCTGCCCGCAGCTCCCACTGCCGTAAACGCTTTTGCAAGGCTTTTTCTTCTTGAGTCCGCTCCTGCCTCAAGGTGTCCAGTAGCGCCATCAGCTTTCCTTCAGCTGCCTCGTTGCGTTTTTCTTCCTGGGCCAAGCGCTCTTCCCATCGCTTTATTTGCTGCTTTTGCTCTGTGGCGTACTGCGTTTGCAGTGCTTCCACTCGTTGCTCAGCCTGGGTGTGTTTTTGCTGGTACTCCTGTGCCGTCTGAATAGCTTTCTCTGCCTGCTGCTGCCATTGGCGCTCTTGGCTTTGGTTGGCTGCCAATTCACGGTTTAGTGTTTCCAGCCGTTGTTCGGTATGGCGAAGGTGCTCTGCCAGGGCACTTTCGCGCTGCTCTGCATTGGCCGCCTGTTGGGCTGCATCGGCCGCTGTTTGCAGAGCAGTTTCCACCTGACGATTGGCATCCTCCCGATAGTGGGCCAGGGCGTGATTGGCAACCTCTTGCGCCTCGCGCCAAAGCTCCCCCGCCACATTGACGATGACTTCTGGAACACCTTTTGGGGGTGGAACGTCACGATTCTGCTCTCGCTCAGTGCGCCAGATACGAAAATGCTCACTTATGGTCGTGAAGCTACCGGTACCCAACACTTCACGTATGCGCTGAACGCTAGGCGTATCGCCACGGGCGAGTAGCTTATCAATCGCCTGCTGAACATCGCTGTATTGAATCCCGCTGCGCGCCATATGCTTTCCCCTGGTGAATCTAAAACGCCATTCTCGCCACTATGGGGTCAAAACTCAATAATTACGTAATACATAAATCGTAATAATATTTATCTTTATATGAATAAATTCAAGATTACCCTTATTATCTTGAATTTATACGCTTATAGCATCAGACTTACCCCATTGAAAAACCGTATAAGTTAATGGAAACAAAAGGGTGTCGCAGTGGATGATGACAAAAAGGGCGGCTCATCGGTAAATATTAGGCAGTGCAGCACCCTTGGCACGGCATTAACGTGGCCGCTCCTGCCGGTGGAACAACACAACCTGGTTAATACTGATCTGCATATCGCTGCCCAAAATGATATTCAGGCGGTTGCTGCATGGCTTGCAGAGTATCAAGACAGCCCCCAAACCTTGAAAAGCTACCGCCGGGAAGCAGAGCGACTGTTACTTTGGCTGAGTAGAGAAAATAAGCAGCTAAACCACGTAGACCGGGAGATACTGCGTCAATTTGAAAATTTCCTGATGGACCCACAGCCGTCTGAATATTGGGTTGGGCCAACCAAACCGCGCCATCACCCAAATTGGCGACCTTTCCGGGGAGGGCTTTCTCCTGCCAGCCGCCGCCAAAGTCTCGTTATCCTGCAAGGCCTGTTTGATTGGCTGGTAGAGGCGGGATGGGTCAGCCGTAATCCGTTTAAGCTAATGCGTGATAAGTCCCGTCGGCTCAATAACCAAATCCAACGCATCGAGCGTTATTTCGAACGTGAGCTATGGGAGTGGCTTTGGCAATGGATCAACCAACCGCCACATGAGCAGAGTAGCCGAGCGCTTTACGAGCATGCCCGGCGCCGGTTTATTTTTGCTTTCGCTTACCTGCTGGCCCCTCGTATCAGCGAAATGGCGAATACACAAATGCTAGACTTCCAGCAAAGTGAGGGGCGTTGGTGGTGGGTGGTGGTTGGAAAGGGCAGCAAGCTGGCCCGAATCCCTGTGCCCGACGATATGCTGACTTGCCTGAGACAGTGGCGGGGGGCACTAGGATTACCCGGCCTGCCCGAACACCAGGAGCAGTCACCGGTTATTCGCGCACTGGACAAACAACGCAGGATTAGTGACAACCAGCTGTATCGACTGATTAAAGGTGCGTTTACCGATGCCGCAGAAGCACTGGAAGCTCAAAACGGAAAACCTGCGTATATCAGCGCGTTGCGGCAAGCTACTCCCCATTGGCTTCGCCATACATCGATTACCCACCAAGCGCAATCAGGCGTAAGTCTGCGCTATCTGGCAGAGAGCGCACGCCACGCCAGGCTGGATACCACAACGCGTTATTTACATAGCGAAGAGGCCGAGTGGCATCGCGAACAGCAACGACATCGATTAGGAGGAACAGCCCCAAAAGCGCGTATTGAGCCGTTATAATAAGTCACACTTTTTTAACCCTAAGGGAGTCGCCATGAGCATGTCGGGCGCAGAATTGGCTCAACAAGAGCTAGTTGAGGAATTTGAAATGTTCGATAATTGGATGGATCGATATCAATACATTATCGATATGGGCAAGCAACTGCCTGACTTCCCTGAAGCGTATAAAACGGAAGAGTTTAAGATTCAGGGATGTCAATCCAACGTATGGATGCGCCATGAAGAGCAGGGGGGGCAGCTTATTTTCAAAGCCACGTCCGATGCAGCGATTGTATCCGGTTTGATTGCGGTACTGCTCAGAATCTATAGCGAACGCACCGCAGAGGAAATTAGACGTACCGAGCCACATTTCCTACAGGATTTAGGCCTGGATAAACACCTGTCGCCAACAAGAAGTAATGGCCTGCACGCTATGTTGGAACGTATCTACCAGATTGCTCAGCAAGCGTAACTTTTTTCTTTTTAACGACAGGAGTGATGGCTGCGCTTCTCTGCTGGCACGTCACTGTCTGCGGCATCTTCTTTACACAATTGTTCGCTGCGCCCCCCCGGCACAGGGTCCATACCGCCGGGATGGCCAGGGTGGCACTTAATAATTCGCTTGGCAGCCATCCACCCACCTTTGATGGGACCATGCACCTGGATGGCCTCAATGGTGTAAGAGGAACAACTGGGCCAGAAGCGACAGCGCGGCCCTAAAAGCGGGCTGATGGTATATTGGTACACGCGCACGAAACACACCATCACACCCGCCAGCAAACGGGAAAGAAGCCGCTGCACTGCCTTTAACGCCCTGACCATTCACTTGTTACTGTAGAGGGTTGCAGGGTCTATCAGCGGCTCACTGTTAATAACTGACCCTTCTTGGCTCAATGTCAGGTAGAAGCAACTGCGGCGGCCAGTGTGGCAGGCTGGCCCGGTTTGATCCACCTGGAGCAGCAGGGTGTCACCATCGCAGTCCAGTGCTACAGAGATCAATTGCTGCTGCTGACCAGATGTTTCCCCCTTGCGCCACAGCTTTTTACGCGAGCGGGAGTAGTAGCAAACGCGGTGTGTAGAGAGGGTTTCTTCCAGTGCCTCGCGGTTCATCCATGCCATCATGAGCACTTCGCCCGTATCGTGTTGTTGGGCAATGGCAGGTAGCAGGCCAGTTTCGTTAAAACGCACCGCATCCAAGAGAGTGGCTAGATGGGGCAACGTATCGGAAGGGCTGGCAGACTCCAGTGCTTTGAAAAGCTTGGTTGGTTCCAACTGCTCATAACAAGGCATGGCTATGCTCCCGATTCCCGACAATTTTGGCAGAGCCCCTGGAGCTCAATCGTTTGACGTTCGACATTAAACCCTTGCTGTTTGGCCAACTGGGCCAGTTTGTCACTTATCGCATCTAAATGCAGCTCTTCGACGTATCCGCACTGCCGACAAATCAGCAGCTGGAATCCGTGGGTATGTTCCGGGCATGCGCAGGCAACGTAGGCATTTTGAGACTCAATGCGGTGTACAAGCCCCTGATCGATTAAGAACTCAAGAGCACGGTATACCGTAGGTGGCCGCGCAGCGGCATGTTCAGTGGAGAGTTGATCCAACAGATCATAGGCTTTTAAGCCCCCACCATTTTCTGCAATCAGCTCAAGTACACGGCGTCGTATAGGCGTAAATCGGACGCCTTTGGTATAACACTGAGACTCCGCTTGTTGCAGTAGCGTATTGGCTTCAGTCATAAAGCAACTCATTGCACGTCGTCAGCGTAGTCTACGCGCTTGCAGAGGCAGTGTCAGGCGTTTCTACCAGCTCGCTCTGCCGGGCAAAGTGATGCTGGGCAAATGCCACCCGATCTGCAACAGAGACGCCGTTAGGTTGACGTTCGATTAGATCGAGGCGTCGGCGTAACCCTTCACCATTGGTCATCTGTATCGCCAAGCCAGGGCGGGCATTCAGCTCCAGCAACATCGGCCCATGCTTGCGATCCAGCACCATATCGGTACCCAGATAGCCAAGCCCAGTCATTTCATAACAGCCTGCAGCCAAATGAAGCAGTGTATTCCACTGTGGCACAACCAGACTTGCCAGATCATGCCCGGTATCGGGGTGGATAAAACAGGGCCGGTCAAACTGAACCCCGCGCAGGGCGGCACCTGTTGCAATATTCAAACCTACTCCTACAGCGCCCTGGTGAAGGTTCGCTTTACCATCAGACGCGGCGGTGGAAAGCCGCATCATGGCCATCACCGGATAGCCTTTAAAGACGATGACCCGGATATCAGGCACACCCTCATAGGTATAAGCCAACAGGCTGTCATCAAAATTGATCAGTGTTTCAATGACAGCAACGTCTGGCGAGCCACCTAGAGAGTAGAGCCCGGACAATATGTTGGAGACGTGGCGCTCGACATCCTCAATCGAAAGGTGGGCACCACTCGGCTTGACAAAGGCATCGTCTTCCACTTTCTCAATCACTAGGATGCCTTTACCGCCGCTGCCTTTGGCCGGCTTGATCACGAAGCCGTTATGGCCCACCAACATCTCACTAATATGCTTGACACCAAACTGCGTAGTGACGGTGCCAATCAGCTCTGGGGTAGTAATGCCGTAGCGCTGGGCCAGTAACTTGGTCTTCAACTTGTCGTCAACAAGAGGGTATAGGTGGCGGGAGTTATAACGACCGATGTAGCGGATGTTACGCCGGTTCATGCCGATAATTCCCTTGTCGCGCAAACGCGTGGGCCATGTCCAGTTTTTCCACCAGCTCATGACGGCTTCTCGTCATCAGTAATGGGTTTAAAGCGACGTAGCTCCAGCAGACGGTAGCCAGTGTAATTACCCAACAACAGAATCAGCGCCATCAGGATGAGCTGCACCCCCAGGAAGTTAAAGGTGATATGGCGCACCCATGGGTTATTCATGGCCAGATAAGCCAGCACCGCAGTCAGCAGACTTCCTCCGCCCTGGATCAATACTTCTTTAGGGCCTTCCTCCTCCCATAGAATGGACATCCGCTCAATGGTCCAGGCAAGAATGATCATGGGGAAGAAGGTCACGGTAAGGCCGGCACTCAGGCCCATACGGTAAGCCAACACGGTAAAGATGGAGATAATGGCGATAACCGTTATGATGACCGCCGACACCCTTGCCACAAGAAGCAGGTTAAGATAAGACAAATAGTTACGGATAATCAGGCCTACCGCTACAATTAACAGGAAGCCGATCAGGCCTGTCAGTAGCGTGGTTTGAATAAACGCCAGCGCAATTAAGACGGGCATAAACGTACCGGACGTTTTAATCCCTACCAGCACACGCAGGAACACCACCACCAGGGCGCCAATCGGTATTAGCAGAATAGTCTGGAATAGCGCTTGCTCTTCCAGTGGCAGGCTATGAATAGAGAAGTTTAGCAGGGTATCTTCTGAATAGTGGTTACGAACCGCCGCAGAGGCTGGCTGGTGATGGGTCAGCATAGAGAAGCTGACACGGGAATTCGTTCCCCCCTGGACTTCCAATACGGCGCGTCCACCTGTTTCCCAAAGCAGTAAGTTTTCCGGCTTGCCTTGTTCACCCGTTAGCGGATTAAAGATAGCCCAACGCTCGCCTTGCTCGTCAAAAACCTGAATCCAGCTACTTAATGACTGACGCCGACGTCCATCTTCCAGCAGCAAGCCACTCACTTCTCTGGCCTGCACGCCCGCCTGATTAAGTAGCCGCACAATCAGTGCTGAGGGCTGCTCTTGGGTAAGCAGCAAACGTGCATTTTCGCCTTGCCGTTCACCGTTGATATCCAGAATCAACTCTCTTGCAAACGTGGCATTGGTAGCACTTCGCGCCCAGGCGCGATCAATCAGTTGGCTGGCAGCAGTGTCATACGGGCTCTCCCAAGGTGGTGGGGAGGAGAGCCCAGGCGGCGTTTGTGCTGGAGCGCGGGCATCCGGAGAGACCAGCATCTGAACAGAATAGTAAAGCTGCTGGCTACCGGCGGCCTCGCGTATTGTCCATTGCGCCTGGCGTCCCAGTTCATCCGCCTGATAGGCCAGCCCATACCCGGATGAGGCCGTGTTTTCCGTGAGCACACGATAGCCAGCCTGGTGCGATGGCAGCGCCAGATCAACCTGAACAGGCCCATTCTGGGCATTAAAGTTAATGACGGCTTCGATTTCCCAAACTTGCCGCTGCTCACCTGGCACCCAGGGGATTTCAAACTGCATATGTCTGTGGACACTGGTCGCAATTCCTGCCACCAGTAAAAAACCAACGATTAAATAAAAGGGTAGCCGTGACATGAAGATTCCTTTCAGCGAAAAGCGGCAGGGGAGTGCAGTTACTCTTCTGTATCATCTTGATCAGCTGCTTCATCATCTGCAGCTTGTTCGGCTGGTTCACCGCCAGGAAATTCAGGTCGCTTGTGAATGTAGGTTTGGGATACGTCAATCGTGGCAATATCCATCATAAACCGGCGCCCCAATAAAACAGGATAATCCAGATGGGTTCGATCATTCAGGGTAAATTCGACATTCTCACGGATGGGTCCCAGCGTCATCAGTAACGAGATCACCGGGCGTGATTCTTCGCCTGATGCCTGAACAATGCGCACCCTGCGCTGAATAGGTGCCTCTATCCATTCATCACGTGTCTGCTCAACAACGACATCATCATCATTGAGTGCAAGCTTAAAGCGTACCCAGTTTTCACCATCTCGCTCAAAACGTGTGATATCCGAGGCTGATAGTGATGAGGTGTTGGCTCCCGAGTCCACTCGTGCCTTGAGATAGGTACCAATACTGGGCAAGCCCACCCATTCACTTCGCCCAAGCAGTGTTTTGCTGTCTTCAGCGCTTTCCACTGCACACTCTTCACGAATAATAACAGGCTCCTCGCCACGCGCTTCCAGGCTGGCGACGTCTTTACGCAAATAACGTAACAAGCTGCCAACCTCACGCATGTCAGCAGTAAGTACCTGCTGCTGATTAAGCTGACGCTCCTGCAGTGATCTGGCTGTGCTGCATTGGAGTGTTAATGCGTTTTCAAGTTCAAGGATGCGGGCATTGAATGACGCTTCGCTCAACGGCGGGGGTTCATTAGATTCTGGCTGGGTAACGGCACAGCCTGCGAACGAGAGCGACAAACCAGCCATTAGCCACAAAACACCTGGGCGCATAACGAGTGATATCCTTGGACAATATGAGCACGAATGATAAGGAGAAGGGAGACCAATTGTCCAACTTAGCAGTGTGTTTTCATCATCGGTTTTCATTGTATTTAACATAATATATATTATGCGAACCAAAGCATAACATCAAATGCAACGATAACGCCCTAACAGCTTGCAGTGAAAGTACGTCCGTTTCAAAAAAGCCAGATAATTCTCCTGCATATCCAACGGCAAAAAGCAGCCTGCAAATGTGCATGGCTGCCTTTCATCACGCCAGAATCTCTAGCGAACTTCTGGGGATCAATCTTCAGCAGGCGCGTAAGAACCATCTTCGCGGTGCACTTCATTACCGGTGATGGGTGGCGTGAAGACACAGGCCACCGTCATGCCCTTCTCCTTACCACGCAGCAAATGCTCATCATGCTGGTCAAGCAGGTAAATATCCCCGGCTTTGATAGGCCAGATTTTACCATCGGCAAGCGTTTCCACTTCGCCTTCGCCTTCATAGCAAAAAACGGCTTCATAGTGGTGCTTGTAATGTATATGTGTTTCAGTACCAGGGAAAATACGGGTAATGTGGAATGAGAAACCCGCGTTATCTTCTGCCAGGACAAGACGCGTGCTATCCCAGTTGCCATTCTCAGCTGTTACCAAGCGATCCGTTTTACGTGCTTCTTCAAGATTGCGAACGATCATACTTAAGCTCCATTTAAAGGCGGCCCGCTATGGAGCCGCATATTTATTAAACGTGGTAACCACAGCGTTATTACTCGCTGGCAACAGCTTTAACACAGGTTTCAAGTATATCCAGCGCTTCCAGTAGATCTTCATCGCTAATGGTTAGCGGGCACAGGCATTTAACCACTTCGCCATCCTGGCCACTGGTTTCGATAATCAGGCCGTGCTCAAAGGCTTTACTGGTAATTTTATCGGCGATTTCGCCTGAAACCACATCAATTCCACGCATCAGGCCGCGACCACGCTCAGTAGCGGGTTTACCATGTTCGGTCAGCAATGCAGCCAGTTGCTGGAAGCGTTCTTCAACAATGCGCCCTTTGCGCTGTACATCCCGCTCAAACGTATCGTTTGACCAATATTTTTTGAGCGCTGCGGTTGCCGTGACCATGGCCAGGTTAAACCCGCGGAAAGTACCGTTGTACTGCCCCGGCTTCCATTTATCCAGTTCCGGGCGCATGAGCACATGAGCAAACGGCAGGCCAAATCCAGACAGTGACTTTGAATTGGTAACGATATCCGGAGTAATGCCAGCGTGCTCGAAGCTAAAGAATTTACCTGTACGGCCACAGCCAGCCTGAATGTCATCAATAAGCAGTAGAATATCGTGAGCACGGCAGATACTTTCCAGGCGTTTCAGCCAGTCGAGCCCCGCAACGTTAATCCCTCCCTCGCCTTGCACGGTTTCAACAATAACGCCGGCAGGAATATCCAGCCCACCTGATTTGTCGTTGAGCAGCTTTTCAAAGTAATCAAGGGTATCCGCATGCTCCCCCATATAACCGTCATAAGGCAGGAAGCTGGCGCCCTGGGTAGGTATGCCGCCAGTCGCTTCGCGGAATTTACGGTTGCCGGTGGTCGCCAACGCCCCCATGGTGACACCATGGAAACCATTGGTGAACGTCACAATATTATGCCGCCCTTTGGCAACCCGAGCCAGACGGATGGCCGCTTCCACCGCGTTGGTGCCTGTCGGGCCAGGTAGATGTACTTTGTAGTCCAGGCCACGTGGCTTAAGGATCACTTCCTCAAGCGTTTCCAGGTAATCACGCTTTGCCACCGTCCACATATCAAGGCCATGCACTATGCCATCCGTAGACAGGTAGTCAATCATCGCTTGCTTTAAATGCGGGTTGTTATGGCCATAGTTAAGCGTTCCGGCACCGGCAAGAAAATCAATATATTCGCGCCCATTTTCGTCTGTTAGTCGCGCATTCTGTGCCTTGGTAAAGACCACAGGGAAGGAGCGCGAGTAAGTACGAACATTGGATTCCATGCGTTCAAGCGTCTGGGTCTGCATAGCGACCTCCTTTTTTTGATCGTTGAGCCGAGCAAGCGATTGGCAGGCTGAGGCAACACGAGCGGGAAAACGAAACGTTAGATAGCTCCGGTTTGAAACGGACCTATGCGAACCAGGTTTTCCGGATCGTGCTCTCCACCCAGCTGTTCAGTGGAAAAGTATTCACGACTGTTTAACGGCGCCTGCCAACTTGCAGCAAGTCGCCGGAACAAGCCCCAAGAGGCTTGGTTGTCAGGGGTAATGGTGGTTTCCAGGTGATGGACCTCCGCCAGTTCCGGCCGGGACATAATGGCCTCCACCAGGCGGCGGGCCAAACCGGTACCACGGGCTTTTTCGCCAACGGCAACCTGCCACAGGAAGTAGGTGTCCGGAGCGTTGTCTTTTACATAGCCAGAGACAAAGCCGACAATCTCACCTTCTTCATTCGTCGCGACCGCACAGGTGTCGCGAAACTGTGTCGCTAGCAGTAAGTAGGCATAGGCAGAATTCACATCCAGAGGTGGGCAAGCTTTGACAAGCTCATAAACACCCCAGCCATCATCCGCATTTGGTTTACGGATGAAAAGCGATGTTTCTGCATGACCAATCACAGCATCAGCAACGGTTGGCCGCGCAAGATCAGCAGAGGGTGTAAAAGGCTTTATTGGCGCACTCATGGTTATGCTTCGCTGTAGCGAATTTGGCGCTTATTATAACAGCGGATTATTAGCAATTCAAAAACCATATTATCCTCTGCTTTATTTTCCATAATTTTTCGTTATCAACTGGATTAAAAGCTTGTACCCAGAGGCTTTAGCTGGCGTGCCCACATAGCAGTTTAGATCAACCTTTTAATAGCGCGAGCTTAAAAAGGCGGGCAGGTGCCCGCCAAATGAAGAGTAAAAATCAGCTTAATAGCGTGAGAGGGTTCGCATCGTGACAAACTCCTCAGCTACTGTCGGGTGAATGCCTACCGTGCGATCAAAATCGTTCTTTGTGAGCCCCGCTCTTACCGCAATCGCAATGCCCTGAATCAGTTCGCCGGCCTCTTCACCCACCATATGTGCCCCCACCACCACGTCAGTTGCATCATCCACAATAAGCTTCATTAGCATGCGTTCTGTACTGCCTGAAAGCGTGTGCTTCATAGGCTTAAAGTCGGTGCGATAAATACGGATGCTGGCAAATTTCTCTCGCGCGGCTTCTTCAGAAAGGCCAACAGTTCCGATATTGGGGTGGCAAAACACCGCCGTTGGAATGGTCGTATAATCCAGCGGCATTGGTTCAGTATGATTGAAGTGATGGTCAACCAACTGCATGGCTTCGGCCAGAGCAACAGGTGTTAATTCAGGGCCGTCGGTTAAATCCCCCAGCGCCAAGATAGAAGGGACTCGCGTTTCATAGCGTTCATTAACGGGAATTTTACCGTTTTCATCCAGCTCGATACCTAATGTTTCAAGCCCCAGCCCCTGCGTGTTGGCCTTACGCCCAGTCGCTGCGAGCACTGCGTCCACTTCCAGCAACTCTCCCGTGGTGAGGTAGACGTTAAGTGCCGCACCATGAGGCTCTATACGCTTGATATTCGTACCAAAGTGAAGTTTGACTCCCTTTTTGGCCATCTCATCACGGGTAAATTCACGAACTTCCTGATCAAACGCCTTTAAAAATAATTCATTCCGATAGATTAAATGGGACTCACTACCTAACCCATTAAAAATACTGGCAAATTCAACAGCAATATAGCCCCCCCCTAGAACCAGAAAGCGCTCTGGGAACCTATCAAGGTCAAATATCTGGTTAGAATTCAGTGCATATTCGCTACCAGGAAAGTCAGGTGTCCAAGGCCATCCACCGGTCGCCAGGAGGATTTGTCTGGCGGACACCTGAGTGCTCCCCTCCTCTGTTGCCAAATCAACGCTATGCGGCCCACTCAGTTTAGCCCGGGCATTGAACAGGGTAACGCCAGCGCCTTCCAACAGGCGCTGGTAAATGCCATTCAGGCGTTTAATTTCGCTAGTTTTATTGTCACGCAGCGTTGCCCAGTCAAGCGAAGCAGGCCCTGGCAGTTGCCAGCCATAGCCTATCGCATCATCAAAACTGTCATGAAAGTGCGCCGCGTAAGAGTACAGTTTTTTAGGTACGCAACCAACATTGACACAGGTTCCTCCCAGGTAACGGTCTTCTGCCACCGCTACCCGGGCTCCTGCCGCTGCTGCCATCCGGGCTGCACGCACACCCCCCGACCCGGCACCAATCACAAATAAATCATATTCATACTCAGCATCAGCTGACATGGTTGACTCCTATCCACTGCCCATGAATACAGGCATTAAAGGTAAACCGACGATTGACCTTATATTCGGGGAAGGTTAAAACCTCCTACTCTAATCACGGTTACGCAGTTATTACGTTGCCAGCCCCTTTAACCTGATGACGTCATCCTACGGAGATTCAATGTCTGACCCTATTGCGACGCTCCTCGAAAACAATCGTGCCTGGGCTGAACGCATGTGTGAAGAGGACCCTGAGTATTTTAAGCGCCTCTCCAATCAGCAAAAACCCGACTATTTATGGATCGGTTGTTCCGATAGCCGCGTACCAGCTAACCAGATCATTTCACTCCCCCCCGGAGAAGTCTTCGTCCACCGCAATGTGGCCAATCTTCTTCACCATACAGATATGAACGCGCTTTCCGTGGTGCAGTACGCAGTTGATGTGCTGAAAGTA
Source organism: Vreelandella olivaria (assembly GCF_023507745.1). Classification (GTDB taxonomy): domain Bacteria; phylum Pseudomonadota; class Gammaproteobacteria; order Pseudomonadales; family Halomonadaceae; genus Vreelandella; species Vreelandella olivaria_A. Next base: position 66,083 of record NZ_JALPZO010000028.1, on the reverse strand, counting down.
AGTCATATCATGATTGTGGGCCACTATGGTTGTGGTGGCATTAAGGCAGCCATAACCGGTGGCGAGTGTGGCGTGGTGGATTACTGGCTTCACTCGGTTCGGGAGCAGTACAACCGCCACCGTGACTCATTGGATCACCTGCCAATGGATGATCAGATCGACCGCATGTGCGAGCTAAACGTAAAGGCCCAGGTTAATAGTTTATGCCGTACCAAGATTCTTCAACGCGCCTGGCAACGTGGTCAACACATTTCAGTACACGGCTGGGTTTATGGTTTAAGCGATGGCCGGGTTAAAGACCTTAATTGCACCATCAGTGGCCTGGACCAGGTAGAAACGTTATACCGCATTGATCGTATTCAGTCAGACGACTGATAACTCCTGCCTGCCGATAGCTAGTCGTATCGGTAGGCGCGGTGGCAACTGCGGCAGCTCAGGCCGACATCAGAAAATGCCCGGGTTGCTGCGCGGTAATCTTCCTGCTCAGCAGCATCAACCAAGATCCCGACCTTGTCTTCCAAATCCTGGAACCCTGCCGCAAACTCATCCCACTCTTCCCAAATGTTTGGACGCGCATCTGAACCACGACCATGCGTTCCCTCAATAAACGCAGGCAGGAAATGGTCGGGGGTTGCGCGCGCTTGCAGCTCAGACAGCCGGGGTGCTGCACCACGAGCATCCTGGTTATTAACCAAGTCAAACCGTAGCTGACGCAATAAGCGCTCTAAATCCTTTAGCTCATCCCGCCGCCAGGTAACCGCTTCCCGTTCGCTGGAAAACGGCGTGTCATCAATGGAAAGAGGCATGGCCTGTGGTATGTTTGCATCTGCTGACAGAGCTGAGGCAGAACACATCACCAGGGTAGTCATCAAACCACTGGTGAGCATATAACGTTGAGCACTTCGCTTCATTTATTGTCCCTGTTTATCCAATGGGGCAAGTGACCCCCGTACCTTTTAAACCGCAGTAGCCATTGGGGTTTTTATCCAAATACTGCTGGTGATAGGCTTCGGCATAGTAAAAGGTATCCAGCGGTTTTATTTCCGTGGTAATCGCTCCCCTGCCGGCTTGATCAAGTGCCTGCTGATAAGCGGCAACGCTATGTTTCGCCACCATGAGCTGGGCATCGGTAGTGGTATAAATGGCCGAGCGGTATTGGCTGCCAATATCGTTACCCTGCCGGTTGCCCTGGGTTGGGTCGTGTTGTTCCCAGAAAATCTGTAACAAGCTGTCCAGTGCCACCTGGCTTGGGTTATAGATCACCCGTACAACCTCCGTATGGCCTGTGCGCCCGGTACAGGTTTCCTGGTAGGTGGGGTTAGGTGTACCACCACCGGCGTAGCCCGCTGCGGTTACATACACTCCAGGCTGCTGCCAAAACAGCCGCTCTACTCCCCAAAAGCATCCCATCCCCAACACTATTTCCTCATAACCATTGGGAAAAGGTGGATGCAGAGAGTGTCCACTGATCGTGTGAACCTGGCTGGTTTCAATAGGCGTTTCACGGCCAGGTAATGTGGATGTCGCGTTAGAAAATAGTGCCATGATGCCCTCTCACTGCGGCGGATAAATTGCTGGGTTGCCAGAGCGCGTAAAGGTGTAGATCAAGTCCACCGCCTGATTAGCTCCCGATACTGCCTGAACGTATAAATTACGCCAAAGCGTATAACGAAGTGTTAGTTCCGCGATTGGCGAGAAGATTCCCACACCATAGCTAATCCGGATATCATCTGTCAGTTGACCACTCAATGCCACCTGGCTTTCATCGCCCGCTCCCGTGGTATCCAGAGTCAGGTCATGAATACCAAACGCCTCTCCAATAGAACCAACAGCACCGCCTGTCTGGCCAAGCGACATTCCAATTAAGGCTGTGGTTAAAGCACTATCAATACCTCCACCTGACTCATCTGGTGCCCGGCCGCGCAACAGATAGGAAAGCGCACGTGTTTCGTCCATGGAAGGTTCTGAGAAAATCGAGATGTTAGGTTCTTCAGCATTACCGGTGACACGTAATCCGGCAATAACCTCATCTTCGGTAATCTCAGGATTACGGATAGCCTCAAAATCCAGCACAGGTAGCCCCGGAGGACCACTGAATAACAATTGACCACGGCGAATCAACAGGTCCTGGCCAAAGGCACGGAAGCGTCCATCCACCAGATTCACTTCACCAAATAGCTGGAGGGCGCCACTGTCCTGACGTATTTCCAGCGTACCCCCTAAACCTGACTCAAGCCCATAGGCAGAAAACAGCATGTCACTACCCAGCGTTAAGGTGATGAGGATATCCAACTCCATACCGGTTTGAGCCAGCTCATCAGCCGCACTTGGCTCTCCATTGGCAGCGCGCTGCTGGGCCAAACGTTCGGCCTCGCGATCCTCACGTTCAGTAATAATGATTTCATCAGAACTGGGACTGATCGCCGAAGCGGGCAGGTCACCGACCTCCAGACGCGCCCAGGGCAAGTCGACGTTACCCCTTATTTGCAAGCGCTCAGGTGTTATCCTGATACGGATATCAGGTGCAGCTTCCAGGCGGCCAAACTGTGGCAGCACCACTAATAGAGGCTCCTGGGTCGCATTGAGATCCACCCCAATACGCCAATCGTCACCGGAAGGCCAGAAAGCATCCCCGGTAATATTCAGGCGGCCACGCTCTGCAGCCAAAAACCCGTTGATATCCCCCTGCTCTCCATCAAACGCAACCACTAGTTCCCCACCTTGTACATCAACGGGAATATCTGGGCCATGGACACGAATACCGCGCAGTGCAAGCTCACCTTGTAAGTCGGGCTGGCTAGTGGTGCCTGTAATTTGTACACGACCATCCAAATCACCTTCCAAACGATCCATGCCTACCATCATCGGGCGGTACGGCTCCAGCGATACATTATTCGCGTGTAATTCTCCCTGCAGCGCTCCTCGTCCCAGCGGGTCATTAACCGACAGGTTGAGGGAAAACTCACCCGCTTCAGAGAGCGATAACGCAATATTGGCATCTGCCTGCGCCTGATTGGCGTCTAGTTGGGCATCAAGATTAATAACCGGTAGCTGCACGGGCTGACCGTAATCATTAACTGCGGTAATCGCCAGTTCGCTGAGCAGTTGTACATTGGCTTGCCATTGCGCACCACCCTGTCGCCATGCGACCACCATGTCTGCTGTGGTGTCACCTTCAAAGCTCCACTCTTCTGGAAGGAAGGGTTCAAGCATTTCCATGGGTACTTCGCGGACACTTAGAACTGCCTGGCCCTGGTCGGTCGATGCAGTTATCGGCTCATCGGAACACACCAGCCCTCCCTGCAAGCGCCGCAAGCAGAAAGATGTCAATCCAGCCTGTCCACTCTCCAGGTTGTAGCTCAAATCCAATGGCGCTTCGAGACGTATATCACCTGCTTCGGAGTCAATCTCAAGTGGAGTCAAGCGCCCCTGGTAGAGCTGGCGTTGCTGATCAAAGCGGCCATTCAAAGAGAGCAATGCACGACTTAACGGACTGTTGGGTTCACCTTCTGCCCGCACCGTTAAGTCATGTTGGGAGAGCTGACCATTTAGCTCTAGTGCCACACTGGAAAGCGACTGCCCACCTGCATTGACCTGCTGTAAGTCCAGGCCAATATCGAGACTTGGATCATCAATACCTTGCACGTTGGCATCGAGGGAAAGCTGCTCAACCCGGTTGTCAGCAAAACGCAGGCTACGGCCGGTAAGCTGGGCAATCAGCGTTGGCTGAGAGAAGCTGCCACGCGCCTGTACATTACCTGTCAGGGTGCCTGCCAAATCGGGATGCAGGGTTTGCAATTGGTGTAAGGCAATATCTGCATCCAGTGTCATGGCTTCCTGGCTTACCTGACCAGCTGCGGTTAAGCGGTTTTCCCCTTGGGTAAAGAGCAGTTGTTGGATATCGACTTCTAAATTACTGTTTGCCTCCAAGGCGGCTTCTAACGTAAGGGCGTACTCCTGCAATTCGCCATCAATGGCCAACTGCGGCAGGCTGACTTCCCAAACATCACCCAACTGACGGACGCTGACTGTAATATCGCCATTCAGATTGCCATCGAGTTGATCAACAAAATGCGCCGGATCAAACTGCTCCAGGTGAATCTGCGACTCTATCTGTAAGGGAGCAGCCCAATTAGTTTGCCCTTCACTGTGCAGTGAACTCTCATCAATGTGTAGCGTTAAGGGTGCCCAGCGAAACGAGGTCAGGTCGCCGTCACCGGTAAGATTGACCTGAGTCGAAGGCACTTGAGGGCCTTGTGCGGTTAAGGCAAGCGATGCATGGTAAGCCTCCAGGTCACCGGTAACTTGTGCGTCCAGGGCCTCAATGACATAGGGCTCTACGGTTTCATCGTCTGGCTCTGTTAACGGCCACTGGAGTCGTTCGCTTTGAAGATGCAGCTCAAACGGCAGGGTTGGTGACAAAGCGTCCACCTGACCGTTCAATGTGGCATTAACGACGCCAGACACTGAGAGATCTGCGTAGAGTTCATCCAGGGTGCCCGAAAGCTCAAGCACCACCTCCTCGCCACTCAATTCGGGGAACAGCTCAGGCAACCACAACACTGCTGTCAAACGCGCATTCAGTGGATAGCGGTCAGCCAGCGTAGCGTCGGCAGTCAGTGATGCATCGGCATCCGGCGTCACCACCTCCAATGTGGTTATCGCGATGTGATTACCTTGAGTTTCAAGCCCCAGCACCAAACGCTCAACGTGGTAGTCAAAGGCCCCTTCCAGATGGAAATCAGTGACCGTTAAAGCGTCGAGCTGCACATCAATAGGCAGCGTTATGTCAGGTAGTTCCAAGCGCTCCCTGGAAGCCAGATCCCCACTTAGCTGCTCATGGTGCGCTGTTTCATCCGCCGGAGGGTGCGCAACCAGAATAGCGGCGTCGATACTTTCCGCCATAAGGGGCGCTTGCAGATCCTGGGTTAACAGGACGCCGGGTGAAGGCGGTAAGTACACCGTAGGCTGAATAAGTGTCGTAGGCGCAATGCGAACCACACTTTGCTCGGCTACCGCAGAGGTTGTAAATGCCTCCCAGGTGATGCGAGTGCCATCCGCCAGCTGGACATTAACGTCATTAAGTGAAATGTCGCGCAGCTCGATAGGAAACGGCAGCCGGATCTCAGCCATGCCGTCACCATCATCAGGTGTCTCTTCAGCGGGCGCAGTGCCACTACCGAGACGAATATCTACCCCAGCTAAGCGTAATGTATCCAGGCACAGCCGTCCGGACAGCACACAGTCATCAGCCCAGGCAAGTTCAACGTCGTCAATGTGAATGCGGGTTTCACCTAACGCCAGATTAAAGCCCTGCAAGGTGAAACGATCCAGCAAGGCCCCCTCTTGATGCTCAAAGGTGAAATAGCCACGCTGTTCACCTTGTGTGAACAACAGACCTGTCCCCCAAGGCGACAATGCAATACCTAACACCAGGGCCACTAAACCAAATAGCCATAGTGGCGCAACGATCAGTAGGCGTATAAGGCTCCATACAGCCAGCCAAAGGCGACGTTTGGGCGAGAGCAACTGACGCTGTGCGGCCCCTGCTGATTCAACCTTAGCCAAAATGCTCTCCTAGAATTCCGGTCCAATGGAAAAGTGCAAACGCCAGTCGTCTTCGTGGTCGAAGGGATGAGCGACATCAAGACGAATGGGACCAACAGGAGATACCCAGCGCACACCAACCCCCGCACCGGTTTTAAGCTCCTCCGGCCCCCAATTGTCGAATGCATCACCACTGTCCACAAAGGCGGCCCCCCACCAGTCACCGGTTACCCGCCGCTGATATTCCAGTGTGGAGGTCAACATTTGCTGACCGCCACGCAGACGCCCTTCCTCGTTTCTGGGTGATAGACTTTCATAGGAGTAACCCCGAACGCTTCGGTCGCCGCCGGCAAAGAAGCGCAATGAAGGGGGCAACTTATCGAAGTCATCGGTCTCTATGGCCCCTACACTCAATCTGGCCAAAAACCGGTTATCGTCGCCGATAGTGCGTATCCACTCGGTATCCCCTGTTAACCGGGCAAACTGGGCATCAGACCCCCAGATGGTATCGGAGTATTCGATAGACAACTGCTGGCGATCCCCCCAGAGCGGGAAGCGCGGCGGGCGAGTACGTGTTCTTGACCACTGAATACCCGGATAAAACAGCCAGACCTGATCCGACATTCCCCCTTGGGTAAAGTCTTCATAGGTGGTCCGGAAATAAAGTGTCTGCACCCAGCGGTTCTCAAACTCCCACCGGCGGGCGACCTCAACCGTTCCTTCCATGGAGCGAGTATCCCCGTCATCACGGTTCCTCAGTCCGTACTGAAGGCGGTAGCTATCACGCAGAGGGTCTTCCAGCGGGATGTTATAAACCCCGGTAAAGCGCTGCTCAGGCGCAGAAATATAGAGGTCGTGATTAAGGCTGTGTCCGAACCGGTTAATCCATGGCTGCTTCCAGCCAAAGCGTAACCGAGGGCCTACATCGGTGGCATAACCAATACCCACTTCATATTGATGGCGGTTAGCAGGCTCAACGCTCACATCGATAGGAAGACGGGTATTGTTTTCCTCCCTCCGGCTCATACTTAATGCACTGGCAAGCGCGGCACTTGAAAGCCGTGGGCGCTCAGGTTGAGCAGAGGTGGCTTCATTCCACCACGGGTCTCCACCACTGGGCGGCGCAATAATTAGCTCTTGAGTTGTGGCTAGTCGTGGCCGAACGGTTACCGAGCTAAACCACTCCGTTTCACCCAGCCGTTGGTTGTAAAGCGCCAATGACTCAGCCAAATACGGGTCACCAGGCTCAAATGTCTGCATCTGACGAAGCCGCTCGGGGTCAATATGGCTCCCCCTGATGGAGGTATCACCAAACTGGTAACGCGGGCCGCTATTGAAATCCATATAAAGGCGCGCACTTTCCAGGTAAGGCCTGACTTCCATTCGGCGGTCCGTGAATCCCCAGTCGAAATAGCCACGCTCAATGGCCAGGCCCGAAAACTGGTTACGCAGCCGGTCCCATGGCGCATGGCGAAGCACATCACCTTCGCGCAGTGGAAAGTTATCGAGAGCTTCCTGAAACGGTGGATCGTCTTGTGCCTCACCCTCAACATTGATCGACAGCACCTCAATCTTCACTTGAGGTCCGGGTTCTATACGGACTGCAATAGGTGTCTGATCAAGTTCAACGGTAATATCCGGGGAATAGTAACCAAAAACTCTCATGGCCTCTTGAGTGCGCTGCCGAATCTCACCTTCCAGCCTTACGTCGGTGTACTGCTCTTCGTCAATATTTTGCAGATATGCATCAATATTGCGCTCCACTTGGCCACTAACACCGCTAATTGCAGCATTTAGCGCCCATGTGGAGGGGCTTAAAGTGAGCAAAGGCAGCACCATACAACAAGCCACCTTGTTGGCTAGAGGCCATTTCCGTTGTCTTCCCATACAGTCCATCCCTAACCAAACCATCACTCAGCGGCTTGAGTACAAAATATATTACCGAACATTACTTATCGGAGCATTTCCATCTGCGCGCTAAACGCTAACTGTGCCTGACGCACTTGGCGGATATCACTCTCTAGGGTATTCAAACGCTGGGCCCACTCCTGCTCCAGGGCATTAAAAGATTCTTCACTAACAAATGCATCCTCTGTAGATGATTCTTCTATGTTAGCGGTAATTTCAGTTAACCGCTGGTCTACCTCTTCACGCCAGGCCACAAACTGAGCTTCCAATTCACCACTTTCACTTTCCAACTGGCGTTCAAGTGCTGCCAAACGCTGTGATGTGCTCTGCTCAAGGTAAGATATTTCCTCAACCAAATTTTGCCTGCCTGAGGTTCCCGTCTGTTCCAGGGCATCCAGCGATGTTCGAATAGCCGCCAGCTGTCCGTCACGTAACGCCGCTTGCTCTTTAAGTTGCTCTAGCGTCTGTGAAAGTGAGCTTAAAGCGTCACTGGATACCAGGTCGTCATTGGCAGTTAAAAACCCATAAAGCTCTTCACGGGTATTGGTGACCGTCATCGCCAGTTGCTCTTGCTCCTGGAACAGTGTCGACATCTGCGCTTGTATTAAGGTTAACGTATCCTCAGTATCTGTGTCGCCAGAGTCGAGCCTGGCATGCAGGTTAGATGCCTCCCCACTCACACGATAAACCTCACCCAATAAACGCTCACGCTCATACCAGAGGCCTACCGCAGCAGCACCCAGCGCGATGATGATTAGAATGATCATCAGCCACAATGGCCACAGCCGCGGCCCCTTGCGGTGACGCAAGTGCTGCGCAGTCATGCTTTGACCCACATCGGGAACAATGCGCTGGGACGGAGAGCTATTGGGCATGGTTTTTCCTCACAGAGTCGTCGGATCCGCACGTCGGCCGATCCCTCTATAGCGTAAGCCACAGCTGGCCACAAAGGCCGGATCATAAATGTTACGTCCATCTAATACTAACTTAGCACTTAGCAGCGAGGCTAAACGATGCCAGTCAGGGTTCCAATAAGTTTTCCATTCTGTCACCAGCATTAGCGCATCGGCGCCCTCACAGGCCAGGTACGGGTCCTGCTCAAACGTTGTCAAATCGTTGCGCTGGCCGACCAGGGCACGTAACGCTGGTGTTGCCGCCGGGTCATGTAACTGAACATTAGCACCTTGAGCCCACAAGGCTTCAAGCAGCGTAAGAACGGGCGCATGATCAATTCGCGCTGTTCCCGGCTTGAAGGCAGCTCCCCAGATCGCAATGGTTTTACCTGCCAAATCCCCCTCAAAGAACGACCAGAGTTTTCTAAACAGTGTCTCTTTTTTCTGCTCGTTGATATCCATTACCTGCTCAAGCAGCGCAGAATATCGGCCACTTGCCGACTGCACATCTGCCAAACGCATTAAGTCACGTGAAAAATTGGGGCCACCGAAGCCACAGCCAGGATATAAATACTCAAACCCAATACGGGTATCAGCGCCCATACCCTGGCGCACATGCTCTACGTCCACCCCGAGCGTATCAGCCAGGCCCGCAATTTCATTCATATAGCTTATACGCGTTGCCAGCATGCCATTGATTGCGAGTTTGGTGAGTTCAGCTGCTCTGCACGGCATGCGCTGAAATACTTCGCTACGCCGATTGAAGGCACGTAGTAGTTCACGTGTGACTTGCTCGCCCGTGGCATCGTCACAGCCTAAAAGCCAGCGTAGGGGGCGTGTGAATGAAGCCCACGCTCGGCCCTCCTCCAGGGTATCAGGTAATGCAACACTGCTATGCTGGTCGCCCATTAGCACATGCAGCCGCTCTGTTTCGCCCACCGGAAACGTGGAGTTATTGATCAGTACCGCACCACTGTGGGTTTGGAACAGCGGGTGTTGAAGTAAATCATACCCGGACTGGCGCTGGTCGGGTGATAGTGCCAGCCAAACAACCTCCGGAGTGTCGGCCTGCTCCACCGCGTCAATGATACGCAGCGTACCACTTTCTAACGCCTGCTCTATATGCGTCATCAGCTCCGGTTCGCGCCGTAACCAGTCAACATTGGAGAGCACCGGCCATGGAGCCGACTCATGCAGCAGCCAGTCCACTTGATGCCCCACCCAGGCTAGCGCAGCAGAGGCGGTAGCAGCACTTAGTTCACTTCCATGGAGTAACACGCGCATCTATTAAGCCCCCCGGTAGGATAATAGTCGGGGAAATAGGGTGTTATGAATCATGCAGAGTTCCTTTTCATGCGTTCCGCGCCAGGAATGGTTAGAATGACATAATACTGAACGATGAGCTGGATGCCAGCTTGCTGCTTGATGTCATCAGTGGCAAGGCAACAGCACCCCGCCAACGCTCACAGATAACGGGAGTCAAAACATGCCAGCAACACCTCAGGATAGCACTGCTAATCGCTATCAAGGCAACGTCGATGCAGCGGAAGTTGCAAAGTTTGAGGCACTCGCCAGCCAATGGTGGGATTCACAAAGTGAATTTAAGCCGCTGCACGAAATCAACCCTCTACGGCTTGATTTTATTGATGCCCGCGCCGGCCTTGCTGGCAAGAGCGTTCTGGATGTTGGCTGTGGAGGCGGCATATTAAGTGAATCAATGGCCCACCGCGGTGCGAACGTAACCGGTATTGACCTGGGTGAAGCCCCACTGGGGGTGGCTCGCCTGCATGCCGAAGCAAGCGGTGTAGCGGTGGATTACCGGAATATCAGCGTTGAAGCGCTGGCTGCCGAGCAGCCAGGAAAGTACGACGTGGTTACCTGTATGGAAATGCTGGAACATGTACCTGATCCTGCATCGGTGATCCGCGCCTGCAGTGAGCTGGTACGCCCAGGAGGCTACGTGTTTTTCTCCACACTAAACCGCACGGCAAAATCCTATGCCTTCGCAATTATTGGCGCAGAATATGTACTAAAGTTATTGCCTCGTGGCACGCACGACTATGCGAAATTCATTCGCCCTTCTGAAATGGCCTCATGGTCGCGGTTATCAGGGCTGGAAATACGCGAACAAACAGGCCTAACCTACAACCCGTTGACCCGGCGCTATCGTTTGGTGGCTCACGATGTATCGGTCAACTATATGATGTATTGCCGCAAAGTGAGCCAGTAATGATAACACCTATGCCTGAAGCCATACTGTTTGACCTGGATGGCACGCTGGTGGATACCGCACCGGATTTAGCCCAAGCCACCAACGCACTAAGGCTTCATCATGGCCTGACACCACTGCCTTTTGAACAGATCCGCAGCCAGGTTTCAAATGGCGGCAGCGCACTTGTTATATTGGCAACAGGCCTGGAAAGCGGCACTGATGAGCATAATATTGCCAGGCAGTATCTGCTGGATGCCTATGAACAGGCTGTTGCGGTACATAGCCAGGTATTTAAACCTCTGGACCAATGGCTTATCCGCTGGCACTCCGAAGCGCGCCCATGGGGAATTGTTACCAATAAGCCACGGCGCTATACCCTGCCATTACTGGATGCATTAGCCCTCGAACCAGGTGCACTGCTGTGTGCTGATGACCTGAGCGTGAGAAAACCCGCTCCAGAACCGCTTTGGGAGGCGGCACGACGCCTTAATGTGGCGCCAGAAGCCTGCTGGTATGTCGGTGATCATGTTCGTGATATAGAAGCGGCAAAAGCCGCTGGCATGACCGCAGTAGCCGTTGGCTATGGCTATATTAGCGAAGAGGATGACTATCAGCAGTGGCCTGCCGACATATGGTTTGAGACATGTGACGCCCTGGTCGATGCCTTGAAGGGTTTTTACCACTCGCCTGGTGTTTGATGCTCTAGCAGTCAACCTTTAGAGCAGCAAACACCGTGCCACCCTTAAGCGATTAAACGCGGGGTGGCTGAGCATCCAATCGCTGGCCACTAACGCCAGCACTGTCTGGGCCCATTAGCCACAAGTATGTGGGCATAATCTCTTCAGGCGTACGCAGCGTCTCAGGATCTTCTCCAGGATAGGCTGTCCGGCGCATTTGAGTACGTGTCGCGCCTGGATTCAGGGTGTTGATACGAATGTTAGACTGATTTTCCAGCTCATCTGCCAGCACCTCAACAAACCCTTCAGTAGCAAACTTGGAAACCGAATAGGCTCCCCAGTAAGCCCGCCCTTTCCGACCAACACTGGATGAGGTAAAGATGACTGAGGCATCTACCGATCGCTGGAGCAGTGGCAATAGCGCCTGCGTCATCCAGATCGGGCCATTGATATTCACCTGCATCACCTGCTCCCAAAGTTCAGGATTATACTGATCGAACGGTGTGATGCGCCCTAGTAATCCTGCGTTGTGAAGCAGGCCATCCAAGCAGCCAAACTCTTTATCCAGCGTCTCCGCCATATCATGGAAATCTTTGAGGGTAGCTCCCTCAAAATTGAGCGGAAAAATCGCTGGTTGTGGCCCTCCCGCCGCCTCGATTTCATCATAGACACGTTCGAGCTTTGCGATGGTGCGCCCTAAAAGTACAACAGTTGCCCCATGACGGGCATAGCTCAATGCCGCAGCACGGCCAATTCCATCACCCGCACCGGTTACCAACACGACGCGATTCTCCAAAAGATTGGGCGCTGGTTGATAGTCGATTTTGCAGCTCATGAGGTTTCCTTGAAGCAAATAAGTAATATGGCATTATCCCGCCGACTGGCGTAGAAAGTCGTTCGCAAGCCCGGCTGCACTACTTTGAGGATAGTCGTCACGAACTTGCTCAAGCAGTTCACGGCTGCGTTCAGCCTCCCCCAGACGGGCTTTTACCAGACCTAATTTGTAGAGCGCATCTGGAACTTTACTGCTATTACTGTACTGCTCAATCACACGGCTGAACGCTTCATCCGCAGCGTTCAACTCGCCTTCTGCAGCATAGAGTTCACCCAGCCAATAATGGCCATTGGCCGTCAAGCTGCTATCCGGATGATCGGCTACAAAGGCTTCAAAAGCTTCAATGGCATCACCAAAACGGCGAGCCTGCACATGAGCAAAAGCAGCCTGATAGTCCGCCTGGGCATCTTCACTGACATTGCGTGATGAAGGCGCATTCACCACTTGTTCTGCTGCCTCAGGCTCAACCTGAGGGGTCGACTGCTCAATCTGGCTGGGGCCACTACTCATCAAGCGGTCTTCAATATCCAGATATTGCTGCTGCGATTGACGACGCAATTGCTCCAACTGGTGGCGTAGCTCTTCTATTTCACCACGCAACTGTTGGATTTCCCGCTGGTGTTCCTGCACTTGGTTAAATAACACCAAGCTGCCGCCAGAAGGTTCCTGGCGTTGCATTTGCTGATAGAAACCGTTGGAAGTACCGGATGAGAGATCCTGGACAAGCGGTTGCTGAGCAACGGCAGCCATGGGCAATACGGACAGCGGGAGCACTATGGCTCCCGCACCGCACAGCCTCTCAAAATAGCGTTTGAGACTGTGATTCATGATGACTCCGTAGATACGCTATTGGCGTGCTATCAACACGCCAATGCCATCAATAATTAAATACAACGCGACGGTTCTGGGCGTAAGCGCTTTCGCTTTGACCACTTGCAGCCGGACGCTCTTCGCCATAGCTCACTACACTCATTTGCGAAGAAGATACACCTTGAGTATTCAGGAAGCGCTGAACGGAACGTGCACGACGCTCACCAAGAGCCATGTTGTATTCACGGGTACCGCGCTCATCGGTATGGCCGTGCAAAACAACCTGGGCATTTGGGTTGGCGCGCAGGTAGCGGGCATGGGCCATCACAACGGATTCGTACTCGCTTTTAATTGTATCGCGGTCAAAGTCGAAGTGGATGGTACGAACTTCGGGAATACGTGAGTCAGCCTGCTGACCAGCGCCAGAACCTGTCGTTGAACCATACTGACCACCGGTACCAGCCCCCGCAGTCCCAGCACCCATACTGCTGCCATCCTGGCTTCCGTAAGAGTCACCGTCCTGGGTTCCGCCGGTGCTGGAACAGCCAGCGATAACTACGATAGATAACGCTACTGCCAATGAGCGAGCCAACGGTTTAAGTTGCATAATCAGACTCCTTGCCTGAAAACAGAAAACTAATGCGATTCATCATCAATTTAAGAAAGGTGACCACGCGGGATCGCGGACATCACCCTGTGCTGCGGGCAACCTGAATGACGAACGGCCATCTGCCGATACGGCACTCAACACCGCATTGTTACCCTGTTGGGTAGCGAAGATTACCATGGTCCCGTTCGGAGCAACACTAGGAGATTCATCTCTTGTGGTTTCACTGAGTACAACCAGACGCCCTCCATCAAGATCCTGACGTGCAACCTGATAACCACGGCTTGAACGGTGAATCAGGAATATTTGGTCGCCATCCGGTGAGTATTGGGCACGGGCATTATAATTGCCAGTAAACGTTATCCGATTGGTTTCCCCACTGCCAAATACATACTGGTAAATCTGCGGGCCACCACTTCGATCCGAAGTAAATAACAAACTACGACCGTCCGGCGACCAGTTAGGTTCAGTATCAATACTATTGCTTTGAGTAATGCGCTCCACGGAGCGGTTGGCGACATCCAGAACATAAATTTCCGGCTGGCCGTCCTTCGAGAGCGACATGGCTATACGACGTCCATCCGGCGACCATGTCGGAGCCCCATTAATACCGTCAAATGAAGTAGCCTGAACGCGTTGCCCAGTCGCTACATCTTGAATATAGATGGCGGGACGTTCGGTTTCAAAAGAAACGTAGGCCAGCTTGCTACCATCGGGCGACCAAGCAGGTGACATGATCGGTTGGTCAGAGGTTAGCACCTGCTGACTGTTACGGCCATCAGCATCGGCAACGTATAAGCCAAACTGCATATCGTCACCCAGCCCTTGAGCCGTCACATAAGCGATGCGGGTTGAGAACGCGCCACGGATGTCGGTAATCGCTTCAAAAATCTGATCACTGATATAGTGCGCGGCACCTCGCAGATCGTCGGCGTTGGCAGTAACGGTTTCGCCAATGATACGGCGCTGGCCACTGATATCCATAAGCTCAAATTGAAGCTGATATCCACTGCTGGTTTGCTGGGCACGCCCAACCACCAGATAGCGGACATCCAGCGAACGCCAGGTGCCAAACTCCACGTCATCTGACTGGCTGGGACGGTCAAACATGGCGCTACGCTCAAGCGGTGCAAAGAAGCCGCTACGCTCCAGGTTATCCTGAATAATCTGCGCGACATCTTCCGGCATGTTGTCGCTGCCAGCGAAAGGAACAACGCCTATTGGCAAGGCCTGATCGCTCCCTCGCGTTATCTCAATAGTCAGGTTTGCGCTTGCGACACTGCTGACAAACAGCAATACGCAAAATAGCCATACTTTGCTCAAGGTTTGCATCAGCGAACATCCCCCGGGGTAAATCGCAGATTAATTTGACGTAAATTGCGCTGCTGGTCCGATGGTAAATCACGTAACTCACCAAAGGGTGCAGCATGTTCCACAGCCTGCATGGCAGAGCGGTCGAACGCACTATCGCCGCTTGAAGAAACCACTGACGTTGCCAGCAGCTCCCCAGATGGGCCAAGTCTTACTTGTATCGTAGCACTCATTGAGTCGCTCGCTCCTGGCGGAATCAGCCAGGCTTGCTCCACTGCACGGCGAACGATATTAATAAAGCTATTGGCTGCCTGCTGCGCCTGCTGGGCATTAGCCGCCGCTTCTGCTTCACCTGCCAGTTGGCGCTGCATAGCCGCTTCTGCTGCCTCAGCAGCTCGGCGTTCTTCCGCTTCACGCTGACGCTGGGCCTCCTCTTCACGGGCTTGCTGCTCTTCTGCCTCCCGCTGGCGCTGAGCCTCCTCTTCGCGGGCACGCTGTTCTTCCGCTTCCCGCTGGCGCTGAGCCTCCTCTTCACGAGCACGCTGTTCTTCCGCTTCCCGCTGGCGCTGGGCCTCCTCTTCACGAGCACGCTGTTCTTCCGCTTCCTGTTGACGCTGAGCCTCCTCTTCACGAGCACGCTGTTCTTCCGCTTCCCGCTGGCGCTGGGCCTCTTCTTCGCGGGCGCGTTGCTCTTCTGCTTCCTGCTGGCGCTGGGCTTCCTCTTCACGGGCTTGCTGGGCAGCTTGTTCACGAGCTTGTGCTTCAGCAGCCTGCTCTTCCGCCAGTTGTTGGGCCTCTTCTGCTCGACGCTGGGCTTCCGCTTGGGCCTGGGCCTCTTCTAATGCCAGCGCCTGCTCTGCTGCTTGAGCTTCCGCCTCTCTCTGGGCCGCCTCTTCAGCTGCTTGTTGCTGATCGGTTTCCTGTTGGCTAGGCTCAGGGTCGGGCTCAGGCTCAGCGGCACTATGCAGGGCCGCTTGCTGATCAGTCGCCTGCTGAGCCTGGTCGGTAAAGGTCTCAGTGCTAACAAAAGTCGCTTGCACAATCGAGGATGAGTCAGGCTCGGTGGTTTGGGTCGGTAAACTGATCAGGCTGAATATTACAACCAACGCATGCACTGCAACGGCCAAAATCGTAGGCCATGTGTAGCCAACGTCCTGGGGGTCACGTGGTGAATTGACTGCCATCTGTGTGTCACCCTTACCCATCTTGCGGCGGCTCGGAAAGCAGCCCCACATTAGCGACACCCGCACGCTGCAATGTGCTCATAAGTAGCACAATCTGACCATAAGGAACGTTGCGATCACCACGCACCATAACTGGTGTACCTGGACGCCGCTGTAAAATCGCCACTACACGCTCTGACATCTGATCCAATGAGACCTCTGTTGAATCCTCACCAAGCGTAATGAAGTACCCACCATCACGATCAACAGAGATAATGATTGGATCACTATCGTCTTGATTTTCAATAGGCTCTGATGTCACCTGAGGCAAATCCACCTGAACACCCTGAGTTAGCATGGGTGCGGTAATCATGAAAATAACCAGCAATACCAGCATGACGTCGATAAAGGGGACAACATTTATTTCCCCCATCGGCTTTTTCTTGCCGCTACGGTTGAACGGACCTTGCATGGCAGACTCCCTTAACTGGCGTTGGGTTTGCCGTCACGACCTTGCAAATTACGATGCAAGATAGCGTGGAACTCTTCGGCAAAGTCTTCATATTTACCCAGCAAACGAGCCACATCATTGGACAGCCGGTTATAAAAAATGACCGCTGGAATAGCGGCAAAAAGTCCCATGGCTGTCGCGATTAGCGCTTCTGCAATCCAGGGGGCTACCGTTGCCAGAGTGGCTTGCTCAGTCATGGAAAGTGACTGGAAAGATCCCATGATGCCCCACACTGTACCGAACAAACCGATGTAGGGGCTTGCCGATGCAACAGTGGCCAAAAAGACGAGATGTTGGGTGAGACGATCTTCTTCACGAGACCAGGCAACGCGCATACTGCGCTGAACGCCTTCCAGGATCGTATCGGCACTACGGGTTTTTGGCATCAACCGATTAAATTCACGAAAGCCCGATTGAAAAACATGTTCAGCACCATGGCGCGGATCATCGGCTGGAATGTCCCGGTAAAGCTCGTTCAGGTCGACTCCCGACCAGAAAGCTTCTTCAAATTGGTTGTATTCCTGTTTTGCTCTACGCAGTGCAATGCTGCGTTGAAAGATCACCACCCACGAGAGGATTGATCCCACTACCAGCAGCAACATCACCAGCTGTACAACCGTGCTGGCACTCATTATTAAGTGGGGAATGGACATGGTGTTATCGTTCACAGTTGCCCTCATCAATCAATTTACGCCGGTGTATCCGACTCAGTGGTGATAGTTGCGGTAGTCGCCGCCAGAATTCAAGCTTGCCTGTCATCCCCTACATTGGGATGTTCATCAATCTATCTCGAGTGCATTCAGTAAGGTAGGCCACTTTTTAGGCTTCATTGTCTCCACACTCAAGCACGCTATCTCGACTGTTGCAGCGCACAGGAGTTCCTTATTCCGCCGAACCTGTTGTCCAAACGTCATGCGACAGCGGCCAATACTCTCTACCGACGCACTCACTGTCAGTTCATCGTCAAGACCCGCTGGCTTGGCATAGTGACAGGCCAAGCGGTATACCACCAGCTGTGTACCCTCGTCTAGCAGCATTTGCTGATTTAATCCTAATTTTCTCAGCCACTCGCTACGAGCACGCTCCATAAACTTCAAGTAGTTAACGTAGTAGACAATCCCCCCTGCGTCAGTATCTTCCATGTAAACGCGCACCGGCATGCTAAACCCATTACTCATGGACGGCGTTCTCCTTCCACATCGACAGACTGTTCATGGGGAGTTCTTTCAAAATGCAGCCACGCCTGGCGTGTCACCATACGGCCTCTTGGAGTACGCATCATTAAGCCTTGCTGAATCAGGTAGGGTTCAATGACATCTTCTATCGTATCGCGCTCTTCACCGATGGCGGCGGAGAGCGAATCAACCCCCACAGGGCCTCCGTCAAACTTATCGATCATCGCCAGCAGTAAGCGCCGGTCCATATGATCGAGCCCGTGATGATCAACATTAAGCATATTGAGCGCAGCATCTGCAACAGTAGCGTCCACCGCTCCGTTACCCTTTATCTCTGCGTAATCGCGTACCCGACGCAACAGGCGGTTAGCAATACGCGGAGTCCCACGTGAGCGCCGTGCCACCTCTACTGCTCCTTCTTTACTGGTTTCGACACCTAGCAATCTGGCGGAGCGGGACACAATTTCGGTTAACTCCTCAAGGTTATAAAATTCAAGGCGCTGAACAATACCGAAACGGTCACGAAGCGGTGATGTTAAAAGCCCCGCCCGTGTGGTAGCGCCTACCAGCGTAAAGGGGGGCAAATCCAGCTTGATAGAGCGTGCGGCAGGCCCTTCGCCAATCATAATATCGAGTTGAAAATCCTCCATGGCAGGATAGAGCACTTCTTCGACGACAGGCGATAAGCGGTGAATTTCATCAATAAACAGCACATCGCCCGGTTCCAGGTTGGTCAGCATGGCCGCCAGGTCACCAGCGCGTTCAAGGACGGGGCCTGATGTAGATTTGAGCCCAACGCCCATTTCCGTCGCAATGATATTTGCCAGCGTCGTTTTGCCTAACCCGGGTGGGCCAAATACCAGCGTATGATCCAGGCTTTCCTCGCGCAGCCGGGCAGCACCAATAAATATCTCTAACTGCTCCCGCACCCTGGGTTGGCCGATATAATCCTGGAGCCGCTTAGGGCGGATCGCATGGTCAATACGCACCTCTCCATGCTCTGGTGCAGCAGCGATTAATCGGTCGTGTTCTAACATAAAGGCTCTTTTTAAGATTACTTGCTTAACCGCGAACCGTGTCCGTTACCGTTGAGACAGGTCAGGACACCTACCCATTCATACGCCGTGTTAAAGCCGCTTTAATAAGTGCTTCCGTGGGCTGGTTGGGATCGATGTCAGCCAGCATCTTCGCGGCCTCGGTAAGCTTGTAGCCCAGGCTGACCAATGCCGCTTCAGCATCAGCCAGACTATCACGGGAGGCTGGCCGCCCGCTGGTGGCTTCCAGCGCCAGAGGAGCATGGCTGGCATTTTCCCATTCAGGGAAGCGATCGCGCATTTCAATAATCAGTCGCTCTGCGGTCTTCTTGCCGACTCCGGGCAATGTCGTCAGTGCCTTGCTATCATCATCCCTTACACAGCGCATAAACGCATCTTCATCCATCCCGGAAAGAATGGCTAATGCAAGCTTAGGTCCTACCCCATTAACTTTAATCAACGCGCGAAACAGTGCACGCTCGTGTTCGCGGGCAAAGCCGTATAGCAGATGGGCATCGTCGCGAATGGTCAGGTGTGTGTAGAGTGATACCTTCTCACCCACCGCTGGAAGCGCTACCAGGGTATTCATTGATGTCTCCAGCTCATAACCGACGCCGTGAACGTCAATAACAATCCAGGGAGGCTGCTTTTCCAGTAGTGAGCCACTTAGGCGACCAATCATAATAATACTCGCAGTAACAAAAACAGCCATTTACTATAAAACTGATCTGTACAGATGACCAGTAGTGATTATAGCCGCCAACGCCCGGTTGAACGCCGACTACGCCCCTTGGGAGCATTCACCGAACTTAAGCTGTTACCTGCATAAGCGTGAGTAAGCGCAATCGCCAATGCATCTGCCGCATCCGCCTGAGGAGTGGCGGATAGCTGTAACAATGCGGTCACCATGTGCTGCACCTGGCTTTTATCAGCGCCGCCCTGGCCCGTCACTGCCTGCTTGATCTGCCTTGCGGCGTACTCGCCAATGCACAGGCCGTGATTGGCGATACATACCAGTGCCGCCCCCCGAGCTTGGCCGAGCTTAAGTGCTGAATCGACGTTTTTAGCCATAAAAACGCGCTCAACGGCCACAGCGTCAGGCCGATGAATACTTATGACCTCAGCCAAACCAGCATAGATTTGCGCCAGACGTTGTTCCAGTGCGCCTTCTGCCGTCCGAATACAGCCACTGGCAATATAGCGTGGCGTTACGCCCACCAGGTCGATCACGCCATACCCGGTGATGCGTGAACCAGGGTCAATACCAAGAATCCTTGTGACGGAAACATTCTTGTGCTTTTCCATCTCACGCCCCCTGCTCTGCTAACAAAAACACCGACGCACAGCGTCGGTGTTAGACAAAACAAGTCTTGCGGGCGTTATTCGCTAACAGACTCTGCTTTGGCTTTTTGACGTAAACGAATGTTGAGATCTTTTAACTGCTCGGCACTGACTTCACCGGGCGCATCGGTCATCAAACAGCCTGCGCTCTGGGTTTTCGGGAAGGCAATGACTTCACGAATGGTTTTCGCACCGGCCATCAGCATCACAAGGCGATCCAGGCCGAAGGCGAGGCCGCCATGGGGAGGGGCACCATACTGCAGGGCATCCAGCAGGAAGCCAAATTTTTCCTGGGCTTCTTCCTGGCCAATACCCAGTATTTCAAACACAGTACTTTGCATGGCCTGGTCGTGGATACGAATAGAACCACCACCCAGTTCCGTACCATTGAGCACCATATCGTAAGCACGGGACAGCGCTTTTGCTGGATCGGCTTTTAACTCTTCGGGCGAGCAGGATGGTGCGGTAAACGGATGGTGAAGCGGGCTTAACCGGCCATTGTCGTCAGCTTCAAACATCGGAAAATCAACCACCCATAGCGGTGCCCATGCCTGAGTATAAAGCTCCAGGTCGGCACCCAGCTTAACACGCAGAGCCCCTATAGCTTCATTGACAATGCGTGCTTTGTCCGCACCGAAGAAGATGATGTCACCATCCTCTGCACCCACTCGGTCCAGAAGCTCTTCAACAACGTTCTCCATAAACTTAACGATCGGAGACTGAAGGCCCTCCAGCCCTTTGGCACGCTCATTCACTTTAATCCATGCCAGCCCTTTTGCGCCGTAAATACCAACGAACTTGGTGTACTCGTCAATTTCTTTACGCGACAGTTTGGCACCGCCTGGCACTTTAAGTGCCGCCACCCGGCCATCTTCCGCACTGGCAGGGCCTGAGAATACCTTAAAGTCGACCTGCTGCATAAGGTCGTCAACATCGGTCAGTTCAAGGGGAATACGCAGGTCCGGCTTATCGGAACCAAAGCGATCCATGGCCTCTTGCCATGTCATACGCGGGAACTCGTCTAGCTCCACTCCCAGAACTTCCTGAAAAAGCTGACGAATCATGGCTTCGGTAATACCCATGATGTCGTTCTCTTCTATGAAGGATGCTTCGATATCAATCTGAGTAAACTCAGGCTGACGATCAGCACGCAGGTCCTCATCGCGGAAGCATTTGGCAATCTGATAATAGCGATCAAACCCGGCCACCATCAGCAGTTGCTTAAACAACTGAGGCGACTGCGGCAAGGCGAAGAAGTTACCGGCATGGGTACGGCTTGGCACCAGATAATCGCGAGCCCCCTCTGGTGTGGCGCGGGTTAGCACGGGTGTCTCTATGTCCAAAAAGCCCTGACTTTCCAGATAAGCACGCACCGTATGAGAAATACGCGAACGCAGACGAAGCTTTTCGATCATGTCGGGGCGGCGCAGGTCGATATAGCGGTACTTAAGACGCACCTCTTCACCCACTTTGCCATGCTCATCCAATTGGAAAGGTGGTGTGGCGGCAGTATTAAGCACTTCAACTTCTTTCGCCAGTACCTCAATCATGCCGGTAGGCATATTCGGATTTTGTGTTCCCTCGGGGCGCAACCGAACGCGTCCGGTAATCCGCAGAACATACTCACTGCGAGCGCGGTCGGCATTGGCAAACGCCTCGGCGGTATCAGGGTCTACAACGAACTGAGCGATGCCATCGCGATCGCGCATGTCGAGGAAAATGACCCCACCGTGATCACGGCGACGGTGCACCCAGCCGCATACGGTGACCGTTTGATCCACCAAAGTTTCGTTAAGCTGGCCGCAATAATGGCTGCGCATGTCTAATCCTGTTCTGTTACGTGGCAATGAAGTTGTCTCGGGCCGTCCCGACCCTGACAGCCGCGGCTAAGCCGCGGCGCCTTTTTTCGTTGATGTGCTGCCCGGTTCGCTTTTGGTTCCGGTATCGGCAGAAGCCGTTTGGCCTTCGGCAGCCAGGTTCTTCTTGCTACCGGTTTTAAAATCGGTTTCGTACCAACCGCCCCCCGCCAGGCGAAAACCAGCCGCTGAAACCAAACGCTCCAACCCTTCTTGCTGGCAGGCTGGACAATCTTTTAGCGGATCCGCACTAATCTTCTGTAATTTTTCCATGCGATGGCCGCAGGCCTTGCACTCGTACTCATAGATGGGCATGTTGATGACTCCTGAAAAGCTCAACTCCGACAGGCTAAGTTTTGACGCATACGTTTTGACACAATAGTGGCAAGCCTAAACGTTGCCAGGCTGTGAATATGTGGCCTACCAGGATAAATTCCAAGACTGCGGTTGTTAGAGCCACACATTATACCCTTTTGTGCCCCCTGCCGAGCAAGGCCAAGCGACTATCGGCGGTTAATGGAGAGAATAAAATGCCTAATGCAGTAATGCTGGACGCCCAAAGCCTAGGGCCCAACATCGATTTATCTGCAATTCGCAATGCCGTCACCCACCTGGAAATCTTTGAACAAAGTACGCCGGAGCAGGCGCGTGAACGCCTAAAGAACGCAGAGATAGCGATTGTCAACAAGGTAAAACTGGATGCGGAGACGTTGGCACAGCTTCCGTCACTGCAGTTGATTTGCGTGCTGGCCACCGGGCTCAATAATATTGACCTGGACGCTGCCAAGGCACATAACATTGTGGTTAAAAATGTGACGGCATATGGCACCGCCAGTGTCTCACAACATACGCTGATGTTGATCTTGGCACTGGCTAACCGCCTTCCGCGCTATCAGGCTGATGTTGCCGATGGAAAATGGCAGAGAAGCGACTTTTTCTGCTTGCAGGAACACCCCACTCTGCAACTGGCTGGTAAACAGCTGGTGATGGTTGGCCAGGGGGAGCTTGGCTCTGAAGTGGCTCGCCTGGCTGAAGCCTTTGGCATGCAGGTAACGTTTGCAGCACGCCCTGGTAACGAAGCCAATGATCGCCGCCCAGCGCTGGATGAGCTACTACCTGACGCTGATGTGATTAGCCTGCACTGCCCGCTAAATGAAGCGACGAAGCACCTGATCAACAAGGAGCGGCTGACAAATGCCAAGCCGTCACTGCTGATTATCAACTGTGCACGTGGCGGCATTATCGATGAAGAAGCAGCACTTGATGCCCTGCGCAGCGGCCAGATAGGCGGTCTTGCCGTTGATGTTTTACCTGTAGAGCCTCCAACAGAAGGCCACCCACTGCTGGAGGCACTGGCTGAAGCAGAGCCATTAAACTTAATTGTTACGCCCCATAATGCCTGGATAACTCCTGAAGCCCGCCAAAATATTGTGGCGCTGACTGCCGACAATATTTTGGCGTGGCAACGTGAGTCAAGCTAGGGTTTGTACGAAAAGTCGATGATCGAGCGCAAGCAGTTTTCTTACAGAGCCTAGTAGGTAGCGAAGTGGTCCGGAGCGTGGGCATGATCCAGCACCTCAACGGTGACATGCGTCACCCGCGCTCCTTCGGGCCCTTGCCATAACCATTCACTCAGTTCGGCAATGGCACTTGACTGGCCGCATATGAATACTTCTACACGCCCATCAGGCAAATTCCTGGCATAGCCGGTAATCCCCCGCTTAAGTGCCTGTTCCTGCGTGGCCCGACGATACCAAACACCCTGGACTTTGCCTGTTACATAGGCACGCACACAACGAGTAGACATCCTTCCGCCCCCTTATGGTGTGTTAACCAGCTCCTGCTTAACCAGCACTGCACTGTTGCGTGGAATTAACGGACGCCCACGACATAATAATAGAGAGCGTGTGAAGGCAGCGCCAAACAACAGAATTAGCGAGCTGTAGTAAACCCACAGCAAGATCATTACCACAGAACCTGCGGCACCATAAGTGGAAGCAGTTGCCGTATAAGCCAAATAGACAGCAATAATACTGCGCCCAATGGTAAACAGTACGGCGGTTACCACCGCGCCAATCAGGACATCCTGCCACCGCAGTACCACATCCGGCAGCACCTTAAAGATAGTTGCAAATAGCAGAACCACCATTGCCAATGAGATGAGAGACTCAAGGGTCGTTGTAAAAAAGCTGACATACGGCACCAGATTGTCAGCTGCGTGTAACATCCCCCGGACAACCACCCCAAGCACCAGGGATACGAGCAGAATAAAACCAATAGCAAGCACCACGGTAAGCGACAGCAAGCGGTTTTTGATGAAAATTAAGACGCTGTTTGACGTAGGCTTGGCGGTCACCCCCCAAATGGTATTGAGCGAAAACTGCATTTGTGCAAAAACGGTGGTTGCCCCTACCATCAGCGCAGCAACCCCTAGCAATGTAGGCAGCAAACCTGACTCTTCAATCCTGGACTGCGCTACTGCTTGTTCAATCGCAGATGCGGCTTCAACACCCAATGTGCCCTGCAACTGGGCAACAATTTGCCCTTGTGCGGCATCTTCCCCTAGCACCACCCCAATGACAGTAACGGCAATAATCACAACGGGGGCTAATGAGAACAAGGTGTAAAACGCAAGCGATCCCGCATAGCTAAATGCATTTCGCTCAAGCCATAAAGAGGTTGCGTTCTGGACCACATTCCACCAAAAAACAAGCGTACGTTTCAGCATCTCTTTTCCCTTAACAGTATTAAAGCAGCGTCCCTATAAACCCATAAACGCCAGTACCAGATGATAAGCATACCTAACCATGGCGATGAGCGCAGGTATGATCACATTGCACCCCTTAGCAGGCCACTTCATAATGGCTTCCCTTCTCCCCAACGATCAAGGAAGCGCGATGAACCCAGATGCCGTTCGCTCTGCCACAGCTTACGACTTTGATTGCTTGGTTTTTATCGGTCGCTTCCAGCCCCCCCACCTTGGACACCTTGCCATTATCCGCGAGGCACTGAAGCAGGCACGCCAGGTAATTGTCCTGGTGGGCTCTGCCTGGCAGGCGCGCTCTTTACGCAATCCATGGCATTTTGACGAACGCCAGGCCATGATTCGCTCAGGATTTGATGAACAGGATAATCAGCGCCTGGAGATCACCCCACTGCTGGATGCACTCTATAACGACGATGTGTGGGTCCGGGACGTTCAGCGCAAAGTCCGCGATTTAGCAGCACCTGCCAACGCCCGCCTGCCTCGCATTGGGTTAATTGGCGCAAGCCGTGGCCAATCGAGCTACTACCTTTCGCTCTTTCCGCAATGGGAGTCCGTCAGCGTCCCGTTGGTGGAAGGTATTTCGGCAAGCCAGATTCGAGAGCGCTTATTCCGCTCCCCAGGCTCCACCGACGACTATTTAAGCACTGGCGCGTACCATGACTTACCCCCTGGAGTTGTTAAGCGTGTAGGTAGTTTTTGCCAAGGCCATGACTACCACCAGCTTCTGGAAGAGCAGCAGTTATTGGAGCAATATCGGAAAGCCTGGTCTGAGGCCCCCTACCCGCCTATTTTTGTCACCGTTAATGCTGTGGTCGTACAGTCTGGTCATGTCTTATTGGTCAGGCGAACTGCCGCCCCCGGCAAAGGCCTGTTTGCGCTACCCGGAGGGTTTATTAACCCCCATGAGCGGTTGCTGGATGCATGTCTTAGAGAGCTTCGTGAGCGGTTGAGGCTCAAAGTGCCAGAACCCGTTTTAAAAGGTTCATTACGTGGCCAACGCTTATTTGACGAACCTCATCGCAGCTGGCGGGGACGCACACTGGCCGAAGCGTTTTACTTTGCTTTACGCCCCGACCAGCAACTGCCCCGCTTAAAGCCCGTGAAAGGGGGAGACCACGCCCGCTGGGTGGCCCTGGCCGATTTAAAGCCTGAAACCTTATTTGAAGATCACTTTTTTATTATTCAAAACTTCCTGGGGTTGCCAGCAGACTTCAGCCCCCTTTAGGTGCCTGCCCTGGGAGTGTCACGCCTGTAAAAAATCCCGTGGCAGCTTCATCATTTGCCGCCATAGGCGCTCGACGCCGGGTTTGTGGACCAGCGAGCAGCGGTATAGCCGTATCTCTAGCGGAATATCCCAGCTTTCATCTCCCGCCCGCACTAGCCGACCGCTTTTTAACTCTTCACGAATGCAAAAATCAGGAATCCAGGCAACGCCTACACCTTGCAACACCATACCTTTTAAGCCTTCTGCCATGGCTGTTTCATATACGGTGCGGAGCTGCATACGCAAAGGATCATTTTTAAGCAGCATACGCACACTGCGACCTAAAAAAGCACCTTGAGTATAGGCAAGGTAGGGTATAGAGCTATCCCGTTGCAGCGAAAAAAGCGGCTTGCCACTTTCACCGGGCAGGGAAACCGGCAGCATCTTAACTTTGCCAATCGAAAAAGAGGGAAACACTTCTGCGTCTAACTGCATAGTGGCGAAAGGATCGTAATAGGCCAGCATAAGGTCACAATTACCTTCGCGCAGCACATGAATTGCCTCTCCAACATTCATGGCTACCAGGCGTGTGGGCAACTCCCCCAAGCCTTTTTGCAAACGCGATATCCAGGGAGGGTAAAAACTAAGGGCCAACGAGTGGGCTGCCACGATATCGAGCGCTTCATTGGCGATTGACAAGCCACGCAAATGGCCCAGGGACTCGTTTAACTGCTCGACAAGGTTCCGTGCGGTCACCAGGAACAGTTGACCTTCTGAAGTTAATCCAACAGGCGTGGTTGTGCGGTCAACAAGAGTCACACCAACCGCTTGTTCAAGGGCTCTGATGCGTCGGCTAAAGGCTGGCTGTGTCACATGCCGCTGCCGGGCAGACGCGGAAAAACTGCGTGTATTTGACAATGCAACAAAATCTTCCAACCATTTTGTTTCTAGGTTCACCCAAAACTCCTTGTGCTCAACAATCCGCGGTTATTGACAGCATTGTTATTGATTACTGAATGGGTGCGGTCAGGTAAGCAGCCCGCGAAACGACTTTTTTCCACATGGGTCGTTGGTTTATTTCATCCATAGTGACTCGCCGACAACGAGCGAAGTCCTCTTCCAGCATGACGCGAACACTAGCGGCAAACGCTGGACTGGGAATAAACGCTGTTATTTCGAAATTGAGTCGAAAAGAGCGATTATCCAAATTAACCGTACCGACGGATGCTGCCTCATCATCCACCAAAATGACTTTCTGATGTAGAAAGCCAGGAAGATAACGGTATATTTTAACACCTGCTCTTAACATATCGGGTAAAAATGAAAACGCCGACAGGAAAACCAATAAATGATCTGGCCGCTCAGGAATCATGACCCGTACATCCAATCCACGCATGGCGGCTAATCGTAGTGCATCCTGGACCCCCTGGTCCGGTACAAAATAGGGGCTGGTTACCCATAGCCGCTCATTGGCGCTATGAATTAACTGCTGTATGAGCAGGCTGGCAGTATCTTGTTTATCCGCAGGCCCTGATGGCACAATAACCACCTGGTGGTCTTCTTGCGGATGGGTTTCAGCATGCCAGTTCAGAGTAATGACTTCATCCGTGGCCCAATGCCAATCCTCCCAAAACGCTTCCTGCAGCCCTAAAACACTTGGCCCTTGCAGTGCTAGATGCGTATCCCGCCACGGTCCATGACGGGGATTCTGGCCCAGATACTCAATCCCTACATTGAAGCCACCAATCCACCCTTTCTTCCCGTCAGTGACCATGATCTTGCGGTGGTTACGGAAATTAAGCTGAAAACGATGCTTAAAACCCCGTGATGAACGGAAGGCTTTAACTTCCACGCCTTCTTTTGCCAGGTCTTTAAAGTAACCCTGGCTCAGCTTTCGGCTGCCAACCTCATCATATAGGAAGTAAACACGCACATTGCGTTGGGCAGCCTGGATCAAGTGGCGCTGTAAACGTCGTCCCAGCTCATCATCGCGTACGATAAAAAACTGCAGTAACAGATAGTCCTTTGCATTATCTATCCCGTTGAACAGGCTTGAGAACGTCGCTTCCCCATCAATTAAAAGCTCTGCACTATTGCCTTTGGTTAAAGGCATCATCGCTAACTGCTCAACAGCCTGAATGTCTGCATTGCTGGGTGGCGCAACATGGGGCTTAACATTATTCCGGTAACGCGCTAATACGCGCCGCAGTACATTATCCCGTGCCCCTCTCGCAGTTACATAGCCATAAAAGCGGGGACGGCCAAAAAACCAATAGGCGGGCAAGGCCACATAAGGGAACGTCAGTAATGAGATGATCCACGCCACCGCTCCCTGGGAAGTACGACTCGACATAAGCGCCATAATTGCTGATACCACCCCCAGCAGGTGGATCAGCATAATACCTGTCCCTAGCAACCATGAGGTCATCGACTATTCCTCGTCATACGTTAGGGAGCCCTTGTTGAATGTGTTCATTGTTAATGCACAGAAGCCCCGTATAAACGGGGCTTCCACTATCATGCCATCAGGCCATTAAGCCGTCTGGGCAATAATTTCCTTCCACATGGCGGGGCCGGTCTGATGGACAGAAGTTCCGAGGCTGTCCACCGCAACAGTAACCGGCATATCTTCGACTTCAAACTCGTAGATAGCTTCCATGCCGAGGTCTGCAAAGCCCACAACCCGCGATTTTTTAATCGCTTGAGCCACCAGATAGGCAGCACCGCCCACAGCCATCAGGTAGACAGCCTGGTTGTCACGAATCGCATCAATTGCCGCCTGCCCACGCTCCGCCTTACCGACCATACCCAACAAACCCGTTTCTTCCAGCATAGTACGGGTAAACTTGTCCATGCGCGTGGCCGTGGTTGGGCCGGCAGGGCCAACCACTTCATCGCCAATGGGGTCCACCGGGCCTACGTAGTAGATAAACCGGCCTTTCATATCCACCGGTAAAGGTTCGCCCTTGGCAATCATATCGACCATGCGTTTGTGCGCTGCGTCCCGGCCCGTTAATAATTTACCGTTTAATAACAGCGTATCACCCGGCTGCCAGGTTTGAACCTCTTCTGGCGTCACGGTATCCAGGTCAACACGTTTAACATTATCTCCTGCTTCTCGGGTGATTTCCGGCCAGTCTTCCAGTTTAGGCGCTGGCAATGCAACGGGACCAGTGCCATCCAGAGTGAAGTGCGCATGGCGTGTAGCGGCACAATTGGGAATAATCGCCACTGGCTTGTTCGCCGCATGGGTTGGATAGTCTTTCACCTTGATATCCAGCACAGTGGTTAAACCACCAAGGCCTTGGGCTCCGATACCGCTTTTGTTCACCTTATCAAATAGCTCAAGGCGAAGCTCTTCCGCGCGGTTGCTGGGGCCACGAGCTTGCAGATCCTGAATATCGATGGGGTCCAGCAATGCCTCTTTGGCAATTTCCATCGCTTTTTCGGCTGTACCACCAATACCGATACCCAGCATGCCGGGTGGGCACCAACCTGCCCCCATCTTGGGTAGCTGCTCCATAACCCAATCCACAACGTTATCGGAAGGATTCAGCATGGCGAATTTGGATTTTGCCTCGCTGCCCCCCCCTTTTGCTGCAACATGGATATCCACTTTGTCACCAGGAACAATTTTATGGTGGATGATAGCCGGTGTGTTGTCTTTCGTGTTCTGGCGCTTACCATCCGGGTCGGCAAGCACCGAAGCACGCAGCACATTCTCCGGTAATTGATAGGCGCGGCGAACACCTTCATTGATCATATCGTCCAGGCTTAGCTCTGCGTCCCAGGTCACGTTCATCCCAACGTGAACAAAGACGGTGACGATACCTGTATCTTGACAAATGGGACGATGGCCGGTTGCACACATCCGTGAATTGATGAGGATTTGAGCGATAGCATCCTTGGCAGCAGGGTTTTCTTCACGCTCGTAAGCGGCTGCCATAGCATCAATAAAGTCTTTGGGATGGTAGTAAGAGATGTACTGCAAGGCATCGGCGACGCTTTGAATCACGTCGTTCTGGCGAATCACGGTCATGATAATACTCCTCAGTTATCATCTGATGTGCGGCCTTTATCAAGCGTCAGCCGATTGAACTTGCACTGAAAAACGCCTTAGGCCGTCTATATAAGGAGTATAACGTATTGGTGTATAAGCAGCAGCCAATCTGTCTGAGAACGCTAAAACATTTATTTAGCCGATGAGCTTGAATCGTTATAATAGCTAAATATAGATAACGGTATAACCAGCTACCCAAGCGCCAACTGTTTTTCTTTCATTTGATGCAATTGATCGCGTAACCGGGCCGCTTCCTCGAATTCAAGATTTTGCGCAGCTTCAAACATGGCGTCCTCTAATTGGTTTATCGCTGCCAACAGATCCTGTTGGCTCATCGTGGCAACATCATACTCTGCTGCATGTTCAGCCACTTTGCGGTCAGCACCACGACGACGGCTGCTCTTCTTGCCCGGAGTTTGGGCAGCTTCAAGAATATCCGCCACTGAACGGCTAACGGTAGTGGGCGTAATGCCATGCTTCTCGTTATGCTCCATCTGCTTGGCACGACGACGCTCGGTTTCATCGATCGCTTTACGCATTGAATCAGTGACTCTATCGCCATACAGAATTGCTTTACCGTGAGCGTTACGAGCAGCGCGACCGACGGTTTGAATAAGCGAACGCTCGGCACGCAAAAAGCCTTCTTTATCGGCATCCAGAATGGCTACCAGCGACACTTCAGGGATATCCAAGCCTTCACGAAGCAGGTTGATGCCCACCAGCACATCAAATTTACCCAGTCGCAGATCACGGATAATCTCCACACGTTCAACAGTATCGATATCAGAATGCAGATAACGCACACGAATTCCGTGCTCATCCAGATATTCGGTAAGATCCTCCGCCATACGCTTGGTCAGCGTGGTCACCAGCACCCGCTCACCCACGGCTGTACGCAAGCCTATCTCTGATAGCAGGTCATCGACCTGCGTGCTTGCCGGACGGACTTCGATCTCGGGGTCTAGCAGCCCGGTTGGCCGCACAACCTGCTCAACAATCTGGCTGGCATGCTCTGCTTCATAAGGGCCAGGTGTCGCCGATACAAATATCGTCTGCGGACAGATGGCCTCCCACTCTTCAAACTTCATGGGCCGGTTATCCAACGCCGACGGCAGCCGGAATCCGTACTCCACCAGCGTCTCTTTACGCGAACGATCCCCTTTGTACATCCCTCCGACCTGGGGAACACTCACATGGGACTCGTCGATAAACAGCAGCGCGTCATCGGGCAGGTAATCAAAGAACGTGGGTGGTGGTTCACCTGGTGCCCGACCCGAGAGATAGCGTGAGTAGTTTTCGATGCCATTGCAGTAGCCCAGCTCAAGCATCATTTCGATATCGTATAGGGTGCGCTGCTCCAAGCGCTGGGCTTCAACCAAACGTTCGTGCTTGCGCAACCACTCAAGACGCTCCTTAAGCTCCGCTTTAATGAAGTCAATGGCCTCCAGAATGGTTTCACGCGGCGTCACATAGTGTGATTTGGGGTAGATGGTCATGCGCGGCACCTGCCCCCGGACATCGCCGGTCAGTGGATCAAACAGCCGGATGGAGTCGATTTCATCATCAAACAGCTCAACGCGTACCGCCTCTTCATCGGAATCGGCAGGAAAGATGTCAATGACGTCGCCCCTGACACGATAGGTACCCCGCCGGAAATCCATGTCGTTACGGGTGTATTGCAGCTCTGCCAAGCGGCGCAAAAAGGCACGCTGATCAATTAACTCGCCACGGGTAAAATGCAGCCGCATTTTAAGATACTGATCGGGATCGCCCAGGCCATAAATGGCCGAGACCGACACAACGATCAGCGCATCGCGCCGTTCAAGCAACGCCTTGGTAGCGGAGAGACGCATCTGCTCAATGTGATCATTGATTGATGCGTCTTTTTCGATAAATGTATCTGATGACGGCACATAAGCTTCGGGCTGATAGTAGTCGTAATAAGAAACAAAATACTCAACCGCGTTATCCGGAAAGAAGGATTTAAATTCACCGTAGAGCTGAGCAGCAAGGGTTTTATTGGGGGCCATAACTATCGTGGGCCGCTGTAGTTGCTGCACCACGTTCGCCATGGTGAAGGTTTTTCCCGAACCGGTCACCCCTAATAGCGTCTGATGCGCAAGCCCCGACTCCAACCCGCTAACCAAGCCGCGAATGGCCGCTGGCTGGTCGCCAGCAGGCTTGAATTTAGATTGCAGTCTGAAATCCTTGCTCATCATCACTCCTATCAAGGGATGGGGTTACTCAGTAGCATCTGTTACTCGGTACGTGTTGTAATATCCACTGTGGCCTGGGTCATCAGCCGCTGAATCGGGCAACGATGACTGATCTCTTCGAGTCTGGCACGCTGCTCCGGATCATCAATACCGTGCAGGGTTAAGGTGACTTCAAGCTGGTAAACCCCTTTTCTTTCCTGGCTATCATCGCGCTGCACTTTAACGGTGATCCCCTCCAGGGGCCACTGTTTGCGCTTTGCATACATCTGTACGGTAACGGCTTTACAAGTCCCGAGTGCGATATCAAAGTAGTCATGGGGGTCAGGTGCACTGCCTTCCCCACCAACAATGGGCGACACATCAGCGTACAAATCCTCAATACCCTCTACCTCAATTCGCTGGCGAAACGCGTGGTTTCGCTCGCTGATAACAGTAATGGGCTTGTGCATTACGAGACCTTTATTCCAAGGTTTAGTTTTTCGACAGCTTTGATCAGCACTTCGCGCTTGGCACGCCCTTCTATTTCAGCGCCGTAGCGTCCCACTTCAGCACTATCAACTCCCTCTAGCACCATCAATGCCGTGGTAATTTTATTCACCTGTTCAGCGCTCGTAACACCTTGAAAGGTTAATGATTGGTAAGCCATTCGCTGCCCTTCTTGAGTGACTTCGGTCATGAAGCGTTTATTTGGGAATCTATGCAAAACTGATACAGCCAAAAGAGTCTAGCATGCCACCGCCGCCTTGCAATTGATGAGTAGTGCCCTCACGTAACGAGACGCAGTAACATACATCAACACCTTGGCATAGCCTGCACAAAGCGTGTATTCACGATATTTACCTCCATCCACTAAAGGAGTTTTTATGGCGACCGCCACCTCGCAAACCCAATTGGATCGTATCGTACGTCTAACGCATTTAGGCGCTCTGGATGTGAAGGGGACGGACGCCGAAAAGTTCCTGCAGGGGCAGACCAGCGCTCAAGTCAGTTTAGCCAATGGTCACTTCGCACCACTCACCTGTTTTTGTACCCCTAAGGGGCGAATGATTGCTAATGGCCAGTTGCTGCGTCTTGGTGATGATCATTACCGATTGATCATGAGCGCTACGTTGATTGAGATGCTCACAACCCACCTGAAGAAATTTGCTGCTTTCTATCGCACCGAGCTAATCCCCCAACCATCGCTAACCTTCATCGGCGCCAGCGAAGATGCCCAATCACTGGCAGATTCGGTGGAGCTATCGCTACCCGAACAACCTTATACCCAGCAAAGCAATGATCAGGCATGTGTACTGCGTGTACCGGGTAATACACGCTGGCTATTCTGTCTTAACAGCCCGCCGACAATCGATGTTAGCGATGATAATGAAGCACGCAATGCATGGCAGTTGGAGGACATCCGCAGCGGCTTAGTCTGGTTAACTGACACCCAACAGGATCATTTCCTGCCACAGATGCTGAATTGGGAGGCCCTGGGTGGCATTAGCTTTAAAAAAGGGTGTTACACAGGTCAGGAAGTCGTGGCACGTGCGCACTTCCGTGGCCAGGTAAAAAAGCGTTTGATACGTGCTGAAATACCCGCGTCCGTGTTACCCAACGCTGGGGATACGCTTCTTGGTGGTGATGGAAAGTCTGTGGGCGAAGTTGTCAGCAGTGCCTTTAGTGATGATCAGCGCATAGAACTGCTTGCGGTCATGAACACTAAAGTGGTTGAAGGGGAAACAGGTATATTTTGGGAGGATTGTCCCGTTACCCTATGCACTCTACCCTATGCAGTTGAGCGGCTGGACCCGGAGCAACTTGCGGCCGATTTAGCAGAATAGCACGTAATGATGAGTGCTTGGCAGCGTCACTCAATTGCCAGATTAAATAATCGCACAGCGTTAGCACTGCTTAGCGCTGCCACTTCCTCAGCTGACTGGTGGCGCAAGGCAGCAACCACTTCACATACCTTTGCCACCCGACCCGGTTCATTGCGCTGGCCCTGAAAACCACATAGCGGCATATCGGGGCTATCGGTCTCCAGTACGAAACTATCGTCAGGCAGCCGCGCCACCACACGACGCAAGCGCTGGGCTCGCTCATAGGTAACAGCCCCCCCCAGACCCAACGTATAACCAAGTTTTAAAAATGCCTCAGCCTGCTCGTATGAACCAGAAAACGCATGAATCAGACCACCGCGAGGAAGTACCAGCTGGCGCAACCGCTTACCCACCTGATCATTAGCGTTTACACAGTGAATCACGACAGGCAGTTCATACTGCTTCGCCAGATTTAGTTGGGCATCAAAGTAGTGCCACTGCTTATCGAGCGTATCCTTAAAGCGCCCATCGACACCACACTCCCCCACAGCCACTACACGGCGATGCGCTAGCAGCTGAATAATCAGCTGTTCTAACGCAGCCAGGTCCTGCTCGCGGTGCTCGGAAATAAAGTAAGGATGTAACCCCACACAGACACTGATATCGCCACGGCTACCCAGCGCCAATACATTTGACCAGCCAGCGCGTGTAGTGGCCGGTATTACAAAATGATCAACACCCACCGCCTTGGCATTACTGATAACCTCATCACGATCATCATCAAACGCGGCTAAATCCAGGTGACAGTGGGCATCAATCAACATGGCGAATCGGATTAGTGCTCGCGAGTTGGCTGGAAGCGAATATCGGGCCAGCGCTCCTGAGTCATCTGGAGGTTGACCCGGGTCGGCGCTATATAGGTCAAATAACCACCACCATCGATCGCCAGGTTAGCGCTTGCCTTACGCTTAAACTCTTCCAGCATTTTGGCATCTTCGCAATATACCCAGCGGGCCGTCTGTACATTGACTCCTTCATAAAGGCAGTCAACCTTATACTCTTCCTTTAGACGGTGGGCGACCACATCAAACTGCAGTGTACCAACAGCCCCCAGGATCAAATCGTTATTATCCATGGGCATAAAGACCTGAGTGGCACCCTCTTCAGAAAGCTGCTGCAAGCCTTTTTGCAGCGCCTTCATTTTTAGCGGATCCTTCAGGCGGACCCGTTTGAAAAGCTCAGGTGCAAAGTGGGGAATGCCGGTAAAGCGCATATCTTCCCCCACCGTAAACGTATCACCAATTTGGATGGTGCCGTGGTTGTGCAGGCCAATAATGTCACCGGGCCATGCCTCCTCTACATGGGAGCGATCCGAAGCCATAAACGTCAATGCATCGGCTATCTTCACATCCTTGCCGATCCGCACATGGCGCATCTTCATATTCTTTTCGTACTTGCCTGAGCACACTCTCAGAAAGGCGATACGGTCCCGGTGGTTGGGGTCCATATTGGCCTGGATTTTAAATACAAAACCAGAGAAGCGTTCATCATGGGCAGTCACTTCCCGGGTATCCGTTTCACGGGGCTGAGGTGCGGGGGCATGCTCTACAAAGCCATCCAGCATCTCACGCACACCGAAATTGCCCATGGCGGTACCAAAATAGACCGGCGTCAGCTCGCCACGACGATACGCTTCCAAATCAAATTCGTGGGAAGCACCGCGTACCAGTTCGACTTCCATGCGCAGCTCTTCGGCCTGCTCTTCACCAAGCACCGCATCCACTTCAGCGCTATCCAACCCATTAATACGCTTATCATCAGGAATACGGCTACCCTGACCCTGGGTATAGAGATGAATAACGTCATTGTAGAGGTGATACACTCCCTTAAAGTGCCGCCCCATTCCAATGGGCCAGGTCATCGGCGCACACTGAATATTCAAGACCGTTTCCACTTCATCCATCACTTCAATCGGGTCGCGGATATCACGGTCCATCTTATTGATAAACGTTAAGATAGGCGTCGTACGTAAACGGCATACCTCCATCAGTTTAATCGTACGATCCTCGACCCCTTTCGCACCATCGATCACCATGAGGGCAGAGTCGACCGCCGTTAGCGTCCGGTAGGTATCCTCGGAAAAGTCTTCGTGCCCTGGTGTATCCAGCAGATTGACAATACGGCCGCCATAGGGGAACTGCATCACCGAGGTGGTTACCGAGATACCCCGCTCCTGCTCCATTTTCATCCAGTCGGATGTGGCATGCCGGTCATTTCGCTTGCTCTTTACGGAGCCAGCCATCTGGATAGCATTTCCAAACAGCAACATTTTCTCGGTGATCGTGGTTTTACCCGCATCGGGGTGCGAAATGATCGCAAAGGTGCGTCTAAGCCCCGCCTCATGGGCTAACTGGGTATCTTTCATCTTACCTCTAAAGACATTTGTACTCAGTCACGTACTTAACCTTCAAGCTACTCTGGCTGAGTTATTCAGAATTGGGGGAGATTGTACCGGTAGCAGGGTTCAGGTGCCATGTTCATTAAAACTGCCTGGGGTCCCCTGCCCCTCAAACACTCTCCAGCACTTATGCCCTCCTTTACATTCGCTGAAAATTTATATTTGCGTCATGTACGTCAGTGACGCATAGTAAGTGCATGTACACTATCGCCGAAACAGATATTTTTAAAGCTAGCTGTCATTCATTATAACTGCTTACCGGATGGTAAGATTTGGCTGCTGGTCATCTATACCAAGTCAGTACGCGGGAATATTCCCTCTCACATCCTCAAGCAGATTAAGGAGGAAATTGAAGATGCAGAATGATGACTTTATAACCGGTGAAGAGATTGGCAATACGCTGCTGGCATCCATACGCCAAATGAAGCAAGGTAACCCAGCTCGCGAAACACAGGTAGAAGTTCCCAAAGCCGCAGAAGTGCGTCATCGTATGGGGCTCTCACAAAATGAATTTGCTAAGCTGTTGGATGTAAGTCCTGGCACGCTTCGCGGCTGGGAACAAGGTCGGCGACTCCCAACAGGTACTGCACGCACCCTGTTGCGGGTAGCAGAGAAACATCCTGAAGCGCTAACTGACCTTTCCTAGAGTCACCAACTATAAGGTCACCCACATGCGGTGGCTTTTGTTGTAAGGCATTAAAAAAACGCCGAGCTAAGCGGCGTTTAGATGTGTTCAATATCAATTGTCTAGCGCGTATAAATCAGGCGTAGGTATTAACCTGTGTTCCCCGGCTACCTTCTTGGGCAAGATCAGGCTGTGCTCCCAGGTCAGCCGAAGCAAGCACTTCACTGACTTGTTGAGCCTGCTGTTCAAGGGCCTGCTGAAACACCTGCATTTGGGCCTGCTCTGCTGTTTGCGCTTGATTCATATAGAGTGCGGTACTTACTGCGCTGCTAGCGGCAACATCCATCTTCCCACCTCGCATCTTAATAAAAGATATATCAAGAGTAGCAAAACTCCTGCCGTTACACCACTTTCACCACCGCACTCTTTGCGTGGTAATTTAGAAGCGATCAGCGCGAAACGGCGCCATATCAATTGCCGTTGGCTTGCCTTCTATCATGTCGGCCAGTAACTGACCGGTCGCAGGCCCAAGAGTAAACCCCTGGTGCCCATGCCCAAATGCCAGCCATAACCCGGGATGCCGGGGAGCCGGACCAATCACAGGCTTCATATCAGGCAAGCACGGACGCGCCCCTTTCCAGGCTGATGGGTCACGTCGCTCGCCAAGCGGGAAAATAGTGCGTGCTACGCTCTCTGCTGCCCCAAGCTGCTGCTCGTGGGAAGGGGAGTCAAGCCGATCAAGCTCAGCCCCTGTGGTCAGTCTTACCCCAGCGTTCATGGGCGCCAGTAAATACCCCACTTCAGCATCCATAACCCAATAATGCAGTTTGGCATCAGGTTGAGTAGCATAATGCATATGATAGCCACGCTTTACGAACGTGGGGAAATGATACCCTAGTGACTTCATCCAATCGCCCGACCATGGCCCCAGAGCGACGACCACCTCATCGGCCTCCAAAGTGTCGGTGGCCATCTCCACCTGCCAACGCTCTTTATCTTGTTTTACGCCTTTGATGTCCGCTTGCAGTATTCGCCCTCCTTGTTGAGTAAACGAATTTGCGTATGCTTCCACCAACCCACCAGGGTCAGCGACTGTCCAAGGGTCCAGCCAGTGAATAGCCCCTATGATGTCACTTCCTATATCAGGCTCTTTCTCAGACAGCGCCGCGCGGTCCAATACAGCGAACTGAACGCCGTAAAGGTCACGCGCCTCTTCTGCCTCTTTTACGCGTTTGGAGAGCTTTTTGGGGGTACGATAAATTTCCAGCCACCCTTTACGCTGCACCAGATGGTTGGCCCCCGCCGCTTCAATCATCGGCCCATGGCCTTCCAGGCACAGTTGAATAAGTGAAGCGTATTCAGGAACGATTTTTTGATACCGCCGTGCAGAAGAGTTATGCCAGTAACTGAACAGAGGTGATGCAGCGTTCACCATACCTGCCGGACGATAGCGAATATCCACCCGCTTATTGGGCAGCACACTCAGAATCGTTTTCATATCCCGGGGAAAAGGATATGGCCGCACAGCCTCTCGCTGAATAATTCCCGCATTACCAAAGGAGGTTTCACGGCCAGGTTGGCGCCGGTCAACCAACGTCACGCTATGACCACGCTTTTGCAAGTGCCAGGCAATACTGACACCAACCATTCCTGCCCCTAACACCACCGTTTGACGCGCCATTATGTTGCACTCCCCCGAACGTTATCTGTGCAGCCCTCGCCAGCAAACCCAGCGAAATCAAGTAGTTTAAAAAATATCACCAAACAAATGGCATTCACATAGCTTAAAAAACTTTTTTAATGGCATTTTATGGATAAATATGTCGACATATTAGTATAAACGGATGACTTGACTATTAGCGGCACAACTATTGCTTTATTAATACTTAAGGATGCTAACAGCACGACAAAGACATCACCGGTCATGATCTGAAAAGCGTCTGCACAAGCCATGGAAGCACTAAAAAAGAGCGGCCTTCGCACCAACAAAGCTCAAGGAAATATCAATGTCAGACACTCTCAGCCTGGATACCACTCTACTGGACATATTTTGGGTACTTTGGGCGGCTGCACTGGTGTTTGTAATGCAGGCAGGCTTTCTATGCCTGGAAGCCGGCACCACCCGTACAAAGAACGCAATCAATGTGGCGATGAAAAACCTGGCCGATTTCGCTATTGCGTTAAGTGTATTCTGGTTTGCGGGTTTTGGCATGATGTTTGGGGACTCTTTAGGCGGCTGGGTAGGTACATCGCTATTTGGCTGGCATCTGGACGGAAGCCAATCCTGGACCATTACGGTGTTTATTTTTCAGGCCATGTTTTGTGCCACCGCTGCCACTATCGTGGCAGGGGCAGTGGCGGAGCGTCTGCCGTTTTTAGCCTATCTGTGGATAGCCTTTTGGGTAGCGCTGCTTATTTACCCGATATTTGGACACTGGGCATGGGGAGGCCTGCTCGGCGGCACTACCGGCTGGCTGGCAGCCATTGGCTTTGTGGACTTTGCCGGCTCGACCGTGGTGCATAGTGTCGGTGGCTGGGTAGCGTTGGCAGCCGTCCTGGCCATTGGCCCGCGCATCGGAAGGTTTCAAAATGCCAAAGCCCCCTCCACATTTCCAGCAGGCAACCTACCCCTTGCCATGCTGGGCGCCTTGTTTATGGTACTTGGCTGGTTTGGCTTTAATGGCGGCAGCACACTGGCCTTGAACCATGCTGTTCCTGGCATATTGGCCAATACCATTCTTGGAGCAGTTGGCGGCATCTTGTCGGCCATGTTAATTGGCTGGAGAACACGACGATACGCCGATGTCATGTATGCCATCAACGGCGCCATCGCGGGCCTGGTGGCGGTCACCGGTGGCGCCCACGCACTTGGCATACCCGCTGCCTTTTTGATGGGCGCCATCAGCGGCGTGCTCATGGTCTTCGCCAGTGAATGGCTACTCAAAAAACGTATTGATGATGCGGTTGGCGCGATACCTGCCCATTTAGTTTCCGGTATATGGGGCACTCTGGCGTTACCCTGGTTTGCCGACCTCACTCTGCTGGACACTCAATTGAGCCGGGGCGGTCAATTCGGCGTGCAGCTGCTTGGTGTCATCGTATGCGCCCTGTGGAGCTTTGGGATAGCGTGGTTGCTCTTTCGCATCACCCGCCACTTTTTACCTATGCGGGTCTCTGTTGAAGCCGAAAAGATGGGCCTGAATCTGGCTGAACATGGTGCTACCAATGAACTGAATCAGCTATTGGAGCACATGCGCCAGCATGAACAACAGGGAGATATGCGTCAGCGCATCGAGGCGAACCCGTTTACCGAGGTTGGTGAGATCGCTGCCAGTTATAACCGGGTATCGGCAGCCCTTGAAAGAGCGGTCGGTCACACTCAAGTGATGCTGAGAAACCTGCGGGATGGCGTGATCACCTGGCGATCGGATGGAATCCTAACCAGCCTCAACCCTGGCGCAGAAACACTGTTTGGCGTTAAAGCATCCACACTGGTTGGCCAGCCTGTCAGTGAACTGCTACCCAATAAGCGGCTTGAGCCAGGGGCACGTCACGAAGTCAAACTACGCACCAAAGACCAACAGGTGCGTTACCTGGAAATCCAGGTTAGCGAAGGTGCAACGGGGTCTGCTTCCGAATGCTCAGGCATGGTGCGCGACATCACCGAACGCAAGCAACTCCAGGATCAATTGAATCGTGAGCGGGATTTAGCCCGCACCACGCTTGCCTCTATTGGCGATGGCGTCATTACCTGTGATGCCAGCGGCGATATTACGTTTATGAACGCCGAAGCGCAGCGATTAACCGGCTGGGAGCTAAAAGACAT
This sequence comes from Vreelandella olivaria, assembly GCF_023507745.1. Taxonomy (GTDB): domain Bacteria; phylum Pseudomonadota; class Gammaproteobacteria; order Pseudomonadales; family Halomonadaceae; genus Vreelandella; species Vreelandella olivaria_A. The sequence goes on along the minus strand of NZ_JALPZO010000028.1, from coordinate 25,245 downwards.
CCTCAACAAGCCCATTCAAATGGTTTACCAACTACGTGATGAACTGACCAATGAGCCTCTCAATAACCCTGCAAAGCAGGTTCTGACCCAACACCGCGCCGTTCAGTACAGTGAACACTGCATGCTTATTAACCAAATGGGTAAACGCTATCCCATTCAACATAGCGCCGCACCCATACGCTCACGAAGTGGTATCACCTTAGGCGCAGTAGTCGTATTTCAGGATGTCAGCTTAACCAGAAAGCTATCCGAACAGCTTAACTATCAGGCGACCCACGACAACCTCACAAGCCTTGTCAATCGCCGCGCTTTTGAGACCACACTTACCAGCTTACTAGAACAGCCCAATCGCTATAATGTGCTTTGCTATCTGGATTTGGATCAATTCAAAATTGTGAACGACACCTGCGGACATCTGGCGGGAGACGAACTGCTTCGCCAGGTTGCCTTAAAGCTGAAAGCACATGTGCGCAACAGCGACACCGTTGCCCGTCTTGGCGGTGATGAGTTCGCCCTGTTGCTTCCCGACTGCCCGTTAGAAAAAGCACGCCTTATTTGTGAAGCGGTGCGCAGCGATATCGAGAGCTTCCGCTTCGCTTGGCAGGGGCATACCTTCGGTATCGGTGTAAGCATTGGCCTGGTCGCCATTACCCCCGAATACCCCATGCGTTTAACCGATGCACTGCATGCAGCAGATGCTGCCTGCTATACCGCCAAAGAGGCAGGACGCAACCGCCTTCATTGCTTTAAACCCAATGACCATGTGCTATTAGAGCGTAATGGCGAACTGCAATGGGTTCAGCGCTTACAAAATGCTCTGGATAACGATACATTTCGTCTCTATGCGCAACCAATTCGACCCATTTGTGCCACAGGGCCGGGCTACCGGGAAATATTGTTGCGTCTTGAAGAAGATGGCGAAATTATTTCGCCGGGAAGTTTTCTGCCGGCAGCCGAGCGCTACCACTTTATGCCTCGCATAGACCGCTGGGTAGTGCGCAATACGCTTGCCTGGCTGACCGATCACTGCCGAAGCGATAATCATCAGGAGGTCGGCTCCTGGGGAATCAACCTGTCTGGGGAATCACTGTCAGATAGCGACTTCTGTAAGGATCTCATCCAGCAGGTGCAGGAAGCGGGCTTACCCATGGGTAGCTTGTGCTTTGAAATCACTGAAAGTGCCGCCATCGCTCAATTATCGAAAGTCAGTGAGCTTATTCAATCGCTACAGGCACTGGGCTGTCGTTTTGCACTGGATGATTTTGGTACAGGCCTCTCTTCGTTCAGCTACTTAAAACAGCTGTCCGTGGACTATTTAAAAATCGACGGCAACTTTATCCGCAACCTACATCAGGACCCAATAGACCGTGCAATGGTAGAAGCCATCCATGCAGTAGGCAAAGCATTGAATATTGATACAGTGGCTGAATTTGTTGAACACACGTCAACATTATCCATATTGCAGGAATTGGGCATTGATTACGCGCAGGGGTACTTACTGGGCAAGCCAGAACCACTAACCTATATGGCCGGAAAAAAAATAAAAGTAATGCCCAGATAAAAGCCACAAGAGAAAGGAGAAATAGTAAATCAGGTTAAAAATAGCCGGTTAAATGGCTAAGGATTAAATGACCAGGAAGATGACGTTAGAACAACTGGGAGGGGGATAAAACAAATATAAGCATGTATTAGGAAAATGGGGTGGATGATGGGGATCGAACCCACGACCACCGGAGCCACAATCCGGGGCTCTACCACTGAGCTACATCCACCACAACCTAAAACTGGAACGCACTTAACATCGATGGGGTGGATGATGGGGATCGAACCCACGACCACCGGAGCCACAATCCGGGGCTCTACCACTGAGCTACATCCACCATTGACGAAGCACTTGCTTGAACACCTGAACTGAAAACGACCATCTAGCAGATCATTAATGGCACGCCCAGCAGGACTCGAACCTGCAACCTACGGCTTAGAAGGCCGTTGCTCTATCCGGTTGAGCTATGGGCGCACATAAAGCATTCTAGACAGCTGAATACTGATGAGCACTTGACCACAGCCAAAGTCTGGAAAAGCAAATTACCACCTTCCGCGTTAGGTAATGTGGTCGGGATGGAGGGATTCGAACCCCCGACATCCTGCTCCCAAAGCAGGCGCGCTACCAGACTGCGCTACATCCCGATTTCCTACCTTAGACGCTGCTGCATGGCCCGTCTCAAGCGAGGCATATATTACTATTTCTAATTTTAAAGTCAACACTTAAAGTGGTTGATTCGATAGATGCTTTGCCTTGCCGCCCTGGCATGCGAAAATTGATCATCTCGATAAGCATGCCACCACACGTGCTTTGCGCAGTCTGCTTTGCTTTTCAATCTTTCATAGGGACCTCATTACATGACCGCCCAACTCATCGATGGGAAAGCCATCGCCGCTAATGTCCGCCAACACGTTGCCGAGAGGATCAGCGCACGCCAGCAAGCTGGTGCTCAAGTACCCGGACTAGCCGTTGTAGTGGTCGGAGAGGACCCAGCTTCTCATGTTTATGTAAGCAATAAGCATCGGGCCTGCGAGCAAGCTGGCATCCTCTCTTTTCAGCATGCCCTGCCCGCCGATACTCAGCAGCAGGAGCTTGAAACACTGATTGATCAATTGAATGATGACCCATCAGTTGATGGCATACTCGTCCAGCTTCCACTGCCAGAACACCTTGATGCCCGCCCAATCCTCGAGCGCATACTGCCCGATAAGGATGTGGACGGCTTTCATCCTTACAATATTGGTCGCTTGGCACAGCGCATGCCGTCGCTGCGCCCCTGCACTCCGAAAGGGATTATGACCATGCTTGTCCATAGCGGCATTGCGGTTCGTGGGCTGGATGCCACTGTGGTGGGCGCCTCTAATATTGTGGGTCGCCCCATGGCCTTGGAGCTTATGCTGGCCGGTTGCACCACCACGGTGTGCCATCGCTTCACACAGAACCTGGAGGCGCATGTCAGCCGTGCGGATGTGGTGGTGGTTGCTGTCGGTAAACCGGGAATTGTAAAAGGGGAGTGGATTAAACCCGGCGCGATCGTGATTGACGTGGGTATCAATCGACAAGCTGATGGCTCCTTGGTAGGTGATGTTGATTTCACCGCAGCTGCCGAACGCGCCAGTTTTATTACGCCAGTTCCCGGCGGCGTTGGCCCAATGACAGTCGCCACTCTGCTGGAAAACACCCTGGAAGCCGCTGAGCGTCACGATAAACATCGTCATCAATCCCAATGAGCACGCTATCAACAGCTGCTTGACGTTAACAGGTAATACAGGAGTATGTAGTCGTGCAACGGATTGGAATTATTGGCGCTATGGCGCAAGAGGTCAGTATTCTGGCGGGTCAGCTTGAAAATGCTGAGCGCTATGAACATGCAGGCTTTGTGTTTTATACCGGTACTCGCCATGGGCTGGATATTGTGGTGCTGCAATCCGGCATCGGAAAAGTCAATGCAGCGGTTGGTGCCGCCCTTCTTCTGGAACGTCACCAACCCGACGCCATTATTAATACCGGTTCAGCTGGCGGCTTCGCGACCGATCTTAATATCGGCGATGTCATCATTTCTGATGAAGTACGCCATCATGATGTAGATGTCGTTGTGTTTGGCTATGAGCCGGGCCAGGTGCCCGGTATGCCAGCTGCCTATCAAGCGGACCAACCGTTACGTGACATTGCCCGCAGTGCTATTGCGGCATTGGGAGAAGTAAAAGTACGTGAAGGCTTGATAGCCACAGGCGATGCTTTCATGGCTGACCCGGAGCGAGTGGCAACCACTCGCGCTCAGTTCCCCACCATGCTGGCCGTTGAAATGGAAGGCGCCGCTATTGCGCAAACCTGCCACCTTTTCGGGTGCCCCTTTGTGGTGATCCGTGCCCTTTCCGATATTCCTGGCAGTGGTGACAACCACCTTTCCTTTGAGCAATTCCTGGAAGTTGCCGCAGACCACTCCTCACGGATGGTCGATCACATGCTTAAGGTGCTGGGCAACGCCTGAACCTCGCCAGCGCAAACGGAGCCGGTTGGCTCCGTTTGTTAGCTGCTCCCGGCATGCCTATGCCACCGCACTTATGCTTTAAGCGCCCATGGCAAGCTTTCTCCCGCCATTAAAGGAATGATATTTTGATTGGCGGCATAAGGATAACACTCGGGTAAACGCCAGCTGGAACGCTCAAGTGTCACGGTATCTTTATTGGGTGAAAGCCCGTAAAAACGTGGGCCATTGAGGCTGGCAAACGCTTCCAACTGATCAAGCGCCTGCCTCTCTTCAAATGCCATCGCATAAAGCTCAATGGCGGCAGGAGCGGTATACGCCCCCGCACAGCCACAGCTTGACTCTTTATCACCCTGGGCATGGGGAGCACTGTCCGTCCCCAGAAAGAACTTTGGGCTTCCGCTGGTCGCAGCTTTCAATAAAGCCTGACGATGCTGCTCGCGTTTAAGAATAGGCAGGCAGTAGTAGTGAGGACGAATGCCCCCAACCAGCATTTTATTGCGATTAAATAACAAATGGTGAGCCGTGATGGTAGCGGCAATGTTGTCAGAGGCTGCTGCCACAAACTCAGCCGCCTGCTGAGTGGTGATATGCTCAAACACCACTTTTAAATTCGGATGGCGTGCCAGCAGAGGCTTCATTACCCGTTCAATGAACTCGGCTTCACGATCAAAAATATCAATGTCGTTATCCGTCACCTCCCCATGCACCAACAGCGGCATACCCACGTTTGCCATCATCGCAATTGTTTCATCACAATGAGCAATGTCGGTCACACCTGAGGCAGAGTTAGTCGTAGCACCTGCTGGATAGAGCTTAACGGCCTTAACCATCCCACTTTCCACTGCTTTTACGATCTCATCCGGCGACGTAGTATCCGTTAGATATAGCGTCATCAGTGGCTCAAAGCGACTACCACCCGGTAAAGCCGCCAAAATCCGCTCCCGGTAGGCAATCGCCTGTTCCGTAGTGGTTACGGGGGGCTTGAGGTTTGGCATGATGATCGCCCGGCCCATTTGTGCAGCGGTATGGCCAATCACGGCTTTTAGCGCCTCGTCGTCGCGCAAATGCAGGTGCCAATCATCGGGGCGGGTGATGGTAATAGCGTCCACGGCAAATCCTGTGCTGATCTGGTGTTAGAAGTAAGTCAGTGCAATAAGATCCGCACAGTATACCCAATCCCGCCAAGGTATAAATCCATCGATCTGCCCCACAGCTCTCATCAAGTGTCGTATCATGGCGTCACTTTGTAAGATCAAGGATTGTGTTGTTTATGCAGAATGTGCGTCGTTATGCAGACATTATCGCCAGTATTGAAGGGTTAATGTGGCTTGGGCTGGCCTGGTCGATCTCAATTTCAATGCACAAAGGCAGCACCGAACCTACCCTGGCGGTGCTGTTCGTGGTCGGCACACTGGTACTGTTTAGCTGGGCACATCGGCCACTGCGTTACTTATTGCGACGCTACCATATTCGTAAGCGGCGCACGGATATGTGGATACACACGCTTGCGTTACCGCTGCTGCTGGCCATGTTTTTCCACATTATGCTTGAAGCGCTACTTGGCAGCGCATGGCTCCCCCCCAAGATGCTGCTCTTCAATCTATTGGCATCCGCAGGCTGGATGACTTATGTCATGACACTCTTCTTCAAGTTTGTCATTCACAGCGTTAAAACATCGAGCAAATAGTACGTTATGCCTACCGCTCTGCCTCTACCCCTATCCACACCTAACCGCAACCTGGTTCGGTTGACTATTGTTCGGGGTATTACCTGGACTGGCTTCTTACTGGCCATTATCGTGGGTATTGAGCTACTGGCGTTTGATTTACCGGTCACTGCCGTTGTCGGCGTCGTTATTGCCATGGGTGTGCTCAATATTGCCACCTGGTGGCGACTCGGCAGACCCAGAGCAGTAAGGCACCTGGAGTATCTTTCGCATCTATTGGCCGATATTGCAGGCCTGACACTGTTATTTTATTTTTCCGGGGGGTCTACCAACCCCTTTATCACCTACTATTTAGTGCCTGTTACGATAGCGGCGGCTACCCTGCCCTGGCGTCACGCCTGGATCGTTGCTGCCTGCTCCATGGCCGGTTACACCTTCCTGATGTTTTATTACCACCCTATCCCCCAGTTGGGGCATATCAACAGCGATGGCCCACTGAGTCTGCATGTGCTTGGCATGTGGCTTAACTTTGGTCTTTCGGCAGGACTGGTGACTTTTTTCATTTACAAAATGGCACATGCCCTCCGCAGCCGTGATAAGGCCTTATCACTGACTCGTGAGTCAGCGCTGCGTAATGAGCAGGTGCTCGCAGTGGCCACTCAGGCAGCAGGTACTGCCCACGAGCTTGGCACACCACTCTCGACCATGGCCGTACTGCTTAAAGAGATGCAGGCAGAAGCCCCTCAAGGAACGGCTCTGCAAGACGATATAGCCCTACTACGCCAGCAAGTTGATATATGTAAGTCACGTTTACAGCATTTGGTAACGAACGCGGATCGTCGGCGCATGGCAGAGCCAGAGGTTCTGGATGCAGAGGAATGGCTCACGGGGGTAGTGCAGCGCTGGCTCGTCATCAGACCCGATGTAAGCCACCATTTTGATGTGGCAGAAAAACGCGGCCGTCCATGGCTTGCGGTAGATGCCACACTCGACCAGGCACTCACTAACCTGCTTAATAATGCTGCAGATGCCAACCCGGAACAGATTGCGATTCGGTTAGACTGGCAGGAAGAGAGTGTCATTATCGATATTCGCGATCATGGACCCGGCATTGCCATGTCCATTGCCGACCAGCTCGGCGATACTTTTGTGTCAACCAAAAGTAAAGGCATGGGCATTGGCTTGTTCCTAACTCATGCCACCATTAATCGCTTTGGCGGCGGTGTGAGCCTATATAATCACCCTGAAGGTGGCACCTTAACGGAAGTAACACTTCCACGCTGCTCAGCCCCTGATAGGTAATAGCAGCCTGGTAGTCACCAAAAAATCGAGGACATCATGCAGACGCAAGACCAACGCCTTCTCATCATTGATGATGACGAAATGTTTTGTCATGTATTAAGCAGAGCACTCACCCGGCGCGGCGTTGAGGTGATGGTCGCTCACGATGCGGATCAGGCGCTAACCGTAGCGGCACAGTTCACCCCTACACTGGCAACGCTTGACCTCAAACTGGAGCATAGTTCCGGCCTGAAGCTGCTCCCTGAATTACTCACCACAGTACCTGGCTGCCGTATTGTCGTGCTGACAGGGTACTCAAGCATTGCAACCGCCGTCGAGGCGATCAAGCTGGGCGCGGTAAACTATCTCTGCAAACCCGCGGATGCAGACGATGTTATTAACGCCTTCGACAATCAGCAGGGCGATCCCAATATTGAGCTTGCGGACAATCCTCCGTCAATTAACCGTATTACCTGGGAGCATATTCAAAAGGTCTTACAGGAACATGATGGCAATATTTCCGCCACTGCCCGGGCACTGGGCATGCACCGGAGAACACTACAGCGCAAATTACAGAAACGCCCGGTACGCCGTTAGCGCTGTAATGCATATACCAGCTGCCCCTTTGCAGATAATCCAAAATAGCATCAGGGGCAGCAGCCGTGCTTTAGTGAGCCGTCCACCCGAGATCAATATTCCAGCTTGAGCCGGTCACCGCACCCGCTGCATCCGATGCCAGATAAGCCACCATCTGTGCCACTTCGGAAGGCTCAATTAACCGCTTCACAGCAGCATCCTTGAGCATGATTTTTTCGACCACCTCCTGCTCATCCATTCCATGCAACTTTGCCTGATCTGCAATCTGATTATCCACCAGTGGCGTTTTAACGTACGCAGGACAAATGGCATTGGCCGTAATACCCTGTTCGCCCCCCTCCAGCGCAGCGGTCTTCGTAAGACCGATCATGCCATGTTTGGCGCTGACATAAGCCGATTTGCCCGGTGAAGCCACCTGGGCATGAATAGAAGCAATATTAATCACCCGCCCCCAGCCTTTTTCACGCATTAACGGCCACGCCGCCTGGGTAAGCAAAAAAGGCGCGGTTAGCATCAGGTCAATAATCTGACGCCATTTTTCTTCCGGAAAGTTTTCAATTGAGGCGACATGCTGGATGCCTGCGTTGTTCACCAGAATATCCACACTACCGTAACGTTTCACCGCATCGGCAATTGCACCGCGACACGCCTCAGGGTCTGTCAGGTCAGCCTGGTAAAAGGCGGCGCCTGCAGCATCAGCCACTTCTTTACCTGCGGTGTTAAAATCAACAGCCAATACCTGGTGGCCCTGCTCGCAAAAGTGTTTGACGACAGCAGCCCCAATGCCACTGCTGGTGCCGGTCACAACAGCAACACGGGGAGTTGTACCTGTTTGAGAGTTCATCTGCGATTCCTTTGCTGTAACGCTAAATAGCATCAAGGTTAAGAATAGGGGTAAACGGTTACGAGTATAGAAGTACGTTATACGGCCTGCGTACCTTACTTAGGTGTCATCAGGCGTAACATCATGTGCTGAGCCAACCTGGATGCCTCCTGTATACTTGCCAGCTCACTTAAGTCCTCCAGGATGGCCCGTTTGTAAATTTCATACCCCCCAGGTAACCGTTCCAAAGCGAGCAGATAACGGCCTGAGGGTAATTCAAGCGGCAACGTCTCAGGAAGCGGCGCTATCAACGTCGCCTGGTCAGGCACAGCCACCAGCCATAACTCACAGGGGGTAATTAAAGCGCCGACCATCAGGGATGCTCCTTCCACTGTGGCATCTATATACTCGAAACAGAGCGCATCAACCCCCAGATACGGATTTCGATAATGGCTGTTTTTCATCCCAGGCAGGTAAACATCACGGTAGGCCTGGGCCATTGCGGCTAAATGTTGGTACTCCTCAGGAGCTAAGCTCGGCATCCTTTCTCCTTGATAAAAACGCAGTAATAACACATCTCAATGATAAGCGTAGCCTGGTGCTATTGGCGAAACACACCCGGCTACGTCACAATGGTCACAACATTATTATTGATAACGATTCTCTTAAGGGAGCACCTATTATGTTTCTGGTTATTTTTGGTCGCATGACCTGCCCTTTCTGCGTACGCGCCAAACACCTTGCAGATCATCTTGAAAGCATTGAGAAAATAGACGGTTACCGCTACGTCGACATGCCCTCTGAAGGTGTCACCAAGGAGGATATTGCAAAAACAGCAGGTAAGCCCATCCACACGGTTCCACAAATATTTATCGACCAGCAACATATTGGTGGTTTTACTGAATTTGAACAGTTTGTACGTGAAAAGCAGTTATTAGCCTCTTAATTTTGGCGTTAAAAGCGCCGTTAACACCCGTTGAACCCCTGTCATCCTGGCTTGCCTATACTGAGCGTTCAAATAACGACTCAGCGTAAAGAGTCGATCATAGGCGGCGAGGACACCCCATGCAGCGCGAGGAGTTCATACAACAGCTGTGGCTGGACTATATTCACACCCACCCAGACCTGGGGGCGCTGAGGCTATGGCCGCTAAATACTTCAGCGGAATATCTAACACTGGTAACACTCAACCATGGCCCCTTCTCCGCTAGTGCATTGGAAGCGAAATTGGCCCATATGGGCTATCGCTCTGTTGGCCACTATGCCATGGCCGATAAAGGCCTGTTAATACACTTACTCTCTCCTGGCGACAGCGGTAGCTGGCTGGTGCTGGCTGAACTTCAATTAGGCACGCTCTCCAAGTCTCCTCGTAAAGCCTTGACCGGTCTCGTTATGCAAAGCCACCCCGCAGACTGCAAGGGGCAAAACTTATTATGCCGTGGTCGCCCATGGCCTATGCCTTCCTGGACGCTGTACCAGCAGCTTCAGACAGCTCACCCGCTTGCCTCATGGCTGGCAGTCATGGGCCCCCGTCTGCACCATGCAGGATTCGATTGCGCTACACTGGGCGAGTCCCTGGAAACCCTCAACACTCGGTTGGAAACGGCGGGTATGGCAAGCCTGAAAGGCCAGCAAAACGGTGTTTTTGCGGTATCCACACTGTTGGATCACCGGTTCTATCCGGCCATACCACAGAAAATAGCTTTTAGTGATGGGGATGAACACCGGCTATGTCTGGGGGGACTCGCTCTGGCACAAAAGCACGTAGGCGATGACCACGAACGGATTGCAGAAATCCTGCTCCCCTTTCATACCCGCTGTGAAATGGCGTGAGCCCTATAGAGCGGCCCACACCTATTGAATCAATCAGTGATTTTGCAGCGTTCGTTACTACTCGAAGGTTACTCGAAAGTCATTTCAGGAACATGATCGGGCACAATGAGCTTACCGGCGGTCTTTTCGACAATTTCTTCAACGCTTACACCCGGTGCACGCTCTTTCAGGATGAAGGCACCCTCTTTAATTTCCAGGTAAGCCAGATCCGTCAGGACGCGGTTAATACACCCGGCACCAGTCAGTGGCAATGAACATTTTTCCAGCAGCTTCGATTCACCATGTTTTGAAGCATGGGTCATGGTACAGATAATATTATCAGCACCTGCCACCAAATCCATGGCGCCCCCCATCCCTTTAATCAGCTTTCCAGGGATCATCCACGAGGCAATATTGCCTTCCTGATCCACTTCAAAAGCACCCAGCACGGTTAAGTCCACGTGACCACCACGGATCATGGCAAAAGACTCTGCTGAAGAGAAAATAGCGGCCCCTGGTCTTGTGGTAATGGTCTGCTTCCCAGCGTTAATCATGTCCGGGTCAACTTCCTCCTCGGTTGGAAAACGCCCCATGCCCAGCAAGCCATTTTCTGACTGCAGCATGACATCGATACCCTCGGGAACATAGTTGGCTACCAGAGTGGGTATACCAATACCCAGATTCACGTAAAAGCCATCTTCAAGTTCACGAGCAACGCGCTGTGCCATCTGTTCACGTGTTAAAGCCATGGTGTTTACCTCATCGTCAAACCGGTTGAGAAAATTGTATTAAGCGTTTTAAGTGATCAACTACGCACCGTGCGCTTTTCAATACGCTTCTCGAAAGTGCCTTGAATAATACGATCCACATAGATTCCTGGGGTATGGATCTGGCTTGGTTCAAGCTCTCCCGGCTCTACAATTTCCTCAACCTCGACCACGGTAATTTTCCCAGCGGTTGCCGCCATGGGGTTGAAATTCTGGGCAGTGTGGCGATACATCACATTGCCATATCGGTCCGCTTTCCACCCCTTCACAATAGCGAAATCGCCGGTAATAGCCTCTTCCAGGATGTAGTGTCGACCATTGAATTCGCGCACTTCCTTGCCTTCACCGATAGGCGTGCCATAGCCAGTGGCGGTATAAAAGGCAGGAATGCCAGCACCACCGACCCGCATCTTCTCGGCCAGGGTACCCTGGGGAGTTAGCACTACATCGATTTCGTCATTAAGCATCTGCTGCTCAAACATGGCGTTCTCGCCCACGTAGGAGGCAACAATCTTGCTGATCTGATGATCTTCCAGCAACAACCCCAGGCCAAACCCATCAACACCACAATTATTCGATACAACAGTGAGGTTTGTAACACCCCTACGCTTGATTTCTGCAATAAGGTTTTCGGGTATGCCACAAAGACCAAAACCGCCAGCGATGACGGTCATGCCATCTTCGATACCTTCCATCGCTTCCTCATAGGAAGCCACACGCTTATCAAATCCTGCCATTGTTGTGCCTCACATTATTGTCGGTGGTACGTTGAGCGCATCATATCGATGCTTCTGCGCGATAGTGCCAGTGTTGTACCAGATGATATATTTGTTAAGTTTGTTTTTCTTATCAATTTATTTTAACAACTTATAAAAGAGCCGCCATGACCGTCAAGCAACTCCGCGCCTTTCTTGCGGTAGCTCAAACACTCAGTTTTACCCTGGCCTGCGAACGCCTCCATCTTTCGCAACCTGCACTGAGTCTGGCTATCAAAGGGCTGGAAGACTCACTGGGAGGCAAGCTTTTAATACGCAGCACTCGCAGTGTACGACTCACCCCTGAAGGTGAATCGCTACTACCGCTGGCCAAGCATCTACTCGCCCAGTGGGATAATACCGAAGAGCGGTTACGCCAGCGTTTTACACTTCAGCTTGGTCGCTTAAGCGTAGCAGCTATGCCCTCCTTTGCCTGCAATCTACTACCTGGGGCACTGGTCAAATTCCGCCAGCAATACCCCAAAATCAACATTACCGTTCACGATGTTATCAATGAAGAAGTCACCGATATGGTTCGCTCACGTCAGGTGGAGATCGGCATTGCGTTTTCGCCTGAAGGAACGGGCAGCTTGACGTTTACGCCCCTGTTTGAAGATCAGTTTGTGGCTGTTGTGCCACCCACCTCTCCACTCAGGCAGGCGAGCCATCTGTCCTGGGCCACTCTTCTGAAGAGCGATTTTATAACCCTTCAGCGCCCCTCCATGGTGCGCCGCCTACTGGAACAAGAACTGGGGAAACGTCACATTGAGTTACCGGTGGCATTTGAAAGCCATCAACTCTCCACCGTCGGCAGGATGGTGGCTGATGGATTGGGTGTTAGCGCGGTGCCCTCTATGTGCATTCGACAAATGCAGGAACTGGGTGCTGGTTGCGTGCCGCTCACCTCTCCAGGCATCGTCTGCCGGGTGGGCATATTGACTCAGCAGGAACTGTCAGTGGCAGCTCACGCGCTCCGAACAGTACTTCTTGAGAACGTTAAAACCCCCACGCTCCATGCGGTCGACTGAGACATTGGCATACTCAGTTCACTGTTATGCTGGGCAGTATGCCCTTGATCCATTAGCATTTACTCTAAATTGCATGGTCATATACCAGGCAGATAAGTATTCGTGTCGAGGAATTGCGGTATGCCGATAGTTAAAGGAGTTGTCAGCGTTTCACTACTGACGTTATGCACGCTTTTCTGGGGCGTACCTCTCATCTTATTAACGCTACTCAAGGTGATAGCCCCCACCCGCAGGCAAAAGCAATGGTTGCTAAAAGGCTTGTGTGCCGTCGCCTTGAACTGGATCGGCATCAATTTATGGTGGATGCGACGCTGGCTCAAACCAAACCTGACCATCAGCACACCGGATACACTAAATCAGGAGCAGTGGTGGCTGGTTATTTCGAACCATCGCAGTTGGACCGACATTTTTATCCTTTTCATGGCACTGCATCGCAGGATTCCTATGCCTCGCTTCTTTCTGAAACGCCAACTGATCTGGATCCCCATCGTGGGCCTGGCATTTTGGGCACTGGAGTTCCCTTTTATGCGACGTTTTAGCCGCGAACAGATTGCCAAAAATCCCAAGCTCGCTACCATTGACAGGGAAGCCACTGAGCGTATTTGCCGACAGGCTCGCCACAAACCAATAGCGATTTTTAATTTTGTTGAAGGCACCCGTTTCACGACGGCCAAACGAGACGCTCAGCAAAGTCCTTTTCGGCATCTACTAAAACCCAAAGCGGGTGGTATTGCCCAGGTACTTAGCCTGCTAGGAAATCAATTAGATGGTATCCTTGACGTCACGATCAGTTACGTGAATCCATCACCTACCTTTTGGGGATTTCTGTGCGGAAAAGAAGCCCCTATTACGCTTGAAGCAAGGCAGCTTGCTGTTCCCCAGTGGATGCACGATGCCAATTATCATGAAGAACCGCAGCATAAGGAACGCTTCCACGCATGGATCAATTCACTCTGGCAGGAAAAAGACACCTTGCTGGACAACCAAACCGATCACGACTAGCCCATTGGATAGCCGCTTGTCTTTTAATCGGACTACTGACGGGATGCGCCAGCTCTGCGCCATCCACTGATCAGCGCGCGCCGACAGCCAGTAGCGCCAGTCAAATCAACGGCCAATGGATTGAGGTACAGCGAGGCGATACACTGGGGCAGCTTGCCGCACGAGCCAATGTTCCTCTTGAACGACTGGAGCGTTTTAACCCAGGTGTCGATGCCAGGCGCTTAAACGTGGGGCAGCGCTTACTGATTCCTACGCAGCAGGAACGAGCGCCATCAGGAGGCCCCTACCGTTATCAAATCAGGCCGGGGGATACTTACTCAGGCATTGCCCGCCACTTTGGCACTACCTCCAGTCGCATACAAAGCGCCAACCCTGGTACCCCGGCGACGGCCCTACGGGTTGGTCAGATAGTCAGCGTACCGCTTGGCAGCGGCGCTACACGCAGCAGCTCAACAGCCAGTAGCGGTGGTGGAGCAAGCCCCCCGGCGGCAACACCTGCGGCGCCGACTCCCAGTGCCAGCCTACCCGCCTCTGCGCGCCGCTGGCCGTGGCCATTAGAGGATTACCGGATTGTCCGCCGCTTTGGTGCAGATAGCCGTGGCACGCTACAACCGATGCTGCTGGCCACCCAGGCGGGCGCCAATGCCCTGGCCGTCGCCCCTGGCGAGGTACGCTTTGCCGATAGCATGCGCCAGTTAGGTGAAGTCGTCATTGTTCACCATGCAGATAACCTGCAAACGGTTTACGCCCTGTGTGAACGCATCATAGTGCGCGTTGGCCAGCAGGTCAGCGCTGGCGACCCACTATGTGAGGTGGGGCAAAGCAGTTCATCGCAACGCTACGACCTGCTTTTTGATCTACGCCAGGGCGGTAAGCCAATCGACCCTCGCCAGGTATTGCGATAACTGGTGAAGTGGCGGAAAGCCACTATCGGAAGTAACCACAAAAAGCCCCTGATATCAGGGGCTTTTGCATGGTGCTACTATTCACACGATATTAGCCGCGGTAGTATCCCGGCTTTACAAAGGGAGTGGGTGTCACCACCATTGGCAACGGCTTACCGCGCACCAGGGCGTAAACAGTGGTTTCCGGCGCTTCCCATTCGCGACGCACATAGCCCATCGCAATCGGTTTACCTATACTTGGGCCAAAACCCCCTGAGGTAACAACCCCAATCTCGTTACCTGCTTCATCCACCAACGTGGCGCCCTCACGTACAGGTGCACGCCCCTGTGCTACTAACCCTACTCTTTTACGCCGGTGATCCTTGGCATCCACCTGATGGAGAATCAGGTCAGCGCCCGGAAAGCCAGCAGAACGTTCGCCTCCGTGGCGACGAGGCTTACCGATGGCCCAAATCAGTCCTGCTTCAACGGGAGTGGTTTCCAGGGTTATATCATGCCCATACAGGCACAGCCCCGCTTCCAAACGCAGTGAATCCCGTGCCCCCAGGCCAATCGCTTCAACTTCGGGCTCTGCCAGCAACTGCTCTGCAAACGCCGCACACGCCTCCGCCGCCACCGAAATCTCAAAACCATCCTCCCCGGTATAGCCACTGCGGCTAATCCAGACTTCATTCCCTGCCATGGTAAACCGACCATGCTGCATGAATGTCAGCTCACAGGCCTGAGGGCATAAACGCTGCATAACATCACGAGCCAGAGGCCCCTGTAAAGCCAGCAAGCCACGATTCAATACCTCTATGTCATGGCTAGCGCCCAGACTGGTACGCAGGTGAGCAATGTCCTGCTCCTTACAAGCAGCATTAACAACCAGATAGAAGTGATCACCCGCATTTACCACCATCAAGTCATCAATAATCCCGCCATCGGTACTGGTGAACAGCCCATAGCGCTGCTCTCCTTCCTTTAGCCCAACCAAATCGGCAGGAATCAATGTTTCAAGTGCTTCAGCGACATCGCTGCCTGATACCAGAATCTGTCCCATGTGAGAAACATCAAACAAGCCGCACTGCTGACGTGTGTGTTCATGCTCTTTTTTGACGCCCAATGGATATTGCACCGGCATATCGTATCCAGCAAAGGGCACCATTTTGGCGCCGAGCCTGGTATGCAGTGCATACAACGGCGTTTGTTTTAGTTCACTCATGGGGGTTCCTCAGTCGAAAAGAGAAACGGGAAGCCATGACGTTGGCTTCCCGGCTCTAAGGCTACTCATTATATCCGCAGGATAATCACTACGGCCTACTTGTCATGATCTAACGCTTCACCGGGCAGTACCTCTTTACCCGAGAAGTAATCCCTGGTCAGTTTAAAGACCACAGGAGAAAGCAGCGCCAGGGCAATCAGGTTTGGTATCGCCATCATAGCGTTAAAGGTATCCGCCATTAGCCAGATAAAGCCAAGTTGCGCAATCGCGCCGAGCGGAATTGCCAATACGAACAGCACACGATAAAGCATGATTGAACGCGTACCGAACAGGAACTGAAAGCATTTCTCACCATAGAAAGACCAGCCAAGGATGGTAGTAAATGCAAAAATTGCCAGCGCAATGGCAACGATCTGGTTACCAAACCCAGGCAGTGCCGCATCAAACGACAGCGCAGTGAGCGATGCGCCCGCCTCACCATCCATCCATACTGTAGAGGTTAGAATCACTAATGCCGTAATCGTACAAACAATGATGGTATCAATAAACGTCCCCAGCATGGCGATCAGGCCCTGGCGAACCGGGTTTTTGGTTTGTGCGGCGGCGTGGGCAATTGGCGCACTGCCCAAGCCCGCTTCATTTGAAAAAATGCCCCGCGCCACACCAAAGCGAATAGCCGCCATGACGGCCGCTCCGGCGAAGCCACCCGCGGCAGCGATCGGGTTAAAAGCGTAGTAAAAAATCAAACCAAATGCTTCGCCAATCTGCCCTGCGTTGACAATCAGCACCAGCAGCCCGGCAATAACATAAGCAATCCCCATGATCGGAACCAGCTTACCTGCCACTTTAGCGATACGCTTGATCCCTCCCAGGATGACGGCACCGGCAAGCACCATGATAATGACACCGGTTAGCCAGTGCGGTACGCCAAAGGTTGCATCCATGGCATCGGCCACTGAATTGGACTGAACGGTATTACCAATCCCAAACGCTGCAATAGCGCCGAAAAACGAGAACAGACCACCAAGCCAGAGCCACTTTCGGCCCAGACCGTTTTTGATATAGAACATCGGCCCACCAACATGGTAGCCGGTACTGTCGGTTTCACGATAACGAACAGCCAGGACGGCTTCGGCAAACTTGGTGGCCATCCCCACCAGCGCCGTAATCCACATCCAGAACACAGCACCCGGACCACCCAAGGCAATCGCCGTTGCAACACCGGCGATATTGCCGGTACCAATAGTCGCAGAGAGCGCTGTCATTAGCGCATTAAAGGGGGAAATCTCTCCCTCATCACTGGCTTGGGTAACCGGCTTGCCATCTGGCCCTGTTTTGGGCTTGGCATCGCGCCCTTGCCACATTAGCTTGAAACCCATGCCGAGTTTGCGAATCGGCATCAGTTTCAAGCCAATCTGAAGGTAGATACCCACACCTAACAGTAAGACCAGCATCAACGGGCCCCAAACCACCCCGTTAATTGCGCCCAGGAGGCTAGTTAATGTTTCCACGCGTATCTCCTTATCCTTTCGTTTGCTAAATTATTATGGGTGTCAGGCAGCCGTGCTGCCTTCTCTATTTTGCTTATACTGACCACACAGAGGTGCTTACCATAGCGCTTCTTTTGCCAAGTAAAAACGTATGATTCGCATGTTTTACACCTTTTTCCTAGCATCTATCCATGGTGATGTCGCCTTTTGACAGAGAAAGACTCTCTTGGATAAATTCGTATCAGTGTTTAAACCCAGCGAAACCATACGCATTTTTGTACCATTATGACGCGTTCAAGAAACTTGTTTCCGATCAGAAACACGGTACCATACGCAGGTATTCGCCCCTCGTCAGGCTGTCCAACAGTCGCCAAGGCGAACGACAAGCGCTAGTATGCCCTCGTCCAGACAACCGTTTCGTAAAGGGAATCATCATGAGCAATCTTCCTGCTAATCTTCGTTACGCTGAAAGCCATGAATGGGTGCTAGACCACCAGGATGGCACCGTCACTATTGGCATTACTGACCACGCTCAAGAAGCGTTGGGCGATGTGGTATTCGTTGAACTCCCTGAAGTAGGCCAGGAACTCAGCAAAGGCCAGGAGTTTGGGGTCATCGAATCGGTAAAGGCCGCCTCTGACCTTTACTCACCGGTTAACGGTGAAGTCATAGAAGTGAATGAAGCGCTTGAAGACGCCCCTGAAACAGTTAATGAAGCCCCCTATGAGGGTGGCTGGATGATGAAAGTACGCCTGACCGACCAAAACCTGGAAGGCCTGCTTGACGCCGAGGCGTACCAGGCAACACTTAGCTCAGACGACTAATTGCGCCAAGGGCCTACCCCCATTGGGCAGGCTTTTGATCATTCGCCCCTGCACGGTTTTCTCATTACGTCCGGAACCTTCCCATGCCTTTTGAAACACGCCGCTTGGCCGAACTGGCCGACCACGATGCTTTTATCAAACGCCATAACGGGCCCAGCCCCACTGATGTGGCCACCATGTTAAAAGCGCTCAATATGCAACGCATGGAAGATCTGATTGAGCAGACCGTGCCAAGCGATATCCGCCTTGGCCGTGAACTGGCGCTGGACGATCCGCGCAGTGAAGCAGAAGCACTGGAGTACTTAAGCCAGTTGGCTCGCCAGAACCGCGTTGCCAAAAGCTATATTGGCCAGGGCTACTACGGCACCCATATGCCTGCAGTGATTCAACGCAATGTATTGGAAAATCCAGGCTGGTATACCGCTTATACGCCGTATCAGCCGGAAATTTCCCAGGGCCGCTTGGAAGGGCTGCTGAACTTCCAGCAGGTCATCATGGATTTAACCGGCATGGAGCTTGCCAATGCCTCCCTGTTGGATGAGGCCACCGCAGCAGCTGAAGCGATGGCGTTATGTAAACGTAGCAATAAAAAAAGCAAATCAAGCGCCTTCTTTGTTGCCGACGACCTCTTCCCACAAACGCTGGATGTGGTGAAAACCCGAGCCGATTTTTTTGGCTTTGAACTAATTAGCGGGCCGGCAGCCACACTGGCCGAACACGATGTGTTCGGCGCACTGGTGCAATACCCATCAGCGAATGGCGAGATCATCGACCTGGCGCCGATGCTTAACGCCGCCAAAGAGCGTGGCATTATGACCTGCGTCGCCACCGACCTTTTGAGCCTGGTGCTGCTTAAAGAACCCGGCGCCCTCGGCGCTGATATTGTGGTGGGTAACTCCCAGCGCTTTGGCGTACCCATGGGCTTTGGTGGCCCACATGCGGCCTTTTTTGCTACGTCGGATAAACTCAAGCGCGCTATACCTGGCCGTATTATTGGCGTATCCAAAGACAGTCGCGGCAACACCGCGTTGCGAATGGCCATGCAAACCCGCGAGCAGCATATTCGCCGTGAAAAAGCGACCTCTAACATCTGTACCGCCCAGGCGCTGCTAGCTAATATTGCCGGTTTTTACGCCATCTATCATGGTGCAGAAGGGTTGCGTAAAATTGCAGGCCGTGTGCACAGGCTAACGACTGTTCTGGCCCAGGGGCTTAAACAGGCAGGTGTTACGCTTGCCCACAACAGCTGGTTCGACACGCTGCGGCTGACCCAGGTGGATGCTGGCAAAATTCATGGCCGGGCCATGACCCACGATATCAACCTGCACTACTTTACCGACGGCGATGTCGGTATCAGCCTGGATGAGACAACGACCGCACACGATGTGGCGACACTGTTTGATATTTTATTAGGTGCCGAACACGGTTTATCCGTCGCGACGCTTGATGAAACGGTCGTGACACAAAAACTCAGCGGTATTCCCGCCGCCTATCAACGGGAAAGCAGCTATCTGCAGCACCCCACCTTCAAGCGCTACCGCAGTGAAACTGAAATGCTGCGTTACCTGAAGCGCCTGGAAAACAAGGATCTTTCACTGGCCCACGCAATGATCCCCCTGGGGTCATGCACCATGAAACTTAACGCCACCAGTGAAATGATCCCCATCTCCTGGCCAGCGTTTGCACATTTGCATCCGTTCGCGCCACGCGATCAGGTAGCGGGCTATCACCAAATGATTGATGAGCTGGCCGCCTTCCTGGTAGAAGTAACCGGCTACGACCATATTTCCATGCAGCCCAACTCTGGCGCCCAGGGGGAGTATGCAGGCCTGCTTGCAATCCGTCGTTATCAAGCGGCCCAGGGGGAAGCCCATCGTGATGTGTGCCTGATTCCCAGTTCAGCCCACGGCACCAACCCTGCCTCAGCAGCTATGCTAAGCATGCAGGTAGTCGTCGTGGAGTGTGACCAAAACGGCAACATCGACCTCAATGATTTAACCAGTAAAGCCGAGCAGTACAGTAACCGCCTCTCTGCGGTAATGATTACTTACCCATCAACACATGGTGTATTTGAATCCCACGTGCGCCAGGTGTGTGAGGTGGTGCATCGCCATGGTGGTCAGGTCTACGTTGACGGTGCCAATATGAACGCTCAGGTAGGACTCACCCGCCCTGGCGATTTTGGCGGTGATGTTTCCCACCTTAACCTACATAAAACGTTCTGCATTCCCCATGGCGGCGGCGGCCCAGGCATGGGACCCATTGGTGTAAAAGCACACTTGGCCCCTTACGTTTCCAACCATGTGGTGACACCGATTAATGGCGTAAACCCAGAAAGTGGTGCTGTTTCCGCCGCTGCCTTTGGTAGCGCATCGATTCTGCCTATCTCCTGGGCCTACATTAAAATGATGGGCGCGCGTGGCCTGCGGGAAGCTACTGAGTTGGCGATTCTGAATGCCAATTATATTGCCAAGCGGCTGGCAGATGCGTACCCCATTCTCTATCGTGGCCAAAACGGCAACGTTGCTCACGAGTGCATCATTGATATCCGCCCGCTGAAAGGCACGTCAGGTATCAGTGAAGAGGATATTGCCAAACGCCTGATGGACTATGGTTTCCATGCGCCCACCATGTCGTTTCCGGTACCTGGCACACTGATGATCGAGCCAACGGAGTCCGAATCGTTATACGAAATCGATCGCTTCTGCGATGCAATGATTGCCATCCGCGAGGAAATTGCCAGAGTGGAAAGTGGTGAGTGGCCGCTGGATAATAATCCGCTGGTAAACGCCCCGCATACCCAGGCGGACCTGATGGATAGCGCTTGGCAACGCCCCTACGACCGCAAGCTGGCTGCTTTCCCAAGCGATGCGGTGGCTGCGGCTAAATACTGGCCTTCGGTAAACCGTGTCGACAACGTGTTTGGTGACCGTCAGCTTATCTGCTCATGCCCGGGTATTGATGAGTATCGCAATTAATACGCTGTATCGAGTCGTGATATAACGATGAGGAAAACGCCCCTGGCCCCTGTTATTCGGGCACCAGGGGCGTTTTTTCCTGCAAGCGCTGTTGGTGAAAACCGTCAAGCAATTTCTCATAGCGCTTCGGTAACACCGAGTCCTGCCTGCGCAGGAGATACAGCACCTCATTGATAGCATGGGGCAACGTTAACGCTTTAACCTGGCGCTGCCAGGGGGATGTCTCCAGGACCAGGCGCGAAACCACGGTAAAACCCAGCCCTCGGGCCACTGCATCCAACACCATCCCCACTTCGTTGGTAAAGCCCTGATGGCGAAAGTGCGTCATGGAGCGAAACTCATCAGGGTAGTTGGCCCGCAGTAACGCATTGGCGTGGTTAATGCCGTCGTAATAGTTAATAAAGCCGATGCCCATCAGTTCAGAGAGGGTGTTGCCGGCAAAATCAGCTGGCACCACCAGACAGAGCGGCTCTTTATGCCAAACAGTACAGCTCAGATCGGCATGATTAACCTGCTCTGTCACAATGCCAATATCGTAACGCCCATCCAACAGATCACTGACAATCTCATGGTTAAACGCAAAACTGTAATTAACCGTTAGATTAGGATGCATCTGCTGATGACCAAGAATATACGGATAGAGCATTAAGCCAACACTGCCAGGCGATGCAATGCGACACTCTCCACTATCCAGGGAGTCATCATCCAGGCCATGACGGAACTGTTCATGTTCAGCAAACAGCTTTAACGCGTAATCGTATGCTCGCCGCCCGGACTCCGTAAGCGTAAAGCTTTTACCCTTACGTTCCAGCAGCGTTTTATTAAGATAGCTTTCCAATTTGCGAATATGCTGGCTTACACCCGGCTGCGTCATTTCCAGGCGGCGCGCTGTTCGAGTGAAACTCCCGGTTTCCACCAACGTGATAAATGTCCGAAAATAGTGGGCATTAAACATAATGAAGCGCCATCTTTACCAGCCACCGTATCCTCTCAACGTGGGCATAGAGTAGCACATAAGCGTTTGGGTGGGCGGCCTCACCCACCATGCTGAACCGGCTGTAACGGCGTGATAATATGCACATTGTTATTTACATGATCAGGGATAGCCACACTAATGACGCAACTGCCAGCGCCACACGCAACGATTTCCAGCATTATCTCTCCCGAGGGAAGCCTTGAGGTTCTCTCCCAGCATGAAGTCAACCGTCTGAAAAGCACCTCCAAAAGCGGCTTGCACGATCTGCTGCGTCGCTGCGCACTCGCAGTGTTGAACTGTGGCAACCCTACTGATGATAGCCTGGCAATATTGGAAGCCTATAAAGACTTCGATATTGAAGTCTTACAGCAAGACCGCGGTATTCGCTTAAAGCTTACCAATGCTCCCGCCGAAGCCTTTGTAGATGGCCGCATGATCCGCGGTATTCGTGAGCACCTGTCATCGATCATTCGGGATATCGTTTACGTTTACAATGAAATTCAGCACCACAAACGCTTCGACCTGAGCACCGCAGAAGGAACCACCAATGCTGTGTTTCACATTCTTCGCAAAGCAGGCACTTTACAGCCTGGCCGTGACCCAAGCCTGGTGGTGTGCTGGGGCGGGCACTCCATTTCCAGAGAAGAGTACGAATATACCAAAGATGTAGGTTATCACCTTGGGCTGCGCGACCTGGATATTTGTACCGGTTGTGGCCCCGGCGCCATGAAAGGCCCGATGAAGGGTGCCAATGTGGCCCATGCCAAACAGCGTCGTAAGGATAGCCGTTATCTGGGGATTTCTGAGCCAGGCATTATCGCCGCTGAGGCACCCAACCCAATCGTTAACGAATTGGTGGTCATGCCAGATATTGAAAAGCGTCTGGAGGCCTTCGTGCGCCTCGGCCATGGCATTATCGTTTTCCCCGGCGGCGTAGGTACCGCAGAGGAAATACTCTATTTGTTGGGCATTCTGCTCCACCCCAGCAATAACGATACCCCTTTCCCATTGATTTTTGCCGGCCCCACCTGCACTGCCAGCTATTTCCAGAAAATAGATGAATTCCTGGTTTACACACTGGGAGAGGATATTCGCCGCTACTACACGATTATTACCGGCAACCCAGCGGAAGTGGCTCGTAAAATGCGCGCGGGTGTAGATGAAATTGCCAACTTCCGCCGCCAGCATCAGGATGCGTTTTACTATAACTGGCGACTCACGATTGCCCGAGATTTTCAGGCACCGTTTGAGCCGACCCATGAAGCCATGCGCGGGCTGGCCCTTCATCGCCAACAGCCAACCCACGAGTTGGCAGCCAACCTGCGCCGTGCCTTCTCAGGCATTGTAGCGGGTAACGTAAAGGAGTCAGGTATTCGCGCCATAGAGGCCCATGGCCCCTTTGAACTGACCGCCGAGCCTGAGTTAATGCAGCGCCTGGATGACCTGCTAAGCTCGTTTGTTGCCCAAGGGCGTATGAAACTGGGTGGTCAACCCTATACGCCTTGCTATGTTCTTAAATAGCCAGGGGTCTATAACCGCCACCCGTACTGCCACACAGGCACACGAATAAAAGTATAACTGGCAGGCTCAGCACATGCTGAGCCTGCTGCAATTAGGAAAACAAACGTGATTATTGCTCTGCTAACGCTGCTGGCCGCAGGAGTCATTAAAGGGGCAATTGGTTCTGGCGTTCCCGTTATTGTCATCCCTGTTCTTACCATGCTCTACGATGTAAAACTGGCTATTGCAGTACTGGTGGCACCCAATCTATTCAGTAATGCGCTACAGCTGTGGCAATACCGCCACCACCTTTTACCCCTACGTTTTTTAGCGGCATTTTCCATCGCAGGCGGAGTGGGTATCGTGCTGGGAACCTGGGGGCTGGTGGTACTGTCGCCCACCCTGCTCTCCCTTGGTGTTGCCGTGGCCATCATACTCTATCTGGTTGTTAAACTGACCCGGCGAAAAATGGCACTTCCGTTTTCAACTGCCGAGCGCGTTGTTCTTCCGGTAGGGCTATTAGCGGGCATACTGCAAGGCGCCGCGGGAATGTCAGCTCCCGCATCAATCACCTTTCTAAACGCCATGCAGTTGGAACGACGGGTATTCATCGGTTCAATATCGGTATTTTTTGCGGCCATTACCCTGGTGCAAATTCCCGCTCTGCTGAGTGCAGGCCTGTTAACCTTTGAGCTATCTGTTTATAGCCTGATCGCACTTATGGTGATTCTTGCCGCCATGCCGCTTGGGGCACAGCTCGGAAAACGACTGCCACACCACTGGTTCGATAATTTGATTATGCTGTTACTGGCAGGTATCGCGTTAAAAATTATTACCGACGTGGTGTTATAAGCCAGCCACAAGCGTAGCTATCAGCGCAATCACACTGAACCCGCTACACTGACTATTTTCACCGACCATCTTCAAACCGGTTATCGACACACCCGGTATAGCCCTTACCAAGGAAAAGGAGAAAAGCATGCAGATGATTGATCAGTTAAAGGACGGCAAGACCAAAGCCTTTGCCAAGCACTGTTTTGAAAGCAGCACACCTGAAGAGCTGGACGCTGCCGCAGAAGGCGCTCCTGACCACGCCCAAATCGAGCACTGGGGAATCACAGAAGGCCAGTGGGAAGAGGCCGTTGCCGCCGCATTGGCAGACCACCAGGCCCAAGCCAAGTAAGGTAAAGTAACCGAGATCAAATAGCGAGGCTGCTGACACGGATACGATGTGTCAGCAGCCGTACATGATCGCCGTCCTGCCTCCAACCTGCTTACTCAGCAAGTACTATGGAAAGGAATTATGTGGGCGTGCCATGCTAATGTGGCCTCACCTACGGGGCATTGCACTGTTTTTGATTGAAAATGCTCATTCATACACCAGCAATATTTGCAAGCCTCCCTGTTGTAAGCCATTTCTTAAAATTTTGTACGATATCGCTTACATTGTTGTAAGACATCGCTGACACCTGCCTCCAAGGGGTTGTGCTGGGCTCCTGGCTCGTTATTATCACTGTTTCTCATTAACAGTTGATGATTCCAGGAGGGAGCATGGCACTTAGCATGGCGCTCAGCACGGGACTGCACTTCACCATCACACTGC
>NZ_JALPZO010000027.1 GCF_023507745.1 Vreelandella olivaria | reverse complement strand
CAAGACCTGCAGGGCATCAATGGCAACCTGAGTGGCCACTATGCTCTGGGTGCCCACATCGATGCTACCGCTACGGCCAATTGGAATAATGGCGAGGGATTCAATCCTATCGGCTCTTGGACGAGTCGTTTTGAGGGTACCTTTGATGGCCTGGGGCATGTCATTACCGGCTTGACTGTTAACCGACCCACTCAAGACGACATAGGTCTGTTCGGCGCCACAGACAGTGCGATGCTTCGCGGTATCGGCCTTAGAGAGATCAACATAACGGGCCGCAATTACGTTGGCGGGCTGGTGGGGTACGCTCTCGGCAGCGATATCGCCGCCAGCTACGCTACCGGGCAGGTAACGGGCGATACTTTCGTTGGCGGGCTGGTGGGGGACGCTTTCCGCAGCGATATCGCCGCCAGCTACGCCACCGGGCAGGTAACGGGCGGAACTGGGACTGCTGGCGGGCTGGTGGGGCGCGCTATCGACAGCGATATCGCCGCCAGCTACGCTACCGGGCAGGTAACGGGCGGGACTTTCGTTGGCGGGCTGGTGGGGCGCGCTAACGACAGCAATATCGCCGCCAGCTACGCCACCGGGCAGGTAACGGGCAACAATAACGTTGGCGGGCTGGTGGGGGACGCTCTCAACAGCAGCGATATCGCCGCCAGCTACGCTACCGGGCAGGTAACGGGCAACAATTACGTTGGCGGGCTGGTGGGGCTCGCTCTCAACAGCAGCGATATCGCCGCCAGCTACGCTACCGGGCAGGTAACGGGCAACCATTCCGTCGGCGGGCTGGTGGGGGTCGCTCTCGACAGCAATATCAGCCATAGTCACTGGGATGTAGAGAGTACCGAGCAGTCCAGTGCCGTAGGCGGTGGCACTGGCAGCCAAACGAACGTCACATCCATTGCCGCCGCCAATCGTTACACTCCCACGGGCTATGC
>NZ_JALPZO010000026.1 GCF_023507745.1 Vreelandella olivaria | reverse complement strand
GCTAGGTGGCGGTGGCATCGTTGGCCGTCACCGTGACAGGCGTCAGGAAGCCGCGCAGCAGCGGCGTGGTATGCCCCTCGTAAATACGCCATACCGTATCGGTGCCGCCCTGGCCGTCGATATCCCAACCGACGAAGGTATCCAGTTGGGTCAACTGATCCCAGGTCCTACCGGTGCCAAGGGTGTTCAGGTTGGTATTGATGGGATTGCCATCGGCATCGGTGGTCGCGAAGTAGCTGGCGGCGATATTGCTGTTGGCAGCGACCGCCACCAGCCCGCCGACGGAATTGTTGCCCGTTACCTGCCCGGTAGCGTAGCTGGCGGCGATATCGCTGCTGTTGAGAGCGAGCCCCACCAGCCCGCCAACGAAAGTATCGCCCGTTACCTGCCCGGTAGCGTAGCTGGCGGCGATATCGCTGCGGTTAGCGACCCCCATCAGCCCTCCAACAGTATCGTTGCCCGTTACCTGCCCGGTGGCGTAGCTGTCGGCGATATTGCTGAGGTTAGCGCCCCCCACCAGCCCGCCAACAGTACCGTTGCCCGTTACCTGCCCGGTGGCGTAGCTGTCGGCGATATCGCTGCGGAAAGGGTGCCCCACCAGCCCGCCAACGTGATTGTGGCCCGTTATGTTGATCTCTCTAAGGCCGATACCGCGAAGCATCGCACTGTCTGTGGCGCCAAACAGGCCGATATAACTCTGACCGGGCCGGGCGATGGTCAGCCCGTCGATGGTATGGCCCAGCCCGGCGAAGGTGCCGGTGAAAAACGTCGAGGTGTTGCCAATGGGCGAAAAGCCCGCTGTGCTCCACATGTCGCTGAGATCGCTGCCGGCGGTGGCGCTGGCATCGATATCGCGGGTCACGCGGTAGTCGGCGTTCAGGTCCAGTGCCATCAACTGTAACTGGTGGGCGTTGGTGATGGTGGTGCTGTATTCACTATA
>NZ_JALPZO010000025.1 GCF_023507745.1 Vreelandella olivaria | reverse complement strand
GGTCGCCTGCCACACAGGCCCCGCCTTGAAACAGCCGCAGCATGGCGTAGGGGTCGCCTTGCTCGGCAGCCTGTAAATACCACTCCATGGCCTCGGTGGTTAACCCTCGGCTCAATAAACGAGTGGCTTCACCCAGGTAATACATCGACTCCACATCCCCCCCTGCGGCAGACGCTTCCAAGTAAGGCTGCGTTTCAATCCATTCCGAAATACCCCAAAGGCGCATACCTTCATCTTTGGCGGCCTGGATATCCGCGGGTAACGCCCAGCTAGTGAGCGACCACAGCAGTGGAAGCAAGAGGGCGAATACCAGACGGTTTATGTTTGCCATCGCTCAATCAGTAACCAAAGCGAGGGGGAAAGTTGGAAATGGGGGGCTGACGCCCTATCCATTTCGACGCTGCCCGCGCCTCTGCTTGCTGACGCTCATCTTCTGTGAGCTTGTCCTGATTCCAGGACATAATATCCCGTGAATTACCATCCTCTATCTCTACATACAGCGCATAAAGAATTGCCCATCCCTTTACTTTATCTTGAGGATTTATACATCGTTCATCATAACTGGGATCCAAGTAACACCAGCCTAAACCTAATCGGTTGTTGAAACTTCCGTACAAGGAAGCCTGCTCCATCCATTGCCAACTGGCTGCATAGTCTTGCTGCTCTCTATTTACGCGCACCATTTGTTCCATAGCGGGCACATAGCCTTGCTCCGCTGCACGGCTCAACCAGCTTTCCGCCGCTTCCAGGCGGCGGCGCTTGGTGAAGTACCACCCCCGTCCATTCATAATCTGACGACCCCACAGGGTTTGAGCTTCCGGCAGCCCGGCCTCGGCGGCCCGTTTTAGCCAGTTGCCTGCACGGGTGGGAATCCCCAGCAGGTTGTAGAACTGGGTCAGTCGGGAAGCATCCAGATTGGCGTAGATATAGTACAGGGCCAGCATCGCCTCCGGGTCGC
>NZ_JALPZO010000024.1 GCF_023507745.1 Vreelandella olivaria | reverse complement strand
GGTAGTCGGCGTTCAGGTCCAGTGCCATCAACTGTAACTGGTGGGCGTTGGTGATGGTGGTGCTGTATTCACTATACAGGAAGGGCCGGGTGGAACCCGCGAGCATCACCCATTGCGGGTTGCCCGCAGCGTCTGCGGCGATCCAGTTGCCCGAACCGCTGGCGGTTTCGCTCCACTCGCCGAGATGCGCATAGCCCGTGGGAGTGTAACGATTGGCGGCGTCAATGGATGTGACGTTCGTTTGGCTGCCAGTGCCACCGCCTACGGCACTGGACTGCTCGGTACTCTCTACATCCCAGTGACTATGGCTGATATCGCCCCCATTCCACCCCACCAGCCCGCCGACGAAATGGTTGCCCGTTACCTGCCCGGTGGCGTAGCTGGCGGCGATATTGATGTTGAGAGCGTTCCCCACCAGCCCGCCGACGTAATTGTTGCCCGTTACCTGCCCGGTAGCGTAGCTGGCGGCGATATCGCTGTCGTTAGCGT
This sequence comes from Vreelandella olivaria, assembly GCF_023507745.1. Lineage (GTDB taxonomy): Bacteria > Pseudomonadota > Gammaproteobacteria > Pseudomonadales > Halomonadaceae > Vreelandella > Vreelandella olivaria_A. The sequence goes on along the minus strand of NZ_JALPZO010000024.1, from coordinate 479 downwards.
TCCCCACCAGCCCGCCAGCAGTCCCAGTTCCGCCCGTTACCTGCCCGGTGGCGTAGCTGGCGGCGATATTGCTGCGGAAAGCGTCCCCCACCAGCCCGCCGACGTAATTGTTGCCCGTTACCTGCCCGGTGGCGTAGCTGGCGGCGATATCGCTGCGGAAAGCGACCCCCACCAGCCCGCTGACGGAATAGTTGCCCGTTACCCGCCCGGTAGCGTAGCTGGCGGCGATATTGCTGTTGGCCGCGACCGCCACCAGCCCGCCAACGTAATTGCGGCCCGTTATGTTGATCTCTCTAAGGCCGATACCGCGAAGCATCGCACTGTCTGTGGAGCCGAACAGACCTATGTTGTCTTGAGTGGGTCGGTTAACAGTCAAGCCGGTAATGACATGCCCCAGGCCATCAAAGGTACCCTCAAAAGGACTCGTCCAAGAGCCGATAGGATTGAATCCCTCGCCATTATTCCAATTGGCCGTAGCG
>NZ_JALPZO010000023.1 GCF_023507745.1 Vreelandella olivaria | reverse complement strand
TGATGAAGGCTGGTGAACCAATGCTCATTCAGACATTCATCTCGAAAGCGCCCATTGAACGATTCGATGTAGGCGTTTTGGTTGGGTTTTCCAGGTTCGATTAAAAACAGGGCAACGCCCCGTAAATGAGCCCATGACAGCATGGCGCGCCCACAGAATTCCTTTCCATTATCCGTACGAATGGCGCTAGGTAGGCCACGTTGTAAAGCCAGATGATCCAGAATACGTGTTAAAAACAGCCCACCAATGGCACGTTCAGGCACGATCGCCACGGCTTCATGGGTAGCGTCGTCGACAACGGTGAGGCTCTTTATCACTCGCCCATCTGCCGTACGGTCAAACACAAAATCCATTGACCAGACCTGATTGGCGGTACAAGGGCGGCCAAGGGGCTTTCGCTCAGACGTGGGAACCTTCTTGCGCTTGCGGCGTTTTACCTGCAACCGAGCCGCCACGTAGAGGCGCTCGACGCGCTTATGATTGATCTGCTCACCGGCTTGACGCAGTTTCAGGTAGATCATGCCAGCGCCATAGCGACGATGCCGATGTGCCAAGGCAACAATGCGTTCACGCAATGCCTCATTGCGGTCAGGGGTCGATTGATAGCGCAACGCACTGGCACTCATACGGATGACACGGAGCGCTCGGCGCTCACTCAGGCCATGTGACACCATAAAGCGCACCACGTCTCGGCGTGCAGGGGCGCTCACCACTTTTTTCTCAGCGCCTCGCGAGTGACCTCCATCTCCAGTAGCGACTCCGCGAGCAGCTTTTTCAAGCGTCCATTTTCGGCTTCGAGTTCTTTGAGTCGTTTGGCATCAGGCACGCTCATGCCGCCAAACTTGCTGCGCCATAGATAGTAACTGGCTTCTGAGAAACCGTGCCGACGGCATAGCTCCTTGATGGGCAGTCCCGCTTCGGCTTCGCCCAGGAAACCAATGATCTGTTCTTCGCTGAAACGCTTCTTCATGTCCAA
>NZ_JALPZO010000022.1 GCF_023507745.1 Vreelandella olivaria | reverse complement strand
ATTAGCCCTTTCTGTGAGACATCTTCCTTTAACTGGCTTGGCGCGGCAGTTTCAGAAATTGCACATTCGACATCTGCTGAAGGATGCGAATCACCTGGCAGCTATAGCCAAATTCATTGTCATACCACCCCTGCCTTCTGCCCAGCTCACCGTTCAGGCGCTCGAACATCTCACCACCCCATTGGCATTATAGAAAACCACTATTTTTCCAATGGAACAGAGGATTGAATAACATCATAGCTTACTCAACAATATACTTATGCCGCCTATAGCCACCGCAAAAATGCCACATAACATCCAACTGGCGTAGAGCCATACCAATAGGCGTTTTAGCCTCACTGGCGCCTGATCAATCAAATGTTCTTTTCCTCTCAAATCAAAGCGCCCTATAACATGCCTACCTTTGAACAGTATGGTCAGCCCATAAAATGTCATACGATGAAGGGAAAAGGGCAACCCCTTGAGGTAAAGCTGTTCTGGAGAGTCCCATTCCCCAAAATAACGATCCGCTTCATCGATCTTGAAAAGTGCCACCACACTGGCGATCAATGCTAACGCCAAGCCCAGCAGCCCAGCAAAGGCTGCACTGAAAGCTAGTATTATATTAATTGTTGCCATCGTGCTCGCCACCATAAATAGTCTGGTGGATAAACGATCCCAGTTCTCCACCACCCAGCTCTCCTGCCTTGGCGCCCCCATAGGCACCCGCGCCTGCGGCTACTACTCCACATATCAATTTACCGCCGGGATTAAGGCTAACCGCCAGACATACACCACGGTTAACAATAGCGGCACTGCCTGCTACCCCACCAAAAGTACGCCCCGTGAGCCTGCCATACTCGACATAGCGGATACGTCGGCACTCTTCCTCGCGCCCTGTGGCGCACGCCTCGGCGATAGTGTCACGGGTCGCGTAGGTATCCAGCCCAACCCCTACAGCGCTGCCGATACTGGTGAGTTTGGCGGCCAGCCCCACGCGCGTTAT
>NZ_JALPZO010000021.1 GCF_023507745.1 Vreelandella olivaria | reverse complement strand
TATGAGCATAGTGACCGGCATCGGTGCCGCGTCCGCCATGGGTGGTGATTGCCAGTACCGAGGCATCTTCACCATTGACCAGCCCCGCGACGGTGAAACCGTCAATGTTCTGCTCTGTACCGGTGTACGTGGTGGTGCCGCTGTTGGCGGTGACGGTAGCAGTGGCTTTATCGATGGTCAGGGTGCCGTCGACAAAGGTCAGCAGATAGTTCTGGGCGTCGCCACTGGCGGTATGGTCGTAGTTGCCTGCGTTGGTGCCGCGTCCGCCACTCAGTTGAACATCTAATACTTCCAGGCCTTCACCGTTGACTAAACCCGCGACGGTGAAACCGTCAATGTTCTGCTCTGTACCGGTGTAGGTGGTGGTGCCACTGTTGGCGGTGACGGTAGCAGTGGCTTTATCAATGGTCAGTTCACCATCGATAAAGGTCAGCAGATAGTTCTGGGCATCGCCACTGGCGGTATGAGCATAGTGACCGGCATCGGTGCCGCGTCCGCCACTCAGTTGAACATCTAATACTTCCTGGCCTTCACCATTGACCAGCCCCGCGACGGTGAAGCCATCCACGCTTTGCTCGGTGCCGGTGTATATGGTGGTGCCGCTGTTGGCGGTGACGGTAGCAGTGGCTTTATCGATATTCAGCTCGCCATCCACGAAGGTCAGCAGGTAGTTTTGCGCATCGCCACTGGCGGTATGGGCATAGTTACCGGCATCGGTGCCGCTGCCACCACTCAGTTGAACGTCTAATACCTCCTGGCCTTCACCGTTGACCAGCCCCGCGACGGTGAAGCCATCAATGTTCTGCTCGGTGCCGGTGTACGTGGTGGTGCCGCTGTTGGCGGTGACCGTCGCCTGGGCCTTGTCAATGGTCAGGGTGCCTTCGCCGACGATCAGATCGTAGCCCTGCTGGGTGGACCAGAGGCCATCGACATCGAGGCCGAGCGTATAGGTGCCGGCATCGCGCCCACTGCCGGTGATGGAGCCCGAGCCGAACAGCA
>NZ_JALPZO010000020.1 GCF_023507745.1 Vreelandella olivaria | reverse complement strand
TGCTGAGCGCCATGCTAAGTGCCATGCTCCCTCCTGGAATCATCAACTGTTAATGAGAAACAGTGATAATAACGAGCCAGGAGCCAAGCACAACCCCTTAAGGGCAGGTGTCAGCGATGTCTTACAACAATGTAAGCGATATCGTACAAAATTTTAAGAGATGTCTTACAAAGCGTTAAGAGATAACGGATAAAACGAGGGTATAAAGAGGGGATCGCCGAAATTGCGCAGTAGCTAAAAGGGGATTATGGGTGGGGAGAGCATGTGAGGGGAGCGGCCAACACAACCATATTTAAAGCCGTATGCATGATACCCTCCCCAGCGCCAAACTTATGGGAAAGCTTTACCTTGCCAGCAGTGGGTGTATGCCCTGTTAGAAAATCAGCATTAGCAGGCCAATAACCACTACCAAACCGATCATGAAAATGATGCCTACCGTGCTAGCCAGGAATTTCAACATGTCACTTCTCCTTAAGTTATTCAGTTAGCTCATCGTGAACTAACGGTCGTAAAAGCGCTGCCTGCCAACTGCTGTAAGTAGCCATGTTTCTTAATCTCGTCAACATCTTGGGCTTTTGGCACAGCTGTGGTGTCAAATTACTTATCGTGCGCTTTAAAGATAGGAGCCAGGGCTGATTTGTGCAAACGAATCAATGTGTAGAATACTGGTAGTGACTTGTTGGCAACGCTTTTGGAGCGGGCTTGGATCGATTCGAAGAGATGCGTGTGTTCGCGGCGGTGGCTCAGTTAGAGAGCTTTTCTGGCGCTGCCCGGCAGCTTGCGCTGTCGGCACCTCGTGTTACCCGGGTGGTGGCATCGCTGGAAGCGCGCCTGGGTGTGGCGTTGTTACAGCGCACCACGCGTCAGGTACGTGTCACTGAGGCGGGAAGACGTTATCTGGAAGATGCCCAACAAGTACTGGCGCAACTTTCAGAAGCGGAGGCCGCAGCCACCGGTAGCTACGTAACGCCACGCGGCCTTTTGCACGTTACCGCGCCTGTGCTGTTTGGCGAGTACTACGTGACACCGCAAATCGTCGAATATTTGCAGCACCACTCCGATGTGCAGGTTCGCGCCGAACTGGTTGATCGGCCAGTGAATCTGCAGGAAGAGGGCATTGATGTTGCGGTGCGCATTGGCCATGTGCCTGAGAAGTGCCAGCACCTGACCGTGCCTGTCGGTGAAGTACGGCAGGTGGTGTGCGCCAGCCCAAAGTGGCTGGCCCGCAACGCTGAGCCCACGCATCCGCTTGATCTTGAAGTACTGCCCACCGTGGTTGCCGAGGGTAGCAACTTCGGTAGCCATTGGTGGTTTGAGGAGAGCGGTAAACGTATTGAGGTGATCCCCAGGCCAAGACTGCACATTAGCGCTGCCCATGCGGCACTGGCAGCTGTTGAAGCGGGTGCCGGACTTACGCGGCTGCTCTCTTACCAAGTGGCTGCCAGTGAAGCTGAAGGGCGGGTACGCTGCGTGTTGGCGGCGTTTGAGCCTGCGGCCATTCCCATCAATATTTGGGTGACCGCTGGCCGTGGGCGCGCTGCCAGCGTACGCACCTTTGTTGATTTTCTCGCCCAGCGGCTACGTGCCGATCCGGCGCTTGGCTATCGCGCTTGAGTAGTGCAAACGACTCCCTCAAACGGCGATCGCAAATGACGATGGCACTTGCTTCTCCATCATCACTGCATTTCGAGGCACTGATAGCGCTAAGCGAGGTTGCCAGGCACGGTAGCCTGCAGGCCGCAGCACAAGCGAACAGCTTTTCGGTGGCTAAGCTCAATCGCCTGCTGTGTGCCCAGGAGCAGCGTTTAGGCATTAAGTTGATCAATACCTCGCCCCGTGGCATCACCTTGACGGAAGCGGGCGCGCGGCTGCACCGCTATGCCGAAGCGCTCACCGAGGCGGTGGCCGATGCTGAAATCCAGGCGTGTCAGGAACACCGCAAACTCAGCGGTACACTACGCTTGCAGACCCCCCAGGCGCTGTTGGTGCCGTTAATGTTGCCGCTAGTGCAGAGGCTACAAGAGGAGCATCCTGGCCTGGCGGTCTTCCTGTTGGCTGACGAGCATCCCCGTTTGATTGGGGCAACGGCTCCGGCCCACCTCCGCCTGATGCCGGGGCCGCTGCCTGCATCCAGTTACGCGAGGCACCTGGGCGAGCTACGTGTTGGCTTGTTTGCCAGCCCTCGCTATCTTGATAAAGCCGGGCGGCCGGATAGCCTGCAAAGCCTGGCGCGCCATACACTTATTCATTGCCCTCGGGAGGGGCAGCTACCCGTCTGGCCGTTAGCTGGCGGCCACATCCTTCGCTTTGAGCCCAGGCTTAGCCTGAGCACCAGCGCCGCAGCCTTACAGGCGGCTATTAATGGCGCAGGTATCGTGCGGAGCTATCAGTTGGAGGCCGCTGGCGCTTGCGCCAAAGGATTGCTTGAGCCTGTCGCGGAACCGCTTTGGCCCTCAGCGGAACCCCTGGCATTGACCTACGACCTTGGGTTGCGGGCGCCAGCGAATGTGATGGCGTTTCTTACGCTTGCGACTCCTTGGCTGCGTGCGCAATTGGCATCTTAATTGTTTCAGTTTGGGTAATTATGTCTTGTTGATAGCTACTATTCTTGCAGCAATTGTTTTGACTCAAGATGGGGGCGCTTCACAGCGGTGAAGTCCCCTCAGCAAAGGAGCAAAGCATGTCTACTGCTATCAAGGTTTATCGCCATGCGCTTTCCGGCCACTGCCACCGCATCGAGCTGATGTTATCGCTGCTCGGATTGCCCGCCACGTTTATTGATGTTGACCTCGCTGCAGGTGAGCACAAAACACCGGCCTTCAAAGCACTGAATGCCTTTGAGCAGGTACCAGTGCTTGATGACAACGGCGTTATCCTGGCGGATTCCAATGCCATTCTGGTCTATCTTGAACGTCGCTATGGCGTTAATGGCCGCTGGTTACCGGAGGACCCACTGGGTCAAGCCCAGGTACAGCGCTGGCTGTCGGTGGCGGCAGGCCCGCTGGCGTATTCCGCCATGAAGGCTCGCTTAGTCACCGTTTTTAATGTCCCCTTCGATCCTGAACCACTGGTTGCCGATGCTCATCAGCTGTTCGAAATTATTGACGCCCATCTGACCAATCAACCCTTTCTTGCGGGTGAGCAAGCCACTCTGGCTGAGGTCGCGTTGTACAGTTATATCGCCCACGCACCGGAAGGCAATGTATCGCTTGAGCCCTACGCCAACATACGCACCTGGTTAACGCGCATCGAGGCGCTGGATGGTTTCGTGCCGATGGGCGTTACCCGGGTGGGGTTGGTGCGCTAAGCCCGTTCATGCTCGTGTCGCTGAATCATCCGGGTAAGCTACCCGCGAGGAGCCGTTAGTGGATAACGCCGCAACGACGCACCCTTGGCATGAGGGGGAGATCGCACTGCAGCGCCTGGTAGGGGTAGAGCAGCAAATGTCAGTGCTGGGCCGCCAAGTGTTACGCCCTTTTTTGACACCGCAACTGCAACACTTCTTTCCCCAACTGCCGTTTGTGGCCGCCGCCGCAGTGGATTTGGATGGGTGGCCCTGGGTGAGCTTGCTGGAAGGGGCGCCTGGCTTTGTTTATGCGCTGGATGAGAAGAGGCTTGCGTTGAACGTAACGCCTCCGGTGGACGATCCCCTTGCGCCTCTGCTAAAGAGTGGGGCCAGCCTGGGGGTGCTGGGGATCGAGCTACCCACCCGCCGTCGCAATCGGGTTAACGGCATGCTGCATGGCGCCGAAGGGCAGTGGCAGCTTGATGTCATCCACGCCTTCGGCAACTGCCCGCAGTACATTCATGACTGGTCGGCAATGCAAGTGGTGGAGGCCTCTCCAGGGACCGTGTTGAACCTGCGGGAGGTAGCGCTTGAGCAACTGCCCAAGCCGATTTTGGCACATATTGATCAGGCGTTAACGGCCTTTGTGGGCAGCTATGCACGCACTGATAAAGGCATCGGAGTGGATGCCTCTCACCGTGGAGGGAAGCCGGGGTTTATACGCCGCCACGGAGCGGCTCTGATCCTGCCTGATTTCGCCGGTAATCGCTTCTTCAATACCTTGGGTAACATCCTTGACAGCGGTCGCGCTGCCTTGGTGATACCGGACTTTGTGAGCGGCAATGTGCTGCATATCACCGGTGAAGCGCGGCTGGTTGACGAAGAAGCCGCTGGAGCGCGTTATCCTGGTGCGGAACGCTACTGGTGCCTGACTCCACGGCATATCCGTTGGCGGCCAGGTTCCTTGCGCTGGCGTAGTCAGGCAAGTGCGGTGGCTGTTGAGGCGGAGCCCTACGGGCCCTGGCAGGCGCTGAAAGCATCCGCTCATCAGCGTGTTCGCGTGTCGGCCGTGGTGCAGGAGACCCCCGAGATTCGCTCTTTCTATCTACAGGGGCAGCGAAAGGGTGAAGGGCTGGCACCCTTTAGCGCGGGGCAGTTCATCACGCTACGCGTGCCTCGTCTGGATGGCACCCCTCTGGTGCGCAGCTACACGCTTTCAGGTGATAGCCGGGAACCCAGGTATCGCATCAGTGTGAAGGTCGATGGTGACGGTTCTCGTTATTTACACAGCACGCTGCAGGTGGGTACCGAGCTAGTCGTCAGTATGCCCTGCGGCGCCTTTATTGCAGCGACTGCCACTGGCGCTAAGGATCATGCCCATTGGGTATTGCTGGGCGGGGGCATTGGTATTACCCCTATCTTAAGTCTGGCCCATGAACTCACCGGGGCTGGTCGTGGCCCGGTAACATTAATTCAGAGCGTGCAGGAGATTGCCGAGGCACCCTTCAGCCAGGAACTGCTTGATTTACAGGAGCGGGGGCTGATGTTACGGCGTCATGTCACGAGGGCTGCGGCGACATCCTGTGAATGGACGCCGGGGCGGGTGTCATTGGCGCAGGTGCTCATTGGCAAACCGATGATGGATATCCAGTTCTATCTGTGTGGTCCCGCCGGTTTTGTTCAGCACTATCATCAGGAGGCGCTGGAGCTTGGGCTCTCACCGGAGCAAATTCATACGGAGGCATTTGGCCCGTCAGCACTCGCGCAGGTGCAGAGTGCACCCGTGGCGGAGAAACCGGTCGCGGTCAGCTTTGAGAACCCTGGTGTGATCGCCCATTGGCAGCCGGGCGAAACCCTGCTGGAAACCGCTGAAAAAGCGGGCTTAACACCTGCCTTTGGATGCCGTAGCGGTAGCTGTGGCGAGTGCGTCTGCACACTGGTGAAAGGTGAGGTCATCCACTTCAACGGCATATCCGCACCGGAGGGCAAGGTGTTGCTATGCAGTGCCCGCCCTGCGGCACCAACACAAGCGCTAGCCATTGCACTTGGATAAACCAACTCATAGCAATACAGGTGCGCCGTCAGTTAAACGGCTAACCGCGTACCCAAGCATTTGGAACGTGCCGGGGTACGCGTTACCATCAAGCAGAATGCACTGATCAGTCAGCCCACTGTGTGAGTGCACTCTGAAACAACCGTCGCCGTCTTGCGCGGTGACCACTTAGCGGGGAAAGTATGCAGCCACTTCCTCTTGTGTGCTTTTCGGGTCGCACACTAGCCCTGATGCCTGATAGCCAAGTTAATTCAGCAGAAGTGCTTTATCTATCGCTATAAACTCACTGGCTTCATTGACTAATGTCGCTGCAGTAAATTGAGGAACACCATAAACCTCAACTTTTTTTGCATGCTTAACACGAATTTTGTTGACCAGAAGATCAAAGTCTCCATCGCCTGATACTAGTACGATAACATCTGCCTGCTCAGCGTATTCCATAGCGTCGAGAGCGATTCCAACATCCCAGTCACCTTTTGTGGAACCATCTGATCGTTGAATAAAAGGCTTCAGCTTTACATCAAAGCCAATAGCTCTGAGAATGTTTTGAAACTCCCGTTGCTTTTGGTCGCCTCTATCTATTGCGTAGCAAAAAGCTTTGACAACTTCCCTGTTATCAGTAGATTGTGCCCAAAACTTATTGTAATCAAAGTTTTTACGATAGGCTTCTCGTACTGTGTAATATACATTTTGAACATCCACAAATATCGCAACTTTTGTCATTTGGTATAACCTATGGTTAACGTGTTGTGTAGCTAGCTGCTATGGGTGGAGTCCCGGATGGTCGCCAGGTCATCAAAATGCATGGAGTGGGTGATCGAGGTGCCGATCAACGTGTCGGAACTGCAACCGAGCAGTGGCTCACAGGTATCACTCACAAAGACGATCCGGTTGTTCTCATCGACCACGAAGACAGTGTCCAGCATTCGCTGTTTCAGCTTGGGATAGAACGCGTGCAGGTCAACGGGCATAGACTGGGAATAATCCGAGACACAAGGCGTTGTCCGCAGAGCCTAACACAGGACGAGTCGGTGAGCTGAGACTGCCCATTGATGCTCGCTGCGACGCTCACTTCTCTTTCCGCGACATATTCGACGTAAATTCGCCAATTTTTTGTCTGTTTTTATTGTAATCGTGCCAATATAAGACTAAAGAACAATGCTACCCTGCATGAGTGCCTTCATCTCAGTAAAGGGAAACAAACAAGACGCCAGCGACACCTAAAACAAGAAAGAAAGGTAATGACCTAAAGGTGACGGAGGTTAAGATGATGACACCAGATCAAGCAAAAGACCCGACGGCAATGATCAATCGTTCAGGTGCTCCGCAGACGCTTGGTTTTTTGCTGCTGGATAACTTTACGCTCATTTCCCTGGCTTCAGCGATAGAGCCGTTACGTATGGCTAATCAGCTGGCCGGACGTGAGCTTTATCGTTGGTATACCCTAACACAAGACGGTTTGCCGGTACGTGCCAGCGATGGTCTACAGGTAACGCCAGATGCCGCTATGCATACTCCGTTATCGCTAGACTGGGTGATCGTTTGTGGAGGTGTAGGGCCTCAACATAGTGTTTCGCGCGAGCACTTACGGTGGCTTCAACTGCAGTCACGCCAATTACGGCGTATTGGCGCGGTATGCACTGGCAGTTGGGCGTTGGGCAAAGCGGGACTGCTTGATCATTATGAAACGAGTATACATTGGGAGTGTCTGGCCTCCATACAAGAGGCTTTTCCGAAGGTCATTCTTACTACGCGTCTATTTTCCATTGATCGTGACCGATTTACGGCTTCTGGTGGCACGGCGCCGCTCGACATGATGCTGAACCTTATTGCTCATGATCATGGTCACGAGCTGGCTGCAGGCATTTCTGAGATGTTCATTTATGAGCGCATGCGTAATGAGCAGGATCACCAGCGTGTTCCTCTTAAGCATGTGCTGGGAACCACCCAGCCCAAATTGCTGGAAATTGTGGCACTCATGGAGTCCAACCTGGAAGAGCCGATCGAACTTGATGAGCTGGCAAAGTATGTCAATGTGTCGCGCCGTCAGCTAGAGCGGTTATTCCAACGATATCTGCGCTGCTCACCATCACGATATTATCTTAAGTTACGGTTAGTACGTGCACGCCAACTGTTAAAGCAGACACCATTATCGATCATTGAGATTGCCTCCGTTTGCGGTTTTGTTTCCACTCCCCACTTCTCTAAATGCTACCGTGAATGCTTCGGTGGGCCCCCGCGAAACGAGCGCATGGGGATTCACAGTCGCCAAGGTAGTCATGACAACCCGTCATTCACAATTCAGCAGTGGGGGGTAGGGTCTGCGGGAGGGGAGCCGGCCTCCAGTGCTTTGCAGGCACTTGCCTATGCAAAAGGTGAGCCTACTTTTGCCAGTGTACCGCTACTGAATTGATGTTGACTGAGTGCCCTATGTTGGATGTGTGCTGCCCGGGCTCGGGCAGTATTTTTATGTGGGTGTTATTGTCAAAAATTTTAGGAGGGGCGCTGGCGGTTGTCGTATTCACGACACGATGACGCTTTTGGAATTTCCTCTGTCGTTTCTAAGAGCGGCTCAAACGAAAGTCAACGTTATGCTCGTAACATTAACCGATGTTGGAGCTTAGCTATGACCCCCGCAGAACTGCACAATGATGCCATCGTCATTGATGGTTTAATTATCGCCAAATGGGATCGTGAGCTGTTAGAGGACATGCGACGCGGCGGACTCACCGCAGCTAACTGCACCGTCTCGGTGTGGGAAGGTTTCCAGGCTACCGTTAATAACATTGTCGCTTCCAATGCTCTAATGGCAGATTGTAGTGATCTTGTGCGCCCTGTGCGCACCACTGCTGATATTGCTCGCGCTAAAGAAGAGGGCAAGACCGGTATCATCTTCGGATTTCAGAACTCCCACGCCTTCGAGGACCAGATCGGCTATGTAGAGATCTTCAAACAGCTGGGAGTGGGTATCGTACAGCTGTGCTACAACACCCAGAATCTTGTGGGTACCGGCTGTTACGAACGTGATGGTGGCCTATCCGGCTTTGGTCGTGAGATCGTCGCTGAGATGAATCGTGTCGGCATCATGTGTGACCTTTCTCACGTGGGCGCCAAAACCTCCGAGGAGGTAATTCTTGAGTCCAGGAAGCCGGTCTGCTACTCCCACTGCCTGCCCTCCGGACTCAAGCAGCACCCGCGCAACAAATCCGACGAAGAGCTTCGCTTTATTGCCGACCATGGTGGGTTTGTTGGTGTCACCATGTTCACACCGTTTCTAAAAAAAGGCATCGATTCCACCATCGAGGATTACTGCGAGGCTATCGAGTACATCATGAACATCGTTGGTGAGGATGCCATCGGCATCGGCACTGACTTTACCCAAGGTCACGGCCAGGAATTCTTCGAGTGGCTGACGCATGACAAGGGCTATGCTCGCCGCCTGACGGACTTTGGCAAGATCATCAATCCCGAGGGCATCCGCACCATTGGGGAGTTCCCCAACCTCACCGAGGCGCTGCTGCGTCGCGGCTTCAACGAGCCCCAGGTACGCAAGATCATGGGCGAAAACTGGGTGCGTATCCTGAAAGACGTTTGGGGCGCCTGACGATAGTGGCTGAGGTGACTACTCAGCAAGGAGCGCCGGGGCCTGCCCCTGGATCAGCTTCAAGCGGTGCTGCAAAGGCGATGTCCTTGCCCGTAACGCCATAACAATCATCAAGATTCGAGGAATCCAACCGTGACCAAGATGGCTCCCGAACTGCCCATCGAAGTGGATAGCGAGACCGGCGTGTGGACCACCGATGCCCTGCCGATGCTCTACGTGCCGCGCCACTTCTTTATCAACAACCACACCGCCGTCGCCGCAGCGCTGGGTGTGGATAAGTATGCAGAAATCCTTTACCACGCCGGTTATAAGAGCGCCTGGCACTGGTGTGAGAAAGAGGCTGAGTGCCATAGCCTCAAAGGTGTGGCTGTCTTTGAACACTATATGACACGGCTCTCCCAGCGCGGCTGGGGCAAGTTCGTCACCGAGGCCATTGACCTCGACGCCGGTACTGCACGGGTGCGGCTAGCGCATAGCTGTTTCGTTTACCAGCTCGGCAAGACAGGGCACAAGGAGGAGTACATGTTCACCGGCTGGTTCGCCGGCGCCATGGACCAGATCCTTGCCGCACGTGGAAGCGCGCTGCGCACTGTTGCGGAGCAGATCCAGAGTGCCGCCGAGCCTGGCTGCGAGGTGGGCATCTTCACGGTTCAGCCGTTGGCCGCCACCCAGGGTTGAGGAGGTTTCCATGGCATTCGATGCGATCTTCGAGCCGATCCAGATCGGCACGCTGACCATTCGCAACCGTGTGGTCAGTACTGCCCATGCCGAGGTGTATGCCACCGATGGCGGCATGACCACCGAGCGCTATGTGCGCTATTACGCGGAGAAGGCCAGGGGCGGTTGTGGTCTGTGTATCTGCGGAGGCTCCTCGGTGGTCTCCATCGACAGCCCCCAGGGCTGGTGGAGTTCGGTGAACCTCGCCACCGACCGCATCATCCCGCACTTCCAGAACCTTGCTGATGCCGTGCACCGGCATGGCGGCAAGATCATGATCCAGATCACCCATATGGGGCGCCGCTCGCGCTGGGACGGCTTCGACTGGCCGACTCTGCTGTCGCCTTCGGGCATTCGCGAGCCGGTGCACCGCTCCACCTGCAAGACCATTGAGGAGGAGGAGATCTGGCGCATCATCGGCGACTTCGCTCAGGCCGCGCGCCGGGCCAAGGAGGGGGGCCTCGACGGTGTCGAACTCTCCGCCGTGCACCAGCACCTGATCGACCAGTTCTGGAGTCCGCGGGTCAACAAGCGCGAGGACCAGTGGGGCGGCAGCTTCGAGAACCGCATGCGCTTCGGCATGGAGGTGCTCAAGGCGGTGCGCGCCGAGGTGGGCGACGACTTTGTGGTGGGCATGCGCATCTGCGGCGACGAGTTCCACCCGGACGGCCTCTCCCACGACGACATGAAGCAGATCGCCGCCTACTACGATGCCACAGGCCAGGTCGACTTCTTCGGTGTGATTGGCTCCGGCTGCGACACCCACAATACCCTGGCCAACGTCATTCCCAACATGTCCTATCCACCGGAGCCTTTTCTGCATCTGGCGGCTGGTATTAAAGCAGTGGTCAGCGTGCCGGTGATCCACGCCCAGAACATCAAGGACCCCAACCAGGCGCAACGCATCCTTGAGGGAGGCCATGTGGATCTGGTGGGCATGACCCGGGCGCATATCGCCGACCCGCACCTGATCGCCAAGATCAAGATGGGCCAGATTGACCAGATCAAACAGTGCGTGGGGGCCAACTACTGCATCGACCGACAGTACCAGGGCCTGGATGTGCTGTGCATCCAGAATGCCGCCACTTCCCGTGAGTACCTGGGCCTGCCGCATATCATCGAGAAGAGCGAGAACCCCAAGCGCAAGGTGGTGGTGGTCGGCGGCGGCCCAGGCGGCATGGAAGCGGCCCGTGTTGCCGCTGAGCGTGGTCACGATGTCACCCTGTTTGAGGTCGCAGAGGCACTCGGCGGGCAGATCACCATCGCTGCCAAGGCCCCAAACCGAGACCAGATCGCCGGCATCACCCGCTGGTACCAGCTGGAGCTGGCGCGCCTCAACGTCGACCTGCGGCTGGGCACCCGCGCCGACGAAGCGGCCCTGCTCGACCTGCGCCCGGACATCGTAGTGCTTGCCACTGGCGGCCAGCCCTTTCTGAGTCAGCGCCCGGAATGGGGCTATTCAGAGGAATCCGAGGAGAGTCTGGTGGTCAGCACCTGGGATATTCTCTCCGGCAAGGTAGCCCCAGGCAAGAACGTGCTGATTTATGACGCTATCTGCGAGTTCTCCGGCGTCTCGGTGGCGGATTTCCTCGCCGACAAGGGTGCCAAGGTGGAGATCGTCACCGACGATATCAAGCCCGGCGCAGCGGTGGGCGGTACCACCTTCCCCACCTACTACCGCAGCCTCTACGAGAAGGAGGTGATCATGACCTCTGACCTGATGCTGCACAAGGTCTACCGCGAGGGCGATGGCTTGGTGGCGGTGCTCGAGAACGAGTACACCGGCGGCCTGGAGGAGCGGGTGGTGGATCAGGTGGTGGTGGAGAACGGTGTGCGCCCTGACGAGGCGCTCTACTACGCTCTCAAGGAGCAGTCCCGCAACAAGGGCCAACTGGACCTGGAGGCGCTCTACGCCATCCAGCCCCAGCCCTGCCTTGGGGAGGAGAGAGGGGAGGAGAGAGGCGAGGAGAGAACCGAAGGCGGTGATGGCTTCCTGCTGTTCCGCCTGGGCGACTGCACGGCGCCGCGCAATACCCACGCGGCCATCTACGACGCGCTGCGGCTATGCAAGGATTTTTGATGTGTCGTAAGCCACAACAATGAGGGGGCCGGGGGAAGGTCGTAGCGAGGGTCATTTGCCAGGGATGGCAAATGTAGCGCCCAGGGAGGGGTTTACAGCGCCCTCGCGCAGGCCTGCCCCCGGAACAGCCCGGAAGAGGTGAGCATGCTCGAAACTCTCCTGCCGATATTGATCTTCTCCGCCCTGGCGCTGGCCGCGCTTGGCGCCAGCCGGCGTGTCCGCCTGTGGCGCCAGGGGCGGCCCTCCTCCGTGCCGATTCTCAAGGGCCTGGCGGCCATGCCGCGCCGCTACCTGGTGGATCTGCACCATGTGGTGGGGCGCGACAAGGTGATGTCCAACACCCATGTGGCCACCGCCGGTGGCTTCGTGGCCGCCGCCGTGCTGATGATCCTGGTGCATGGCCTGGGGCTCGGCTCTTCAGAAAGCATGGGGCCCATCCTCGGCGGGTTGCTGCTGGCCGCCAGCGCCGCCATGTTCGTGGGCAGCCGCTTCGTGGCCCGGCGCCGCCGCAACCCGCCCGCGCGACTCTCCAGGGGGCCCTGGATGCGCCTGCCCAGGAGCCTGATGGCCTTCTCGGGTGGCGTCTTCCTGGCCACTTTACCCACGCTGGGACTGTTGCCGGATGACTTCGGCAGCGGGGTCCTGGCACTGATGCTGGCCGCTGTGGTGGTCTGGGGCCTGGGCGAGATGGTCTTCGGCATGACCTGGGGCGGGCCGATGAAGCACGCCTTCGCCGGTGCCCTGCACCTGGCCTTCCATCGCCGCCCCGAGCGCTTCTCCTCCAAACAGGGCGGCCGCCGCTCCACCGGCCTCAAGGCGCTGGACCTGGACGACGAGACGGCACCGCTGGGCGTTGGGACGCCCAGCGATTTCACCTGGAACCAGTTGCTGGGCTTCGATGCCTGCGTGCAGTGTGGGCGCTGTGAGGCGGTGTGTCCGGCCTTCGCTGCCGGCCAGCCCCTCAACCCCAAGAAGCTGATTCAGGATATGGTGGTGGGCCTGTCCGGGGGCAGTGATGCCAGCTATACAGGCTCTCCTCATCCTGGTAAGCCCGTAGGCGAACATTACGGAACCCCTTATGGCCCAATCGTAGGATTGGCGGGACAGGCCCTGGTGGACGCCGAGACCCTATGGTCCTGCACCACCTGCCGCGCCTGCGTGGAAGAGTGCCCGATGATGATCGAACACGTCGACGCCATCGTCGATATGCGCCGCCACCTGACCCTTGAGCGGGGCCAGACCCCCAACAAGGGCGCTGGGGTGCTCGACAACCTGATCGCCACCGACAATCCCGGCGGTTTTGATCCCGGCTCACGGCTGCACTGGGCGGCGGACCTCAACCTGCCGCTGATGGCCGACGTCAAGCAGGCCGAGGTGCTGTTGTGGCTGGGTGATGGCGCCTTCGATATGCGCAACCAGCGCACCCTGCGGGCCCTGGTCAAGGTGCTGCGAGTCGCCGAGGTGGAGTTCGCGGTGCTGGGTACCGAGGAACGCGACAGCGGTGACGTGGCGCGGCGCCTGGGCGACGAGGCGACCTTCCAGCGTCTCGCCCGTCGCAATATCGCCACCCTGTCGAAGTACCGCTTCCAGCGCATCGTCACCTGTGACCCCCACAGTTTCCATGTACTGGGCAACGAGTACGGCGAGCTGGCGGAACCCGGAATACCTGCCCAATACGAGGTGCGCCACCACAGCACCTTTATCGCCGAGCTGTATGACGCTGGCCGGCTGGCCTTCGCGCCCTGGAAGGGGGGGCGCGTCACCTATCATGATCCCTGCTATCTCGGCCGCTACAACGGCGAGTATGAGGCGCCGCGACGGGTCCTCAAGGCGTTGGGCATCGAACTCAAGGAGATGGAACGCTCCGGCTTTCGATCGCGCTGCTGCGGCGGCGGCGGTGGGGCGCCGATCACCGATATTCCCGGCGAACGGCGGATCCCTGATATGCGCATGAACGACGTCAAAGAGAGTGGTGCCGGACTGGTGGCGGTGGGGTGCCCCCAGTGCACCGCCATGTTGGAAGGGGTGGTGGATGCCAGCGCCGAGGTACGCGATATCGCCGAGTTGGTAGCCGACGCCCTGGTGGAACCCCCCTCTGTTAATGCGACTGGATCGCCCCGTGAGCCTGTTGTAAAGGCGACTGCTGAGGAGGTGCTTTGATGAGTGAGATTCGTCGCCGCGATCCACGCCGCGAGTGGATCGCCCGTAACCGCTTGCACCCCGAGCACGCCAGTGTGTTGGCCGCACTTGATGGAATCGAGGGAGGCGGGGCTACCAGCGAATGGCTGGGCCCCAGCGGGGTGATACGCAAGAACCCCCGCGCCGTGGGCTTTATCGGCCCCAGTGGCATCAAGCGTATTGATCGAAGCGGCCTTCAATCGGGAAGTCAGCCCACTGTGTCAGCAATGGCAGTATCTGGTGATAGTCGGCGAGCCGTGAACATTGCTGAACCCGCTTTTCTGGTAGCAGTGGTGCCGGATCTTATCGGTGGACGTCTCTCTGCTCACGATAAGGATATGCTGGGTCTGGCCCGGCGGCTGGCGGATGTCGATGTTGGTCGTCCTGGCGCTGTAGTGGCGATTCTGTTTTGCGAGCATAAAGAGGAGGCGCTGGGCGAGGTTGGAATTGATAAGGTGCTGCACTTTAATGAAGCAATATATGCTGGTTTCGCCCCCGAGGTGCGCCTGGCAGCGCTGACCACCGTAGAACGGGAGCTGGCACCACGTTATTGGCTGTTTCCTGACTCGCCCCTGGGCGGCGCTGACCTGGGGCGGCGCCTGGCGCTGCGACTGAACGAGCGCCCTGCCACGGGCGTTTGGCAGATTGAGGCTGATAATGAGGCGCTTTTGGGCTGGCGTTGCACTGCCCGTGGTGCGGCAGGGAGTCTGGATATCCAGCGCCCGCTGCCGCGGTTTGTGCTGGCGCTGGCCGAGTGTGCCGAGCCGGTGGATGAGACCCGGCACGCGGCTGAGCGCCTAAGCATAGCTGGGGTGACTCCCACCACCTTGTCGCGTATTGAAGATTTGGGGCAAGTGGCGGTGGATCCCGCAGGGGTGGCGCTGGCTGAGGCGGAGTTCATTCTCTCAGGTGGCAACGGCGTCAAGAATTGGGACGCCTTTCATCATGCCGCTAAGGTGTTGGGAGCTACCGAAGGGGCTTCTCGTGTCGCGGTAGATGATGGATTTATGACCCGTGACCGTCAGGTGGGGGCGACTGGTACCTGGGTGACCGCCCGGGTGTATCTGGCGGTGGGGATTTCCGGGGCCATTCAGCATCTGCAGGGTATTCAGCGTTGCGACAAAGTGGTGGCTATCAATCTTGATCCTGGATGCGACATGATCAAGCGCGCCGACCTGGCGGTGATCGGCGACAGCGCCGAGATCCTCGCTGCTCTGGTGGGCATGGTGGAACAGCGACGAGGGGGGCAGCGCGATGCAGCCTGAGCAGCAGGGACTCGAGGTGGCGGTGCTGGTCTCGGTGGGGCGCCACCCCATCACCGGACGCGCCCGGCGTGCTGAACAGGATGCCCGGGGAGTAGAGCTTGCTCTGACCCTGGCGTCCGAGCTACCAGGTACCCGGATTAACGTGCTGCATGCCGGTCAGCAGGATATCAACAGCGAGGTGGCGCTGCGGGGCTACCTGGGCATGGGATTGAACTCTCTCACACTGCTGGAACAGCCTGAGGGCAGTGATGCCATTGCGGCTCTGGCTGCATATCTAACCAAGGCGTTACCACCGTTGGTGCTTACCGGTACCCGGGCGGAGTGCGGTGAGGGGTCTGGACTCTTACCCTATGCTTTGGCCGAGCGACTTGGTTGGCCTTTGGTGAATGGTTTGGCCGCAGTGGAAACGATAGAGAATGGTGTGGTTACGCTGCTCCAGGCCCTGCCCCGGGGGCAGCGGCGGCGCCTAAAGGTACGTCTGCCTGCCATCGTCAGTGTGGATGAAGCGGGACCAGTGGCACGCCAGAGTGCCTTTGGTCCCGCCCGCCGAGCCAAATTTATCGTAACGTCCGCTATCCACGAACCTGACAGAGAGTTGACCCAGTGGCACTTGGCACCCGCTCGTAAACGTCCTAAACGTCTAAAAATAGTCAAGGCTGCCTCCGCAAGAGATCGCTTTAAGGCCGCTGCATCCAAGGCCGGGGGTAAGAGCGGTCAAGTGCTGAGTGATGTTACCCCTGAACAGGGAGCCGTAGCGATACTCAAGCTGCTTGAAGAGGAGGATGTGCTGCGATAGCTTTTGGCATAGTGGTTTGCAAAACACGCCATGAACATCTTATTAACCCCGGCCAAAAAGCCGGGGTTAATGTTTTTTGCGGCTTGCAGTTCTCAGACGCTCTGCACCAGGGTCGGGTGGTGCGGCTCCCGCTCACAGGCCAGGCAACCTTCAGTCAAACCTTAGCTTTGAGCCAATTGTAGCGAGGGAGCACCATGTCCTAAGTTTTGCAGCATACGTGCGGCATACCAGTCGATAAAGTCGATCACACCGAACTCATAGGTTTCGGAGTAAGGACCGGGCTGATAAGCCTTGGAGTTAATGCCGCGCTGGTTCTCTTCGACCAGCTGGCGGTCCTGGTCGTTAGTGACGTCCCACACCCGGCGAAGCTGTTCGGGGTCGTAGTCGATACCTTCCCTGGCATCCTTATGAACCAGCCATTTGGTGGTCACTACGGTTTTCTGGGGGCCAAGCGGCAGTACGCGAAATACCACCGCATGATCACCCATAAAATGATTCCATGAATTGGGCAGATGCAGGATGCGTAGCGAACCCATATCAGGGCTTGATAAGCGCCCCATCAGCTTATTGCAGCCGGGTTTGCCATCCAGCGTCATCGAGACAATACCGTCCAGCAGCGGCGTGCGGGTCAGGCGGTTACGTTTTCCAAACCGCTTCAACTGATAGGGCACCTGTTCTTGATCCCAGTCCGCTTGTTTGCGTGCCACCAACGCTTTATAGGCGGGCGTTGCGCGGGGATCTTCAGTGTCATCAAACTCTTGTAACGAGTTAAGAAGCTCAGGGTGAGCGCCGTTGCAGTGGTAGCACTCGCGATTGTTTTCGATGACCAGTTTCCAGTTTGCTTGTTCGACGATGCTGGATTCCACCGCGACCTTGATGTTGTCCATCTGGTACGGCTCAAGATAATGCTCAAGCGTTGCCAGAAAATCATCAATTACGGGCGGTTTATCGCTTAGGCTAATAAAGATAAAGCCCCCAGCCGTGCGAATATTAACCGGATTGAGTCCAAATTCAGCAAGGCTGAAGTCATCGCCCATATCACTGCCGGCAAACAGCAATCGGCCATCAAGCTCATAGGTCCACTGATGGTAAGGACATACGAGCTTTGCAACCTTGCCTTTATCCTTCAGACAAAGACGTGAACCACGATGGCGGCAGACATTATGGAATGCATGAATAGTCCCTTCACTGCCGCGCACAATAACGATAGGGTTATCTCCAATATCCAACGTTATGAAGTTGCCCTTGGTCGGGATCTCGCAGGTCATCCCCGCGAACAACCACTCTTTCTCGAAAACTTCCTGCATATCGAGAGCGAACAGACCAGCATCGTTATAAAAAGGCTGTGGAAGTGAAAAGGTACGCGCTCTTGCTTGCAGCATCTGTGCCGTTGACTCACGGGCCGCAGCGAGCGGGTCGCCCATTGTATAAGAAACACTTTTTTCCATACCAGTATCCTCGTAAACCACCGCTTCCCCCTCAAGGGCCGCGATACGGCCGTTAATCAAGTTTGCTTATCCTGTTGTTCCGTGGCGTAACCTGGCGTTTTATTCAGATGTGATCTGCTCTCAGTGACAGATTGTGTTGCAGGCTAATGCCTGCCAATTATCTGCCCGCGACATCAGGTAGCGCAGTGGCGACTAAAACAGTGGTTTCTAAACAGCAGGGAGTGGCACGAGGTAAGTAGGTGTCGCTGTCAGGCAAGTCGGCTGGAAAGCGCATCCCCAAAATGCAGACAAAGGTGCTGGGCCGTATAGCTGTTACGGATCGGTGACGCATAGGGTGATGGCTTGGTCAGGCAGAGGCGATGATGACAACGAATTTCTTCAATCCAGTCACGACCCAAACGTGGACCAACGGGCGTCATCAGGTACGTTGCGTTAAGGTAATTCAGGAAACTCAGGATGTACGTACGTTCTGTTTTATGGCGGAGCAGCCTGTGCTGTTCTTCTTTAAGCCCGGCCAGTTTGTTACCTTGGAGCTTGAGATTGATCATCAGCCGATCATGCGCTCTTACACGATTTCCAGCTCCCCCTCCATTCCTTACAGCTTTTCAATCACTGTTAAACAAGTGCCGCAAGGCAAGGTATCCAATTGGCTGCATGCAAACTTAAAGGTGGGTGATGTACTGGTTGTTCATGGTCCGGTAGGTAACTTTAATTCCATCGATTTTCCTGCCGACAAAGTGCTGTTTCTCTCTGGGGGGGTGGGGATTACCCCGTTAATGTCGATGACGCGCTGGCTGTTTGATACCAACGCCAATGTTGATGTTGAGTTCGTGCATAGCGCTCGGGCGCCTCGCGATGTCATTTTTCATCGTGAACTGGTGCATATGTTTTCACGTATTCCTGAGTTTAAGCTGCATATTATTTGCGAGAGTAAAGAGGATATTGGTGAAGCCTGGGCTGGCTACCGTGGTTACCTTACCCAGCCTCTTTTTGAACTGATGGTGCCGGACTTTATGGAAAGGGAGATCTTCTGTTGCGGCCCTGTGCCCTACATGAACGCCATTAAAAGCATTCTCCGTAACCACAATTTTAATATGAGTCATTACCACGAAGAGCTGTTTGGCGCCACGCCGTTTGACGTTCGTGATGATGTGCGCGAGCTGGCCGAGCAGGCAGAAGTAGAAGCCGAAAATATCGATAGCAATGACTTACACCGCATAGAGTTTGCGTCTTCTGGAAAAAGTGTACGTATACAGCCTGGTGAAACGGTCCATGCAGCAGCTGCGAAGCTTGGTCTGCATATCCCCAAAGCGTGCGGTATGGGTATTTGCGGCACCTGCCGGGTAGAACTCAAGTCGGGTGAGGTGGAAATGGAACATAACGGAGGCATTACGGAGGAGGATATCGAAGATGGCTATATCCTGTCGTGCTGTAGTCGCCCCAAAGGCAATCTGGTGGTGGATTTTTAGTGCTGACCGACGTTTTAAACACATTTAATAAAGCGCCCTACACAGCGGAAGTCGCCTAACGACTGCCGATGTCGCAAATACATCGAGTGGTGACGTCAGCAAGCATCTTAGTCCCGGAAACCAACGATAGTATCGCGGTAAGAACGCGTTCAAAGAGTATGTTCAGCACTTAATAACAGAGTGTCTTATTAGGAGGCGGTAATGCTTCAACGTTATTTTTCCCCTAACGCCCGCTTGATCAATGACAACCGTCTGCTTGCTGAATCCATTGCTTGAATCGGCCTGCTGGCAGGGGCCAGCGCGGCTGAACTGAGGAGTCCCCCTATGCAACGCTATTCCGGTTTCGGCCTGGTCAAGCATGCACTGAGCCACCATGAGAACTGGGAGCGCCAGTGGCGCAACCCTACGGCGAAGAAGCAGTACGAGGTGATCATCGTCGGCGGCGGAGGCCATGGCCTGGCCACAGCTTACTATCTGGCCAAAGAGTTCGGCGTTAAGAACGTGGCGGTGATTGAGAAGGGGTGGCTGGGCGGTGGTAATACCGCCCGCAATACGACCATTGTGCGTTCCAACTATTTATGGGATGAGGCGGCAGCCCTTTACGAACATGCCATGAAATTGTGGGAGGGGCTTTCCCAGGATATTAACTATAACGTGATGTTCTCCCAGCGTGGAGTGCTCAACCTGGGCCATACTCTGCAGGACATGCGAGATATCCAGCGTCGGGTTAACGCCAATCGTCTGAGCGGTATAGACGGTGAAGTGCTGGACGCCGAGGCTGTGCAGGAACTGGTGCCGATCCTGGATTGCTCCAGGAATACCCGCTACCCGGTGCTGGGCGCCTCCTGGCAGCCACGTGCTGGCGTGGCTCGTCACGACGCTGTGGCCTGGGGGTACGCCCGCGGTGCTGATGCTCACGGGGTTGATATCCTTCAACAGACGGAGGTCACCGGCTTCAAGATTCGGGATGGTCAAATCTATGGCGTACATACTACCCGTGGTGATATTGAGGCCAAGACCGTGGGCTGCGTGGCTGCCGGTCATTCCGGGGTGTTGGCCAATATGGCCGGCTTTAATTTACCGCTGGAATCACACCCGCTGCAGGCGCTGGTGTCTGAGCCGATCAAACCCATTCTTGATACCGTGGTGATGTCTAATCACGTGCATGGTTATGTCAGTCAATCCGATAAGGGCGATTTGGTGATCGGCGCTGGTATTGACGGCTATAACGGCTATGGTCAGCGTGGCAGTTATCCCACCGTGGAA
This sequence comes from Vreelandella olivaria, assembly GCF_023507745.1. Taxonomy (GTDB): domain Bacteria; phylum Pseudomonadota; class Gammaproteobacteria; order Pseudomonadales; family Halomonadaceae; genus Vreelandella; species Vreelandella olivaria_A. The sequence goes on along the minus strand of NZ_JALPZO010000020.1, from coordinate 100,856 downwards.
CACACCCTTCAGGCGATCCTGGAGATGTTTCCGATCTTCTCTCGGGTGCGTATGAATCGCCAGTGGGGCGGTATCGTGGATACCTGTCCGGATGCCTGTCCGATCATCTCCAAAACGCCAGTGAAGGGCTTGTACTTCAACTGTGGTTGGGGCACCGGTGGTTTCAAAGCCACCCCAGGGTCGGGACATGTGTTCGCTGCCAGCCTGGCCAAAGGTGAGATGCACCCCATCGCCGAACCGTTCTCCATGTTCCGCTTCCATAGCGGGGCGCTGATTGATGAGCACGGCGCTGCCGGCGTGGCCCACTAAGGAGTATTCACATGTTCTATATCTACTGTCCCTACTGTGGCGAGCATCGAGAGGAAGAGGAGTTTCGCCCCAAGGGTCAAGCGCATATTGAGCGACCCGCGGAGCCCGAGGCGTGTAGCGATGAGGAGTGGGGTAACTACCTGTTCTTCCGCAATAATCCACGTGGCGTACACCATGAAATGTGGGTGCATGCGGTGGGGTGCCGCAAGTTCTTCAATGTGACGCGTCACACCGTGAGCTACGAAATTCTTGAGACCTACAAAATGGGTGAGCAGCCGTCGATTACCGCTGACAGCCAAAGCCTTCCGCGAGAGGTCGCTGCGGTAAGCCATCAGGAAGGAGTGTGGGCATGAGCCAGTCCAGGCAACCAGTGTACCGCCTTAACAAGGGCGGCCGTATTGATCGCTCCCGCACATTGAGCTTTACCTTTAACGGCCAGCACTACCAAGGGCACCCAGGAGACACGTTGGCCTCTGCACTACTGGCCAACGGTGTGGATATCGTTAACCGCAGCTTCAAGTACTCACGCCCCAGAGGTATCGTCGCAGCTGGCGCCGAAGAACCCAATGCCATCGTTCAGTTGGGTAGCCGTGAAGCGGCCCAGGTGCCGAACGTGCGTGCCACCCAGCAGGCGCTGTTCGATGGACTAACCGCTCGTAGCACCAACGGCTGGCCCAATGTACAGCGCGACCTGATGGGGTTGGTTGGCAAGCTAGGCGGGCAGTTTATGCCACCGGGCTTCTACTACAAGACCTTTATGGCTCCAGCTTCGATGTGGCTGACCTACGAGAAGTACATTCGCAAAGCGGCGGGCTTGGGTCGTAGCCCTATGGAACCTGATCCGGACACTTATGACCACTTCCACCAACACTGTGATGTGCTGGTCGTCGGTGCTGGCGCTGCTGGCTTGGCTGCTGCACTTGCCGCAGCGCGCAGCGGTGCCAGGGTAATGGTTGCCGACGAGCAGGAAGAGATGGGAGGGGCGCTGCTGGATAGCCGGGAAACCCTGGATGGCAAGCCAGCAGACCAATGGGTGTCGCAAGTGCTGGAAGAGCTGGTCGGGTGTGAGAACGTCACGTTGCTGCCACGCACGACGGCTAACGGTTATCACGACCACAATTTCGTTACTCTGCACGAACGGCGCACCGAGCACTTGGGGGAGACGGCGCCTCTGGAAAATGGCCTCCGCCAGGCGCGCTCCCGTATGCATCGCGTTCGCGTTGGTCAGGTGATCCTTGCCACAGGTGCCCATGAGCGACCCTTGGTTTATGCAGGCAACGACATTCCGGGTAATCTATTGGCTGGCGCTGTGTCTACCTATATTCGCCGCTATGGTGTCGCACCGGGTAGGCAACTGGTGCTTTCCACCAGCAACGACTATGGCTATCGCGCTGCCTTGGACTGGCAGGAGGCAGGCTGTGAGGTGGTGGCCATCGTCGATGCCCGCGAGTTCCCTGCTGGCGACTGGGTAGATGCCGCCCGTGCCCAGGGCATCAAGATCATTACCAGCAGCGCCGTTATAGAAGCAAAGGGCTCCAATCGAGTCACGGCAGCGCGGGTCGCCAGGATTGATATTGACGCCTATCAGGTGTGCGGACCAATCCAGGTGCTGGCCTGTGACACCATTGCCAGTTCTGGAGGCTACAGCCCCGTGATTCATCTGGCCTCCCATACCGGTGTACGGCCTATCTGGCGTGACGATGTTATTGGTTTTGTGCCAGGGGGGGTGAAGGGTATGCAGGCGTGCGGCGGCGCTAATGGCACCTATGCATTAGGAGACGTGCTCGCCGAAGGTGTCGAGGCTGGCATCAAGGCGTCGGTCGCCACGGGGCATGCCGCCCAAGCGGTCAGCCTGCCCAGTGCCAAACGCCTTCAGCAGGGGGTCGCGGTGGCACTGTTTCAAGTGCCCCATGAGAAGCCCACCCTACGTGGGCCTAAACAGTTTGTTGACCTACAGAACGACGTCACCGCGGCGGGCATCGAACTGGCTACTCGGGAAGGCTTTGAGTCCATCGAACATATCAAGCGCTATACCGCGATGGGGTTCGGCACTGACCAAGGAAAACTGGGCAATATTAATGGCATGGCGATTGCTGCCCGCTGCCTGGGGCTCTCCATCCCCGAGGTGGGCACGACGGTATTCCGTCCCAACTACACTCCGGTACCCTTTGGCGCCATTGTTGGTCGCCACTGTCGTGACCTGTTCGATCCCGAGCGCTATACCGCTCTCCATCAGTGGCACGTAGAACGTGGCGCCGAGTTCGAGGATGTTGGTCAGTGGAAACGCCCCCGGTACTATCCACAAGCGCGTGCCGGAGCCACCAACGGCGAACGTGAGAGTATGTCAGAGGCGGTTGCCCGCGAGTGCCTGGCGGTGCGGGAGAAGGTGGGTATCCTTGATGCCTCGACACTGGGCAAGATCGATATTCAAGGCCCTGATGCCCGTGAATTCCTGGCGCGCATTTACACCAACAAATGGGAGAAGCTGGCCGTTGGTAAGTGCCGTTACGGTCTGATGTGCAAAGACGATGGCATGGTCACCGATGATGGTGTAACCAGCTGTCTTGCTGACAATCACTTCCTGATGACCACCACGACCGGCGGGGCTGCAGCGATTCTGGAGTGGTTGGAGTTGTGGCATCAAACCGAGTGGCCGGAACTGGAGGTTTACTTCTCTTCGGTAACAGACCACTGGGCCACGATGACCATCACCGGCCCCAACGCGCGCGCGTTGCTCGCTGAGATCACTGACATCAATCTCGACCGCGATAGCTTTAAGTTTATGGAATGGAGGACGGGCAATGTAGCGGGTGTGCCCGCACGTGTTTACCGCATCTCCTTTACCGGTGAGCTGACCTTTGAGATTAACGTGCAAGCCAACTACGCCATGCATGTATGGCAGACCCTTTTCAAGCATGGCGGGAAATATGGCTTAACCCCCTATGGCACAGAGGCCATGCACGTCTTGCGCGCTGAAAAGGGTTTTATCATCGTTGGTCAGGAAACCGATGGTTCAGTTACCCCGGAAGACCTGGGAATGCAATGGTGCATAGGCTACGACAAACCCTTCTCGTGGATTGGCAAGCGCGCTCTGGTTCGCCCTGACACCAAGCGCGAGAACCGTAAGCAACTGGTGGGCCTCAAACCTAAAGACCCGAAGGTGGTGCTGGAGGAGGGTGCCCAGATTGTGTTTGACCCCAATCATGCGATTCCTATGCCAATGGTAGGGCATGTGACCTCCAGCTACTACAGCCCAACCCTAAATAGCGGCTTCGCCTTGGCGGTGGTTAAGGGTGGCCAGCAGAAGCTGGGCGAGACCGTTTACCTGCCCATGGCCGACGGTCGGACCTTTGAAGCCGAAATTGTCAGCCCCATATTCTACGATCCCAAGGGAGAGCGCCAGCATGTCTAACGCGGCTACCTTCGATACCCGTACCGATAGCGCCATTCCGATGGAGTCGCCACTGGCCTACAGCTACCGCCGCAGCGGCGCTCCGGCTACCGGCCCCGCGAGTCGTGTCACCCTGCGTGAGCGAGCACTGCTTGGACATCTGATTGTGCGTGGTGGCGCCATTGCTCTCGACGAGGCGGTGCGAGGAGTGCTTGGTATCAGCCTGCCGGGCCAACCCCAGACGTTAGTGCAAGACGCTAGCGGTGAGCGTTCTATTCAGTGGCTTTCACCGGATGAGTGGCTGGTGATTGTACCCGGTGGCGAGGAGTTCCCGTTAGAGACAAGGCTGCGAGAGCGTTTGGGCAGTGCCCATTACGCTATTAGTGATGTCAGCGGTGGTCAGACGCTGTTGGAGCTTGCCGGCGAGGCGGCCCGGGAGCTGTTAATGAAAACGGTGATCTACGACGTCCACCCCAGCCATTTTCCAGTAGGTAAAGGCGTGACCACCGTCTTTGCCAAGGCGGCTACCATGCTTCGCCGCCCTGACGAGGAGCGCTGGGAGCTAGTCGTGCGGCGTAGTTTCGCCGACTACTGCTATCGCTGGTTATTGGATGCTGGCGCAGAGTATGGCGTGAACGTAGAACAATAAATTAGCAGGCCGGAAAGGTGTTCTGGCCGCTGCCATCTGCCGCGAATAGAGATGCACTATGAGCCGAATGAGTGATACCTGGATACTTGCTGCCCAATGCCCTAGCCGCTTGGGAACAGTGGACGTCGTCACGCGATTTTTAAAAGAGCAGCAGTGCTATATCACCGAACTCAGCTCGTTCGATGATCGGCTCGGTGGCCGATTTTTCATTCGTGCTGAGTTTCGCCCAGAGCGAGAAGCGTTTCAGGAAGAGAGCTTTCACACCGGTTTTACAGCGCGGGCGAATGAATTCGACATGCAGTTTGAGCTGACACCACCTGGAAAACGCACGGGAACCGTGATTCTCGCCTCGAAAGCCGATCATTGCCTGAATGATCTTCTCTATCGTTATCGTACTGGACAGCTCCCACTTGATATTAGAGCGGTGATTTCAAACCATCCTGATCTGGAGCCGTTGGCGACATGGCATGGTCTGCCTTATCACTATCTACCGATCAGCCCCGATACTAAATTACAGCAGGAAGCGCAGGTACGCGAAATTATCGCGGATACCGATGCTGAATTGGTGGTGTTGGCAAGGTATATGCAGGTGCTTTCGCCCTCTATGTGTGAGCTATTAGCCGGACGGGCTATCAATATTCATCACTCTCTGCTGCCCGGTTTTAAAGGTGCCAAGCCTTATCATCAGGCGCACGAAAAAGGGGTCAAGCTTGTTGGGGCAACTGCGCACTATATCAATAATGATCTTGATGAAGGGCCGATAATCGCCCAAGGGGTGGAGCCAGTCGACCATACCCATTATCCCGAAGATCTGGTTGCCAAGGGGCGCGATATTGAGTGTCTAACCCTGGCCAGGGCAATTAGCTATCATTTAGAACGTCGTGTATTTCTGTATTCAGGACGGACGGTGGTTTTCAGTAACTGATACTTTTTATCATAATGTGGATAGTTACAAGCTGATTGCGTTTCTTTTCTTTTTTTGGTGCTTCTTGTTAACGGGCTCATGGGTTTGAAGGTTATCCGGCCGATGATTTCATCTGCCATAAACAACCTGCTGATCGAAACCTATGCGCAGATGAACATGCTTTGTAGACATTGGAAATTGTTACAAAAATCCCTTACGGAAGCGTGCAGGTGAGACGTCGAATAGTTGATGGAAGCAGCGCCGGAAGTGAGAGATGCTGACAAACCCGGTGGCCACGGCGATGTCGGCGATTGGTTTATTGGTTTGTTGTAGTAGTTGGCGAGCATGGGTAAGGCGTAACTCTAGATAATAGCGTGATGGACTGGCGTTAACATAACAGCAGAACAGTCGCTCTAGCTGGCGCCGGGATATGCAGGCACAATTGGCTATTTCTAGAATAGACAACGGCTCATCAATGTTGTTGCGCATTAATTCAAGTGACGTTTTTAGTGTCTGTGGCAAGGTTGGGTTGCAGTCGATGCTAGTTACTGAAACATCTATTACTTCCATCATTTTGTCACAGCTGAGTACCTCCTCAATGGCATTAGCAAATATTTCGCCACAGTCTTTTTTCACTAAGGCCAGCATCATGCCTAGTGAACTGCTTGCACCTGCGCAACTGATACGATCACGGTCCAATACATAACTGTGGTTGGAAATACTGACTTTGGGGAAATCCTCGCTCATTATCGCGCGACCGTCTGGGTGGTAAGCACACTCATAACCGTTCAATAAACCAGCCTCTGCAAGAAAGTAGGCCCCGTTCCATAAACCTCCGAGTATTACACCGGAGGTATTAGCGGTCCTGAGCATAGTACGCATAGCAGGAGTGGAGCGTGGCCGTACGCGATAGCCGCCACATATAATCAACGTATCCAGTCGATGTTCACCAAGTTGCGAGAATTGGCAGTCGACCGGAATATCTATGCCCAGGTCGCTGAGCACGGGTTCTCCTTCGCTACTCACCACTAATATTTCATATAGGGTTGCGGGATGCATGAGGTTAGCGGTAACCAAGGCGTCAACTGCTCCCGTAAAGGCCATCATTGAAAAGTGTTCCACCAGTACGAAGGCAATCCGCTTTACTTGAGGAAGGGGGGGACAGCAGGTTTCGGGCCCGAAATATGCCATATTCTTATTCTTCAGCAAGCTCTCGAAGTGCGCTCCCATGGTGGGAATTCCTCCCCATAGAGTTAAGTGACTTACCAACTACATATAGTAAGCACAAAAACATTGTGCTGGGTGAGCTGTTCATCTTCGCCGATTCAACGTTGTCGCTAATTAACACTCAAATGTCGCAAACGGCCTTCTGGTAGTTATGATTACTAAGCAAGATGGAACAACAATTCCATCTTGAGTGAAGAAATAATGCAAAAAAATCACTTCAATATACTTGCGAGAACAGTCACGTTGTTGGGCTTGATGGCTACGATGGCAGCTGCCCAGGCTGATGCTGTTACTCTTACTTTTCACAGCGGGCTCGCACAGTCAAGACCGGAAGCGGAGCATATCGAACACTTTGCTAGCTTAGTAGAGGAAAAATCCGGCGGCGAGTTGAAAATAGATATCTATCATGCTGGTGCGCTCGGCCTGAAAGAGGCCGATATACTGCGCACCTTACAGCGTGGCATGGTCGATATGGCGTTGTTATATGGTGAATACTATACCCGTGACGCACCAGCGCTTGCCTCAGTCTATGCCCAGGGCGCGATAACAGAAGCAGAGCAGCATCTTGATATCTTGCCGGTAATTAAAGACATGTACGACGAGGGCTTTGCCAAGTGGGGCATTCATACGGTAGGTGGTGTAGTGGCACCTATATTCGACGTTGGGCTGCACTGCAAGGAGCCTGTCGACTCTCTTGAGGATCTGCAGGGTAAGAAGGTCCGTGTTTGGTCCAGGCATTTGGTCGAGACTTTCGATGCACTGGATATCGTTGCGCAGGTAATACCCCAAAATGACATGTACATGGCGTTGCAAACAGGTGTAGTGGATTGTGCTTATTATCTTTCTACCGTGGCCAAGACGGTTTCATTACAGGAGGTCACGCAGTACGAATCCTATCTACACCCTTGGGCTGCTGCGCCATGGATATTTGGTATCAGTGAACGAGCTTTGGGGCGGCTCAACGATAATCAGCGTCAAGCACTAGAAGAAGCAGGCCAGGAGACTTGGGTAATGACCCGGGAGCTTGCCGTTGATCCTGAACGAGAAGATCTGGCACGGCAAGAGCGTGAGGATTTAGGGATCACCATTCTGCCGCCATTCTCTGATGCTGATGTGGAAACCTTCGTTACAGCGGCGTGGAGCGCTTGGCAGCGTATGGCCGAAAACTCCGGTGACGAGGGGGTTTATTATTACGAGACCGTCACCCAAGCGCTTACCGAGTGATGATGGTTCGGAAGTTGGCTCTCCTTGTTGGCTCCACCTTTCATATCAGCAATGGATGATGATAATGCTTCGAAAATTCGACCTATTAATTGAAAGAACGGCGTATGGCGCATTTTTGATGGGCGTGTTTGGCGGCGTGGTAATGACGGGACTGATCTTTGTCAGCACGATGATGCGTTATCTAGGTGGTCGGCCCCTGAGGTTCTCAGATGAGTTGGCTGGACTGCTGTTCCTTTCCCTGACCTTCCTGTGTTTGCCGCATGTGCTAGACAAGGGGCGGCATATTCGGATTGAGATCCTAACGCAGCTTGCGCCGCCATCTATGGTCAGAGTTATGGATATGGTTGGTACGGTGACGTTGCTAGCGTTCTGCTTGGTATATGCTTACGAAGCTTATGATTTTATGAGCTTTTCGTATTCGATTAACTCACGAGCCGATATTAGTGGCATTCTGCTGTGGCCATGGATGGCGATCATGCCGTTGTCTATGCTGTTGTGCATTTTAGTACAAGTTCGTCATGGCATGCGCCAACCTATCTCCGTTGCTCAAGAGGACAGGCAGCTATGAGTTGGCTGCTGCTCAGCGGTAGCCTGATCGTGCTGCTCTCAAGCGGGGCAATACTGGGCGCAGCACTTGGCCTCACAGGGATGTTGTTGCTGCATTTTCAGGCCAACGGTGCAACACCGTTGGCGATCAATGCGTCCTGGAACATGCTGACCGATTTTACCCTTAGCGCTGTGCCTCTGTTCATTTTCCTCGGCGAGATACTGCTGGCCAGTGGTGTGTCGCGTCGGGTCTACAACGGTTTGACACCATTGTTCGTACGGATTCCAGGACAGCTGCTGCATACCAACATTGCCGTGTGTACCTTGTTCGGCGCGGTCAGTGGTTCAAGTACTTCCACTGCTGCTGCGATTGGCTCGGTGGGGTATCCAGAACTGAAGCGACGAGGCTATACGCCAAGTGTAGTGGTGGGCACCCTGGCGGCTGGCGGTACTCTGGGGTTGCTGATTCCTCCCAGCTTAGCGTTGATCATCTATGGTGCCACCCAGAATGTATCGATTGGAAAGCTGTTCATCGCCGGCATGTTGCCGGGATTGATGATCGCCTGTGCCTTTTCGCTGTGGATCATTATACGTTCTAGTATCGGCACGGCAGTGACACCCGCCGCGAAGGACAGGATGGACTGGAGCGAGGTGGGACGAGGGATGCTCGAGATCTGGCCACTACCTATCCTGATTTTCTTTGTATTGGGTACCATCTATCTTGGCATTGCCACGCCCACGGAATCTGCTGCGCTGGGGGTTGTTGCCAGCATTGTATTGGGCATGACCTGGGGGGATCTTAACCTATTGCGGTTATGGCAGGCCTTCAAGCATGCCTCTCTAATGTTTGCCGCCATCGGTATGATCTTGATCGGCACAGTGATCCTGTCACAAGCTGTTAGCTTGTTGGGCATTCCGCGTGCCGCGGTTGATGCGATCGCAGGTTTCGGTCTAGGCCCCTATGGCATTCTACTCATGATCGTGCTGGTTTATATCGTGCTCGGTTGTTTCTTCGACGGTATCTCGCTGTTGTTGATGACGCTGCCAATCACCTTTCCAATGGTCACCAGTTTAGGGTTTGACCCCATCTGGTTCGGTATTATCGTCACTTTGCTGATTGAGATTGGCATGATTACCCCGCCGGTGGGACTCAATTTGTTCGTACTGTCTTCGATTTCGAATAATGATGTCGATCTACCTGCAGCGGCTAAGGCTTCATTGCCGTATTGGTTGATTCTGCTTGGAGCTGTGGGACTCTTCACTCTTTTCCCAGGCATCGTCCTGTGGGTTACAGAGTGGGCGTGATCTTTGATTTATAGGCCGTATTTCGAGATAGCGAGTCCTGTGTCGTGGAGTAAACGTGGCGTGGGGCAAGAACTAAGACAAGGGATGGCGTCGGACCCTACAAAAATACCTGGATAGATTTTATTGATCTGGCTTGGTGGCTCAGTTTTAAGATCAACCCTGCCTGTTTCTGCTTAATCAGTCGGCCGCCTCGTCGATATCGACGATTGTTTGACGAAACTGCTCCAGCATGGCGGTGATCTCGCCATAGGCAGAGGGCGGTCTGCAGCGATGCAAAGTGAAAGGTTGGACTTGATATGCTTTTTATCTGCTAATGCTTTGAAAATAAGCCCTTTCTGTTCCAGCTCTCTGGCGATGTCTAAACGTGTCAGGAAAGCGATGTTATCGGTGGCTTAGCCAGCCGGTTTTATCACTCACGGCTTAATCAAAATATCATGCGGTGTGGTGTACTCACATTCTCTTTTGTATCAGGTCTGTATCTTATTTTTGTTCATTAACGATGAAGCTTGCTCAGGTGTCGTTTTCTTCCCCGGTTAACTGGCGCCAGGAGCGGCGGCCTAAGTGGCTGTCACTGAAGCCAATCGTGATGGAGCCATCGCCGCTAGGGGTGGTGCTCGGGTCGTCGGGATTACCCACGTACAGCCGCTCAATGCCGCCATCGCGGTCGCTAACGCCCACCAGTCGCTCCCCTGTACCTGCCTGCAGCCCGGTAATGGCATCCCCGCCGATGGTGGCATCGCTGTCTGGCTGTCCATCGCCATTAAAATCAAAGGTGGTCACACCCCCACTACCGCCGGTATCGGCCAGTAGCGACATAAAAAAGCCGCTACGCCCGCCACCGCAAGGGTCAGATTCATCGGGCAGGAGGGTCGAAAAGCGTACTCGCCTGGGCAGGCTGCTGGAGATTGAGGGCGCGGCAATGACACGCTCGCCAGGGGGAAGCTCCAGGCGCCAGCCGCGTTGGTTGCTGGCAAGGGCATGGTTGCTGCTGGCGCGCAGATTAAAACCGTCTCGTAAGGCACTGCCGGTAATGGTTTGAACCGCTAGATGGTGTTGGTTCAGCGTTGTACTTCTGCCAACGTTATCTTGTAGGCCGATAAGTTGCTGAGTCATGCTGTTCCCAATATCACTGCTGCGGAAATAGCTGCCGGTGCCAAACACCACCATGAGTGTGTCGGGGGAGCTACTGCTCAGTGTCACTGCGGGAGCGGAGGTGATCGGCTGGTGGGAGCTGCCTTGATAAAGCTGGTTGACGTTGCCGCTATCCGTAAGCGGGAAACGCCACATATTACCTGCAAGATCGCCTGCATAGGCAAAGCGTGCGCCCGCGAAGCTTGGCCAGGAGGTAACCGTTGGTGTGGCTAGTCCATTGGGGGAGTCGGCATTGCCAACGTTGGTGGTCAAGTGGGCAATCAGCGTGCCTGTAGTCAGTTCTACCACAAAGAGTGCCGCCTGGTAGCTGGTACTGTTGTAGCCGTTGCCAAAGATGGCTACCCAGGTGCCATCGGTAAGCTGGGTAATGGTTGGTTTGCTTACGCCTGTACCTAGCTCCGGATGGCGAAACTCCCATAGCACGTCACTGGCATTGACGTTGCTGGGGTTACTGACATCAAGGGCAAATACCGTGCGGCCGCCTGCTCCCATGGTGCCTACGGCAACCGCGTCGGGTCCACCACTGATATTGACCTCACGCACGGAGGGAGTGCCATCCATAAAGTAGCGATGGGTATAATTCTCCTGGGTGAGCTGGCGGAGTGCTGGTGCATCGCCTTGAGTCAGCTCTGCGGGCAGGTAAGCAAATAACTCGCGACCGGTTGAAGCGTTGAAACCGTGTAGCATCCCATCGTTGGCAGCGACGAGGAGCAGCGGTACGCGCGTTTCGCTGCCCTGAAGAACCACTGGGTTGGCGTTGATAATATCGCCCAACAGGGACTGCCGGGTTCTGAACCCCGGAACGTTCATTCCTTGCAGCCAATGGATTTCGGCACTGGTGAGTCCGCTGTTGTCAGCGGTGAGCAGTGCACCGGTGCGCTGGCCATCTTCCAGGCGCCGGGAGGTTAACAGGCGTCGGCTGCCAGCCTGGCTGGCAAGCTCGGTTTCGGCATCCCAGCGGACGTCGCGGCTGCCGTCGGCCTGGATAGCTGAGGCGGTGAGGCGGCCAGACCAGTCTTCGCTTCTAAAGCCTGCGGTGTAGAGTAGATTACCGTCTTCGACATTAAACTCGTCGCTGCTGACTGCCGCCGAGGTATTGGATTGGGAAGCCGCAATAATATTGCCCAGCACTTGCTGCATCACCCGGTTTAGTGAGGCTTCGTCGTCCGCAAAGTAGGCGCGTTCGGTACCGCCTGCGCGGGCAAGATCGCCCAACGGATCTTCCGGTACATTCGGCAGGTTGGCGATATCGGGTGGTAGGTTAAAACCCACCACGTAGGTGTTTACCGGATTGGCGAGTTGGGCATTCGTATCATCATAAAGACGCTGAATGGCAGCCTCCGCGCTGGCTAGTGCGCTGCTTACATCGTCGCCCAGCGGGTTGCCGCTGCGGTCAACAGAGGGCAGTCCATCGGTTAACCATATATTGGCATTCACCAGGCACTGCTGCGCCTCAGGGTTATTGAGGTTGGGGATGGTGAGGTTCTGCTGGTACCCCTGATGGCTGCCAAAGGCACTGTTACTCCCGGTATTGCTTAAAAAATAATCCCGTGCGGTATACATCGTGCCTTCAAGGGGGGTCAGACCGGTCGCCAGTAACGGCCAGCTTGGGTCGGTCATGGGGTTGCCACTCCCATTCCATTCATGGCGCTGGGTACCCAGCTTGGTTTCTATTGCCTCCCAGTGGGCATCGTTAACTGTGCCATCATCGTTCAGGCCACCAATGGGAACATGCAGATAGCCCAAGCCTGGGGATGACGTCGTACGCCACTCCCACTGGTTTAGCTGTATTGAGGCGGTATGGGCGCCCCAGTTTGGAATACCCCGCTGGCGCAAGCTGTCAACCAATGGCAGTGAGTAGTTGGAGTTGACTGGGGAGCTGTAAGAGATGCCATCACCGATAGAGGGTGAGTTGGAGGAACCGCTGGTTAGGCTACGGTAACGGGCAGATACCTGGTCGGAGGTTGCGGTGGGGCTTGATATGCGTCGCCAGTATTCGGTTACATCATTGGTTGGCAGCCCCGTGCTGAAGTTTTCCTCAAACATATAGCCGGGTACGCCAACGTTAAAAAAGGCGTAAATATTCAGGTCGGGTAAACGGGTTCGATAACGCTTGGTGTTTGCATCCCAGGCACCCTCAAACGATGGATCGTACCAACTGGGGGTTGCATTGGTGGAGTAACGTGGCGCAAGCGCCCGTTCAGTCAGGCGCCATACCACGGTGTTGCCGCTAAAGGCGTTATCCCGGGTTCTAGAGGCAGGATTCTGCTGGTAGGCCATCAGGCCCATATTGATATCACCCTGGTAGCGTTCCACCAAGTCCCGGCCTACCCGCTTCATAATACTGGATTTACTGAGTGGGGAGCGGGCGCCTGCCGGGCATAGGGTGGCGTTAAAGGTATTTGGCTGGCAGGCCGCCAGATTTTCACGATCCCCTGTGTTGGTACCCAAAGCCACACGACCATCCAGCCCTTCTTGACCACTCTCTGAGTTATCCAGAATCAACAGTATGTTGGGTGGTACACGGCTAACGACATTGAGCGGTGCAGGTGAAATATCTGTTCGCTCGTCGGGTATCTCATACTCCTCGTCAATCGGCTCGCCATCGCCGCCTCCAATGGGAGGCTCGGGCTCGGGCTCCGGCTCCGGTTCGGGCTCCGGCTCGGGCTCTGGTTCTGGGGTTGGGTCGGTTGGAGGAAAATTACCCATGCCATAAGCAGGGGCACCGGTACCGCCAAGCGCGAACAGTAAAACCATCATGGTGAGCAGGCGGTTAGCTTTTCTGGTCATGGTGCCTCCACCAGCTGTTGGCGCACAAACATGGATTCGAGCGTGACACTGGTGCCATCGGCATTGCCAAACCCTTGTGCTTCAATAAGGTATAGGCGCTCTATAACTTCTTCTCCGCTGTTATCTGAGCGCGAGCCAAGTGGCGCCATTTCAATGATTCGGTAACGCGGCCTGAGTGTTGCCTGGCCCACACTAATGGTGTGGGTCGTCCAACTGTTTGAAGGCGACACACCATTTTGCAGTTGGGATTCGGCGTCACGCAGGGCAGCCTCAGCCGCTTGAAATGCCACTGTATGATCCCGCTGGCTTGAAGCCATACGGTCTTGAGTGATGGCGCCTTGCATGGAGGAAAGGCTAAGTATGGTGACAATAGCGAGGAAAATCAGGCTCAAAACGAGCGCCATTCCCTGCTGCTGAGCAAATCCTTGACCATGCATACTAGCGATTCCTAAGTGTTACAGTAGTGGTGAATGCTTGATAGAGTCGGCCATCGTTTGCTGTAAATACGTTGTCGCCGCGAAAATTCCCCATGGTAAGAGTGGTATCGGCATTTCGCAGATCGGCTTGATCACTTTGTACGATAAGGCTAATCCGAAGTGCGCGAACCGTTGCCCACTCTGTTGCGCTGAGCTGTTCGGGAGGGAGGTATTGGTCATCCACTAAAAAGGAGGTGCGCATGGCCACAACATTGCTGGCCAGGACTTCGTTATGGGGCGTTGTCTGGCTGATATCCAGTCGCATTAGCGAGGGAGTGCTCCCGCTGTCAGGATTCAGGCCAATATAATAAATTGCACCACTAAGCGCGCTTAGGGATATGCTTTGATCGGCGATATAGGTAAATCCACTGACATTGCCCCACGGGCTCGCACTGGCTGCGACATTACCCAGCCACCCGGCACTTGCTGCTTTTTGAAGAAGGCTCGCAGTGTTGGAGGTATTGTAAAAAATATCGCAACTCTGCAGGCCTTGCAGCAAAACCAGTTGGCCGCTGAACAAGCTGTCGATATTGCGGTTTAAAGAGAGTTGTTGCGGATTATCAACACTGGTAACGGCGAGCGAATCATTGGCAAAGCCCGTGCGTGCAACTAGGGCACCGCGGAATGCCACGCTATGTTGGCCCGGAACCGGATTAATCAAGTTGGTGGCAAAATCGCTGCCATTGGCGTCGTCCCATGCCTGTAAAGAGAGCGGTGGATGGCCAGTATTCGCAATATTGCGTAGGTGGACGGTGGTTTGGGTGGGAGCACAGCCGCCAATATAGTCAGCCTGACGCAGTTCGCGCGACAGCGTATCCAGTGAGAAGCGCCCAATATCCTGCATATCCGCCAGCGCCGTTTGCAATCGGTAGCTATGCTGGGAGGTGATGAACAGTTGCGTGGCACCGGCCATTACCAGCAGTCCTATCACCATGGCAACCAGCAGCTCAACCAGTGTGAATCCTGTCTGTGGCGAGGAAATTGGGCGTTTGGTTGCAGGCAATGTAGTCATCTCACAGTTCCGACACTAATTCTATCTGGCGTACATCGTCGGGCACCGATGTGTCTGCCCAGCGAACAACAATAGTGACGCGATTATCATTGATGGATATGCCGCCCTCACCGTCAGGCAGCGTAGAGACTAAGTCCTCTATCCACTCATTGCGGTCATTGGCAGGCAGGCCACTCCCCTGTACCGGGCTACCTACACCAAGAGCATAAGCTGCGACATTGGTATTGTTGGCACGTATACGATCCAGCATATCCTGAGCCATATTGGTCGCCTGGGTCTCAAAATAGGCCGCCCGGTTATGAGTGAGCGACTGGGTTTGTAAACCCACTACGCCCAATAAGCCCAACGACAGCACAAGTAGTGCAATCAGCGACTCCAATAATGAAATACCTAATTGTGGCTTCTGCATATCAGCGCTCAGTGTTGTGTTATTGGCAAACCTGACGGCTGGAAAGCACACGGGAAATACCGCTGGGCTCTATGCGTACGCAGCGCCCACGGTTATCAAGTGCTATGGATACTTCCCACGAGGTGAATCCGGTGGTTACCAGGCGGCCCTGGCTATTGAAGGTAAAGCGATCAGGAGCGCCTGTTAAGGTGATATCGCCTCTTGGTTGGCTCCAGGTGCGTAATGAGTCTGCCTGACTGGCGACTTCCCAGCCTGCATCCCAGCCACTTGAGCTGGGGAGAAGGCTGACTGACTGGTTACGCTTCACGGCTTCGCTGCGGGCATAGCTCAGCGCGGTTTTGTAATCGTTTGCAACCGTAATGACACGGTTTTCTTGAATGATGCTGGAAAAGTTAGGAATGGCAATGGTAGCTAACGTGGCGAACAGCGCCATAGTCACCAGCAGTTCTAAGAGCGTGAAGCCAGACATGGAACGTTTCGCCATGGACATGAAGTGCTACTCTTGTCATTAAAAGACGGCACGTCGCCGTGGAGCGATAAAAACGTGCTAGCGTGGACTCGGCTATCGGTCGTGAATGACGTGCTGTTTTTATAAAATTATACCCTTAATGGTACCGCTCTCCACTATCCAGTTGCCCATTGTGCTGCCGTAGCTGCATTTCATACCCATGTTTCAGAACAACCGCTATGCGACAAGCTACAAGCGATCTTCTCAGCATCATCTATATATTTAAAGGCAATCTACAGCGAACAACGCATACAATAGGTAGTTTCTATTAGATTGGTCGGAAAATGCAAATTGTGACTATCACCCGGTTGATTTAAAACAGTGTCATATCAGTGACGCGTCTTCTTGCTTGCAGGTGGTGCAGGTAGAGGTTTCTAGAGGCGCTCACCATTTGTGCCTTGGCATGGTCAAGGCAAAGAGCAATAAAGGGAGAGAGCTATGAGTGGTAAATGTCCTGTAATGCATGGTGGCAATACGTCCACAGGTACGTCCAATAAAGACTGGTGGCCTGAAGGGTTGAACCTGGATATTTTGCACCAGCATGATCGTAAAACAAACCCAATGGATCCTGACTTCGACTATCGGGAAGAGGTCAGAAAGCTGGATTTCGATGCCCTCAAGCAAGATGTTCATACGCTGATGACCGACAGTCAGGCGTGGTGGCCAGCGGATTGGGGACACTACGGTGGTTTGATGATCCGTATGGCCTGGCATTCCGCCGGCACCTATCGTATCGCGGATGGTCGCGGTGGCGGTGGTACTGGTAGCCAGCGCTTTGCTCCGCTTAACTCCTGGCCGGATAACGTTAGCCTTGATAAGGCTCGTCGACTGCTGTGGCCGGTTAAGAAAAAGTACGGCAACAAAATCAGTTGGGCCGACCTGATGATTCTGGCGGGTACGGTTGCCTATGAATCCATGGGGCTTCCGTCCTATGGTTTCTCGTTTGGCCGCGAGGATATCTGGCATCCGGAAAAAGATATCTACTGGGGTAACGAGAAAGAGTGGCTGGCACCTTCCGACGAGCGTTATGGCGATGTCGAAAAACCGGATACCATGGAAAACCCGTTGGCTGCCGTCCAGATGGGGTTGATCTATGTTAACCCGGAAGGGGTTAATGGCCAGCCTGATCCGCTGAAAACCGCGCAACATGTGCGCGAAACCTTCGCCCGTATGGCGATGAATGACGAAGAAACAGTGGCCCTGGCTGCCGGTGGCCACACCGTAGGTAAATGTCACGGTAACGGCGATGCCAGTGCCCTGGGGGCAGAGCCGGAAGCGTCTGATGTTGAAAATCAGGGCTTCGGCTGGGGTAACCCCAATATGCAGGGTAAGGCGAGTAATGCCGTAACTTCTGGCATTGAAGGCGCCTGGACGACTAACCCCACTAAGTTTGATATGGGCTACTTTGATCTGTTGTTCGGCCACGAATGGGAACTGAGGAAGAGCCCTGCCGGTGCCCACCAGTGGGAGCCTATCGATATTAAAGAAGAAGATAAGCCTGTCGACGCCAGCGACCCCACTATTCGCCACAATCCGATCATGACCGATGCGGATATGGCCATGAAGATGGATCCGACGTATCGCGCCATTTGTGAAAAATTCATGGCCGATCCGGAGTACTTCAAAAAGACCTTCGCCAAAGCATGGTTCAAGTTGACTCACCGCGACATGGGACCGAAGGCGCGCTATATTGGCCCGGAAGTACCCGCGGAGGATCTGATCTGGCAGGATCCGGTACCGGCAGGAAGCACTGACTACTGTGAAGAAGTGGTTAAGCAGAAGATTGCCGAGAGTGGCCTGAGCATCAGCGATATGGTGAGCACTGCATGGGATAGTGCCCGTACCTACCGTGGGTCCGATATGCGTGGTGGCGCCAATGGTGCCCGTATTCGCCTGGCGCCACAGAAAGAGTGGCAGGGCAATGAGCCGGAGCGGTTGGCTAAAGTACTCAATGTGTATGAGCAAATCGCGGCAGAGACGGGTGCCAGCGTCGCTGACGTCATTGTACTGGCCGGTAGCGTAGGGGTTGAAAAAGCTGCCAAGGCAGCAGGCTACGATATCCGTGTGCCGTTTTTGAAAGGCCGCGGCGATGCTACTGCGGAAATGACCGATGCCGACTCCTTTGAACCACTGGAGCCACTGGCGGATGGTTTCCGCAACTGGCAGAAGAAAGAGTACGTGGTGAAACCGGAAGAGCTGCTGCTGGACCGCGCTCAACTGATGGGGCTGACCGCACCGGAAATGACCGTGCTGATTGGTGGTATGCGCGTATTGGGTACCAACTACGGTGGTAGCAAACACGGTGTATTTACCGATCGGGAAGGCCAGTTGACCAATGATTTCTTCGTCAACCTGACCGATATGGGTAATAGCTGGAAGCCCATTGGCAACAATATCTATGAGATTTGCGACCGTGCCACCGGTGCGGTGAAGTGGACAGCCTCCCGCGTTGACCTGGTGTTTGGCTCAAACTCGCTGTTGCGTTCTTACGCCGAAGTGTACGCCCAGGACGATAATGGCGAGAAATTTGTCAAAGATTTCGTTGCCGCCTGGACCAAAGTGATGAACGCAGACCGCTTCGACGTCGCGTAAGCATAAAGAGCGTTAGTTCCTTCATATAGCCCGTATCCTCGGATGCGGGTTTTTACATGCCTGAAACTAACTCAGAATTTCTGATGCAACAAAAAGGAAAAGGCGTTTTTACAAACAAAGTAGCCAGCGACACACTCTTCTCAAACCACCACTGAGAAGGAATGCAGCATGATCCGTACTGGCGAAGAGTATCGCGAAGGACTCCGGGATGGACGTGAAATATGGCTGGAGGGCGAGCGCGTCAAGGATGTGACGAAGCATGCTGCCTTTAAGCCTATCATTGATGTGAAATCCCGCATGTACGATATGGCGCATGAACCTGAGCATCAAGACGCCTTTACCTACCGAGCAGGTAACGAGACCAACTCGATCTTCTATCGCCCTCCCCGTGAGAAACAAGATTGGTATGACAAACTGGATGCTACGGATCGCTTCCTGAAGGACATTGGTGGCGTCGCAACGCGCGTCGGGGATGAAACTATTGGGGAAATGTGGTCATTGCTGGATGGCCGGGACATGCTGGCTGAAATAGACCCACGCTTTGCAGACAACATTGATCGCCATATCCAACGGGTTTTTACTCAGGATATCTTTCATGTATCGGCAAATACCGACCCAAAAGGAGACCGCTCACTCCCGCCGCAGAAGCAAGACCCGGATATGATGGTGCGGGTTGTTAAAGAAACAGATGCAGGGATCATCATTCGTGGCGCTAAATTTGAGACAGCCGCCGCCTACGCTGATCAAGCCTTCCTCAAACCCACCGTAGGCGCCTGGAGTACCCAGGAGCTTTCGGACTATGCGCTGGGCTGTATCGTTAAAATGGGTGCACCTGGGGTCAGGCATATTTGCCGGGCTGGATTTGCTGGCCGCACAGACCCGTTGGATTACCCGCTCGCCAATCGCTTTGATGAGGTAGAGGCACTGGTTGTTTTTGACAACGTTCTGATTCCCTGGGAAGACGTTTTCTTCTACCGGCATACCAAATCTGCACAGTTTGTTCGCAACACGCTACACCGTTACTCGGCCTTCCCTTATGTACTTCGCCTCCGGTATGTCGCCGATATGATGATTGGCACAGCGATGTGGAATGCCATGCAAACGGGGTTGGACAAATTACAACCGGTGCGGGAAAAGCTGGCTGACCTGGTCTGTTACCGCGAGAGTATTAATGCTCATCTGACCGCCTCAATTGCTACGGCAGAGCAGAGCCCCGCAGGCTTGTTAATGCCCAACCAGTCGCTTCTTTATGCCGGTCGCGTCCTGGCCTGCTCTCAACTGCCCAAGATGATGCATATTGCCCGTGAACTCTGCGGTGGTCAGCTATGTGTCACCCCTAACGCTGCGAGCTTCCATACGGAAGGGACCAAGGAGTGGCTGGACAAGTTCTACTCGCTGAATGACCGCTGGAACTCGGAGGACCGTCGCAAACTAATGGCGTTTGCCCGCGATTTGCTGACGTCCGATTATGCCGGACACCGTCTTACCTTTGTGCAATTTGCGCAAGCCCCTCATTTCAGCCACTTGGCGGCGGTCTACAACAGCTTCGATTTCTCGGGGCCGCTGGATTTTGTGCGTAAAGCGGCAAGCCTTTCCGATAACGTGATGGCAGGCGATTAATCACCATGATGACACCTGAGCTATTTCGTGAAGCGATGAGCTTGACCGCCTCTGGCGTGTCGGTGATTACCACCGATGGGCCGCTGGGACGTGCTGGATTAACTGTGTCGTCGTTATGTTCGCTCTCGATGACGCC
Source organism: Vreelandella olivaria (assembly GCF_023507745.1). Classification (GTDB taxonomy): domain Bacteria; phylum Pseudomonadota; class Gammaproteobacteria; order Pseudomonadales; family Halomonadaceae; genus Vreelandella; species Vreelandella olivaria_A. Next base: position 80,606 of record NZ_JALPZO010000020.1, on the reverse strand, counting down.
GCCCTCTGTGGTGCTATGTGTTCACCTTGATAATCGGGCGCTGCCAACGTTTATGGAGCATGGCGTTTTTGCCGTCAATGTATTAGCCGATGACCAGGCGGAGATCGCCAACATATTCGCCGGTGCTGTACCTGAATACCGCGAAAATCGTTTTGCCGTGGGCCGCTGGACCACCCTGAACAGTGCTGCCCCTGTATTGGCAAGGGCCACCTGTAGTTTTGATTGCAAACTGGTTGATTTTAAAGACTTTGGTTCGCATCGAATCCTTATTGGGCAAGTTGTCGCGTTAGAGCACAGCACACATTCACCACTGGTTTACAGCGAGCGAGGATTTCACCGTACAGCGGCATTAGCCGCTGTATAACTCCCCTGACAATGCCTTAAGCATTGCCGTCATCATTAATATAAATGAGGTGTAAAAATGAAAAAGTCATTATTTGTCACTGTCATTGCTTTAGGCATTAGTTCTGGAAGTGCCATGGCCCAGGACGTTTTAGTGGTTGATACCTGGGGTGGGAGTTTTCGCGACTTAATTGATGAAGCGATTGCCCAGAAGTTTACCGAGGAGACGGGGGTTGAGGTTGTTTACACCACTGGTGGGACCATTGACCGCCTTAATAAAGCCAAGTTAGCAAGCGAGCCTGAGAGCGATGTAACCTTTACTACCTCTCATGTAGGGTGGCTTTATGCGACGGATGGTTTGTTTGAAGAACTTGATATGGCGCAGATCCCAAATGCGGAGTACCTGGTTGATCAGGCGCGGGTCAGTCCCTATCACATTGGTGCCTGGGGTTATGGCTACACCATTGCCTACCGGCCTGACCTGATTCCTGAAGGGGCAAGTTTCGAAAGTTGGGAGGATCTCTGGAGCCCTGCGCTAGAAGACTCCATCGCCCTGCCTGATTTTGACCCCAGCCACATCATTGCTGTGTCAGCACTGCTGTCAGGGGCTGATGCCGAGAACTGGGAAGAGGGGATTGAGCGGCTCGAAAGCTTAAAACCTAACCTACGTGCGTTTTATACCAATGATGCCAATAGTCAGCAGTTGATTTCGACAGGGGAAACGCCCGTTCAGCTAATGCTTTCGATGAATGCACAAAACATGATTAATGAAGGCGTTAATATCGAGTTGGCAACCCCCAGTGAAGGTGTTGTGTTGGGTGTGGACACCATGGCGATCACGCGTGGTTCCAGCAATCAAGAACTGGCCTATCAGTTTATTAATATAGCGCTATCACCGGAGGTTCAGACGCGTATTGCTGAGATCAAGCATGGTAGCCCTACCGTTGATAATGCAGCGCTACCCGCCGAGCTTGCTGAGTCAGCAGCTATTTTGGCAACGCCGGAAGAGTGGAACCAGACGATTAACGTCGACCCTCAGTTGCGCGCAGAGAAGATGGGCGAATGGCGTCAGTGGTTTACTGAAAACATCATGAACTGACATACCGTTCGCTAGCGAAGTGCCCCAGGGTGCTTTGCTATTTTTTGAGGGTGGCGAGGTTATGCAACAAAAACCACGTTTTGTTTATTGGTTTCTTCTTCCTTCTACGCTGACAGCATTTGGGCTTATCTGTGCAATGCTGGCCATTTTGCAATATAGCGTTCGCAGCTATATACCAGGCTCACTTGAAGTCGGCGGGTTTACGCTTGCTAACTTCCACGCTTTGTTAAGGCCTCTGTACGCAAGTGCCTTTCTGGAAACCGTCGTACTCAGCCTGTATACCGCGATTTTTACGCTGCTGATTGGCTATCCGTTGGCGTATGCGATGATCCGGGCTCAACGTGCCTGGTGCCGCTCCTTGATTCTGATTATTGCAATTACACCACTGTTTTTGGGTGAGGTGGTGCGTACTTATTCATGGATTATCGTGCTGGGTAGCAACGGGTTTTTGAACAGCGTGTTGATGGGCCTGGGCATTATAGAGCGTCCTCTGCGGCTTATGTTTACACAACTGGGCGTGGTGATTGCGCTGGTGCATGTCACGTTACCCATCATGGTGTTAATGCTGGCCGCCGGGCTATCGCATATTGACCGCGCTTATGAACGGGCGGCGATAAGCCTGGGGGCGGGGCCTGTGCGAGCCTTCATAACGGTGACCCTGCCGTTATCCATGCCTGGCATTATTGCCGGTACCATGACCTCCTTTGCATGGACATTCAGTGCGTTTGCAACGCCGCAACTGATTGGTGGTGGGCGCGTCAATACCATTTCAACGATGGTCTATCAGTTAGGGTTCTCATCGCTTAACTTGCCTTTCGCTGCCAGCTTGAGCGTGGCGGGGCTGGTGCTGACCATGCTGGTGCTATGGCTTACCAAGCGCCTGACAAATTCACTGGAAAGGATAGGGGGGCATTGACATGCAGCGTTCACGTACCGATCTATGGCTGCTGCGCGCAGGTCAGGGGCTTGTTGCGCTAATACTGCTGTTTATTTTACTGCCGGCATTAGTGGTTGCCATCGCCTCTTTCAACGCCTCTTCTGTCCTCGCCTTTCCTCCGCAGGGGTACTCTTTACGGTGGTTTAAGAACGCCTTTGAGTACCGGGATTTTCAGATTGGCCTGTGGAACGGGCTGGTCGTTACCGCTTGGGCATCGACGCTGGCCACTCTGGTGGGCACCACCCTGGCTATCGTCATTCATCGCTACGAGTTCCAGGGGAAGCGATTACTGGAAGGGTTATTACTATCGCCGCTTTTCATTCCACACTTTATGGTGGGGCTGGGTTTACTGATGCTGGTGTCGCAGCTAAACCTCTCGCGGGGATATGCAGTCGTCGTGTTTTGCCACATCTTGTTAGTGCTGCCGTTTGTGCTGCGCAGTGTGTATGTTTCCATGCATAACCTGGACCCGAGAACTGAACTCGTTGCTGCAAGCCTGGGGGCAACTCCCTTACGTGTTGTGTCGACGATTACCTTTCCACAACTGTTGCCCGGGCTTGCTGGTGGCTGGTTGTTTGCTGCCATTCTGTCATTCAATGAGTTCACCGCTTCGCTGTTTGTGACGACCCAAAGCACGCAAACCCTGCCCGTCGCCATGTACAACTATGTACGCGAATATGCGGATCCCACGCTAGCGGCGGTATCGGTAGTGTACATAGTGACAACCGCCACGCTGATGGTAGTGGCCAACCGTTATTTTGGGCTTGGAAAAGTACTCAGTGTCGAGAGCCGATGACCGTTTACCGCGCCAGCACGCGGGGTGCTGGTGGTGAGTGGAGGAGGTGGAGTTCGCAGTTGTAAGAAAGCGCCAAGTGAAAAAAACGTAGAGATCAGTAACCGCGGTTTAGATCGACACAGTGGAGGGGCGGTTGTTTATCACTCACGCGCTGAATATTGGCGGCTATCTGCTTAACCGCTGACCCAGGCAGTGCAACCGAGGCAAGGTGAGGGGTAATCAACACATTCTCCATCGCCCAGAAGGGGTGGCTATCTGGCAGCGGTTCATGCTCAAACACGTCCAGCGTTGCAGCGCCTATGTGGCCGGAGGAGAGGTTCGCGATCAGGGCGGGCTCGTCGACGATATCCCCGCGAGAAACATTGATCAGACTGGCACCATGGGGCAGCGTTGCCAAGCGTTGGTCATTCAGCAGGCCACGTGTATCGGGAGTGGACGGTAACATGATGACCAGTATGTCGCTGCGTGATAGAAAGTCCGAGAGCGAGGCCATGCCGTGATGGCATTCGACACCCACCATTTCTTTGAAGGTTCTTGACCAGCCCGTGACTGAAAAGCCTTGCCGGGCCAGCTCCTGCGCCGTTTTTCTTCCCAGCTCCCCCAGCCCCATAACGCCGACGCGGATCTCTTCTGCTGCCCGGGGGTGACGATACTGCCAGTGTGCCTGTTTTTGCATCTGCTCGAAGAAGGGGATGTCGCGGGCATAACGGAGCACAGCAAACAGCACATAGCCCGCCATCATGCGGGCCATGTTGGGGTCCGAGAGGCGAGTGACCGGGATATCCGAGAGATCGCGCCTACCAACGAGTGCATCGACACCAGCGCCAAGATTGATCACTAGCTCAAGATTCGGCCAGCGCTGGAAAAAGTTTTCGGGCGGTTTCCAGACGAGGGCGTAGTGCACTTTCTCAGGCGTTGTCACCGTGCTGGCTTGTTGTACATCAAGGGAGGGTATTTCACGCTGTAGTAGGCGTTTCCATTGCTCAAAATCATCAAACTCACTATAGAAAACAAGTGTACCCGTCATAGCGTCAGCCTTTGTTGTGGGCAAGCAACTGGGCTGTGGCATCCAATGCAAGCCGGTAACCGATCACACCGAGTCCGGCAATCACGCCAGTGGCCGCCTGCGAAATCATGGAGTGGTGACGAAAAGGTTCACGCTTCCAGATATTACTCATGTGGGCTTCGATAACCGGTCCCTCGAAGGCCAGCAGGGCATCAAGAATCGGTATCGAACGGTAGCTGAGCCCAGCGGCATTGATGATGAGCGCATCGTGATGCGAACGGGCTTCCTGTATCCAGTCGACCAGTACACCCTCATGATTGCTCTGCCGAAAATCCAGCGCCATTGACAGCGATTCAGCATGGCGCTGGCAGCTCTGTTGAATGCCCTCGAAGCTTTCACGGCCATATGTGCCGTCGCGATCCAGGCCATAGAGATTCGCGTTAGGCCCATTAAGAAACATAACCTTGGAAGATGACGGTATTGACATGGAATTCTCTCTTAGCGTCTGTTTACTCATGCGGGCGCGTGGCGATCATTGCGGGCTGGGCATCGAAGTCTGCAAACCAGCGTGCTGCCTGTGGGCAGTGGCTACGCCAATCCATATCGGCAAAGCGGAAATCGAGGTAGCCCAAGGCGCAGCCCAGGGTAATGGCACCGATATCGCTGGGTGTGCTCGCAAGCTCCGGGGCCTGCTGCTCAATACTTTCAAGAGCCGCCTGCACTTTACCAAGCTGGGCTTGATACCAGGCGTCGGACTGAAGCTCTTTAGGGCGCGCTAGACGCTCATACCTGGCCAGCAGTGCAGCATCTAGCAGGCCATCACCCAGTGCCTGACGTGCCAGGGCCTGCCAACGCTGAGCGCCCACCGGGAATAAGCCGCCCTGGGCATAATCATCGAGATACTCACAGATAACGCGGCTGTCGAATAATAGCTGCCCATCACTTGTCTGGGCGGCAGGTACCTTGCCGATAGGGTTGAACGTCGCAATGCGGCTGTCGCGCTTAACAGGGTGTGCGGCGCTCGCCAGCAGCTCAATCTGTGCAGCCAGGCCAAGCTGATTCGCCACCGCCATTACTTTGCGTACGTAAGGTGAGGTCGTTGTGTGGTAAAGGCGTAATATAGGGGGAGCGATTGTCATCATGCCCTCAGTCTTCACGTGTGTTGGTGATCAATACTACTTTGCCGATGTTGCTGTTTTTCTCCAGCACGTGGTGGGCATCCACGGCACTCTCCAGGGGGAACGTCTGGTAAATGACGGGAGATACACGGCGGCTGGCGAGTAGGGGTAACAGATGGTGGGTGACTAGCTGTGCCAGACGTGTTTTTTCATGGCGGCTCTTGGGGCGAAGCGTCGAAGAGGTGAGTGTCAGCCCCTTGCGCATAACGGTTGGCAAGGATAGAGAGACTTCCGCGCCAGCAAAAAAAGAGAGGCTGACGTGTCGCCCTTCGGGGGCCATCACCTCAAGATTGCGGCTGATGTAGTCGCCACCCACGGTATCCAGAACCACATGGATGGCATTCGCGCCCCAGGTTTCATTTATGACGCTGACGTACTCCTGCTCGCGGTAGTTAATGGCCAGGTCGACGCCCATATCCCGTAGCGCGGCCACCTTTTCGGTGTTACCTGCGGTGGCGGCAACCCGTGCCCCGGTTGCCTTCGCCAGGGCAATTGCCAGGGTTCCCAAACCGCTTGCCCCACCGTGGATAAGCAGGTTGTCGCCAGGGGCGAGGCGTCCGCGTTCGTATAGGTTGTGCCATAGGGTGAAGAGCGCTTCGGGCAAGGCAGCTGCCTCAATCAGCGAAATCTGTTCGGGAACGCGCAGACAGTGATCGGCGATAGCAAGACAGTGAGTGGCATAGCCGCCGCCATTGAGCAGTGCCATAACGCGATCACCCACCTTCCAGATGGTTTCGCCAGGGCCTACTGCCTCAACAAGGCCCGATGCTTCAAGTCCGAAGATGTCGGTGGTTCCAGGTGGTGTTGGCATGCCACCTCGCTGCATCAGGTCTGGCCGGTTCACGCCAGCGGCAGCGACCTTGATAAGTAGTTCACCCACGCCAGGAGAGGGGATATCCCGAGTGACGCTGTGCAGAACCTCAGGGGGGCCGTATTGTTCAGCGATAATGGCGGTCATGCGTTGCATAAAGCTTGCACTCCCTTTAGTAGCGCGGCTGCACCCGCTTTAGCCACCTCGATATCCTGCTGGCCTGTACCGGAGCCGACACCAATGCCACCGACACAAACATCGTCAACCATTAACGGCTGGCCGCCTTCAAGATTGGTGAGTCGTCCGCCCGCCGCGATAGCGAGCTTGAGTTCAAGAGTGGGGTCAAGCTGAGCAGTTGGCTGTCGATGAGAGGCTGCTGAGATGGCCTTTGAAATAGCGGTTTCGCGGGAAAGAAGTTTTGCACCCTCCATGCGTGCAAACGCTAACAGGTTACCCCCTTCATCAACGATTGCAATGTTCTGCGCCACGCCCAGCTGTTCAGCTTTTGCAATCGCTGCGTGTAACACTCCAAGTGCCGCATGATGGGTTAAGCGTGGGATATGGCGTATCCAGTCATTCATTGGGTGGACTCCCCCGACGTTGATACTCGTGTAAATGCGGTGGTATCTCTGCACACAAAACGGATACCCACACCACTACCGGTTGACCAGTTATCCAGAGCATCTAAACCAGAGCTGCGGACAGTGACCGGGTGATCCATGCCGCAATCTGGTACATGAATGGAGACATCGACGTGATCACCCTGAAAGACATGCCCAATCACGGTGCCCGCAAGGTCTGCCTCTGCATTGAGGGGAACGAGGCGGATATTTTCAGGGCGCGCATATAAGTCGACTACATCTCCGACCTGACCATGAATGTTGGCAATGGGAAGGTGCAACTTGGTGCTGCCGAACTCAATGACCCCCGTACTATTGTCATGGCCGGTATAGCGGGCAGGAAAAATATTGGCATCGCCCACAAAGGAGGCAACAAACGGATCAATTGGGTGCCGATAGATCTCATGGGGTGTGGCTACCTGACGAACATGGCCAGCTGACATCACAACCACTCGGTCAGACATGGCGAGTGCTTCATCCTGGTCATGGGTCACGAAGACCGTGGTTACCCCCAGCTTACGCTGAATCTCTTTGATCTCCTGCTGCATGTTCAGGCGCAGGTTTTTATCCAGCGCTGAGAAGGGTTCATCAAGGAGTAACACTTTCGGCCGTATCACTAAGGCCCGGGCAAGTGCCACGCGCTGCTGCTGGCCTCCTGACAGCTCTTTGGGGCGGCGCTCCCCATACCCCTCCAGCTTCACCATTTTTAATGCTTGTTCGACACGTTGCTGAATCTCCGTTTTGGGCACGCGGCGCATACGAAGGCCGTAACCCACGTTTTCACGGACGTTCATATGGGGAAACAGCGCGTAGCTTTGAAACACAATGCCTATCTCGCGCTGGTAGGGTGGCGTTTCGGTTACTAGCTCGCCATCAATAAAAATCTCGCCATTATCGGCTTCAATAAACCCCGCCATTAGATTTAATAGTGTGGTTTTGCCACAGCCGGAGGGGCCCAGCAGGGTTAAAAACTCACCTTGGAAAATCTTTAAAGAGATACGGTGTAACGCAGTGGAATCGCCATACTGCTTAAGTACACCATCCAGTTGCACCGCAATACGGGGGTCCATTAAAGGTGCTGATATTTGCTTCTCCGCAGTCTTAAAACTAACTAGTTCACTCATATGCATTACCCCAGGGGATCGGTACCGCAAATATTTTTTTGAGTAAGTGGGCCGTTTGAGCATACCGGCGTGACAGGGGGCAGATGGTTCGTCCTTTCTAAAGACAAGATTAAGAAAAGCGGAAGCAGTGGAATGAGAGACGGTATGGCGCAAGTGGGTGAGTAAAATCGCCGCTGAAAGAAGTGGTTCGGTGTCTCCTCAGGAGGCTGGCAAATGCAGGGGGATTGTTTGGGTAAGTGCCGTGTGCGTGTGTTAGATCGTTTTTATTGAACCGCAGGTGCGGATAATGCGATTTTCGTTCATCGGGTCAGATGGATAGCTTCAGTAGGGAACAAATAAATTAACCATGGCAGGCTCCTGATGCATCCAGCGACCCAAGCGGTAACCCATGAACGAATCCGCATGTTCAATACCAAGGAGACGTATCCCAATCAGAGTCTGGACAACGACCTGTGCCAGGCGGTACGAGCAGGAAACACTGTTTATGTGCGTGGTCAGGTCGGCACTGACTTTGATGGCCATCTTGTCGGTCTGGGGGATCCTGCTGCCCAGGCAGAGCAGGCCATGAAAAATATCCAGCAGCTACTTCATGAGGCGGGCAGCCACCTCTCTCATATCGTTAAAACCACCACTTATATTACCGATCCGCGTTACCGCGAGCCGGTATACCGTGAAGTGGGCAAGTGGCTAAAAGGCGTTTATCCCATTTCGACCGGGCTGGTAGTGGCCGGGCTGGCACAGCCTGAGTGGCTGATGGAAATTGATGTGATTGCAGTGATCCCGGAGGTGGAGAAGTGACATTCTCAATAGCGGCGGTGTGTAAACAAACCGGCGAAACCGGGTGTGCTGTCAGCTCGTCAAGTATCTGTGTCACCAGCCGCTGTGCCTTTGTAGGCCCCGGCGGTGCGGTATTAACACAGAATGTCACCAACCCTGCGCTGGGCATAAAGGCTATCAAGTTGTTGAGTGATGGGGTGGCGTCACAGCTGGTCATTGATACGTTGCTACAGGAGGAGCACTATCCTCAGTGGCGTCAGCTGTTAGTGGTTGATTCACGGGGTCGCAGCGCCATATTCGATGGTGAAAAAGCATTAGGTATAGTGGGACGGGCGCAAGGCGATGGTTGCGTCGCTGCCGGTAATCTACTGGCTGACAGCAGGGTGCCCGAAGCCATGGTAGAGGCGTTTGAGAATGCTGAAGGGCTGCTCGCTGACCGGCTGATGCTGGCCATGCAGGCGGGGGTGGTCGCGGGAGGGGAGGCCGGTCCTGTTTTCTCCGCAGGTCTTCGTGTGGCGCGCCCCAGTATTGTATGGCCGATTATCGATTTACGAGTTGACTGGCACGAATCACCGATAGACACACTACGTGACAATTGGCTGCGCTATGCACCGCAGTTGGAAGATTATGTGATGCGAGCCGCCAATCCCGATGCCGCTCCCAGCTATGGTGTTCCCGGTGAGTGATGGTAGGCAGAGCCGTTTGCTGCTTGAGCAACTGGTCGCTTTCGACACCGTGAGCCGTACTTCCAATCTGAGTTTGGTTGCGTTCATTCGTGACTACCTGGATGAACTGGGGGTTCCCTCTCAGTTGGTCTATAACGATGCAGGCAGCAAAGCTAACCTGTGGGCCACAATAGGTCCTGACGACTGTGGTGGGATTGTGTTATCAGGTCACACAGATGTCGTGCCGGTGGATGGACAGGCGTGGACTTTTCCGCCGTTTAAACTGACCGAAAGTGATGGAAAGCTTTACGGTCGGGGCAGTGCCGACATGAAAGGCTTTCTGGCCTGTGTGCTGGCGGCAGTGCCCACCTTTTTGGCGATGCCGCTGCGTATACCTGTCCATTTGGCTTTTTCCTATGATGAAGAAGTGGGGTGCCTTGGCGTGCGCTCTCTTATTGAGCACATAAAAAAGCAGGCGCATCCTCCCGTTGCCTGTATTGTTGGTGAGCCGACAGAACTCAAACCGATAGTAGGGCATAAGGGGAAACTCGCCATGCGCTGCCATGTGCGGGGTGCGCCGTGTCACTCTGCCTACGCTCCCAAAGGGGTGAATGCCATTGAGTACGCCTCCCAATTAATTGTGAAACTAACCGCTATGGGTATTGAGCTTCGCAATAAGCCGTCTGATCATCGGTTTGACCCCCCTTTTACCACGGTGCAGACCGGCACGATTAGTGGTGGAAACGCACTGAATATCGTCCCAGCAGAGTGTCGCTTTGATTGGGAAGTTCGCACCTTGCCAGGCGTTGATGGCGAACAGATATGCAACGAATTAAAACACTATGCCTATCAAGAGGTTGAACCATTGATGAGGGCTGTGCAAGCGGATACGGGTATTCACTTTGAGCCCCTACAAAACTATCCCGGACTACTGTTGGATCAAAACGACTCCCTCGCTAAATTTATTGCCTTACTGGCACGGAGTAGTGATTTCAGCACTGTTGCGTTTGGCACGGAAGGAGGTTTATTTCATCAGGCCGGTATTCCTACGGTCATTTGTGGGCCTGGCAGTATGGCTCAAGGCCATAAGCCCGATGAGTTTATTGAAATTACGCAATTGCGTGAGTGTGACGCCATGCTGAGCCATCTCGCCAGTGGTCTCTCCAGTGAGGAAGTTCTGAAGAAAGTTTTAATGTGTTAGTTATTCCTTGGGCCAGTTGCCCTTATCAAGGTGAATACGTCAGCCAGCTTTTTCATGGAAAGCAGTAATGCACCGTCAATGTCCTTAAAACTTAACAACAATAAATTTAACGACATGGTGTAGGCAGGGATGCTGCCACAAACGGTATTTAGTGTTTGCCAGAACTTTTCAGCATTAAGGTAAAAGAAAAACTGGCACACAAAATGCTTTAAGTTGGTATGCAAACGCATGCCTACATAATCACTTTAACGTGGAAAAAAGCATGTTGAAAAGAAAACTCCTGACGTATGCACTTATCTCCGGCTTATCATTTTCGATGGGCTCCTCATTCGTACACGCTGACGTTACAAAGTTAAGGCTAGCCGTTGAGACAACCCCCGGTGATCCTCTCAATATCATGCTGGCCAGCTTCAGAGATACCCTGCAGTCGAGCGCGGAAGAGGAGGTTGAACTTGAATTCTTTGAGGGAGGGGCACTGGGTAGTGAGTCTGATTTGATTCAGCTGCTTCGGGCGGAGCAGGTTCAGGTATTGCCTATCGGGTCGGATATCGTTGAGCTGGACAGTAACTTCGCCATTTTCGATATGCCCTTTATGTTTGCGGATAAGCAAACCGCCCGTGATGCACTGGATGGTGAGCTAGGCGAGCTGCTGGCCGATTCATTGCGTGAAAAGAGCGGGCTTGAAGTGCTGGCGTTTGGCGAACTCGGCTTTCGCATCATCAGCAATAGCCGCCGTCCCATCAATACGCCGGAGGATCTTTCTGGACTGAAGCTGCGTACGCCAGGCAGCGCAACTCGCATCCTCGCTTTTGAAATGCTGGGAGCGGCACCTACCCCCATGTCGCTTGGCGAAGTCTATATCGCGCTACGCCAGGGTGTGCTGGATGGGCAGGAGAATCCGCTGTCAGTACTGGAAGAGTTCTCGCTTTATGAAGTGCAGGATTACGTATCGTTAACCAATCACGTCTACACCCCTATCACGCTCACCATGAGTGCCAACAGCTATGCTGAGCTGTCGCCAGACATGCAGGAGCACGTTATCTCTGCTGCCCAAGAAGGCGCCTATCAAACCCGTCAACTTTCTGACACCAGCGATGCCGAACTGGTGGAAGCCTTTACCAGCGCGGGAGTGGCGGTTAATCAGCCTGACTTAGCCAGTTTTCAAACTGCCTCGGTACCCATTCGTGAGGCTATCGCTGAGCGCTTGGATGCAGTGTTCTGGGAGCAGGCACAGAACATCCTGGAGCCGAGATAATGAATCAATACCTTGAAAAATCGGCGAATAGCCCCCCGTTTCGCTATGACGGCAGTGGTGACGATGCCCGTATTGGCTTGATCTATATGGCATCAAGCATCGTGATGGAAGCTGAAATGTGGGCCATGTCGGCTCCTGGTGTTTCTACGCACACTACCCGCATACGGCTACCGAAGGTCACCTTTGAGGGCATTGATGCCATGATGCGCTCTCCGGAAATTGAGCAGGCCGCTCGGTTGCTCGGTTCTGCGCCTATCGATGTGCTTTGCTTCGGTGGTACCAGTGCGTCCTTCCTGCATGGGACCGCCTACGACAAAGCGCTAATCGAAAACCTCAAGCAGTGGGCGCCAGGCCCACAAGTAACAACCGCATCAACGGCAACACTGGCGGCATTAGCAGCGGTGGGGGCCGACAAAGTGGTACTGGCTACCCCCTATGTGGATGCGGTGCATGAGCGAGCGATCAACTTCCTGCAAGAAAATGGTCACGAGGTGCTTCGCCACGCCAATCTGAGGATTGATGAAGACCAGGCATTAGCTGAAGTCTCTTTGCAGGAGGTGTATGACCTGGTGAAATCCGTGGATCATCCGGAGGCCAGTGCCGTTTTTATCAGCTGTACCAACTTTCGCACAGTCGGAGTGATTGAAGCACTCGAGGCCGAGCTGGGTAAACCTGTTATATCCGCTATTCAAGCCTCCTTTTGGCACTGCCTCGAAGTGCTGGATGTAGACGGCGCGCGCCCTGGGTATGGCTCCCTTCTCAAGTACCGTTTGGCGAAAGGAGCAGGTAATGCTGAAAACCATTGATTCAGTACGCTTGGCGACAGCTTTTTCTTATCGTCTTGGCCAAAAATTACGAGTACCACAGGTGGGGGTGGGCCTGGTAAAGGTGACCGAGGCAGCAGCAGCCTGCTGTATAAGCGGCATCGTGTTACTCGTCCTCTCCAACGCCACCAGCCGTTATATGTTTGGGCGCCCACTGCCTTGGACAGATGAAGTGGTTATTGCCCTAATGGTGTGGGTTGCGGCGATCGGTATTGTGCTTGCCAGTATCCGTGGTGCATTGATCTCATGTGACCTTCTAACCCGCTCCCTCCCTCCGCAACGCTTGGTTCTGGTGCGTCGGCTGTGCGCGCTGTTCAGTGCCGGGGTGATGAGTTTTCTGGGTTGGCTGACGTGGCAATACATCGGACTCTTCGGTAATGATGTGACTGCCATGCTCAGGGTGCCGAAGAGTATCGTTTACAGTGGGCTGCTATTTGGCTCTTTAGGCATGTCCACTGTTTTTTTGCTCGGCCTGCGTCGCTGAGGGAGCCATCATGTTATTACTCGCTTGTGCCGCTATCGTGATGCTTTGTCTGTTAGTCATTGTGGGGGTGCCGATTATTGTGTCCCTGACGGCAGCCATACTGATGTATTTGATGTTCAGTGGTGGATGGAGCCTGGCATTGCCCCAGCAAACGCTGGCAGGTATCAGTGACTATATTCTTGTGACGATGCCGCTGTTCATTTTTGCGGGAGCCATCATGAATGCCAGTGGCATTGCTGACCGCTTGTTCGCCTTTGCCGGTGCTCTGGTGGGGTGGATGCGAGGTGGTCTGGCACACGTCAATGTCACATCCAGCATTATGTTTGGCGGCATGATAGGAACCTCGGTGGCCGATTTGGCGGGTACCGGGTCGATCATGATTCCCAAACTCAAGCAAAATAACTATCCAGGGCCATTCGCCGCCGCGCTGACGGCAACCTCGTCTGGTATAGGCATATTAATACCGCCAAGTTCGCCGATGATTCTCTACTCGGCGGTGACCGGAGTGTCATTGGGAGCCCTGTTTCTGGCAGGTGTCGTGCCTGGTTTGTTGATGGGGCTGCTGCTAATGCTGATTATCGCGATTTTGGCGCGTAGAAACGGCTGGCAACCAATGAATAACTTTGCGTGGCGTCGGGTCATGGCCACCGGTATGCAGGCATTGTTACCCATGGGGCTACCCTGCCTCGTGTTGGGTGGGCTGGTATTCGGGCTGTTTACGCCTTCAGAAGCAGGTGCTTTTGCCGTCGCATATGCACTGGTGCTTGCCATGCTGGTATACCGCACGCTTGGCCTCGCCAAGCTCTATCGCACAATGGTCGATTCTGCTGTGCTAACGGGAGAAATTCTACTGGTGGTTGGGCTTTCGACCGCCTTCGGCTGGGCATTGTCACAGGCTGGTGTTCCAGGTGCCTTAGCAGCTGGACTGGATACGCTTTTCCCCTTTGAGTCAGTCGTGTTACGGGTATTGGTGCTACTGTTGCTGGCGCTGATTGCCGGTATGGTGTTGGATCCACTGATTCCCATGATTATGCCAATCCTGCTGCCTGCGCTGATGGCCATGGAGGTTGACTTATTACACTTTGGCGTACTGATCGTGGTGACGGTGGTGATAGGGCAAGTAACGCCTCCCGTTGCACTAGCACTTCTCGTTGCCGCCAAAATTGGTAACGAGGATGTGACGAGTGTTATCCGTGCCAATACCCTGTTTCTTGTTGCACTATTTTCTTTCCTGCTACTGCTTATATTTATCCCGCAGCTCTCGACGGCATTGCCAGCATTAATGCAATAATCTTTATGCTTGTTTTGCTGATTTAAGTAAATGAGGTTAATGGTGTAAGGAGGTGGGATTTTAATTTTTAAGTGTGAGAACAAATACTAAACATAAATGGTTTTTATGGAAATAAGATACTTATGCTAAGCAGAATAACCCACCGGCAACTTGAATATTTCATCGCATGCGGTGAAGAGAGCAGCATAATTAAAGCTTCTGAGAAAATTCACGTCTCTTCTCCTTCCATCTCCGCAGCCATTACCCATATTGAGGCAGAATTGGGGGTGCAGCTTTTCATCCGCCATCATGCACAAGGGGTCTCATTAACGCCTATTGGCAGCATTGTATTGCAGGAGGCTAAGCTGATCGTTGAACAGGCGAAGAACCTGTATACACTGGCGTCAGACTCTCAGAATGCCGTCAGGGGGCCTTTGCGGGTGGGGTGCTTCAACTCATTGGCACCCATGATTGCTCCTGAAGTGGTATACGGCTTTGCGAAGGCGTTTCCAGGTGTTCGAATTACCTTGATAGAGGGCGATCACGATGAGCTGCTGGAGGGGCTGCGGCGATCCCAGATTGATATTGCGATCACATATGACTTGCATATTTTCGAAGATGTGGAGTTTACTCCGCTAGTTGGTCTGCCGCCTCATGTCATCGTGGGGCACCACCATCCACTGACAGAATTTTCGACCATTCATATATCGGACCTTTTAGAGTTCCCGATGATTTTTCTTGATCTTCCCTATAGCCGGGAATATTTCCTTAGCCTGTTTTCGAGTATTGGGGAAACCCCCAATATAAGGTTATGTTCAAACCAGCTGGAAGTTGTGCGCTCTATGGTCGCGAACGGTTTGGGATACTCTATTGCCAATGTAAGACCCAAAGCCAATTTCTCCCAGGATGGCAAACGGGTGATTCGCCTCAAGCTCTCCGGTCAGCACCGCCCTTTATATATTGGATGTGCGGTTTTAAAAGGGCTACAACCGCCAAGAGTGGTAGAGGCGTTTGCCCTGCGATGCCGTAATTTTATTTCTGAGCAGTATATTCCCGGTATGACAACACCTGGATATTACGACTTCCATTCAGATTAGTCGTTGGTTAGCTGTGTGGCTTATATGTTGTATGAAAATGGTGATAGGGTTCCGGATGATCCAACACCCGGAACCCAACAGCTAAGCGCGAAACGTTAAAACTCTTCCCACTCGGGTTCAGGCTGTTTGTGTCTGGCCAGCACTTTGCTGGGCTGTGGAGAGGAAGTGACGGGATGAGCCTCTGTTTGCCTTGTAGCCATTGATGGCAGGGAATGGGTGGCAGCGTGCTGCTCACCCAGTACAAATTCCTGCATCAATTGATCCAGGCGCTGGGCGTTCTCTCGCATCTTGGCGGCAAGGGAGGCGTTTTGGCTCACCATGGCGGCATTTTGCTGGGTCATGGTATCCATTTCGGCAACCGCCGTATTCACCTGCTCTATCCCGGATGTTTGCTCACGGGCGCCTGCCGTGATTTCTCCAATCACATCTGAAACCTGAGTGATGCCGCGGTGAATTTCCTGCATCTGTTGTGCTGCTGCCTTGACGATCTGATTACCCTCTTGTGCATGGTTCACCGATACATCTATTAGCGCACGAATATCCTGGGCTGCTGTCGCTGAACGGCTTGCCAGAGTGCGTACTTCATTGGCAACCACTGCAAAGCCGCGCCCTTGCTCACCAGCCCTGGCTGCTTCCACCGAGGCATTAAGGGCCAGAATGTTGGTTTGGAAGGCAATAGAGTCGATCAGGCCGATGATATCGCTGATCTTATGGGATGACTCGCCAATAGCCGCCATCTTGGTTTCCATTTCTGCCATGGATTCCGTACCGCGCTGGGAGGCCCCTGCCGCTTCAATAGCCAGCCCGTTGGCTTGCTCGGAAGCCTGGGCGGTGTGCGCCACGGTGGAGTGAATCTGCTCCATGGAGGCCGATGTTTCCTGAAGGTTGGCGGCCGCCTGCTCTGTGCGGGATGAGAGCTCGTGCGTGCCATCGGCCATGTGACTGGCACCTGCCAATACAGTACGGGCGCTACCGCGCACTTCAATCAGTGTAGACTGCATGCGTTCGACAAAAGCATTGAAGGCGTGGGCGAGATCGCCGATTTCATCGTTGGTTTTGGCTTCCAGGCGGCGGGTCAGGTCTCCCTTGCCTTCGGAGATACCGGCCATCGCCCGCGACGTCTGCTTGATAGGGGCGAGGGCGCGCCGGGTGGCATAGCCGACGATGACCAGCAAAATAGCCAGCAGGAGTGTGCCTGCCACCAGTAGCGATGTCAGCAGGTTACTGGTCACGGTGGTAAAGGCGCTAACAGGAACCGTGACACCCACCACCCAGGAGGTGCCCTCTACCGGGTTCCACATTACGACGTTACGTTCACCATTGGGAAGGGTGATTTCACCAGAGCCTGGCTGACCGCTGAGCATTTCCTGGCTCAAGGCGTTCATACCCTGGTAGCCCTGGCTATCGGCGTCGGTATAGTTCAGGTTCATGCGATACGCCTCATTGGGATGGGCAATCACCGTGCCGCTGCTGTCAATCAGCCAGCCATAGCTCCCTTCGCCAACATTAATGGAGGAGGTCACATCAGAAACTGCTGCCATGGAAACGGTAATACCTAACAGGCCAGCACGGTTACCACGCTCATCGAAGACCGTATCCGCCACGATGGCGGTAGGCAGCCCACTGACCATTGAGACAACCGGGTCCGTCAACAGGCTGTCGGCGGTGCCGTCGCTCACCAGTGTTTTAAAATAGCCGCGCTCGGCAATTTCGAGGCGCACATCGGCATGGGTCAGCGTCGCCCCGGTGGCGTCAGTGAAGAACAGTGACTCGATAGTGCCACCGGGAGGGTAGCGCTTCTCTAACCATCCAAGGTGTTCGGAGAGAGGGACGTCTGCAGATAGGCGTTCGTCCTGCGCCAGGACATCAATCCAGTTTCGGTAGCCGGTAATCCAGCGGCTGACTTCATCAGCGCGGGCTGCCACCTGGCGGGTACTGGCGTTGTCGATCATTCCAGAAATGGCATGATTGAGCTGCTGATTAACGATCAGGCCAAGTATGAGTGCCACTATCAGCAGCGGAAGTGCCACAGCAGCGAGTAGTTTTTGTGTCAGGGAGAAACGAGAAAACCTGATCATCGGATGCCTCTATTTAGGTAGGATGAGCATTAATGGGTGAAGGGAGAACCCTCCCATCAATGGGCAGTACGCATATTTTTATTACTTAAGGTTATTAACAGCAGATAGCAGATTAATTTGATAGTGAATGGTAGGTACTCCGGTTTTTTAGCTGTTGTATCATCATTACTCTGTGGTTATTGCCTGGTTGTTACCATCGGTACATTTCGGTCACTACAGCTCCTGGCGGTGTTTGCCACGGTGGGTTCGTACGATATCGGCCATCACCGCCAGGGCAATTTCAGCCGGTGTTTTACTGCCCAGTGCCAGGCCGATTGGCATGGTGATGCGTTGTAGCTGTGCTTCACTCAGCCCTCCAGAGCGTTGCAGTCGTTCGGCCCGTTTGTGAGAGTTCGCTGTCGAACCCATCACGCCAATATAAAACGCATCGGTACGTACCGCTTCCATCATCACCAGGTCGTCCAGGCGGGGGTCATGGGTAAGCGCCACCACCGCAGTACCGGCATGGCAACCACCGGAGGCGATAAAGGTGGCGGGATGCACTGCCTGAACTTCCACGCCTGGAGCGGCGAACCGCCGCCGGATATCGTCCCGTGGGTCGCAAACGATAACTTCAAAGCCAAGGGAAGTGGCGAACAGGGCGCAGGGGGTGGCAATGGCTGAAATACCCGCAATGACCAGCCGTAATGCAGGGCCTATGCGGATAGCCACCGTGTGGGCATCCCGCGTGACAGCAGGCCCTGGTGCATCGGCGGGTAGCAAGTTTCTGCCGCTGCCATCCAGCTTGATGCGGCGAATCAGGGGGTGGCGCCCCAGCAGGGTGGCGTGTATGACCTCCAGGTGGGTAAGGGTGGACTCATTGGGTTTCAGATACTCCACCAATACATCCAGGCGGCCTCCACAGGGTAGCTGCACCTGACTGGCCCCTTCGCCTCCGCCGTAGTGAATGACCTGAACCGGGTCTGAAAACTCCCCATTATGCAGCCGTGTCAGGAAATCCTCTTCGACACACCCTCCTGATAGCGAGCCGGTGTGCTCCTGGGCAGAGCAAGCCACCATCATGGCGCCAGGCTCTCTGGGTGCAGAGCCAAACGTTGCCAATACCGTACATAGCCATAGCGGCTGTCCCTGGTTGGCCCATTGCAGTGCTCGTTCGATCACCTGTAAATCGAGATGCTGCATTACATTGCCACCTGTGCAGAACGTTCAACACGCTGAGTCAAGTGTTGTCGCACCGTTTCAGGTGTAAACGGTGGTTGGGTGAAGCGTATACCGGTCGCATCAAACAGGGCATTGGCGATGGCCGGTGCTCCAGGCAGCGATGTGGACTCACCCACTCCCAGCGGGGGCTGGTCGGGTCGATCAAGCAGCATAAGCTGAATATCGGGTAACTCGGAAAAACGTAATAGCGGGTAGCCTCCCCATTCACGGCTGGTCGGCAAGCCATCCTCGAACGTCACCCGCTCTTTCAGCGTGCGCCCAAGCGTTTGAATAATATTGCCATGTACCTGATGGCGCACGCCCGATGGATTGACCATCAGCCCGGCGTCCTGCCCAACAAGCACCCTCTCAATCACGATTTTGCCACTGCCACGGTGTACTTTGAGTTCGACAACCCAGGCTGCCAGAGCGGCTCCGAAGCCTGGAAATTTACTATGCACGTATTGGGCATAGGCGAAACCGCGTCCATAAAGCCAGTCAGCAGCGTCCTGGGGGAACGAGCAGGCAACCCGAGGTTGCCAGTTGGCTCGTTCGGCTAATGCTTCAATAAGCGCTATGGCACGGGTGTCGCGCAATTGCGCCAGCCGATAGGCCACCGGGTCTTGCTGGGCGGCATAAGCGAGTTCATCTATCACGCTTTCATGGGCGAAGGCGTTAGGAAGGGCGGAAACGCCGCGTAACCAGGAAGCACGAACGAGTGTGGGAACATCATCACAGGCGATGCTCCGATGGGGATAGTGATAGGGGGGAACGGAGGTTCGGTCCCCCATTTGAAAGGGGATGTCACTGGGCGCTTCCTGACCGGTCAGCAGCAATGCCAGGGTAGGTGCATTATTGGAAGGGTAGCGTGAGACAAAGCGGTAGCCAGAGAGGTTGCCCTGGTTATCGATACCCGCCTCCACATCCATACGCTGGGCGGCTCCCTTGGGCTCCCAGAGGTGTTCCTGCTCGCGAGTCAGCTGAACCCGCACAGGGCATCCCACCGCCCGGGACAAAAGGGCCGCATCGGCACCTACATCATCAGCGCAGTTACGGCCATAGCAGCCGGAAGCCTCCATTCTGGTAATGGTGATGGCGCCCTCATCCAACGCCATCAGGCGTGACAAGTCCGCTCTTAAGCTGTGGGGGTTCTGGGTGCCGGACCATACATGCAGTTGGTTATTCTGCCAATCGGCAACCGAGCATGAGGGGCCGATGGAGCCATGAAGCTGAAAAGGCCAGAGGTAAGTGCGTTGAACGCGGTAATGGGCACTTTGCAGCGTCTTCGCAATATCACCCTCTTCGAGAAGCAGGCGGCGCTGGGCCGGTAACGCATCCAGGGCTCGGGCGATATCGGACAAATCCGGCAGGCCATCAGGATGGCGCCAGGTGACTTTCAGGTGCTTCGCTGCCTCGGCTGCCTGTTCTTCTCTTTTTGCCACTACACCAACAAAGTCGCCGATGACCACTACCTTAATCACGCCCGGCATATTAATAACAGTCGTTTCATCGACAGATAGCAGGCTATTGCCTACGAATGCTCCCCGGTCATGGCCGCTATAGGGCGGGCGGATAACCCGGCCATGCAGCATATTGGGCACCCTGAGATCATGTACGAAGGTCAGGCGTCCGGTAGCCTTGTCAGGAATATCCACCCGCGGTGCCGCTTTGCCCACCAGGGTGTAGTGCTTGGCCTGTTTCAGTACAACCGTGTCGGCCAGCTTCAGGGCATGCCGTTTACCGCTCAGTAATTCACCGTAGCCTATGGCCGACTGACTGGCGTCTACGGGAGCAACCTGTCCCTCGCGGCAACGTAAAGTGTCCGCAGGCATGTTGAAATGTTGGCTCGCCAGTGACAATAAGTACTCCCGCGCCTGTGCTGCTGCCCGGCGCAGCGGTTCCGCGGTTATCTGGATGGTGGCGCTGGCGATGGTGGGGCCTTGGTTGGGTACCTCGAAGGGGTCACCCAGTACCATGGTCACGGAAGCTAAAGGCACCTCAAGCTCTTCGGCGACAATTTGGGAGAGCGATGTGCGAATGCCGGTACCCAGATCAACATGGCCGTTAAAGGCAATAACGTGCCCACTGTTCAGTATCGCAATAAACAGCTCGGGTTCTGTGGGTACAAAATCCGAGCGTGTACCGGGTTGTCCTGGTGCTGGCGTGGGGGTGATGACCGGGTCTCTGTAAACAACAAGAAGGTCTTCTCCATACAGAAGTGACTGTCGGTCATAGGATTTCATGTGTGCCTCCTTGTTCAAGTTGGTTGTGATCGGGCACATACCACGAAGAGAGCTTGCCCGAGTCTAATATAAAATTATAATGTGTACACCATAAATGCAGGGGGCCTAATAGGACGGCCTTCAAGCCTGACGGGTAGCTAAGTGCATCAAGTTTCAGTGTATTCATTACGTTCACCGCTGACTCTCCGGCACTATGCCCGCCCTCATTTCTCGTTCACTTGCCAAGGATATGGAATGATAAAGGACAGTTCTGTGCGCGCCGCCAATGAGCACCCGACCCCGTATGAGCAGGGGTATGACTTTTCTGAGCAGGTGGGGCATCTGTTGCGCAAGGCGTATCAGCGGCATATTGCCATCTTTCAGCGCCATAGCTGTGACAAGCAATTGACGGCTATTCAGTTCGTGACCCTGTGTACGGTGATGGAAAGAGGCCCAAGTTCGTTGACGGATATTGTTAATGCCACGGCCATTGATCCGGCGACAATCCGCGGCGTGATCAAACGACTCAAAGCCCGTGGATGGATTACGTTGACCACCGACCCCAAGGATCAGCGCAAAGTCATGGTCGTGATTACCGAGCCAGGCGCAGTGCTGGTTGAAGACATGGTGCCTAATGCCAAGCTGATCAGCGATCAGACGATGCGCAACCTGAATCCGGCAGAGCGGGTTGCTTTGATGCATCTGCTGGAAAAGATGAATGCGGACCCTGCCTCCTAAGCGGTTCATCAAAAAGGCACCTTCATGCGCTGGAGGTCGCTTTTCAGGCGCACCCACAGAGGGGCCAGTAACGGTAGGGCAGTGGCAAAGATCGACAGAGCAAAGAGGCTCATGGCAATTGGACTGTGTAGGAAAATATCCCAGGAGCCACGCCCAAGAATCAGACTGCGGCGCAGGTTCTCTTCCAGCAGTGGCCCCAGAATCAGGCCGAACGCCAGCGGTGCGCTGGGCAGCGATAACAGGTGTAGCAAATACCCCAGTGCTCCGAAAAACAGCATGATATACACATCGGCCATGCTGTTGCGGATAGCATAGGCGCCGACAACGCAGAGCAGGGCAATGCCGATCAGTAGCACATGGGAAGGAATACGCAGAATCAGGGGAAGCCAGCGCATCAGCAGAAGGCCAATGATGAGGGTTAGCAGCAGCGCGATAAAAAAGCCTGCATAGATGCTGGAAACAATGTGGGGGTTTTCAGCAAATAGCATCGGCCCCGGTCGTAAACCATGAATCAATAGCGACCCCATCAGCACCGCCGTGATGGCATCCCCTGGTACGCCCAGTGTCATCATGGGAATCATGGTGCCTCCAATGCTCGAACTGTTGGCGGCCTCCGGGGCGACCACTCCTTCAACGGCACCCTGTCCGAACTGTTCAGGGTGTTTGGAAAAACGCACTTCCTGGGCGTAGGCAATCGCGACAGCGATGGCCGAACCGGCGGCAGGGATAGCGCCAACAAAGGCACCAATCAGTGACCCCCGTAGCATGGATTTCCAACGTTTTAGCAGTGCCCGCACTTTCAGCTGGGAGCGCTGCGTCGCCTGTATGCTGACCGCAGGCGCGGCCTGGTGGGAAGCGTGGAGATGTTTAAGCACTTCCGCCAGGCCAAATAATCCTACGCAGAGCGGCACCAGCTCCACGCCCCCCTGTAAGGTGCGGGTGTCGAAAGTGAAGCGTGGAACATCGGTTAACGTATCGAAACCGACCATGCCGCATATCAGGCCAATGGCACCGACCAGCAAGCCGCGAACGGTAGTGCCGGGGGAAGCATAAGCCAGCAGTACCAACCCGAAAACGGCGACAGCAGCGAATTCAGGGCTGCGGAAGCTCATGGCGACGGTTGCGAGCAGGGGGGCAGTCATCACCAGCAGGCCCAGACCAAAGGCGCCACCTACCGTGGAGGCAACCAGTGCATACACTAGTGCTTCTCTGGCTTTGCCTGCCTTGGCCATTGGATGGCCGTCCAGTTGGGTCACAATGGCGCCTGGGGTGCCTGGAATATTGATCAGAATGGCGGATATCGAGCCTCCGTAAACGCTGGCGACAAAGACGCACAGCAGGAATAGGATTGCCAGATGGGCATCCATGCTGAAGCTCAGTGGTAACAAAATGGCCAGCGCCATCGTAGAACTGACGCCTGGCAGTGCCCCGAGGATAATGCCTAGTAGTGCACCCAGCGCGGCGAGTAACAATCCCCAGGGGGAAAGCAGTGTCTCTATCAGGGCAGACATAAAACTTTCAATCAGCATGTTCGGCTCCTGCACTGGGGCATCACAAAGGGACGTCAAGCAGTGTGATAAAGATCAGATAGAGGCTGAGACATAGCAGGCTGGATATCAGACAACCCAGCAGCACGGCCTGGGCGAACCGTCGGGTGCGTCGGTAGCCCAGCCAGACCAGCCAGGGCGTCGCGACGGAAAGCGCAGCAGGGAAGAAGCCCAGCCATTGAACAATGTTTGGCAGGAGCGCAAGTGTTCCCAGCAGTGCCGCCGCATGAAGGTGTTGGCTGATGGCCGGTGGGGATCTTTCGGCTACGGCGGGAAGGGTGCTTGCTATGGTAGGGCCGTGGTTACGAGTGTGTTGCACCCACCGCCACGCACCCTTCGCCAGAATCAACGTGCCACCGGTGAGCAGCAGTCCCAGTGTGACTAGTGGCAGTAGGGCGGGGCCGGGGTCCAGCCCTTGGCCCAGACTGTTCATAAGTGCCGGACTATTAGCGACGCTAACCAGTCCCACCAGGGCAAACCCACAGAACAAGGTGCCACAGGCCATATCGCGCCAAGCGGCGACTGGCCGGAAAGCTAAAGTGGTCATTGGCTGTGCTCCGCTCAACGCTAGCGTGTCAGTGAATCATCCACTAAACCCGACGCGGCTAGAATGTCGTAGACTTCGTCAGCACGCTGCTCCAGGTAGCGTGCTGTCTCGTCTTGGGGCCTGGGTTGAATCATCAGGCCGATATCGCTGGCGGCTTCCTGGAACGATGCATCCTGGAGCAGTGCATAGAACATCTCTGCCAGCTTGTTTCTGCGTTCTTCGGGCACGTCACCGGGCAGATAGAGCATGAAGAAATCTTCCGCGATGAAGTCATAGCCCTGCTCCTGGAAGGTAGGCACTTCAGGCGTGAAAGGATGGCGCTCTTGTGCGGCCACGCCTAAAAGGCGCAGTTGCCCGGCAGCATGTTGGTCGGCCAATAGCGGGATAGGTAACAGCGCTGACATCACTTCGCCGGACAGCAGTGCCGAAACGGTAGGTGCATACCCTTGATAGGGAATCTTGGTCAGTTCCACATCAAACTGGTTTTCAAGCATGGTGGCGGCAATATAAGAGAACCCGCCGGGAGAATCGTTGCCGTTGATGACACTGCCCGGTGCCTCGTTGAGCGTGTCGAGGTAAGCCGCTACATCGTCAATATCCGCATCTTGAGTGACTGCCAGCGCGGCAGGTTCCGGGCCAATGAATACCAAGGGTGTGAGATCATCCAAGGCAGTCGCGTTGGGGTTCATATAACTCTGGGCGATCGCATGGGTACCCATGACACCGATGGTATAGCCATCGGCAGTGGCATCTGCCACATGCCTTACCCCGGTTGATCCTGCCGCGCCGGTAACGTTCTGGACGACTAACGGTACCGAAAAGGTGTGACTGGCATGCTCAGCCATCAGTCGTGCAGCAAGGTCGTACGCCCCCCCCGTCGGCCAGGGAACAACAATGTTGATGGGCTTTTCAGGAAAATCATCCGCCAACAGAGGTGCTGTCCACAGCAGGCTCAGCAGCAGTGTGGATGATATGATCAGATGTGGTGCTTTCATGATAGTTACCTATACGATTTGTCAGGGTTCAACGCGGTGCGTCTTATGGTTATGGGTGCTTGCTGGCGTGCGTTGATGCTGTTTTTGTCTCCTCTTTGGATCGGCAGCCAGGCCATATAACAATGTCGCTCTGCTGCCGCAGCGGGTTATGGGTGATACGGATGGGCCAATAGATGGTGGATGGCCTCGTCGCTATTGATGACATCGCCATATTTGCTATCAATATCGAACAGGTTGGCTTCGTGAGGCGTGGGGTGACGATCACCCACGCAGTCACGCACGACCATCACCCGGAAGCCATGCTGAAGGCCATCCACCGCGGTGGCACGAATGCAGCCGCTGGTTGAGCACCCTGTGATGATCAGGGTGTCGATACCCATGGCAACCAGTGTGGTGGCCAGCGAGGTGCCAAAGAAGGCACTGGCATACTGTTTGGTAATCACCAGTTCATCCTGCCGGGGGGTAACTTCCGGACAAAATTCAGCGAACGGGTTACCTGCCACCATGGCGCGCATCACCGGCGCTTTCTTGACCCAAATGCCGCCATCCATCTGATCCGGGGCGTGATAGAGAATATTGGTATGGATGACGGGGGTATGCGTACGCCGTGCAGCACCAAGCAACGGTGGCATATTGGCGACGGCTTCCACCACTCCAGGGGCAAACAGCGGCGACTCTGGTGTGGTATAGCCCTGCATAAAGTCGACGATGAGCAGTACGGCCTTATTACCAAAGCCAATACGCCCATCCCATACCCCTTGGTAGTTATGGTTTAAGGAGTTATCGCCCACATCGTTGGCGTGGGATGCCTGGTTGGAGTGCGTCATCATGGCTACTCCCTAGTAAGCGCCAGACAGTAAAGCGCCCGCGCCGGGCACAATAGGCTCTAAATCGAGCGCTTTCAGCATGGCGTAGGTCGTGGCAATGGCAGCTGTAACCACCGGTTTACCCGTTAGCGCCTCTACCTTGGCAACGGCAGGCAGTGAGGGCATCTGAACACAGGCGGAAAGCACGATGGCATCCACGTTGCTGAGATCAAGGCTGGCGACGATGTCCGGCAAATTGGCGGGGTCGTGGCGGGCGACATCCAGGTTGTTGGGAATTTCCAGCGCCCGGTAGTCCAGTACTTCTATGCCCTCCTGGCGAATGTAATCCACCACCAGCTCGGTCAGTGGCTTCATATAGGGCGCCACCACTACTACCCGTTTGGCCTTCATGACACCCAGGGCATCGACCAGTGCGCCTGCGCTTGATACCACGGGAGTGTCGCAGCCGTTCTCTGCGGTGCGGCTGCGCAGGCGCTTTTGCGACTCGCGATGATAACCGGGACCCATTGCCATAATGGCAACCAGACAGGCATACCCCATCACATCCACGGCAGCATCGGAAAGCTCCAGTGCGCAGCGGTCCGATTCAGCGTCCATGGCGGCCAGTTCGCCTTTGCTGACGGTTTTCATGCGCATACGGCTGGAGTGGAAAGTGAAGCGCTCAGACCGGATGAGTTGCCGCGCTGTGAGCATGGCTGGAATTTCCGTTTCCATGGTAATGTTGGAGCTTGGCACTATCTGGCCGATACGGTAGGTCTTGGTCAGGGTGGTGTGTGTCATGATCTTTGGCCTTGTTTAGAGTTGGGTGCCCAGGAAATCTTCAAATGCGGCAAAAAAGCCGTCGAAGTCATCCCAGGGAATCATGTGGCCTGCATGTTCAGCAGTGGTGATGCGAATCGTCGGTAGCAGGGAGCGGATTTCTGCGCGGTCCTCATCCTGGATGACGCCGCCTTTGCCCGCGCACATCAGCAGGGTGGGCACCTTGATGGCGGGGAAGTCCTGGTGGATATCCACACTGTGAAACTCTTCGAAGGCCTGGACGATGGCTGGCTCAAAGCAGGTGTGCAGCCATTCGGCACGCAACCGCAGCTGCTCATCGCTCCAGGTTGGGCAGTACTGGCGCATGGTGTCGATGCTGGCGCCGTGGGTGCAGTCCCGAATCGAGTCGACGTACCAGGGCAGTTTGCTGGGGTACTCCCGGCGGCCAGGGCCGGATACCGGTGGGTCGATCAGCACCAGCTTGCCGATACCTGTTGCACCGCGGGTCATGGCGCGCAGTGCAAAGCGCGCGCCCATGGAGTGGCCCGCCAGAATGACATTGCTCAGGCCAAGCGTCTTGATAAAGGCAATAACATCATCTGCGCAGGTGTTCGTATCGTAGTCGAGTTCGGGGCCTGTTGAGGATAAGCCGCGCCCGCGAACATCAAGCACATAGGTATCAAAGTGTTGTCCAAGGCGCTCAGCGACAAAGCCCCAGGTCACCGCCGGGCTGGTGATCCCCGGTATAAGCACCAGCGGCTGACGCTCGCCCGAACTCTCTCCGCCGAAGCGAAGATAGTGCTGGCGTATGCCATTGGCATGCAGATTGGCACCGTAACGGTAGTGGGAGCTGCTCATACCGGGCTCCCTTCACTGGCCGCCTCCGGCTGCTTGAGAGGCACCTCATATACGTCATAGCCAAACACCCAGGCGGGATCTTCGTCGTAGCGCAGCCAGGTGTTGTCGTGGGAAACCTTCTGTACTCTGGAGGCACGTTCGAACCGGTTGGTACGGTAGAGCTCGAACGCCTGTTGGTAGTGCTCGGCTCCCACTTCATCCAGGCAGCGCACCAGCATGGCGGCATCCTCGATGGCCATGGCGGCCCCCTGGGCCATGTGAGGCTTCATCGGATGGCAGGCATCACCCAACAATACCAGTCGGTTATCGTGCCA
Source organism: Vreelandella olivaria (assembly GCF_023507745.1). Classification (GTDB taxonomy): domain Bacteria; phylum Pseudomonadota; class Gammaproteobacteria; order Pseudomonadales; family Halomonadaceae; genus Vreelandella; species Vreelandella olivaria_A. The sequence goes on along the minus strand of NZ_JALPZO010000020.1, from coordinate 53,035 downwards.
TAAGGGGAGTGGGTTGCGTTCCAGCAGCGGCCACTTGGTAACGGTTTCAGTGCAGTCGATCAGTGCCTGAACCGTTGGGTGGTAGCCTTCAAACGCCTGACGCATCTCCTGCTGCGAGCTTTCCACGAAGGAGGTGCCATGGCTCCATTCCGGCTCTGGCACACCGGTCACGTAGTAGTACTCCTTCTCGTCTCCTGTCACGAAGTACACCATCATGTGGCGATCTTCCGACCACCACTTCACACAGGCTTCGAAATCCAGGTCATAAGCCTTGAGTTTTTCCGCTGAGATAATCGCCCGGTGTGCCACCCAACCGCTGTAGATAGGCGCCTCGGTACCCAGGAGTTTTTCACGGATACAGGAGTTGACGCCATCCGCACCGATGACCAGATCGACTTCATCGGTGGTGCCATCTGCAAAGGTCAGCACCACCTTGTCGCCTCGGTCTTCAACATCCACGAGACGCTTGTCAAAATAGAGCTTTTCCTGGTCCAGAGAGGCAACCATCAGCTCATGCAGGTCTCCACGGTGAACCGTAATATAGGCGGCACCGTAGTTCTGGCGGGCAAACTCACCCAGAGGAATACGCGACTGGTACTCACCTGTCATGCCGTCGCGGCTGAACCAGTGATCCGGATGTGACCCCATGGAATTGAGCTGCTCCTCAATACCGATGCGCCGCATGACTTTCATCACGTTAGGGCCAAGGTGAATGCCAGCACCGAGTCGGGAGAAAGTGGGGGCCTGTTCATACACTTTCGTGGTGTAGCCTGCTCGTTGCAACAGAGCGCCTGCGGCGGCTCCGCCTAGGCCTGCACCAATGACCGCAATGGTGGGTTTGTTATTCATGTCGTCGTTTCCTCACTGGTTTTATTGACATAACGCTGAGGGGGGAGGAGCTCTTTCGGCTGCTTGGACGCCTTCCTAAGTTTGAGCTATAAAACAACGTATACACCATTTATTTTTTGGTCAAGCGAAATTGGTCTAAAAATAAATGTTTGCCTATTTTCAAAGATGTGTAGTTATAGATTTATGTTTTTAATCATTTTTTTATTTATTTTTCGATTTTTTAAAAAGCTTGATTGATAATGGTGATGAATGCTATACGTTTTATATAGCTAAATTTATAGCGTATGCACTTTAATGGCTAGTGGTTTTCTGGCTTGCACTTCAATAGTGCAGTTGCCGTGTCCAGGTAGGTTTTCGATGGGGCCTGCGAGTGCTGGCGCTGGATAATAAAGTGTGCCAATCCAGGGATTGGATGGAAGGCCGTTAGATAATGGGCGGCAAGTAGATAAAGTAATGCTTCGACAATAATGACGATCATCCCCTATGACACTGAAGCTGAACGTAAATGGGCAGTCTTGCGAACTGTCAGTAGCCGCTAATACGTCACTGCTTGACGTGCTGCGCAATGACCTGGCACTTAATGGCCCAAAATATGGCTGTGGGCTGGGCGAATGTGGTGCATGCAGTGTCCTGGTGGACGGCAAAGCAGCACGCGCCTGTGTGCTACCTGTGACTGCGGTGGCAGGCCATGAGGTGATCACCCTGGAGGGTATGGCACGGGGGGATCGGCTCGACCCCGTTCAGCAAACCTTCATTGATGCTCAGGCCGCACAGTGTGGCTACTGCCTGAATGGCATGATCATCAGTGTTCGGGCGCTGCTGAATCACCACCCCTCGCCTACCCAAGAGCAGATTCGAGCTGCCCTTGAGCATAATCTCTGCCGCTGTGGTACCCACCTGGAAATTCTTGAAGCTGCCCGGCAAGCCGTATTAGCCGATGCGGCGGCAAGGCGGGAGACAGTTGATGAGTGATTCACCGTTGTCCTCTACGCCACGGCGCCAAGCCTTACCGGTAGGGCTTGCCCATGTCCACTATGGAGTCGTGGTCAGGCCGCCTTTCTATGTGTGGGATGGTGAGCAGTTTGAAAGTGCCCGGCTTGAGCATGTGGATAAGTCGGAGGTGGCAGCCTTGCCCTACCGGGCCGACGTGGTGATTGAGAACAACTTTGTCGGCGTGGTGGCGGATAGCCTGGAGGCTGCTTATGACGCTGCTGCGCGTCTCCATCTTCGTTGGCAGCAACCGACCAAGGTCTCCCTGGTGTCTCCGCTGAAAGGCATTCAGACGCCAACCGATGCCCTGGCGCCCCAGGCTAAGGGGGTCTCGTCAGCGGGCGCTCACCGTGAAGCCAGCCATCATTACGGCTGGCCAGGCCGAATGCGCTGGGGGGAACAGCCGGGTTGGGTCGTTGCTGATTACCAGCAAAACCAGCTGAACGTATGGGGGCAAACAACAACGCCAAATACGCTCAAACATGACCTGAAGATGCTGACCGGGTTGGATGAGGATCAGATAGCGCTGTTCTCCAGTAACACGGAGGCACCTCTGTGTGCGACTGGCTTGGGCCGCCACTGTGGTGACGACGCCGCCATTGATGCGGCGCTGCTTTCGCAGATACTGGCATGCCCCGTGGCGGTCTGGCTGGATGAGCGCTATGCCAGGGATATGACCGCGCTGGGATTGGCGCAGCGGATGCAGTTGAGTGCTGTAGTAAGTGAAGAGGGCCGTATCGAAGAGTACAGCTACCGCCAGACCCTGGCCCCCAGCGAGGTGGCCGCGGTTGGCCTATGGCTCAGCGGGCGGCTTAAGCTCCAGACCAGTGCAGATGAACCTACCGCCACCGCTTCCTATGCGTTTAATGAACCCTATGTGTTTCGCCAGGAGACTCTGACGGCCCACACCGGTTACCCCGCTGGCGCCCCGACCAATCCCACCCTGTTGAATGTTCAGCAGACCTTCGCCCGGGAATCCTTTATTGATGAAATGGCCAGGGAGAGCGGCCAGGACCCACTGGATTTTCGTCTTCGCCACCTGGAGGACAAGCGGGGTATTGAATTAATCGAGTCGGTTGCCAGGCAAGTGCAGTGGCAGACGCCCCCGCAGCAGGCGCCTCGTGGACCGAGCGAAATGCTTAGAGGGCGTGGTGTTGCCTATGCCCAGTTACCTGACCGGGAGCAGCGCCAGAAATCGGGGGTGCGTTCGGCCTGGATTGCGGATATTGAAGTCAATCGTATTACCGGTGGGGTGCGGATAACCCGCCTGGTAGTAGGCCAGGATGCCGGTGAGTACGTGGATACGGCCCGTTTGCAGCAGACACTACAGGAGCGAGTGTTAGGAGAGGCACGGCCACTGCTGGGGCATACGCCGGCTTTTGACCAATGGAGCGATGAGCCAAACGGCACGGTTGACAAAAAAGAGCAGGAACGAACCTCGCTGTCACGGCTGACGTCTCCGGCAATAGAACCCACCAGAAACGATCAGCTAGCGACCACTGAACCCGCGTCCCCATTGAAGGAGGTGGATTTTGCGCCAGGGGTAGCCGTGATTGCCAATGCCCTGTTCGATGCAACCGGCGTGCGCTTTCGGCAACCACCGTTTACGGCCAATCGGGTGCGCCAGGCCTTGCAGGAGCAGGTCGCGGGCGATGAGACGCTATCTCCCTCGCCCGCGACACGTCGTTTACGCCGTCGTTGGTTTGCGGCAGCGGCATTGACGACGATAGCAGGCAGTGCTGCCATGGCATGGCCGTGGAAGGGGGCTATCGCTCCTGTATCAAGGCCAGCCCCCACGCTGTACTCAGCTGAAACCATTGAGCGTGGGCGTTTAGTTGCTGCCGCTGGAGACTGTGCCGCATGCCATACTGCCGAAGGAGGCGTTGAGAATGTCGGTGGACGTGCCTTCGAAACACCATTTGGCACCCTGTATAGCACCAACATCACGCCGGATGAGGCGACGGGAATAGGGCAGTGGTCATACGCAGCCTTTGAGCGTGCGATGCGCCATGGGATCAGCCGTGATGGCAGCCACCTGTATCCTGCTTTTCCTTACACCGCCTTTGCCAAAACCAGTGATGCCGATTTACAAGCCCTTTATGCCTACTTGATGGCGCAGCCCGCTGTCTCAGCGGACACGCCTGCCAATGCTCTCTCCTTCCCTTATAACCTGCGTGCCCTGATGGCCGGGTGGAATGCGCTCTATCATGACCCGACCCCCTTCCAGCCTGATCCAGAACAAAGCGAACTCTACAATCGTGGCGCTTACTTAGCCGGAGGGCTGGGGCATTGCAGTGCCTGCCATACGCCGCGTAACGCCATGGGCGCTGAGCAGAGCGGTGAGCGCTACTTTGCCGGTGCGATGGTGGACGGCTGGGAGGCACCACCGCTCAACACCTTATCCAGGGCGCCGATTCCCTGGAGCGAGCATTCGCTTTATGACTACCTGCGTCATGGGGAGTCCCCGCTGCATGGGGTCGCTTCTGGCCCCATGGCGCCGGTGGTGGCTGGGTTGGGCGAGCTGCCCGAGTATGATGTGCGCGCTATTGCACACTATGTTGCCGCCCAGATGGGTGCCCCGGCGGGAAACAGTGAAGCTGAGCTGGCGGAGGCGCAGCAGCGCATATCCCGCACCATGACAAGCCCGCCCGGCATGGAGCAGGGGGAACAGCTGTTCGCCGGTGCCTGCGCCTCATGTCACGTCGATAGCGGGTTGCCTTCGTTCAATCGCGCGGCTACTTCGCTGGCATTGAATACCAATCTGCACAGTGAACGGCCCGATAACGTTATTCAGTCGATCCTGGGGGGTGTCCATGCCGAACACGTTGTTGGTATTGGCGCCATGCCTGGCTTTGCCGACAGTTTCAGCAACACCCAGGTTGCCACACTGGCAGCCTATCTCAGGGCGCGCTTTGCCCCTGATGCACCTTCTTGGCAACAACTTGAACAACGCGTTGCCGAACTACGCCAGCCTCACCACAACAATACTTACTCTACTCCCTGATGATACAAAACGAGGTGGACTATGAAACGCAGTAAATGGATATGGGCAGTCTGGGCAGTGGTCCTGCTCTGCTATCTGGTGCCCTACACCTTCTTAACCAATGTCGCTATGTGGTACGGCAGTTTTCTGTTCTGGACCTGCGCAGGACTCGTCGTGATTGCCCTGAATATCTACATCACCAAGGATTTCGAGGAGCATAGCAATGACTGAGTCAATGATCTGGTGGTCGATTGCCATCTACCTGGTAATTGCCGTGGGTATCGCGGTGCTGTCACGCCAGGGGCCTGCCGAAAGCATGTCCGGTTACTTCCTGGGCAACCGGCAGATGAACGGCTTTGTATCGGCGTTGAGCTACAGTGCCACGACCTACAGTGCCTTTATGATGGTCGGCCTGGCGGGATTAACCTACGCCGGTGGGGTGGGTGCTCTGGGGTTCGAAATTATCTATTTCGCCGGTGTTTCGCTGGTGGCTATCTTCGGCCCTAAATTTTGGGCAGTGGGTAAGGCGTTTGGATTTGTAACGCCCAGTGAAATGCTGGGGCACCGTTACAACCATAAGCATGTGGCGACCGCTGTCTCTGTTGCCAGTTGTATTTTCCTGATTCCTTATTCTGCGGTGCAGTTGGCAGGGGTGGGTTATCTGCTACAGGGGATGACGGATGGTGCCATCACCTTCACAACGGGCGTGGTGATGGCGACAGTGATTGCCATTTTCTTCTCCTACATTGCCGGTATTCGTTCCGTTATGTGGACAGACTCGCTGCAGGCCTTAATGATGATTGTTGCCTCGACACTGGTCGCGTTTCTGGTGATCCAGGGGCTGGGTGGTTTCAGTGGATTATTCGGTACGCTGGCAACTGACCATTCTGCGTCATTAACCGTACCAGGGCCGGGACTCTTTAGTCTGGTGACCTTTCTGGGCCTGAGTATTCCGTGGTTCTTTTTCAGTCTTTCCAACCCCCAGGTCAGCCAGCGTCTGTTTATGCCTTCCTCGCTGCGCTCCATGCGCCAGATGCTGATCGGCTTTTTGGTTTTCGGGTTTATCTACACACTGGTTTCGGTGCTGTGGGGGTTCTCTGCTCTGGCCGCCTTCCCAGGATTGGAGCGTGCCGACCTGGCAACACCATCGCTGCTGGCTTCCGATTTTGTGCCCCCTGTGTTGGGCGTGATTGTGATGATTGGCATCATGGCTGCCGCTGTCTCCACGATCGACTCCATCATGCTGACGCTGGCCTCCATGCTGTCGCGGGATGTATACGCCAATCTTAAACCCAATGTTGATGAAAAACGTCAGTTGCTGATGGGCAAAATCGTCATACCGGTGATTGCACTGATGGCACTGGCCTTTGCGGAGTTGCAACTCGACCTGATTGCAGTGCTCTCCGTTGCGGCATCTTCCGGTCTGGTCGCCATGGTGCCCTCCATCATCGGTGCTTTCTACTGGAAACGTGGCACCGCTGCGGGCGCCTTGGCCAGTGTGTTGGGTACCAGCGCTTTCGTATTGCTGATGTATGCCACCGGTAACTCTCTGTTCGGAATGCCTGCCGGTATTTGGGGGATCATTGTGTCTACGGTTCTGTTCGTGGGTGTTAGCCTCGTTACCAAGCCGCATCAGGCGTCAACGGATGCCTTCTTGAATGCCATCGCTGAAGAGCTGGGACGCAGAAAAAGCAAACCCGCTATCTCGTCGGCACCACAGAAAGCGCCTGCATAATTCTTCCACCGATAACCTGCCCGGTGCTTGATGTTCAGCCTGAATTCAAGCACCCCAGGCAGGATTTCTCTGGCCGTGAGCAACAAATCTGACTGACGAAACGCAGGAGTTTTTATGGATCACGCGAGCTTTGCTGAAATCTGTCTTCACCAGTTGAAAATGTCCGGTGTAAGAGACGGCGAGAAACTCATTGTGCTGACCCAGGGCAATGATCGGCTCGACTATGCTGATGCCTTTATGGCAGCTGGGCAGCGGCTGGGTGCCAATATGTATCACATGCGGCTACCCGCTCCCCTGGCGGTGGGAGGTTGGAATGTAGGTACAACGGGGTTGGCGAGTATGCCTGAAGCTGTTGAGGCGCTTAAAAACTGCGACATGCTTATCGACTGTATTTTCCTGCTCTTTTCACCCGAGCAGATGGCGATCCAGGCAGCGGGCACACGTGTGCTTACTGCTGTGGAGCCTCCCGAGCTACTGGCCCGCATGCTGCCATCCAAGGAGCTGAAAGAGAAGGTCGAAATAGCCGCAGAGCTGCTCGCCAAGGCCAAGATCATGCGCATTACCTCCCACCATGGCACGGATGTGACCTACCAGCTTAATACCTACCCCACCGTGGCGGAGTATGCCTGTACCGACGAACCCGGTCGCTGGGATCACTGGCCATCCGGCTTCGTGTTTACAGGCGGGGATGATGACGGTGTGGACGGTACGATTGTGGTAGCACCTGGCGATATTCTGCTGCCACAGAATATCTACGTCCGCGAACCCATCACCTACACCATCGAGAAGGGCTGGATTACGGATATTCGCGGCGGCCTGGACGCTGAGCTGGTGAAATCCTACATGGACAGCTTCAACGACCAACGTGGCCTGGGGATGAGCCATGTGGGATGGGGAATGAACCCGGATGCCAAATGGCACCGCATGGTGCCAGGAGAGTTCCCCGGAGGAATGGGGATGGAGCCGCGCAGCTTCTATGGCAATGTGATGTTCTCAACCGGCCCAAACAATGAGTTGGGTGGCCCTAACGATACGGCCTGCCATTTGGATATTCCCATGCGCAACTGTTCGCTGTTCCTCGACGATGAGCCAATTGTGGTCGATGGCGATATCGTGGTGAAAGAGATTCAGATGGATAGCGCATAAATGACTAGCCATCCGATAGCTCATTGCTGCCGTCATCCTTTAGAGCGAGATGAAGGTTAGCGGCAGTTTTATAATATGCCTTCCTAGTGCATGTGATTGCGAGGCACCCTGGTGGGTGTCTTGCGCGCTTAGCAAGTCAGTGAAGGTCAGTTTGTGGGACCGTCTTCGACAGCAGTAATAGCTTGACGGATCTGCTCCAGAATCACCGTTGTGGCCATGGGTAATGGGCGATCAGCAGCGACGCACAGTGCTAGATGAGACTTAACTTGGCGATGGTCGGCCAATACGTTAAAGGCGAGTTCCTGTTGTTCAATTTCTCTGGCAATGTCCAGGCGCGTTAAAAATGCAACGCCCAGCCCAGAGCGAGCCAGGGACTTGATGGAAAGGATACGGTTGCAATGCGCCAGGGTGGAAAATTGCAGGTCGGTAGTGTTCAGCAACCTTTGCAGTGTGGAGCCGGCAAACATCTCGGTATCAGGCCGAATCAGCGGGAACGGCGTACAGTCCCGCAGTTTAAGAGATGGTTTTTGAGCGAGAGGGTGGTTTGGCGCAACCACTGCGCCAAAGGACAGGTTAACTTTCTCGACGAATCTTACTTTGCGTGTGTGTGTGGCATTCATGCAAATCCCGATATCTGACTCTCCCGTTATAACCTGCTCCAGAATGGTAGCGGTGACCCCTGTACTGATGACGAAGCGTACCCTCGGAAAACGTTGACCAAAGCGCTGTAGAACTTCCGGAAGTACCCGGTCAGTCATCGACTCAATGGTGGCAATGCGGATTTCTGCACTGCCAGCCCCTCTTATATCCCCAAGATACCCCTGCAATTGACGCTCATCGCGCTGCCACTGGCGCACCTGGTAGAGAATGATTTCACCTGCGGGAGAGAGCCTCATGCCGCGTGGCATGCGTTCGAAAAGAGGTACCCCCAACTCATCTTCCAACTTCAGTATCTGTCGGTTGACCGCCGATGCAGCGACATGAAGGTGGTCAGCCGCCTTGCGAAGTGACCCGTGACGGGCCACCTCTTCGAAATAGCGTAAAGACAACAGAATTAATGACATCTGTGGTGGCCCCCGTGTGGCTGGTTAAGCATATAGGCGTTTAACTGTAGCATTTTTGGCAACAGTGGTATCGAAAATTGGTTATAGACCAGTACGGTATGAGGTGCATAAGATAAGGCCGTTGCTTGTGACGCCGCTTTACAGGGGAAGTGTTGGTCACAGACTGAGGCAATCTAACGGGATCATTCTCAAGGGTAATGACTGATGACAGACAAACAATTGACGTCCATTCTGACCGCCGAGGCTATGGCATGTGAGCGCATGTCGGCGCAACGAACTGCAGAAAGAAAAATAATGGCTTGGCCAGTGAGGAGATTATGATGGCCCAGTCACCCCACTTTCTGTGGCGTGTTGCGCGCCAGTCGGGTGCCGTTGTCTCGATCCTTTTTGTCCTTCTGATCTGGACGCTTTTCTCGGCGCTGAACATCGTGCCGCAGGCAATCCTGCCTTCGCCCGCTTCCGTCTGGTCCGCGACAGTCGAGATGGCCCGGAACGGCACGTTGGCGCTCGACCTCAGGGCATCGCTGTCACGGGCGGTGATCGGTTTTGCGATCGGCACCAGCCTTGGCGTTCTAGTCGGGCTGCTGACCGGACGTCTGGTGCTGATGCAGGTGCTGCTGGCCCCTGCGCTGACGCTGCTGCGCCCGATCCCCGCCATTGCGCTGGTTCCGCTGGCTATTGTTTGGTTCGGCATCGGCGAAGGATCAAAGTATTTCGTTATCAGCTATACCGTGTTCCTGACCGTCTGGTTCAACACCCACCACGGAATGCAGTACGTTCCCGATATCTATCTGCGCGCCTCGCGTTCGCTTGGCGTGTCGCGGGTGCGCGAGTTCCTGACGGTGATTATTCCCGCTGCCGCACCCTATATCCTTGCCGGGATTCGACTGGGCGTCGCATTGGCCTTTCTCAGCCTGGTTGCGGCAGAGCTTTCGGGGGCCTCGTCAGGGATTGGCTATCGCTTGCAAGAGGCGCGGCAATATATCCGCACCGACCGTATGTTCTCGCTTCTCATTATTCTGGGCATTCTAGGTGCGGTGACGGATGTGATCGTCCAGCGCATCGGCCAGCGCCTAGTCCACTGGCAGCAGGGGTGATCGCCATGACACAGCAAGTAACCCAGGGCCATGTCTGTATAGATGACCTGTCCATCACCTTTGACGTGCGAGGCGGTTCGATGGTCGCGTTGGAGCCTACCTCGCTGGAACTGGCGCCGGGCAGCTTTACCGCCCTGATTGGCCCGTCGGGCTGCGGGAAGTCAACGTTAATGAATGCGGTCGCGGGCTTCGTGCCGGCTACCACCGGTCGTATTACCATCGACGGTACGCCAATCAACGGCCCCTCGGATAAGGTCGGTGTCATCTTTCAGCAATATGCACTGTTTCCCTGGTTCACCGCACTCGATAACGTGCGGTTCGGGCTAAAGCGGCTGAAACTGTCGAAATCCGAAGAGATCGACCGCGCCCGTGCTGCCATCGCCGAGGTAGGGTTGGAAAAACATGCCCAGAAATACCCGCAAGAGCTTTCAGGTGGAATGAAGCAGCGCGTCGCCATCGCCCGCACCTTCGCCTTCGGGCCGCAGGTCATGCTGATGGATGAGCCCTTCGGCGCGCTGGATGCACAAACCCGGCTGGTGATGCACGACCTGCTGCTGGGGATCTGGGAAAAACATAAGGCGACAGTGCTGTTCGTCACCCATGACGTGGATGAGGCGCTGATTCTGACTGACGATATCCAACTGATGTCCTCGGGGCCGGGACGGATCATCAAGCACTATCCGCTAACCGAGCCGCGCCCGCGCAAGCTCAACCGCGACAATATTCATCTGCTGGAAACCCGCGATGAGATCATCGCGCTTCTTCATCCCTCCCACTAAATGAGGTTCACCATGCGTATTCTGAAAGCTTTCGCCGCCGCTGCGGTCCTGATCCCACTGCCGGTTATGGCGCAGGACATCGTGTTTGGCTGGAATCCCAACCCCTCGACCCCGCAGGTCGATGTTGCAATGGCCAATGGCTATTTCGAGGATGCCGGTCTCAATGTGCAGATTGTGCCCTTCGTTTCGGGGCGTGAGGCGTTCGAGGCACTGTTGGGTGGGCAGGTGGATGTGGCTTTTATGGCCGAATTTCCTGCTGCTACCGGCATTCTGACCGGACAGCCGTTTGCTATCATCGCCGACCTGACCCGCTATCAGGGCATGCGCATCATTAGCAAAGATGAGCCGCTGGCCTCGGCCGCGGATCTGGAAGGTAAGCGGGTCGGTACATCTATTGGCACCAATACCGATTTCTACCTCTCGAACGTGCTGGCATCTGAGAATGTCGAGGCCGAAATCGTCAATGCCGCGGCATCTGACCTGGTGGCGGCGCTGGCCCGTGGAGATGTGGATGTGATCGTTCCCTTTCCCACCTATTACGGCCCCGCCGCCGCGACACTTGGTGATAGCTATCAGGAGTGGCGAGCACCCGGATATCAAACCCACTATGTGCTGGCTGTGAACTCCGGCATGAGCGAGGAAAAATCCGCCGTAATGGAAGGCTTCCTCGGCGCGCTGGTTCGGGCGAATGCGGATGTCGCGGCTGACCCAACAGCAGCGATGGACGCTACCGCCGCCGCCATGCAGGGCATCGTCACGCCCGAGGTTTTGGCGGATCTGTGGGCTGACAGCGTTTTCGATGTGCGATTGGGCTCCGACCTGGCTGAGCTTCTGCATGGTGAGACCGAATGGATTCTATCGCAAGGAGTGGTCCGGGGAGAGGCGCCGACGCTTGAGGCGGTCAAATCCTTCTTTGACCCTGCGCCCCTCAGCGCGGTTGCACCTGAGGCGGTCGATCTTGACTAACGTATGCTCCCGGCCCATCACTCCGACTTCCGAATATCGCCGGAGCCCTTATGATTGATCTTCGCAAAGCCTTTGAGGCCGACGGCCCGCTGATACTTGCCCCCGGTTATTTACTTCTGGATAACGGTCCCCAGCCAGGCAGGGCGGTTCTTGTGCGCGACGGGCTCTTCGCCGAGATCGGCGATCCCGAGGCATTGGCATGGCGTCACCCGGATGCAACATTGGTGCAATTGCCAGAGCATCTGGTGATGCCAGGCTTCATCGACACGCATACGCATCTGACCCAATCGCTTGGCAAATCGCTGGTTTTCGGGGAACCTTCCGAGATCTTTCGCCGCATCTGGGTGCCGCTGGAAGGCAGCCTCGACGAGCATATGGTCTATCTGTCGTCAAAACTCGCCGCGCTTGAATGCCTGCGCGGCGGCTTTACCGCCGCGGTGGATGCGGGCACGCGCTCAGCCGGGCATATCGGTAGTCTGGTCGAGGCGGCGCGTGAAACCGGGCTGCGCCTTGTCGTGGGCCAGATCTGCAATGACCTGGGCGGCGCGGCCTTGCGCCCCGAGCGCGATGAGATCATCCGGATCGCAGAAGCGCATCTGGCTGCCTTCGTGGGTGACCGGCTGGTTCACCCGTCACTGGCGATCTCGATCCCTGAAGTGGGCTCGGACTGGATGCTCAAGCGTATCTCGGCCATGGCGGCGGAGGCGGGCGTGACCTTCCAAACTCATGTGAATGAACATTTGGTTGCGGTGGAACGCTCGCTGGTCGCTAAAAGCCGCCGCCCACTGGAGCATCTGGCCCAGATTGGTGCGTTGGGACCACAGGCGCTGATTGCCCATTCGACACTGATCACCCCGCATGAGATAAACCTGTTGAAGGACAGCGACACCGCCGTGGCCTATAACCCCATTGCCTCGGTCTGGAAGGGTAATGCCATTGCACCTGCCTTGCAGTTGCAGGCGCTCGGTATCCGTTTCGGCCTGGGTACCGATGGTACGCGCGCCGACGGGTTCCGGCTGATGGATGCTGCGGAATCGCTTCAGCGCGCGGCTTATGGCCTTGCCTCGGGCGACAGTTCCTGCGGCGGTGGCTGGCTGTGGCTGGAGGCGGCCACACGGATGGCCGCCGATGCCTCGGGCCTTGGCGCCGTGACCGGACGGATTGCACCGGGGTTGGCTGCCGATTTCCTACTGGTGGACCTTGAGCGGCCCGAGTTCACGCCTTCACATGATCTGACATGGGAGCTGGTGCGTTATGGCAACCGTGAGCAGATCGACGCAGTGTTCACCAATGGCAGACTGCGTCTGTTGCACGGCTGGCCGGTTGATTGGGATGCCCGTGAACTGATGCGTGAAATACGTGAGCTTGCTGCCCCGGCGATTGCCGCTGCGCCGATCACCCGTATTCACCCTACAGCGGACAGCGTACTTGCGGGGCGGTCGTGACACTATCGCTTCTGGGGTTGCTGTGGGTGGTGGTAGTGGTGGCCGCGTTGGTGCAGGGCACGGTCGGGATCGGCTTTGCTCTGATTGTCGCGCCGGTATTCGCGATGGTCGACCCAACCTATCTGCCGGTCACGCTGCTTGTCCTGATGTTGCCGCTCAATGCCCATGTGGCGTGGCGCGAGCACACGGCTATCGATTGGCGCGGTACCGGATGGATCACGCTTGGCCGGTTTCTGGGCACCTTCGCGGGCCTAGCCTTATTGCTGGCGCTGAGTGTGCGGCAGATGGAAATCACCGTTGGGCTTTTTACTATTCTTGCCGCACTGGTTGCCCTTTTCGCGCAGCCATTTATGCCACGCCGGTCATCGGCCGCGGGTGTCGGCCTATTCACTGGCATCAGCGAGACCGCGACCGGAATCGGCGGCCCGCCGCTTGCACTTCTCTATCAGCACGCTCCCGGTCCGCGCCTGCGCGCGACCGTCGCGGCTTGTTTTCTGATCGGAGAAGTTTTCTCGCTGGTCGTGCTGGCGCTTGGTGGCAGGGTCGGCCGCGATCACCTTATCGCGGCTGCCCTGTTGATGCCGGCGGTGGTTCTGGGCAGCTTTCTGTCGCGTTATGCCCACTCCCATGTTCCGGCGGCGCGGCTGAGGCTTGCCGTCCTCGTATTCTCGATTCTGGGTGGACTGGTCTTGATTGCTTAGACAGGAGAGAATAGGCTGACGCTCCCCTGGTGGTGACGATCAGTCTGGTATGCAATTGCTAACGCCATGCTGCCAATTGGTTTTGGTACTGCTCTTGTGCCTGAGTCGCGCTGATCGAGCGTAAACGTACCTCCGCGCCAGGAAGGCATTGGGCCAGTTTTGCGCAGGCCATGGGGGTTAATGCCCCTAAACGCGGGTAGCCGCCAATGGTTTGACGGTCATTCATCAGAATAATGGGTTGTCCATCTGGAGGGATCTGTACCGCCCCCAAGGGGATGCCTTCAGAGATGATGCCGCCAAGAGAGCTGCGCAGTGGCTGCCCGGTTAAGCGGATGCCCATACGGTCAGCGCGGTTATCTACCTTCCAGGTTTGATTGAAGGCGTCATAGAGGCTGCTCCCGGCAAAGTGGGCAACCTGCGAACCGAGCACCATGGTGAGCTCGCACTGCGGTTCCGGCATGGCAGGTTCCAGGCCTTTTGGCAGTGTGCGGGGTGTGGCTGCTGCCCCTTTCCAGGTTAACTGGTCGCCGGTTTTTAGTGGTTTGCCATCTTCATGAAGGCCGCCAATTTGTTCACGAGCGGTGCAGGAGTGGCTGCCCAGTACGTTGGGGGCGTTTAAACCACCTGAGAACGCCAAATAGGCGCGCAAGCCTTTGCGTGGCTGGCGAAACATCAACTGCTGGCCGGGCTGCAGTTTGAAACTGACATTGGGCATCAGTGGTTGGTCGTTAATGGTTGCCGCCAAATCAGCACCGGCCAGCGCCAAGCGAACCTCCGCGTTGGCCTCCAGGGTCAGGTTGCCGCCCATGACGATTTCAAGGGCGGCACACTCCAGCGGGTTTCCCAGTAGCCAATTGGCCCAGCGGTACGAGATCCAGTCGGCAGCACCGCCCTGGGTAATGCCCAGATGACCAACACCGAAACGCCCCGCATCCTGAATCAACGCCAATGGCCCTGCCTGCTTGACGGTAAGGGTAGGCTGGCTCATGGGCGCTCCTCTATCGGCGTCGTATCTCCCCCAACTGCTGTAAACTCGGCCTTGGAGATGGCTTTAAAGCGGACTTTATCACCAGGGCGGAACAGGGGGGCTCCCCGTTTGGCATACTCAAAAAGTGGCACCGCCGTGCGGCCCAGAATATTCCAACCGCCGGGAGATAGCAGGGGGTAGATGGCGGTTTGCCGGTCAGCAATGCCTACACTGCCTGCCGCGACGCGGCGCCGGGGGGTTTTTAACCGGGGGGTGGCGATGGCTTCATCCACCAGCCCCATAAAACCGTAGCCAGGAGCAAACCCTAGCGCGAAAACGCAGTAGTCGTGGCTACCGTGTTGCTTAATAAGCTGCTCCACGCTAAGCCCTGCCCGCTTGGCGACCAACGGCAGCTCCGGCCCGACACTTTCATCGTACCAAACAGGAATTTCGTGTAACTGGCTGTTTTGTATAGCGGTAGGCTCCAGATGAAGCAGGGCCTTACGTGTCAACGAGGTGGCCTGGGCAAAGGATAGTACCTGGCAATCGTAATGCACCAGTAGCGTTGTGTATGAAGGAATCAGGTCGATCAACGCCTCACCAAAGGCATCTCGTAAGGCATGGTCGGCGGCGATGATCCATGCCATGTTCGACTCATTGATCTCATCGAACAGCCGCACCGTGAGTGCATCCATCGCTGCGGTTTCCAAGCACAGTTTCACACTGACTCCAACGACGAAAATGCATCACGAATAGCGCGCACGGCAGCCACGGATTCGGGGTTGTCACCATGTACGCAAAGGGTATCGCAAGGCAGGTTAAGCGTAGTGCCATCAAGGGCTGTCAGTGGCTCGCCTTTGGCCAATGCGACAGCCTGGGCGACTATGGTGGCCTGATCATGGTGAACAGCGCCGGGTAAGCGGCGAGAGGCGAGGTGGCCATTGGCTTCGTAGGCACGGTCGGCAAACGTTTCAAACCAGATGGTTACCCCCAGTTTTTTCGCTAGTGCGCGGTGAGGCTCGGGATCTGCTGTGGCCATCACCATGAGGGGAAGCGTGGCATCGTAAGCACGCACAGCGCGCATGGCCCCCTCTAAAAGGTCGAGATTGGCTGCCATATCGTTATACATTGCACCGTGAGGTTTGATGTAGCTAAGTGCGGTGCCCTCTGCCTGGCAGATGCCGGCAAGCGCACCTACCTGATACAGCACCATGTCTTCCACTTCGCCAGGTGAGCAGGCCATGGAGCGGCGGCCAAAGCCCATTAGGTCCGGGTACCCAGGATGTGCGCCAATGCGCACCCCGTGTCTGGCGGCGAGGGCGACAGTACGGCGCATAACGTGGGGGTCGGAGGCGTGATAGCCGCAAGCAATGTTGGCACAGTCAACGTAGGGCATAACGTCGGCGTCCAGGCCGATTGACCAGTTACCGAAACTTTCGCCCATATCGCAGTTAAGCAGCGGAATTGCCATAACGTCTCCTGGGTGTTTGAGATTTATTTGTGATTCACATCTTTTTGGGTAACGCGGGTAGTTAAAAAAGCAGTGTTAATCATTGTTGGAGATGAATAATGAAACTGGTTAGCGCGATTACTTAATTATTGGCGTAAAACCAATATATTGAGCTGGCTCGTTAAGTTCCAATCGTTTTTAGCGATATTTAGTATCGGCGCTTCCTATCATGCTGTTATTAAGTGGAAAAATAGTTGACCCTGTAGGTCGATACGATTATCAACTAATAAAACGACTCGATAAAAGATTACAAAAGAAACGCCCACGCCAGCCATGATCTGTCATAGAACCGTTGTAAATAACAAACGGCAATGAGTGAGCGATTTCAGAGGAGCGCATCATGTGGTCGCCAGCCATGCCATGGTACAGCCTGCCCGGGGAAGTGAGCGGTGTGGAGGTTATTTTTCTACGCGTATTCACACCAACAGCAGTATGCTGGCCTTAAAATTGCATTACTACGCAATGCCGCTGCCCAAAAAGGTGGGACATTGCGTCATGGATCGGCAGGACAGGCCGTGTTACCGGCGCCTATCCGACATCCTCGTTAATGCCACTGCAAACGCTGGTTAGGCAAACATTATGCTCGATTTTAAGGAACTCGAAGCCTTTGTGTGGGCAGTGCAGCTGGGCTCCTTCCGCAAGGCTGCTGTGCGCTTGCATATCACACAGCCATCTGTGTCTGAACGCATATCACGCTTGGAAACAACGGTAGGTGAGTTACTGCTGGAACGTTCGGCACGTCCTATTCAGCCCACCATGCGCGGTAGGGAGTTTTTTCTGCATGCCGAACGCATGCTGCACCAGCGCGATGAAGCCTTAAAGCTTTTCGATAGCAAAGAGGCATTTTCTGCACCACTGAGACTCGGGACCATTGAAACCATTGCCCATAGCTGGTTTCCGGTCTTTATGCAGCGACTGACCGAGCGCTATCCAAGATTGATTATTGAACTGACCGTTGACTACTCACCGGTGCTGAATGAACGGCTGATGAGTAATGAGCTGGATATTTTGCTGGCGATGAATGGTTACTTATCCCCAGAGCAAATTGAGGACGGCGCACTTAGCCCCTACGAAATGGGCATGTTTGTGGCGCCCCGGCATATGGAAATGCTAAAGGAAAGTGGTGATGCCTGGTGCCGGACACTGCCGTTTATCTCCTTTGGCAAGCAGGCGCGCCCGTACGAAGAACTGTTGCGCTATTTGGCAGGTCAGGGCGTAAAACAACCACGTATTCATAGCGTCAGTACGTTGATGACCATTGTGCGTATGACGATAGAAGGACTGGGCATTGGCGCGCTACCGGTGGCGACCGTGCTGGAGGAGTGGCGGCGTGGTGACCTATGCCGCCTGGCATTACCGGAGCCGTTACCGCCAATGCACTATGATGTGATTTGGCGCAGCGCCAATCACCCCCGTTTTTGCCGCAGTGTGGGGCGCCTTGCCCAGGAGTGTGCTTCACACTATGCCAATGCACGACTCGCTGAAATGACAGCTACCCATTTCACCGGGCGTTGGGTACAGCCCAATGCTGCTTTTTCCACCCCCCAAGCAACACCTCCATTACTATGAATAAGAGGGTTTTCTCAATGCGTACACGTATTATGACTCCATTACTTCTTGCGACTGCCTGTAGCCTTGCTGCCGCTGCAACAGCACACGCTGCTGAATGGACGATGGCAACTCCTTACGGCGATGCCAGCTTCCACACTCAAAACAACAGGCAGTTTGCCCAGGATGTTGCCGAGGCTACCAACGGTGAGTTGACCATTACCGTGCATAGCGGTGGTTCATTGGTATCTCATGGTGAAATTAAACCGTCAGTGCGTCGCGGTACGATTGATGCTGGCGAAGTGTTCCTGTCTATTCTCTCCAATGATGATCCGATTTTCGAGGTTGATACCCTGCCGGGCGTCGCTGGCAGCTACGATGATGCCTTTGCATTGTGGGAAGCGACAAAGCCGATGATCACGGAGCTATTTGCCTACGAAGGACTGATTCCGTTATATGCGATCGCCTGGCCTGCTCAGGGTATTTATACCGCAGAGCCTCTCACCGAAGCGGAGCAGTTCGAAGGGCTACGTGTACGTGCACCCAATATCAATACCCAGCGCTTTGTCAGTAACCTGGGAGGGAATCCGACGGAAACCGAAGAGTCCGATATCCCCACTGCCTTCAGCACTGGCCGTGTGGATGCCATGATTACCTCCAGCTCTACCGGGAACTCAATGGCCGCCTGGGATTACGTCTCTGACTACACCGATGCCAACCTGTGGCTGCCGAAGAACATTGTCTTCATCAGCCAGCGTAGCTTTGACCGTTTGGACGAAGCGACTCAAGAGGCATTAATGGAGGCTGCTGCACGTGCTGAAGAGCGTGGCTGGGAGATGAGCCGCGAGAACAATGATACCAGCATGGCAGCACTGGAAGAGCATGGTATTACTGTTTCCCAACCTAACGAAGCTGTTGCAGCTGCCTTGCAGGCAGCAGGTGATGAATTGTTCGCTGACTGGCAATCCCGTGCTGATGAAGAAGCGCTAGCAGCGATCGAAAACTACCGCGAACAGCTCAACAACTAAGCCCTTTCGTGACGTTTAAGGGGCGGCCGTGCTGTCGCCTCTTCCACCCACGCGCTCTGCGAGACTGCGAACATGACGTTTAAATTCGACAAACTCTACCGCCTTGGTGCTTGGGGGGCAGCGGCGTGCATGATCGCTATTTGTACGCTCATCGCACTGCAGGTCTCTTTTCGATTGATTGATGCACTGCTTATTTTGGTTGGGATGCGCCGCTTGGGTATCAGTATTACTGGCGTGTCTGAGATGGCCTCATATCTCCTGGTTGGCGCAACGTTTCTTGGTTTGGCCTACACCTTTGTGCATCACGCACATATCCGGGTGACACTGCTTATTTCACGGCTGCCGTCGGCTATACGCGTATGGTTTGAGGTTTTTGGCTTGATCATCGCATTGGCCATTAGCCTGTTATTGGGATACGGCTTAATCGAGTTGGCAAGGGAAAGCCTGCACTATAACGATGTATCGTCGGGGTTTCTTTCCATCCCGTTGTGGATTCCGCAGACCGTTCTGGCCACCAGCGTAGGATTGCTGTGCTTGGCGCTTTCTGAAGCCTTGTTCATAGCGCTGCGTATCGCCGCCCGTGATCCCTCAAGTTTTCGAGAGGTGACGGCGACTGATGACAGTGAAATGCACTGAGCCTAAGCCTTCTATTCTGGAGAACCTCCGTGTTACTACTCAGTTTGGTTACGATATTTACGTTATTGCTCCTGTTGGGCAGCGGGGTATGGATCGCCTTCGCACTCATTGGTACCGCATGGATTGCACTGGAGTTTTTTAGCCCCTTTTCCCCTGGACCGATTTTGGCTTCGGATTTCTGGGGGGCTAGCTACGGCTGGGACTTAACGGCGTTGCCGATGTTTATCTGGATGGGCGAGATTTTGTTTCGCTCCGGGCTTGCAGACAACATGTTTCGTGGTCTCTCTCCATGGTTAAACCGCCTGCCTGGACGTTTACTACATACCAATATTATTGGGAGCGGCATGTTTGCTGCTGTGTGTGGCTCCTCAGCAGCCACCTGTGCAACCGTAGGCAAAATGACCCTGCCAGAACTTGAGCGCCGTGGTTATGACAGCCATATGGCGATTGGTACGCTGGCCAGTGCATCGACGCTGGGGTTGCTGATTCCGCCCTCTATCGTATTGATTGTTTACGGTGTGGTAACGGAGCAGTCCATCTCGCGCCTGTTTATGGCGGGTATCGGGCCAGGATTGATGATCCTGGCGCTGTTTATGACCTATCTGGTGCTATGGGCGTTATTCAAAGGGAATCGGGAAGGGTTGACCGGTGTCGATGAATCGAGCATGGGATTCGTCGAAAAACTGCGTAATACCCTGGCATTGGTGCCGATTTTGTTGCTGATGGGCGGCATTATCGTGTCGATTTATGGTGGCCTGGCGTCGCCAACGGAAGCAGCGGCGGTGGGGGTTGTGCTCTCCATTCTGATTGCACGCTGGAGCGGTGGCTTTACCCTTGGCATGTTTAAGGCGTCACTGTTTGCCGCAATACGTACTGCCTGCATGATCGCCTTTATTATTGCGGGTGCCTCGTTTTTAACCTCCGCGATGGGATTTACCCAGGTACCCATGCAATTGGCCAGGGCGATTGGTGAAATGGGGCTGTCGCCCACCATGCTACTGGTTACCTTAACGTTACTGCTATTGTTAATGGGCTGCTTTCTGGACGGTATCTCGCTGATACTGCTGGTGACTGCGATTATCATGCCGGTGGTGAGCGCCGCTGGTTTTGATCTGATCTGGTTCGGTATCTACCTCGTCGTTGTGGTGGAGATGTCGCAGATTACCCCTCCGGTAGGCTTCAACCTGTTTGTTATTCAAGGGTTAACCGGTAAGGATATTCTGACCATTACCAAAGCTACCTTGCCGTTCTTCCTGCTTATGATGCTGGCCATTGCGCTGATGCATATTTTCCCCGAAATAGCGTTGTATCTACCCCAGGCGATGAACCGCTAAGCTTTCCCCCTGTAGGGCAGTGTCTGTCTTACAGGGGGCTTTTCAAGTCTTACCTCTCCTTCGGTTATCCCTCTTCATTAGAGTCGGCGCGCTCCTCTTCATCCTGGCTATGTCTGCCTGATTTTATGCACAAAACAGGAGCGCTTTCGCTTAACTGGCACAATAATTGTGCAATTTATTTTAAAATAAATTGTATGCAATATTGCATGTAAGTTTTTACTGTTGCGGCTGTGTTATTATAATATTTTGAAATTTAAAGTGTTTTTTGTTTTTTTGATATCTTTAATATGGTTGGCATGGAAAGTGCTGATAGCTGGCTATCTCTACCACTGAATCTCAGTCGTTGAATTAGCCAAGGTATTTACATGTCCAGCATTATTGATCTTACCCTGCCACTTCAGGATGGTTTGCCCGCCTTGGGCCGCCTCGCGCGTCCTGTTGTGATCCCGCATACCACCCATGAAGCCTCCAAAAAATTCCAGCAGGGGACGCCGGACGACCTATTAACATTCACGACCTTTTACATGGGGATGCTGGACCACACCGGTACCCATGTTGATGCGCTGTCACACAACAATCCTGAAGGCGCCACCATCGACGAAATGCCTGTGGAAATGTTTATGGGCAAGGCGGTATGCCTGGATTTACGTCACGTAGGCGATAGAGGCGATATCACCCGGGATGCATTGGAGGCGGCCGAACAGCAAGCCGGGGTAAAGGTGGATGGGCATATCGTTTTGATGTGTACCGGCTTAAATGCCCGTCATTGGCCTAACGACACAATCTGTACGAACAATGCCCAAGTCACTGCGGATGCGACTTTCTGGCTATATGAGAGGGGCTCAATGGTGCATGGCGTGGAGGGACCCTCCACCGACCGTGTGGATGAAAATATCTTTGAGAACCATCGGGTCTGTCGTGACCTGGGCATGGTGCACTACGAGTGGCTTTGGAACCTTGAGGCGCTGATCGGTAAAGGTGAATTTACCTTTCAGGGTATTCCTCTGCGTATCAAAGGAGGCTCGGCATCGCCTGTCAGAGCCTTGGCATTTCTTGAATAACTTCCTTGTATCCACCGCGATGGGCAGGGGAGTCTCTTCCCGCCAGCGCATGCAGTCATACGTTAAAACCTGAAGGGGATCGTCATGAGAAAACGTCATCTGGCTCTGGCTGTTGGTTTCTCCATTGCAGCACTGTCGTCAAGCTCTCTCTACGCCGAGCAGTTCAGTTTGAATGCGATTGGCATCGTTTCTACCCATCAACACCACACAGCGCTGGAGCGTGATTTCTACGCTACCCTTGGTGAGCGAACGGGGCTGGACATCCGGGTCAACTTCAATCCGCTGGATGTAGTAGGTGTCAATATGCAAGACACCATGCGCATGGTCAGTAGCGGTAGTTTCGATGTTGTCGAAACGACGATTGGCTCTGCATCGCGTGATGACCCCTTCCTCGAAGGCCTTGATCTGATAGGCGTGTCGCCGGATATCGACACGTTGCAAACCACTGTTGACGCCTATCGTGACGTGTTTAGCGACCGAGTGGCTGATCGCTTTAATGCTCGTGTCATGGGGCTATGGCCATTTGGTCCTCAGGTGTTTTTCTGCTCTGGTGATGTCGCAAGCCTGGCTGATTTGCGCGGCAAGCGTGTCCGTTCCTTTACCCCCAGCATGTCTGCCCTGCTGGAATATTTGGGTGCGACCCCCATCACGCTACAGTTTGCGGAGGTCTATCCCGCTTTACAGCGTGGTGTCGCGGAGTGTGGGGTGACATCACCCACCTCGGGTAATACCGGTAACTGGCCGGAAGTCACTGACTCCTTATTGACGCTTGGCGTGAGCTGGTCGGTGCAGGCACACATGATGAACCTGGATACCTGGAACGCCATGTCGACAGAGGCGCAGGAAGCCATCGCTGAGGCGTATGCGGACCTGGAAAGTCAGTACTGGGATATGGCCAGAACGCTCACCCAGGATGCGGTGAATTGCTCGACCGGTAGTGACAGCTGTGAAGACTACAACCGTTTCGATATGACCCTGGTGGAGCCCAGTGCAGAGGATGTGGAGCTGCTTAATGCAGCGGTGTCCGAAGTCATACTACCCACCTGGTCCGAAACGTGTAATGCCAACTACTCAGAGTGTTCTGCACTCTGGAATAGCACCATCGGTGAAGCCCGTGGTTTAGCCATCGAGTGATAATCCCAGCCGGACGGGTATTGAGTGCCCGTCCGACGTCTATAAGGAGACGTTGCTGATGCGATCAATCAGGTTCTTTCCGGGGCTGGAGCGGCTGGTCAACAGCGCCGCCATTATGTGTGGCTATGCCTGCCTCGGGCTCTGTTTGTTAATTGGTTACGAGATCTTGGCTCGCCGGTTACTGGGCCACTCGGTTCAGGGAGTGGATGAACTCGGAGGCTATATTTTGGCGATCACGTCTGCTGTTGGCTTTTCTGCCGCGCTGATGCATCGGATGCACACGCGTATAGAGCTTGGGCTCAGTCGTTTCCCCGTAGCCATTCAGGCGTGCCTGAATGGGGTGGCGATACTGTTATTGGCGGGCTTTACCGTGTTTATGTTGCTGCAGGTATGGGGCACATGGCAATCGAGCATTGCCTATGGAAGTCGTGCCAGCACGCCACTGCAAACCCCTTTATGGATTCCCCAGGGATTGTGGATGTTGGGTGTGGCGCTTTTTGCATTCGTTGCCACTGCCATGCTGATACATAGCCTGTGGTTACTGGTAAGAGCTAACTACCAGACGCTCAATGATTGCTATGGTCCTCCCTCTTTACAAGATGAGGTTGAGAAGAGCCTGGCAGAGGCTGAAAGCCAACTGGAGAGTCAGTCTGACGGCAAAGGGGACCGACTATGATCGACATTACCGGTGCCCTGATTGGCTTTGCCATTATGCTGGGGCTGATGATTCTTGGCGTGCATGTGGCCGTCGCTATTTTTCTGGCGAGTGCGCTTGGCACCCTGGTTTATTTGTCGCCTGCCATGTTGGGGACCTTTGGTACTCAACTTTGGGCAGTCATGAACGATTTTCTGTTAACCGCTATACCGCTCTTTATTCTGCTGGGTGAGCTGCTACTGCGCTGCGGCGTCACTCAACGGATGTATACCGGGTTATCGGTGCTGTTGGGCCGTTTGCCCGGCGGGCTACTGCATACCAATATTGGTGCAAGCGGTTTGTTTGCAGCGGTTTCCGGGTCATCGGTCGCGACTGCAGCCACCATCGCGACCGTCGCGCTGCCTGAGTTTAAAGAGCGGGGGTTTAATGAACGTCTGGTACTGGGGTCGATTGCGGCCGGGGCCACTTTGGGGATTTTGATTCCCCCCAGTGTGAACCTGATTATTTATGGAGCGCTGACCGGCACCTCCGTTGGGCGACTGTTTGCCGCAGGATTGGTGCCTGGCTTGCTGCTCGTTACGCTATTCATGCTGGCTATTGCCATCATCTGCACGCTGTTTCCCAACCTGGCCGGAACCATTCAGGAGAAGGCCTCCTTAAAGGTTAAATTGACCAGTCTAAAACATCTCATTCCCCCACTATTGGTATTCGGGGTGGTAATGGGGAGTATCTATCTGGGCTGGGCGACTCCAACCGAAGCGGCAGCGCTGGGTGTGTTAATGGCCCTTGGATTGGCGGTCTGGAATCGTGCGTTGAGTGTCACGATGCTCCATGAGGCGTTTCTCTCTACCGTACGCACAACGGCGATGATTCTGCTGATTATCGTAGCGGCCTTTTTTCTGAAGTTTGTTGTTGGGGTACTTGGCGTTCCCCAGGCACTAACGAGCTTCGTGGCGTCCATGGAATTGAGTGTGCTGGGCTTTTTACTAGTGCTGGTGGTGTTTTACCTCATTCTGGGGTGCTTTATTGAAACGCTATCCATGATGGTCGGCACCATCCCCATCGTGTTTCCTATCGTGATGTTCATGGGGATCGACCCGGTGTGGTTTGGGATCTTTCTGGTCTTGATGATGGAACTGGCGCTGATCACACCGCCCATTGGCATGAACCTTTTTGTGGTACAGGGTGTGCGTCGTTCAGGTTCGGTTATCGATGTTTACTGGGGCATTATTCCGTTTGTCGCTGTTTTGCTGTTTGCCACAGCACTGATTATCGCGTTCCCAGGCATTGTAACGTGGCTGCCTTACCGGTTGCTATAAGGGGCTGATCGTGAAAGACGCGCTGAACGACATGCTGCACCAGCCAGCGAGTGAGTTGCGCGGCCAACTGGCGGAGGGCCGCATAACATCCCTGGCACTTGTGGAAGCCTCACTAGAGCGCATTGCCGCGCTGAATGATTCGCTGCAGGCATTTATCTGCGTGGATGCAGAAGGCGCCCGAGCCGCTGCCGAAGCGCGTGATCGAGAACAGCGTGCGGGCCACACTCTGGGTGCTTTACATGGGCTACCGGTAGCTGTCAAAGATGTGACCGACGCTGTCGGCCTGCCCACCACCAAAGGCTCACGTTTGTTTGCGTACAACCGGCCTGAGCGGGATGAGCTGTCCGTAGCGCGGCTAAAGGCGGCGGGTGCCATTGTACTGGGTAAGACCAACACGCCGGAATTTGCTTTCGGCGCTGTTTGCACCAATCACCTCTGTGGTCCGACCGCCAACCCATGGGATCTGGCCCTCAGCTCTGGAGGGTCAAGTGGTGGTTCAGCCGTTGCGGTGGCTACCGGCATGGTGCCTTTGGCGCAAGGCACTGACTTTGGAGGCTCAGTACGAACGCCTGCCGCCTTTTGCGGTTGCGTGGGACTGCGGCCAACCCCTGGCACTATCGCCGAGCCATGCCGCCCTCGTGGGTGGAGCATGCTGTCCACTCAGGGCGTACTGGCGCGCAACGTGCGGGATGCTGCGCTAATGATGAGCGTGATGCAGGGTCCCCATGCGGATGATCCCAGTTCATCGCGCACCATGACGGACGCGTATTCGCAAATAGAGGCTAGCACCGGGGCCTTGGGTGCTTCAGGCGTGGTGCGGGTTGCTGCATCCTTGACGCTTGGAGGGGCATATCACGTCGCCAACCCAATAGGCACGGCTTTCTCCGAGGCGGTGGAGCGGGTCGCCATGCTGCTTGGACGTGTAGAGTGGCGGCATCCGGATGTGTCAGAGGGAGTGGCCGCGTTCAAGACACTGCGAGCCGCTGAGTCATGGGCGACCTTTGGTGCGCTGGTCAACGCTCAGGAGCAGCATCTCTCTGCTTCTTTTGCCTGGAACGTACGGCAGGGGGAGAGCATCAGCGCATCACAGTATCTACACGCTGAAAACACCCGTACAACGCTGTACCGCCGCTTTCAGGCATTCTTTTCACAGGTTGACCTGCTTGTGCTACCGGCAACCAGTGTGATGCCGTTTCCAAATACACAAGATGATGTATGGGAGATAGATGGGCACGCCTGTGAGTCGATCATCGATTACCTGGCATGCACATTTCTGGTTTCGTTGGTGGGGTTTCCCACGGTTTGTTTGCCAGTGCCGCGTGAACCTGGGGAGCCTCCCGTGGGCATTCAACTGGTCGCTAAGCCGGGTAAAGAACATCTGCTCCTGCAGGCGGCCATGCAACTGGAAGCAGGCGGGTTTCACCATCAGTGGCCCCCTTGTGTGTCGAAGCCATTAACCGAAAGAGGCCCTTATGCCATCGGCGATTCATCTTGATATGGCGGAGCGTCTGCTTGATCTGCAAGGCTATGGTGAGCGGCCGCCCCAGGCTAACTGGCCGGGTAATGCCCGCATCGCCCTATCCATCGTACTAAATGTAGAAGAAGGCGCAGAATCGCACCTGCTGGATGGCGACAGCCGTGCGGAAAGCCTGAATAGTGACATGCGATGCCAGCCCTGGCTTAACCGCCGTAATCTTAATATGGAATCCCATTACGAATATGGCAGTCGGGTTGGGGTCTGGAGGCTGTTGGAGCTCTTCAAGCGGCGTGGCTTACCTCTTACGATATTCGCGGTTGCCCAGGCAATGGAACGACTGCCAGAGGTGGCAAGGCGGCTGGTGCACGATGGTCACGAAATCGCCGCTCACGGCTGGCGCTGGATCGACTATAAAGAGATCACTCCCGAGCAGGAGGTGGATGATATCCGGCGCACGATTGCCACGCTAACCCGGTTAACCGGGCAGCGCCCGCTGGGGTGGTATACCGGTCGCATTAGTGAGATGACCCGGCGGTTAATCATTGCCGAGGGCGGCTTCCTATATGATTCGGATGCCTATAATGATGATTTGCCTTACTGGGTGAAGCACCCAGAGGGCACCCATCTCGTATTACCCTATGCGTTTGATACCAACGATATGCGCTATGCCGAGGCGCCTGGATTTAATACGTCACGGCAGTGGCTCGACTATATGGTGGATACCTTTGATGCGCTCTATCGGGAAGGGGAGCACCAGCCGCGGATGATGTCGGTAGGCCTGCACTGCCGCCTGGCAGGTCGGCCGGGTAGGGCGCAGGCGCTGGAGCGTTTTCTTGACCATGTGGCGAACCACAAGCGAGTTTGGGTGGCACGGCGCAGTGATATTGCCAGACACTGGCACCGTTACCACTCGCCCGACGCCAACCCTTGATGCCAATAATGTTCCAAGAGATCAGCCAAACAGGGTTTCCCAATGAATGTCCCGGGCTTCAGGGTCCCCAAGGTGCAGGGCATCCTGGATGTGATTCAGGTGATGGAGCATCAGGTGAATGGCACCTTCGATATCTTTATTGACGATGGCCTCCACAATGCGTGCATGCTCATCCTCAGGGCAGGCAGGCATTTGCGGGGCATCGTAAAGGGCAATGATCAAACAGGTGAGCGGACATAGCTCGGACATTAATTTCTGGATAAACATATTGCCGCCAAGCTCTGCCAGCAGCATGTGAAACCTGCCGGTTAAGCTGATGATCAGACGGCGGTTACCCTCCTCCCTGGCGCGATCCTCCTCCTCTAAATGCGCTTTGAGTTTATCCAGGTCAGCAGGCGTTGCACGGGCGATCACCTGACGGATGATTTCCGGCTCAATCAAGCGTCTGGTTTCCATGAGATCCAGTGCTTCCTGGCGGGTAGGGCGGGTCACATAGGCACCCCGGTTGGGATGCAGAGTGACCAACCCTTCTTTGGAGAGCGAGGTAAGCGCTTGCCGAACCTTGGTACGGCTGACATTAAAGGTCTGGGCGAGGCGGTCTTCCCCTAGTTTTACCCCAGGCGGTAGCCGATGCTCCATGATGGCATCGGTAATCCGCTCAGCGATCTGCTCAATGGCGGGTTTAGTAGTCAGAGATGCATCCATGGTCATCATATCCTGTCAAAAACTGAGTCCAGTATGCCGCAAGGTGAAGAGAGTCAGTAGTGCTACTTGAAAAACGTTGTGAGCCCAGCCGCTGTGCACTCTGTTAGTGCAGCGAGGGCTATTTTGGTGCTAAATAAACGGCTTATTTTGTCTCATTGATTGTATGCAATGTTATACACAAGATTTATATATATTTTATGTACTTTTTTTAATTCTATTATAAATCATTGCGTTGTGGTGATTTTACGAAGATTTTTTTAACAGTTTTGACATCCATGGCATGGGGCTTGCTATTTCCCTTTGAGTATTCGCCCGTTTCCGCAGGCGATGGTTACTTCATAAAACTGCTGGAGTCTCCCCCATGATCTCTAAAGCAACTGTTTTAACGCTGGCGTCCCTGCTGGTGGCTACGACACTGTTTTCATCAACACTGCAGGCGGCTGAGCGGCTGCGTGTGGCGGGCAATTTTCCTGCCGACCACTCTGTTTCCCGTGCCATGGAAGTGTTCAAGGAGCAGGTGGAGCGGGAGTCGGATGGCGAGCTGCAAATCGATCTGTTTCCTGCGATGCAGTTAGGCGGTGCGACCGAGAACGTTGACCAGGTGCGTTCCGGGACGATTTTTGCGGTATTCACCTCGATTGCCTATTTCACACGCTCTATACCCGAGTATGAAGCGGTGAGCCTACCCTTTCTGTTTGATAACCGTGAACAGGCATTTGCCGTTATGGATGGACCCGTTGGCGAGCAGTTGGATGCCAAAATGGACACGTTAGGGTTTGTGAACCTTGGTTACGGTGAACTGGGCTTCCGTCATGTCACCAATAGCCTGCGCCCAATTACGTCGGTTGAGGATTTTGCGGGCATGCGTATTCGCCTGCAACCTAACGAAGTGCACTTGCAGACGTTCCGGGCACTAGGTGCCAATCCGGTTTCCATGGATGTATCAGAGCTTTATTCAGCGCTGCAGCAAGGTGTCCTGGATGGTCAGGAAAACCCCTACAACATCATCGCCAGCCGCCGCTTCAATGAAGTTCAGGAGTACTTGTCGGATAGTGGCCACTTCTATGACTTTATCAATGCGGTGGCCAATAAACGCAGTTATGAGCGCCTTTCAGAAGAGCATCGCGCCATCATCGATACCGCCATGGCAGATGCAATGATCTGGCAACGTGAAGCCGCCGCGGCGGAAGAGGAAGAGTGGCGCGAGCAGTTGGTGGCGGCAGGTATGGAGTTCACGCCAATTTCGGCCGAGTTACGAGCTGAGTTGCGTGATGCGACGCGGGAAGTGACCACCAGCCTCAAAGAGCGTGTGGACCCTGCGTTTATTGAGCTGGTTATCCAGGAAGCTGAAGCAGCACTGTGAGACCGTCCATGACAAACACTTCTGCACCAACTCAAGATTTGACCAAGCGGGGGCCTGAGCCTCCGCATTCAGGCGCTGTTTTTCAGCGTGCGAAATGGGTCGTTGAGCGTTTGGACGTCGTTACCTACTGGGGCATTGTTGCTGTCATGGCACTAATGGTGACCATCGTCGCGCTTCAGGTGTTCTGGCGCTATGTGCTTGGCTCCTCTATTGATGCTGCCGATGAACTCTCGCGCTTGTGTTTTGTGTGGGCGATTTTTTTGGCTATTCCCCATGGTGTGAAACACGGGGTACATGTTGGCATTGATCTGTTTGTCATGATGATGCCCGTTTGGTTGAAGGAGATTCTGTTTCGTCTGATGGCAGGAGTTTCCACGCTTCTGATGCTGATGGTGATGATCGGCGCATGGGTCGCGACAGTCGATCGCTGGCCTGAGCTGATGCCGACACTACCTATGACCTCTGCCGTCTACTACATCGCTGTACTGATTTGCGGCGCCCACGCCTTTTTACACTTGGCACTGCTGGCATGGGGTGGACCGCGTACATGGGAGGGGCTGGCATGACGTGGATGGCAATTGGCTTGTTCCTGGGGCTGGCTTTTTTCGGTATGCCGTTGGCATTTGCGCTTGGTTTTGGCTCGCTAGCCGGCCTGTGGATGCTCGATTTTGAACTGGTAGTCATGCCACAGCGCATGATGCACGCGGTCAATAGCTTCCCTTTAATGGCGATTCCGCTCTTTATGCTGGCCGGTGAGTTGATGGTGCGGGCAGGTATTATGGATCGTCTGATCGCCTTCGCGAATAGCCTGGTGGGACGAATGCACGGCGGTTTGGCCCATGTAACGATTACCTCCGGAACTATTTTTGCCTCCGTTAGTGGTGCCGCGGTTGCAAGTGCCAGCGCCATGGGCAGCACCTTGGTTCCCTCGCTGCGCAAGTACTATCCTGATGCATACTCAGGCGCTGTTATTGCATCGGCGGCGAATCTGGGGCCGGTAATCCCACCTAGCAATGCCATGATCGTATATGCGCTGATGGCGGGCTCTTCAGTATCGGTAGGGGGGCTTTTTATTGCCGGTATTCTGCCCGGTATTCTACTGGCTATCGGCTTTATGGTGATTGCCAGCTGGATCTCCTGGAAACGTGGTTATCCCCTGACCGGAGAGCGCTTAAACCTGGTCAATGTGCTTCACCAGGGACGGCGCGCCATGGTCATTATCATGATGCCGGTGATTGTGGTGGGCGGTATTGTCGGCGGTATCTTTACCGCCACGGAAGGGGCTGCCATCGCCGTGGTGTATTCAGCGCTGATCGGCTTTGTGGTCACCCGTCGATTAAAGCTTGCCGACTTGCCGGGCTGCCTCTATCGAGCCGCGGTTACCTCGGCCATGGTGGGCGCGCTGATTGCTTTCGCCTCTGTACTGACGTTCATCTTCACCATCGAGATGGTGCCGATGATGCTGTCCTCTTTCATTCAGGGGCTGACCAGCGACCCGATGATGTTCATTTTGCTGACCATGGCGCTGCTGGTCGTGGTGGGCATGCTGATTGAATCAAACGCCGCTTACATCATGCTGGTGCCGCTGTTTGCCCCTGTTGCGCTCACCTATGGCATTGACCCGCTCTATTTCGGCTTTCTGTTCATGTACAACCTGGTTGTCGGCATGATGACACCACCAGTGGGGGTACTCTATTTCGTTATAAGTGGCATCACCAAGGTCCCCATGATGCAGCTTGTGAAAGAGTCACTACCATTTGTGGCCTTTCAGTTTGCTGTGCTTGGTCTGTGTATTTTTGTTCCATCGCTCGTCACCGCGCTACCACGCGCTCTTGGCTATTAAATGACACTGGAGCAGATCATGACGCCAGCCTTCGATGTGCAACATCCTGCTGATTTGGTTATCTATGGCGCCCGCGTGCTGACGGTGGATAGGCAGCTAGGGGAAATAGCCAACGCCCGTATCGTGATTCATCAGGGCCGCTTAATTGAGGTGGGGCCAAACGATCCGTCACGCCCGCTACCGCCTGCGCGTCGTTCCTTGAACTTAGCCGGTCGTGTGATAACCCCCGGATTTATCAATGTGCATACCCACACCGTTCTGAGTATGGTGCGGGGTGTGGCTGAAGATATGGGATTTGCGCCCGCCTATACCCCCGGCGTGCCCCACGGCCACGAAGTGAGTGAAGAGGAGGCGGTTGCCCTGGCTCGGCTTGGTGCCGCCGAAGCGCTGCTGTTTGGCTCCACGCTAATTAACGATAGCTATGTGCATGCCGACTTGACGCTTCCCGCCATGGGCGAATTAGGCATGCGGGTGATTGCCTGTGGCCGCATTCACGATGTGGATTTTAGCCGCGTGCATGAAGGGGTCTGGGAGCATCGCGATGCGATTGGCGAACGTACGCTGAATGAAGCCATCACGCTTTACGAGCGTTGGCAGGGCAAGATGGATGGCCGTTTGGGCGTGGAGCTTGCCGCCCATGCACCTGATACCTGCTCCCGTGCCTTATTAACCAAAGTCGCCAATACCCGTGATGCGCTGGATATTCACGTTAATGGTCACCTCTCCCAAAGCATTAAAGAGAATCGGCGAGTCTTTGAGCGTGATGGCATGACCCCTAGCGAATTGCTGGAGGACGTTGGGCTGCTCGGGCCACGCTTTACTGCTGCTCACTGTATGTATGTTACCGACAGCGATATTGAACGCATTGGCCGCACCGGTACCAACATTGCCCATATCCCCCGTGGTAATGCGACAGGGGGACGTATTGCACCCACCACACGCTTGCGCGCCGCGGGCGCCAATCTGGCATTAGGCACCGACAACATGCACGGCGATATGGTGGAGGTGATGCGCTGGGCACTGATTATGGGCCGGGTCCAGGAGAGCGAGATTAATGATACCTGGCAGCCACATCACGTATTGGAAATGGCCACACTGAGCGGCGCCAAGGCATTGGGTCTTGAGGCGGAACTGGGCTCTCTTACTCCCGGCAAACGCGCTGATCTGGTGGTATTTGATTTCCGTCGCCCCCACTTGGTGCCGCTGATCAATGCGCTAGGTAACCTGGTGCATACTGCCCAAGGGCGGGATGTCGAGATAGTGGTATGTAACGGCCAGGTGGTGGTTGAGGGTGGTGAACTCTGTTTAGCCGATACCCCCGCATTATTAGCTGATGCCCAGCACGCCGCTGAGGCGCTATGGATGCGTGCGCGAACCCAGGTTTAAACGGAGGAAAGCCCTTTATGAAACTACTGATTGTGAATCCCAATATTTCCCAGAGTGTCACCGGCCTGATTGCTTCCGAAGCAAAACGCTCAGCCAGTGCAACCACACAACTGACGTTACGTACTGCCGCGTTTGGGGTGGCTTATATCGAAACCCGAGCGGAAGCAGCGGTGGGGGCGTATGCCACGCTGAACGAACTTGCTGAGCACTACGCCGGGCATGATGCCGCAATTATCGCGGCCTTTGGTGACCCGGGATTAGAAGCTGCCCGTGAAATGCTGCCGATTCCAGTGGTGGGGATGACTGAAAGTGCGCTGATGAGTGCCGCGATGCTGGGTGGACGTATCGGTATTGTGGCGATCTCACGGCGTATACGTGCATGGTACAGCGAAACCGTCGACCGCTACGGGATGTTCTCGCGGCTGGCAGGTATTCGCTGCTTAGATGAGCCACTTCCCAACATCGGCACTGTTCAGCAAGACAAGGGAGAGCAACTGGTGGCGCTGTGCGAGGCCGCCATACGCGAAGATGGAGCGGATGTGTTGATTATTGCCGGCGCGCCGCTGGCAGGGTTGGCCCGTAGTGTGGCGGAGCGTATCCCTATCCCTGTTGTGGATGGTGTGAGCTGCGCCGTACGCCAGGCGGAGCTATTGGCACGGCTGAGCCCCCAGAAAGCTTCGGCAGGTAGTTATGCCCCTCCGCCGGAGAAAAGTTGGGCTGGTTTATCGCCCGCGCTTGGCCAATTAATCGGGCGGTAACATGCCCCGTAAGGCATACAAACCATCATGTTTAGGAAGACGACAATGATTACGCCACGCAGCCGTTTTGGTGTTTTAACGCCCTCTTCGAATACCGCCTTGGAGCCTTTGACCTCGGCCATGCTAGCCGAGGTGCCAGGAGTCAGTGCTCACTTTTCCCGCTTTAGTGTGACCGAAATTGCGCTTAGCCAACGGGCGCTGGGCCAGTTTGATAATACTCATGTGCTTGCTGCAGCCAAGCTGCTCGCCGATGCCAGGGTGGATGTGATTGGCTGGAGCGGCACCTCAGCTGGGTGGCTCGGTTTTGATCACGATGTTGCGCTATGCCAGAGCATTGAATCTGAGACAGGTATTCAAGCCACCACCTCAATGCTGGCGCTCAACGAGATCATGGCAGCGTGCCAACTGCGTGAGTTTGGCCTTGTGACGCCTTACACCGATGACGTGCAGCAGTGCATTATGGCCAATTACCATGCACAAGGTTTCAGTGTGGTGGCAGAGGATCATCTCAGTATCAGTGAAAATTTCGCTTTTGCTGAAGTAAGTGAAGAGACACTCACCGCTCAGGTGAGGCGGGTGGCGGAGCAGGGTGCCCCGGCGATTGTGGTCTCATGTACCAACCTCAATTCCGCCCAGTTGGTTGCCCAGTGGGAAGCTGAGCTTGGCGTACCCGTACTGGATACCACCGCAACGGTGGTGTGGAAAATGCTACGCATGACCGGCCATGCAAATACACCGATAACCGGCTGGGGACGTTTGATGGAAGGGGCGCTGTAACAATGGCTGAGTTTGATTTAGTGGTTCGCCATGCGCGATGCGCTACTGCTGCCGATGTTTTCGATGCCGATATCGGTATTCGTGACGGCGTGATTGTGGCATTGGGCAACGCCTTGGCGGCGGGTAATCAGGAAATTGACGCTGCCGGGCGCTGGGTGTTGCCAGGGGGGGTTGATGGGCACTGCCATCTGGATCAACCCACTTCCGATGGCTCCAGGATGGCGGATGACTTCCTCTCCGGGACACGTTCAGCGGCCTGCGGAGGCACCACAACGGTGTTCCCCTTTGCCTGTCAGGTAAAAGGCCAGAGCTTGCGCGCTGCCGTAGACGACTACCATCGCCGTGCGGAAGGTAAAGCGTGTATCGACTACGCCTTTCACCTCATCGTTACTGACCCCACACCTGACGTGCTGGCAGTAGAGCTACCGGAGTTGATCCGCGAAGGGTACACCTCGTTTAAAATCTACATGACCTACGACAACCTAAAGCTGGCAGATCGTGAAATCATTGATGTGCTGGCGGTGGCCCGTGAGCATGGGGCAATGGTGATGGTGCACGCTGAAAACGCAGACTGTATTGCCTGGCTTACCGAACGCATGCTCGCCAACGGTTGCACGGCTCCCCGCTACCATGCAGCGGCAAGGCCCATGATGGTTGAGCGTGAGGCCACTCATCGCGCTATCGCCTACGCCGAACTGGTCGATGTGCCCATCTTGATTGTGCATGTCTCCGGACGCGAGGCGATGGAGCAATTGCGTTGGGCTCACCAGCATGGTTTACGGGTCTATGCCGAAACCTGTCCACAGTACTTATTTCTGACCGCAGATGACCTGGGCCTGGATGATGACCCTCAGGGTGCCAAATGCATTTGCAGTCCGCCACCCCGTGACAAGGCTAATCAGCAGGTGGTGTGGGATGGTCTAGAAAATGGCGTTTTTCAGGTGTTCTCCTCCGATCATGCGCCGTTTACTTTTGAAGGCCCTGAAGGCAAGTTTGCCGCCGGGGAGGATACCAGTTTTGATCGTATTCCCAACGGCATCCCAGGGCTTGAAACGCGCCTGGCGCTGCTGTTTAGCCACGGTGTCGAGACCGGCAGGATTACCATTCAGCAGTTTGTGGCGTTAACGGCGACAAATGTTGCGCGTATGTATGGGATCTATCCACGCAAGGGCTCGATTGCTATCGGCGCTGACGCAGATTTAGTGATTTGGGATACCGGCCTCGATCGCACCATCCGTAATGTCGACTTGCATCACGGTGTGGATTACACCCCTTACGAAGGCATTCCCGTCACCGCTTGGCCCGCCCTGACACTGTCGAGAGGCGAAGTGGTTTGGCGCGATGGCGACTATTTGGGCACTGCTGGGCGTGGTGCCTTTCTGCGCTGCGATTTACCTGCTCCCGCGCGGCCTAAACCGCGCCCGGAAGGGGGTGTCGCATGGTGATGCCTTCAGCGCTAGCTCTCCTGTTGATTCGCGTGGAGCAGGCATGATGCGAAAGCCTCTGACCAGTAACCCTTTGCTTATTGGCAAACTGCTTACGTCGTTGCTGGCGTTAGGGGTCATTGCGATTGGGGTTAGCTTTTTGCGCATTGTGCACGGCACACCACCCCCGTATGGCGCGCCGGGAGATATCGGCTCGGCGGCGTTTTTCCCTGGTCTTGTTGCGCTATTGGTCACCGGCTTGGGGGGGATCATGCTGCTGGTGACATGGCGAGCCAACGCAAACGTAGTGTTTGAGCGGGGCCGTACTGGGTTGGCACTTATCGCTTTCATCCTGATGGTGGCGATGGCGCTATCGATCAACGTATTGGGTATTTGGTTAGTCAGCATGCTGGCAGTACCGCTGTTAGCGGTGTGTTTTGGCGAGCAGCGCTGGTATGTACTGCTGGCCTTGGCGGTTATTCCTCCTACCGTTGTCATCCATTTGTTTGAAGGGGTGATGGGGATTTATTTTCCGCGGGGTATGCTGCTGTGATTGATTTTAGTGTGTTGCAGCAGGGGCTGGCGATGCTGGCCAGCCCTTGGACCTTCCTGGCACTTTCCGCAGGCCTAGCCGGAGGTATTTTGATTGGCGCATTGCCGGGGCTTACCGCCACCATGGCTGTCGCTGTTCTTGCCCCTTTTACCTTCTTTATGGACGCCACTATCGGCATTCCATTTTTGCTGGGAATCTACAAAGGGGCCATTTATGGCGGCTCTATTCCTGCCATCTTAGTCAACACGCCGGGAACTGCAGCGGCTGCCGCTACGGCTAAAGATGGCTATGCGCTAACCCAGCAGGGTAAGTCGCGTAAAGCGCTGGAGCTAAGCCTATATAGCTCGGTGGCAGCTGATTTTATTGCCACTCTGTTACTCATTGTGGTGGCCATACCGCTGGCCAGTATTGCGATTCGCTTTGGATCGCCAGAGTTTGCGCTGCTCTATCTGATTGCGCTGACCATGATCGCGACAGTGAGCGGCGAAAGCTTTCTCAAAGGAATGATTGCCGCAGGGTTAGGCCTGCTGGTCGCCTGTGTTGGTCTTGATCCGATGACAGGCTATCAGCGCTTCACTTTTGGTAACACTGATTTATTAGCGGGCGTATCCCTGATTCCGCTACTGATTGGTATGTTTGCGCTGAGTGAGATCCTGATGCAGCTCACCCAGCCACCCAGCGCAGAGGATAGGAAGACAACGGCGGCAGAGCATGGCGGTGAACCTCTAAGCTGGACCGAGTTTTGGGCGCTGAGGCCAACCATTTTACGTTCAACAACCTTAGGGGCTTTTTTAGGTTCGCTCCCTGGTTTAGGTGCTGAAATTTCCTGCTGGATTGCTTATGGCGTGGCCCGTGGCCGCTCTCGCGAGCCAGAAAAATTTGGTAACGGTTCACTGGAAGGTCTAGCCGCCGCAGAGTCGGGTAACAACGCCGTCGTGCCTGCCGCGCTTATTCCCATGACCATCTTTGGTATCCCCGGCGACACGATTACCGCTGTACTCATTGGTGCCTTAATGGCTCAGGGCATGATGCCAGGACCACTGATGATTCAGCAGAACCCGGGCTTTCTATTCGGGATGTTCTTGGTGTTGCTGGTAACCAATATGCTGCTGCTTGGTTTTGGGTTGCTGGCGATTCGCTGGTTAAAGCAGGTCACGCGTATTCCCCCCACCGTATTGTATCCCTGCGTCATGCTGCTCTGTTTGTGTGGTGCCTACGCCGTCAACTCCAGCACATTCGACTTACTTATTTTAGTCATGGGCGGCGGGCTAGGGTATGTCATGCGGCGTACTGGTTTTCCCGTTGCTCCACTGATCATTGGCCTATTACTGGGGCCAGGTTTTGAGAGCGCCCTGCGCCAGTCGCTGGTGTTCTCAAACGGTAGCCTGACGATCTTCTGGTCGCGTCCAGGCAGCCTTATCCTGCTGATCTTATTAGCTCTGGTCATCGTAGTAATGGCTTGGCGTGGGCTAACGACGGCAGGGATTATTAAGAAGCGCTTTAAACGTCTTACTTCCCCGTCCCAAAAGCACTAAGGAGTTATCTCATGATCCGTCCTGCCATTGCCCGTACGCTAATCGCTGTTTCAGTAGCGGCCACCAGCGCACTCACTGGAGCCCAAACTCTTGCTCAAGAGAGCCATTTAGCCAATGAACCCATTCGTTTTGTCACGCCGTATCCAGCCGGTGGCTCGCACTCACTGCATGCCGGCATAATCACTGCGGTGGGAGAGGACTTTTTAGGTCGCCCGTTGATTTCTACCATTCGTGGAGGTGGTGGTGGAGTCGTTGCCGCGGCAGAGGTCGCTCGCAGCACACCAAATGGCACCATGCTGTTGTTTGGTGATCCAACGATTAACTCGTTGCGCCCCCAAGTGGAGGACCTGCCTTACGAAATGGATGATTTTGTCGCGGTAGCGCGTATCAACTATAGTCCGGCCATTTTTGTTACTACGCCGGATCAACCCTTCCAAACCATTAAAGAGCTAGTCGATTACGCCGAAGGCAATCCCAATGAGCTGGTTTACAGCTCCGATAACCGTAATGGTTTTACCTTTACCGTATTTGAAATGCTGAAGTCGACTGCTGAGATTGATATGCGCGGCGTAGAGCTTGGCGGTGGCGGTCCCGCAGTGACCCAGTTATTGGGGGGCAATACCATGGCCTATGCAGGCGATCCTAGCGTAGTGGGTGAGCATTTGGATGCCGGGACACTAGTGGGCCTTTGTGTGACCGACACCGAGCGTTTTGAAGCCTATGCTGATATCCCCACCTGCCAGGAAGAGGGCTACGATGTTGTCTTCCAGTTTTGGCGGGGTGTGATGGCACCCGCAGGTACACCGCCTGAAGTAGTGGCTGAACTCAGCGATGGCTTTGAGCGTTTAACTCAGGATGAAGGGTTTCTACGTTTGATCGGACAGATTGGCTCGGGTGTTCAGTTCCTTGATCACGAGGCCTTTGCTGAAGCTTTGGCCGCTGAGCAGGCGGCATTAGGTGCTGCTTACCTCGGCGAATAAAGATGCTTCCTGCCCAAGCAGCTCCTTAATCAGGAGCTGCTTGTTTGCGTGCCCCATGGATAAATCGATATGGATAAAACCACTATGGATAAGACCATAACGCTAGTGGGAACGCTGGCGCTGAATGAGGATGGCGTTTCAGTGGGCACTGAGCCGATGGATATCGTCATTCACAATGGCGTGATAGACAGCATCCGCCCATCGGGTAGCCAGCCAGCGGAAGGTGAGTATCTTGATGCTTCCGACACCTTTACCGTTCCCGGTTTTATTAATGGGCATCACCACTCCCATGAAAATTTCCACAAAGGGCGTTACGACCGCCTGCCCCTTGAACTGTGGATGAATTACGTACGGCCAGCCAAGCCACTGCCGCTGACCGCTGATGATATCTACCTGCGTACGCTGGTCGGTGCTTGCCAATCCTTGCTGTCGGGCACCACCTGTATTGTCGATGATTTCAATGCATCACCGGTTTTAAACCCTGATCATGTACAGGCCGCCTTAAAGGCGTATGAAGATATAGGTATTCGCGCGCTGGTAGGGCCGACGCTATTCGATGTGCCTTTTCATGAAAGCGTGCCGTTTATTCACGAAGAGTGTAGCCATGAAACGTTGGCTAGCTTAGCGCCGGGTAATGTGACGCCCGCCGCAGAGTATTTGCACTTTGTTGAGTCATTGGCAGCAACGCGTCACCCGCGTGACAA
Organism: Vreelandella olivaria; assembly: GCF_023507745.1. Taxonomy (GTDB): domain Bacteria; phylum Pseudomonadota; class Gammaproteobacteria; order Pseudomonadales; family Halomonadaceae; genus Vreelandella; species Vreelandella olivaria_A. Next base: position 13,652 of record NZ_JALPZO010000020.1, on the reverse strand, counting down.
TCGAGTCGGTGTGTTATTAGCGCCGTCAGCCCCGCAGCGCTGTACCGATGGCCTCTTGAAAGATGTTCGCACGCTAGCTGATCGAACCGGCCTGCCAGTGATTATTCATGTTCAGGAAACCCGGCTGCAAGCTGCGTCCGCATGGAACCAACACGGTAAAACACTGTTCCAGCATTTGGATGAATTGGGCTTCTTGGCCCCAGGAACGTCGCTTGTTCATTCCGTGTGGTTGACGGATGATGACATAGCGCGGATTGCCGCTAGTGGTGCTAGCGTGCAGCATAATCCCAACAGCAATTTGAAGCTGGGTTCGGGCTTGATGCCACTGCGCCAACTACTGGATGCCGGGGTTAACGTCAGCTTAGGCACTGACGGCTGCGGCTCATTGGAAACCACCGATATGCTACGCGTCGTCGCTAATATGGCGCTGATTCACAAGCTGCGGGGCAATGATTATCGCCGTTGGGTGGGCGCTGAAGAGGCCTTTTATGCCGCCACCCAAGGTGGTGCAAAAGCGCTTGGGCTAGAGGATCAACTGGGCTGTATAAAGGTTGGTCAGCGTGCTGACATGGTGCTCTATCGGCTGGATGCTCCTGCGTTTACGCCGCTGAATAACCCTTTGCGTCAATTAGTATTTGGGGAGAGTGGCAACGGAATTCATAGCGTGCTGGTGGACGGCGAATGCGTGGTTTCGGACGGTAAACTAACGCGGCTTGATCAACGCGAAATATCCAAACGGATCAGTAAGGCCATGCAGCGGCTTCGCCCAGAGATCGCTAATGCCGAACAAATGACCGAAACTTTGCGCCCCGCCTACGAACGTATTTGGCAGCGCTGCCAAGCATTGCCGCTCGCCCCGGGCACTATCGCTGCGCGATTTGATGACTAGCACCAGCCGAGTTTTATACTAGCCGTTGGCGTCATCGCCTTACCATGATCGGTGGCCTATACGTGCGCGCCGTTCACCTTTGAAGGCCCTGAAAGCAAGTTTACCACTGAGGTTGCGATTGATGCCGATGCCAGAGCAGGTGCTGAGCCAGATGCGCTGGCTGGAAGTTTAGGTTTTGGCGCTGGAAGGGGAGTCGTCGCTGTCCCTGCCTGGCATGGCGTACATTTTGCGCAGTATCCGCAACTCTTTGTTGTATTTGGATTCCCGGCGACTATTGAGCATTAATGTATGGTCCAGCAAGAGTTGCTGAGCATTATCCAGTAACGCTTTGGAGTCGACAGTCGCAGGTGCTTCCATGTTAAGCGCCTTGGCAATGATCGCCATTTTGGGCTGAACATCTTCAAGCACGTTTTCAAGTGAAAACGAGGGCATGCCAACGGTTGTGGTTAAATCGTGGAGGAGTGCGGCAAGTGGTTCCTCTGGTGCGGAGGATAGGCAGGCGTCTGCCATTGGCCCTGATATACGCACACATAGCTCCCTGAGAGTGCTGTTCGTGTAGCGAGCATGGCTACAGTGAATGGTATTCACCATAGAGGATGGGATGCCCCATTTTGCTGCTAGCCAAGCGCCGATCACGGCATGATCACAACCAAAGTAACGCTGCTCTTCTTTAATTAACTGATGATGTGGCAATGCTTTATTCGCATATAATTCATTAGCTTGTTCGGGATACGTGGCGCTAAGTGCCAGGATGCCGATGTCCTGCAGAAGCGCTGTCGTAAAAGCACTGCCTGCCTGATCAGGACAAGCTTGCTCAGCCAGCTGTCGCGCCATCAGCGCAGACATAATAGAGCGTTGCCAAATATAAGTATGATGGGCCCCTGGATGAGAATGCTGAAAAAGATTAAAGCTCAGCACTGCGGTCAGGGTCGCATCCAGGCCCAGCCGCTGAATAGCCTCAATGCATGTCAGCGCCGGGATGGCGGAACGTGTGTGATGAACGCTATTCGATAGCGCGATAAGACGAGCCGTTAATGCCGGGTCATGCTCAATTGAGCCGGAAAAGTCGTTGATAGTTGCTGTTGAAGATTGTATTAACTGAAGTATGCGCAATGCCACAGAGGGAAGTGATGGCAGGCGCTGGCACTTGAGAAAGTCGCTGATTAGAAAACCAGGAATTGACTCAGTAAGCGTTGCATATAGTGCTTCGTTCATGGTCGAATTTGTTGCCATCTCCTCTCCCCGCGCCCTGTTTAACATAGTAGGCAGGCACCATTATATATAAGTTTATAATTAAGGGGGGAGTATGTTCATTGGGGAACAGTGTAAATAACAGTCAATGGCTGTTTTTGCGGGGTAAGTCGCTGTAAGTTAGTAAGATGGCGTCAGTAGCCCAACTGCTCCAGAACGAAAAGTGAGCGCGACAATGCACACCAGGAATGAAGCGGCGGATATTTTTCGCCAGCTAGCGGAAGGGTTAGGCCAAAGCGGCACACCTCACTTTTTCACGATGCTGGTGGAGCAGCTTGCCCATCTACTGAGCGTTGATCACGTATTGGTAGCTGCCGTCTTAGCGACGCATGAGGCTGAGACCCTGGCTGTGTGGTCAAAAGGCCATCATCAGCCCAATATCTGTTACCCGTTGGCAGGCACGCCCTGTGAAACCATTATTGGCAATGAGCCTTGTCTCTATTGCAGTGGTGTTCAGGCGCAGTTTCCTGAGGATGAGCTATTAGGCCAGATGGGGGCTGATAGCTATATGGGGCTGCCACTGTTTGCACCCGATGGCTCTGCCATTGGTATATTGGCTGTACTCCACAGCAAGCCTATGCAGTTTGATGGGCTTGAGAGTGAAATCTTGCGTATTGTGGCTGCTCAGGCAGGTGCAGAGTTAGGCCGCCGCCAGGCAGAAAGCGCCTTGCGCAAAAGCGAGGAAGTGGCCCGGGAAAGTGAGCGCCGTTTAAATACGCTACTGAACCACTTGCCCGGTATGGCTTACCGTTGCCTGAATGATCGTGACTGGACCGTACAACTGGTGAGCCAGGGGGCAAAAGCACTCACTGGTTATCGGCCAGACGAGCTGGAGGGCAACCGCAAGGTAAGTTTTATATCTTTGATTCATGAGGAGGATCAGGGGCGCCTCGACCAGGAGGTACAAAAAGCCATTAACCAGCGACGCCCTTATCGAGTGGTTTATCGCATGCGGCATCGGAGTGGCGATTACCGCTGGGTGTGGGAGCAAGGTCAGGCCGTGTTTGACCAGGCCGGTGAAGTTATATGCCTTGAAGGATTTATCTCTGACGTCACCGATCAGCAAGAGTCTCAACGCGTACAAAGCGCTGTCGTACAGGTAGCATCTACCGTTACCTCTCGAATGGGCGATGGATACTTTCAACAGTTGAACACCACGCTGGTCGCGCTACTTGAAGCCGATGCCGGCTTTATAGCACTGCTGGATCAACCTTTACCCATTGGCAACCATGTCGCCTCACCCATTGATGCGATGCTTTCCTCTGTGTCGATGAGTACGGTCAGTCTGGTGACGCAGGGCACCACGCTGGCTAATCATACGTTTTTATTGCACGGCACGCCTGCTGAACGTGTTGTCCTTGAGCAGGAGAGCGTCGTTTATAACGGAGAAGCCTTAATCCTTCCCGGTACTTCAATGCGTGTCCAGGCCTGGATCGGCAGGCGTTTGGATAACGCCAATGGCGATGCCATTGGCGTCATGATGGTGTTTTATCAAACGCCGTTAACAACGAATGCGTTTGCAACGGCTGTATTACGGATTCTTTCAACAGGGGCCGCCGCTGAACTGGAACGTCGTCGAGATCACCAGCATATACATAACCTTGCCTATACGGATAGCACCACCGGCCTGCCTAACCGCGTGCGATTTATTGAGACGCTGGCTGAGTTGGGCCAGCAAGCACGTCAGCAGCATTCTCCATTAACGCTGCTGCTGTTGGATCTGCGCCGCTTTAAAGAGATTAACGATCTCCATGGCCACCAGGCGGCCGACCAGCTGTTAGCCACGGTGGCTGAACGACTGCGGCATCTTGATTTGCCCCAGGTGAACTGTGCTCGCCTTGCGGGCGACGAATTTGCGCTGCTGCTGCCGAGTGCTCAGCGCGCAACGCTGGATGATATTGTTAAACAACTTTGTGCGTTGATCAAACGACCTATTCGGCTTGACCACCGGGTGTTTAGTCTGGATGTGAGTATTGGTTTCGCCCGTTATCCTGGCGATGTGGCTGACGTAAACGAGTTGTTTAATGCCGCCAGCATCGCGCTTCATCATGCCAAAAAGCGTGATACCAATATCTCTCCCTATACCCAAACCATGCGCCACGCTCTTGAGCGTCGCCAGTGGATGACTGAACGTTTGCACCTGGCTATTTTGGAACAGCGGTTGCAGCTCTATTTTCAGCCACAGGTGGATCTTACTACCCAGACGTTGACCGGAGCCGAGGCGCTTTGCCGTTGGCACGACCCGGAGTGGGGCTGGGTGAGCCCTGGTGAGTTTATTCCGCTGGCGGAAGAACGCGGGCTTATTCGGCTTTTAGGTGACTGGGTGCTGGAGGAAGCCGCTCGCCAGCTCAGTGCCTGGCAGACTAGCTGTACGCCGCTACCGGGAAGGCTCTCGATTAATATATCTGCTCAGCAGTTTGCTGATCCTCAGCTAACTGCCCATGTGGCAGCGCTGACCGCAGGGATCTCCCCCAGTGCGATTGCTTTAGAGCTTACCGAAAGCGACTTTATGCGTGACCCAAGCCAAGCAGTCAGGATTACCCAAACCATGCGCCAAGCCGGTTATGCCCTGTTTATCGATGATTTTGGTACTGGGTACTCCTCGCTCTCCTACCTGCGCCGTTTTGCCGCCGATGCGCTGAAAATCGACATTTCCTTTGTGCGCGATATGCTTGATAACCACCATGACAGGGCGATCGTGCAAACCATTATCGCTATGGCGAGTGCACTGGAGATGAAAACCCTTGCCGAAGGCGTGGAAAACGAAGCTCAGGCTACCCTGTTGGCCCGTATGGGATGCCACCAGGCCCAAGGCTACTGGTTTGGTCGCCCGCTCCCTGCCAACGAGTTTGCTAAAGTGTGGCTGAACTGATGATAACGGGCTGGCGTCATCGTCTTGTCATGATCTGTGGCCTACGCTACGCGCCGTCAACCTGCGATGAAAGGAGTGCACTATGCGCCTGGCCCTATTTGACCTTGATGACACCCTTCTGGATGGAGACTGCAGCGACCGCTGGAACCTATGGATGATTGAACAAGGGTGGGTGAGTGATGCCGAGCGCTTTATGGCGCGCGCCGAGCAAATGCAGCAGGCCTACCATGCGGGAAAGCTGAGACTGGAAGAGTACCTTACGATGACGCTGGCACCGCTGCGTGGCCGTCGTGTGGCAGACGTGCAAAAAGAGGTTGAGCGCTTTGTTGCCACTCACCTCCAGCCACGTATTTTTGATCATGCCTGGCGCTGTTTGCATGCCCACCGCGAAGCGGGCGATACCTTGGTACTGATTTCCGCCTCGTCGCACCATATAGTTGCACCGATTGCCGCTACACTGGGGATTGAGCACGTACTGGCGGTTGAATTAAGTGTCGAAAACGGAATTAATGAAGAAGCCCGTTATACTGGCCACAGTGAAGGCGTGCTCTCCTACCGGGGTGGCAAGGTGATACGTTTTAAGCAGTGGCTGGCCGAGCAGGGCATTACCCCCAGCCACACGACCTTTTATTCCGATTCCCGCAACGACCTGCCTTTACTGCAGTATGTCGATTGCGCGGTAGCCGTGAACCCCGACCCGGTACTGGCCGAGGTGGCTAGCGTTGAAGGGTGGCGACGCTTAGACTGGCGGGTAGCTGCGCCCTCATGCGCATCATCGGCCAACGCTTTGTCAGGAAAATCGGTACATGCCTGATGCCTACTATTTACAGCTCACTGAACAGCTCCGTTATTTGATCACCCAACACGCCGCTGAGTGGGAGGGTAAACTGCCCTCCGAGCGAGCGCTTGCCGAGCGTTTTTCCACCACGCGCGTTACCCTGCGACAGGCGCTGGCGCAGCTTGAGGGTGAAGGCCTGATCCATCGCAGCAACCGACGCGGCTGGTTTATTTCTCCGGCAAGGTTAATGTACGACCCTACGCGTGATGCGGGCTTTAACGATTATGTCCGCGCCCAGGGCCGCCAGCCACGCACCGCCGTGCTCAAGCTGGAGACGCGCCCCCATTTGCCTGCCGCCCGCGCACTGGGGCTTGCCGATAACCAGCCGTTTCATCATATCCGCCGCCGTCGCTATGTGGATGATCGTGCGGTGTTGGCAGAGTCGCTGTGGGTAGTGCCTGAATGTGCTCCAGAACTGTTGACGATTTATACCGGCCAGTCGCTATGGGGGCTTCTGCGTGAGCGCTGGGGGCATCATTTAGCCAATCGTTCTATCCACATGGTATCGGAAGCCTTATCGCCTATGGATGCAGAAGAGCTATTCGTCGCCCCCGGCACCGCCGGGCTCAATATTTGCCGTGCGATTCTAGACGAGCAACGGTGCCCCATTGAGTATGACGAAGAGCACTGGCTGCATGACTCACTGTGCATCTGCGTTGAACTATCGGGCCAGCAGTAAGCTATTCATCCCTCCTTTCATGCAGCCACCTCTTCTCCTGTCAGGCTCGACATAAGAACTTAAAAAATCGGTCAAGCAAGCGTCACGGCACTGTCATTTAACGTCGGCAGACTTCTGGTCTATACCAAAGCCGGGAGACCTACCATGTCGATGCTTCGCCGCCTGTTCCAACCCATGCTATTAGTGGGTGCCGCCGCGCTCTCTATGGCTGCCAATGCCACAGAGTTAACGGTGTACACCGCTGTTGAGTCGGATGACCTGCAAAAATATGCCGAACGCTTTAAAGCTACCTATCCTGACATCACCATTAACTGGGTGCGTGACTCCACCGGTGTGATTACTGCCCGCCTGCTGGCTGAAAAAGGGAATCCTCAGGCTGATGTCATCTGGGGCTTGGCAGCCACCAGCCTGCTGGTACTGGAAGAGGAAGGCATGTTGGCACGCTATGCCCCGGAAGGTGTTGAGAACCTGGATCCGAAATTTGTCGATGCCGCCTACCGTAACGGCGAAGACCCAGCGTGGGTGGGGATGGATGCCTGGGTGGCGGCCATTTGCTACAACACCATTGAAGGCGAGCGCCAGGGCGTACCGATGCCCACTTCCTGGGAGGACCTGACTCAGCCCGCTTTTGAAGGCCATGTCATCATGCCCAACCCCAACTCATCCGGTACCGGTTACCTGGATGTGGCCAGTTGGATGCAGCTATGGGGCGAAGAGCAGGGCTGGGACTATATGGATCGCCTGCATAACAATATCGCGCGCTATACCCACTCAGGCTCTGCCCCCTGCAGCCTGGCAGCTACTGGTGAAGCCGTTGTTGGCGTCTCCTTCGCCTTCCGTGGTGCGCGTTTGAAATCCCAGGGCGCACCCATTGAGGTGGTCTTCCCTGAAGAGGGTCTAGGCTGGGACATGGAAGCCGCCGCTATAGTGGCTGGTACCGATAAGATGGAAGCTGCCCAAACGCTGATGGACTGGGCTGTGTCCCGTGACGCTAATGAGCTCTATAACGAAGGGTACGCAGTGGTGGCTTATCCCGGTGTAGCACAGCCGATTGAGAATTACCCAACTGATATCACTGAGCGCATGATTGATGCCGACTTCCAGTGGGCGGCGATTAACCGCGAGCGCGTGCTGGCCGAGTGGCAGCGCCGCTACGACAGTAAAACAGAACAGTAAGCACCGATCAGTTGCCCCGGCTCAGGCCGGGGCTTGGAGATGTTATGCAAACGACAATGACATCGCCGCTGACGGCTCACCCGGCGGCGACATCCCACTCAACCTCCACCCATCTAAGCATTGACAACGTCACTAAGTGCTTCGGTAGTTTCACTGCGCTGGATAAGATTACGTTAGAGATTCAGGAAGGCGAGTTTATCTGTTTTTTAGGCCCCTCCGGCTGCGGTAAAACCACCTTGCTGCGCACCATTGCAGGGCTGACCCGACAGAGCACGGGCACGCTGATTCAGCGTGGCAAGGACATTTCCAGGCTGCCTCCACAGGCGCGGGATTTTGGCATTGTCTTCCAGTCGTACGCACTGTTCCCCAATTTGACCGTCTTCGATAACGTAGCGTATGGGTTGCGCAATCGTCGGATAAATCGGGTGGGCATCCGCTCCCGGGTAACTGAGTTGCTCGCTCTGGTGGACCTGGGCGGCAGCGAAGATAAGTACCCGGCGGCGCTTTCCGGCGGTCAGCAGCAGCGGGTCGCGCTGGCGCGAGCGCTCGCCATGGAACCTGGCTTACTGCTGCTGGACGAGCCGCTATCGGCACTGGATGCCCGGGTGCGCACCCATCTGCGTAGCCAAATTAAAGCTCTGCAGGCGCGTCTTGGCGTGACCACCATTATGGTGACCCATGACCAGGAAGAGGCGTTGACCATGGCCGACCGCATCGTGGTGATGAACCATGGCGTGATTGAGCAGGTAGGCACCCCCGCAGAGATTTATCACCAGCCCGCCAGTGCTTTTGTAGCCTCGTTTATTGGCACCATGAACTTTTTAGAAGTGACCGCAGGGACCAACCATCGGGTACAGCTGGGTAGCACGCACTGTGACTGCCAGCCACATCATTATGCCCAGGGGCTGCCTATCCAGCTGGCTATTCGGCCAGAGGCGGTCGCGCTAAGCCGAACCCAAAGTGAACTGATGGGGGAGGTCACCGGTATCGAGTTTTTAGGTGCGTTTCAGCGGGTGGCCCTACGTGTACAGGGTACCGGGCAAACGCTGCTTGCCGATGTGCCAAGCCGGGACAGCACCGCCCTCGTGTTACAGCTAGGGCAAGTGTTAAGCATTCATTTTCCTGCGGACGCTGCACGTCTGTACCCAGCCGGGAGCAGTCAGCCATGAGGGCGATACTGTTTTCCAGGCCAACTGCCAAGCTATCGTTGGAGGCACTGGTTCGCTTGCTGATGTTGTTGGCCGGGGTGGCGCTGCTAGTGATTGGCCTGTTATTCCCCCTGTTTGCAATGCTGGTGAAGAGCCTGCAGGGTCGCAGTGGTGACTTTATCGGGCTTGCCAACTTTGTGCAGTACTTTCAAACACCGGCGCTGGTCAACTCGATAACTAACTCATTTCGTATGGCGCTCACCACCACTGTTGTAGTGGTGGGGTTAGCATTTTTATGTGCCTATGGCGTTACCCGCACCTGTATGCCGGGCAAGCGGCTATTTCGGATGTTGGCAATTCTGCCCATCCTGGCGCCATCGCTGCTGCCTGCGATTAGCCTGGTTTACCTATTCGGAAATCAAGGGTTTCTGCGCGAGCTGCTCATGGGCCACTCGGTGTATGGGCCGATTGGTATCGTGATAGGGATGAGCTTTTGGATCTTTCCCCATGCGCTAATGCTGCTGACGACGGCACTGACCCATAGTGATGCGCGGCTCTATGAAGCCGCAGACGTGTTAGGCACCCCTAAATGGCGCATCTTTTTGACCATTACCCTGCCAGGCGTGCGTTATGGTCTTATATCTTGCCTGTTCGTGGTGTTTACCTTAGCGATTACCGATTTTGGCGTGCCCAAAATTATTGGCGGCCAATTTAGTGTGCTGGCAACCGATGTGTATCGTCAGGTGGTAGGGCAGCAGAATTTCCAGATGGGGGCGGTGGTCAGCGTGATTCTATTACTGCCTGCGGTGCTTTCGTTTATGGTTGACCGCTGGATTCAGCGGCGGCAGGTAGCCCAGCTTTCGGCGCGGGCCGTGCCATGGCAGCCCACGCCCAGCCCGCTACGAGACTGGCTATTTGCACTCATGTGTTACGCAGTGGCGGGCGTTATTTTGCTGGTTATCGGCACGGCGATATATGCCTCGCTGTTGCAGTTCTGGCCTTACAACCGGACGTTTACCCTACAGCACTACACCTTTCAGGGGTTAGCGGGCGGTGGCTGGGAGGCATGGCTTAACTCGCTCAAACTGGCCTTTAGCGTTGCCCTGGTAGGCACGTTGGTGATTTTCTTTAACGCTTGGCTGATCGAAAAAAGCGACGGCTATCAGCCGCTGCGCCAGGGTTTACACCTGATGGCGATGTTGCCCATGGCAGTGCCGGGCATGGTGTTGGGCTTGGCCTATATCTTCTTTTTCAATCAGGCCGGGAATCCCTTTAACTGGATGTACGGCACGATGGCCATTTTGGTGCTAAACACGCTGGTGCATTTTTACACCGTATGCCACCTGACTTCCGTGACGGCACTCAAACAGCTCGACCCGGAGTTTGAAGCTGTCGGTGCCTCACTAAAGGTTCCCTTCTGGACCACCTTTCGCCGGGTAACACTGCCAGTGTCGCTGCCTGCCGTGTTGGATATCTCGGTTTACCTGTTCGTCAATGCGATGACGACCGTATCAGCGGTAGTGTTCCTCTATAACAGCGATACCCGGCTTGCCTCCGTGGCGGTTCTGCACCTGGACGAAGCGGGCTACTTTGCCAGTGCTGCGGCCATGGCCGTACTGATTTTCCTGACCTCGCTAGGGGTTAAGCTGCTGCACGCGGCACTTACCCACGCTTTGTTAAACAACGCACAGCGCTGGCGCCAAGCGGGCTAGACAGCTCACTGCGGCAGCGGCTACGCTGTGTTTATTATCTGGTATAGACCAATATGATGAATAACATGACAGCGCCTTACTTACTAACACCAGGGCCGCTTACCACCTCCCCAGAGACCAAAGCGGCCATGCTATGTGACTGGGGCTCCTGGGATGACGACTTCAACCGTGTCACCGCCAATGTGCGTACACAGCTCTTGGCGATGGCAGAGGCAGGTAGTAACACCTTTGCCTGTGTGCCGATGCAGGGTAGCGGTACTTTCGCCGTGGAGAGCGCGCTGGCCTGTGCTGTCGCTCCTGGCGGCAAGGTACTGGTGCTGATGAACGGTGCTTACGGCCAGCGGGCGGCGCAGTTGCTCCATACGATGGGCCGCCGTTATGTAATCCTGGATAAAGGCGACTATCTGCCGCCTCAGCCGGAGGAGGTTGACGCCGTGCTGCAGCAGAACCCGGAGATTACCGCCGTGTTTCTTGTCCACTGTGAAACCAGCTCCGGCATTTTGAACCCACTGGATGCTATCGCTGACGTGGTACACGCGCATGGTAAAACGCTCATCGTCGATGCGATGAGCTCATTTGGTGGCGTGCCGATCAGTCTCGCGAAAACGCCCATTGATGTACTGATCTCCTCGGCCAACAAGTGCATTGAAGGTGTACCGGGCTTTGGTTTTGTGATTATCCGCAAGGCGCTGCTTGCTGAAGGCAAGGGACGTGCACACTCGCTAAGTCTTGACCTGCATGCCCAGTGGGAATACATGGAGTGTACCGGCCAGTGGCGCTTTACCCCACCAACCCATACCGTGGTGGCCTTTCAGGCGGCGCTTGCCCAGCACCATGATGAGGGCGGTGTGCAGGGACGTTGCGCCCGTTACACTCGCAACCGCGATGCTCTGGTAGCCGGTATGCGGGCGTTAGGTTTTAGCACACTGTTGGAAGACCCATGGCTGTCGCCCATTATCACCACCTTTCTAAGCCCCACCGACCCGGCGTTTGAGTTTAATGCCTTCTATGCAGCGCTAAAGGCGCGCGGCTTTTTGATCTACCCAGGCAAGCTGATCGCAGTGGAGAGTTTCCGCATCGGCTGTATCGGCCAGTTGGACGCCCCTGTGATTGAAACGCTGCTTGCCGCTGTTCATGACGCGCTTATCGAGATGGGTGTTTCCCCTTGTCCAGACTCATGGAGCGCCTGATGCACTACCACTCCCCCCAACGCCTCCAGGCGGTTATTTGTGACTGGGCAGGCACCCTGGTCGATTTTGGCTCCTTTGCACCCACCCAGATTTTTGTCGAAGCCTTTGCCGAACTGGGTGTCGCGATTAGCCTGGAAGAAGCCCGTGGCCCTATGGGCATGGGCAAATGGGATCATATTCGTACGCTGTGCGATCAGCCCGCGATTGCCGAAAGGTTCACCCAGGCTGTCGGTCACGCGCCCACCAATGATGATGTGACGGCGCTCTATGAGCGGTTTATGCCATTGCAGATCGCCAAAATTACTGACCACTCAGCGGTGATACCCGGTGCCCTGCATACGTTCACCTGGCTACGCGATCAAGGGCTGAAAGTCGGCTCATGTTCCGGCTACCCGGTAGTAGTGATGGAGCGTATCGCGGCCCTTGCCAAGGATAATGGCCTGCGGGTCGATCATATCGTGGCGACCGACGAGGTGCCGAATGGACGCCCGCACCCGGCTCAGGCGCTGGCTAATGTGATTGCTCTAGGCATTAGCGATGTGGCGGCTTGCATTAAGGTGGATGACACTGCTCCGGGTATCCTTGAAGGATGCAGCGCTGGAATGTGGACGGTAGCGCTCACCTGTTCGGGGAATGCGCTGGGGCTTGACTATGAGCAGTACCAGGCTCTGAGTGATACAGAGCGCCACGCGGCCCACGAGCGAGTGGCCGCCCAGTTTGCGCCGTCGAAGCCGCACTATTGTATACCCACTATCGCTGAGCTGCCCGGCGTGGTGGAGGCCATTCATACCCGTTTGCAACAGGGAGAGAAGCCTTGAGCCCAGCCGCGCTTGCCCTGGTGCTGGTATCGGTATGTATGCACGCTGGTTGGAATGTTCTGGGCAAACGTAACGCGCCTTCACTGGGGGCTTTTGCTCTGGCTTATGGCGCAGGTGGGGCGGTGATGCTGCCATTGGTGTGGCTTGGGCCACCATTAGCGGCGCTACCCAGTGCATTCTGGGGCTGGTTGGCGCTCTCTGGGCTGTGCCAAATGCTCTATATGGGAGGACTGGCCTGGGCCTATGCGCGAGGAGAAGTCAGCGTGCTTTATCCCATTGCACGGGCGCTGCCGGTGGTGCTGGTGCCGTTGGTGTCTATTGCGCTACTGGGCAGCCGTGTGCTGGATATCTGGGATGGCATTGGGATGGCACTCGTCGTGGCCGGTGCCCTGTGCCTGCCACTTAGCCATCCTGAGGCGCGCAGGTTTGCCACCTACATAACGCCCGCCATGGGTTATGCACTACTCGCAGCGGTGGGCACTGTCGGCTATTCGCTGATCGACAAACAGGCCTTGGGGTTAATGCAGGGAGCGGGGCATAGCGGGCTGACCGCAGGGGCGGTATTTATGGTGCTGCAAGCGGTGGTAACACTCACTTGGGCGATGCCGTTGCTGGTGCTACTGCCTGCAGAGCGCCGCCGCCTGCCGGCGCTGCGCCAGCACGGGTTGGTCATGCTGGTGGGCACCGGGCTAATGATGACCAGTACCTATGGACTGGTACTAATCGCCATGGCGCTCACCGATGAGGTGAGCTATATCGTGGCGCTGCGCCAACTCTCGATTCCGGTAGGTGTGCTGATGGGCGTACTATGGCTAAAAGAGCCTGCCTCCAGGGCTAAAACGTTGGGTACACTTATCATGTTGGGTGGGCTTCTGCTGGTGGCGTTATAAGCGATTGTGTTAGCTCATCACTCTCGGTTAACTGCATTATGATCCTGGATGATATACCGCCACTGCTGTGGGTCGTAGTAGCGGTGGCGGTTGTAGTAGAGGCCACTCTCTTCATCGTGCCATTGGCCCTGGAAGCGGATCGGCTGTGATGTGTTGCCGCGTTCGTTCCGGGTGGCGGCCCAGTCGTCG
>NZ_JALPZO010000019.1 GCF_023507745.1 Vreelandella olivaria | reverse complement strand
CGGAAGCCCAAACCCTGTGGGGTCGTCAGATTATGAATGGTCGGGGGTGGTACTTCACCAAACGCCGCCGCCTGGAAGCGGCGGAAAGCTGGTTGAGCCGTGCAGCGGAGCAAGGCCATGTGCCCGCCATGGAGCAACTGGAGTATGTCAAAAGAGAGCAGCAAGACTATGCAGCCAGTTGGCAATGGATGGAGCGGGCATCCCAGCATGGAAGCTTTGAGAATCGGTTGGGATTAGGTTGGTGTTACTTGGATCCATCGTATCCCCCCGATCAACGGTGCGTTAATGAAGAAGACCGCATTAAGGGCTGGGCCATACTTTATGCGCTGTATGTAGAGATAGAGGATGGCAATTCACGGGATATTATGTCCTGGAACCAGGACAAGCTCACAGAAGATGAGCGCCAGCAAGCAGAAGCGCTGGCAGCGTCGGAATGGATAGGGCGTCAGCCCCCCATTTCCAGGTTTCCCCCTCGCTTTGGTTACTGATTGAGCGATGGCAAACATAAACCGTCTGGTATTCGCCCTCTTGCTTCCACTGCTTTGGTCACTCACTAGCTGGGCGCTACCCGCGGATATCCAGGCCGCCAAAGATGAAGGTATGCGCCTTTACAATATAGGGCATTCAACAGATGCCATGCCTTATTTACGCCAAGCGGCTGATGCTGGTGATGTAGAAGCTATGTATTACATGGGCGAGTCAGAACGCAGACAGAATATGCTGGGCTTAACCACCGAGGCCATGGAGTGGTATTTACAGGCTGCCGAGCAAGGCGACCCCTACGCCATGCTGCGGCTGTTTCAAGGCGGGGCCTGCGTAGCCGGCGACCGATGCCCTGACAACAGCGCAGGCTGGCGAGAGGCGGCGTTGGACATTACCCTGCCCAACGCCGAAGCGGGCGACCCGGAGGCGATGCTGGCCCTGTACTATATCTACGCCAATCTGGATGCTTCCCGACTGACCCAGTTCTACAACCTGCTGGGGATTCCCACCCGTGCAGGCAACTGGCTAAAAC
>NZ_JALPZO010000018.1 GCF_023507745.1 Vreelandella olivaria | reverse complement strand
ATGCTCGATGCCCTGGCGAGCGACCCGAGCACGACCCAGAGGCGCCTCGGCGACGGCTTCTACGAGCAGCGGCTGATCAACGAACAGATCATGCAACTCACCGGGCAGCGCTACCTGGAGGGATACGCAGACGACGACGCCCAGTACCGGGCCCTGATGAACGCTGGCATCACCTTCGCCGAACAGCACGACCTGCGCCCCGGCGTGGCACTGACCGCCGAGCAGATGGCGCAACTGACCAGCGATATCGTCTGGCTGGTCAAGCAGACCATGACCTTTGACGACGGCAGTACGGTCGAGGTCCTGGTGCCCCAGGTCTACGTACGGGTACGCGAAGGCGACCTCACCCTGATCGCCGGCAACTCCCTACAGCTGGATATCGCCGGCGACCTGCTCAACTCCGGCACCCTGGCCGGTCGTGAGGTGGTCAGCCTCACGGCCGATAACATCGCCAACCTGGGCGGTGGTATCAGCGGCAACCTGGTCGACCTCGAGGCACTTTTTTATACTGCCAGTCGATGAGACCAGAGGTGGAAGTGATGAGTAACTGCAAGTGGACATGGAGGGCGTATGTTATCAGAAATATTAGAATACTTATTATCTGTATATTTACAGTGGCTTTTTTCTGGAACAGTGTTGCAATAATGGAAGTGGTGTATGATTTTTTTGGCGGAGAGCTAAGAGGGTATGGCCCAACAAGCCAACATAGGCATAGGGTTTTAGGAATGGTAATAGGGGGAATTTTTTTGTTTGGAAGTTTGCTGGATACCTACAGCTTTTTCTATTACCGAAAGCATCCTGATCGCTATCCTCCGGCGCGTAGGAGAAAGGAGTGAGAGATTATCTGGACACCAGCGCTCAATGCCAGGCCGCTACTGTGCAGACGTTGCCCCAGGTCTACGTACGGGTACGCGAAGGCGACGGCACCCTGGCCGGGCGCGAGGTGGTCAGCCTCACGGCCGATAATATCGCCAACCTGGGCGGCGAGATTGCCGCACGAGAATCGCTGAGCCTGGAGG
>NZ_JALPZO010000017.1 GCF_023507745.1 Vreelandella olivaria | reverse complement strand
ATGCCGATTTCCTGGCTCTCACGTGTCGTGTTACGCCCCAAGAGGAAGTCGTCATGAGTGTCCAGGGAGTCGAGTGTCAGATCACGACCGGCGCTCAACACGCCGCTACCGCCAGCACTGACCTCGGAGGCCAGCAGGGTCAGGTCACGGCCCGCCAGCAGCGCCAGGTCGCCGCCCGCCGACACACTGGCGCTGCGGTCGAGTGCCACGCGGTCACTGATACCACCCCAGCGCTGCTCATGGTCCAGCGTGCTGGCAATGTCGAGATCGCGACCGGCGGCCAGTTGCAGGCTGCCGGCGGAACTCACCTCGGCACCGGCCACGGTGATATCGCGCCCGGCGCTGGCGAGCAGTTGGCCGGCGGCGTCCGAGACGTAGAGCCCCGCCACACGCTCCGTGGTGCTGGCCAGGGTCAGGTCGCGACCCGCCTCCAGACTCAGCGATTCTCGTGCGGCAATCTCGCCGCCCAGGTTGGCGATGTCCCGCCCGGCGGTGAGGTTGATCTGGCCACCATCAATGCGGCCTTCCAGGTTGGTGAGGTCGTCGCGCGCCTCGAGATCGATCAGGTTGCCGCCGATGCTACCGCCCAGGTTGGCGATATTATCGGCGGTGAGGCTGACCACCTCGCGCCCGGCCAGGGTGCCGGAGTTGAGCAGGTCGCCGGCGATATCCAGCTGTAGGGAGTTGCCGGCGATCAGGGTGCCGTCGCCGGTGAAGTCGCCTTCGCGTACCCGTACGTAGACCTGGGGCACCAGGACCTCGACCGTACTGCCGTCGTCAAGGGTCATGGTCTGCTTGACCAGCCACACGATATCGCTGGTCAGTTGCGCCATCTGCTCGGCGGTCAGTGCCACGCCGGGGCGCAGGTCGTGCTGTTCGGCGAAGGTGATGCCAGCGTTCATCAGGGCCCGGTACTGGGCGTCGTCGTCTCCGTATCCCTCCAGGTAGCGCTGCCCGGTGAGTTGCATGATCTGTTCGTTGATCAGCCGCTGCTCGTAGAAGCCGTCGCCGAGGCGCCGCTGGGTCGTGCTCGGGTCGCTCGCCAGGGCATCGAGCAT
>NZ_JALPZO010000016.1 GCF_023507745.1 Vreelandella olivaria | reverse complement strand
GGCCAAAAAGCCAATGCGCTGCTTCAGCCTATCACCCGCGACTTCCATCTTCATCGTGCAAAATATGACGCTGAAGTACCTGACACCGATGATCCCGAACTACTGGAACGAGCAAAACAAGCCACCTCATTTGTCAACGGCAGAGGCAGCAACCCCTTTAGCGGTCTATCACAAGACCAACTAGCACTGATTATTTATGACGATAGCGGCACGTTTACGGCCAATGAGCGACGGGCAGCTTGGCTAGAGGGGCGTGCCCAAGAAACTGCATGGAAGCAGGCAGTTGTTGCTCGAGGTAAATTGGAGTACAGCCAAACCGGCAAGATGACAGAGTTTTTCAAAGAAGTACTGGGGAATTACAACGATTTGCCCCCTATTATGCAGGCACAGCATCCCGATTTTTATGCGCCGCGCCTTGAACATCTGATTGAGATGGACTTCAACTTTATGACCCACCGCGCCGAAGGCAAAGGAGCACCTGAGGATATCTTTGAAATATTAATGTCAAGTGACGACTTTGCCAACCTAGGTAAACGCTTTGCGCGTTCAACAATTAATTGAAAAATGACAGTTCAAGTATCTCAAGCCCCCCTTCGACTGATGATGAAACCACTTATGGCGGGATATGTACGTGCATTGATTAAGTACGCTAACAAAAAAATTACAATATTTACTTAACGTTTTAGTTTTCCCTGCCGATTACTAAGTGTGGCATCGAGAAATAACCAACGTTTCGGTCACTACCATAGGCCATATAATTGATGGCAATTCAGCAAAACGACAAGGAGGTATTGCCATGACAATCAGCATTGGACCCACTACCCCGGCGACGTCGCAAACGACGTCTGGTAGCCGCACTCAGGACGTATCAGCCAAGGGAACCGAACAGAGCGAAAACACAACTTCGTCATCTGATTCTTCAAAGCCAGCCAGTCAACTTTCCACGTTGGCCCAGCAGTTAAGCGACAGCGCCCTACGTGCCGAAGAACGCGATGCCAGCCTGGACCGGAAGGCGCTTGGCCAAAAAGCCAATGCGCTGCTTCAGCCTATCACCCGCGACTTCCATCTTC
>NZ_JALPZO010000015.1 GCF_023507745.1 Vreelandella olivaria | reverse complement strand
GCAAATGTCCGTGCAACGCCATCAGCAAATAACAAAGTGGTAGTGTCGGACGATTCCGCAGATGTCACACTGCTTGCAGAGCAAGCAGTCCGCCAAATGCGGCCTCGCCGCACACCACGACGTTATGTGCCAAGGAAAGTTCGTTGATGATTGATGATTTTGAAAGGAAGCTCTGGCTTTCCACCGTTCCGCTTGTGTCTACCAATGGTGGTGGGGTGCCAACCGGAATCGCGTCAGGGTGTTTTGTAAGATATGGCGGTAAGAAGTTACTGCTGTCCGTCCAGCACGCTACTGGCAATGGCGCCGTATGGGCTATTCAGCAGCAGTACGTTCCTAACAAAGGCGCAGAATTGTACAGGTTAGGTGGCATCAACTTCTTGATGAAGGCGAATATACACACGTCGGAGGTGGTGGATGTCGACTTCTCTTACGTTGAGGTGCCGGAGACAACGTTCGCTAAGCGGCAAGAGATTGATCCGCATACATCAAGGATAATTTCAGAGGAATTCATTTCGGAGCTTTGCCCTTCTTTAGAAATCTCGCCGCATAGTCACACAAAGTATGGCTTTAGCGGCCTGGTTCAGCCATCGTTGGAGCAGCACGGCGGGAAAGATTGTTTGGTCACCGAGGTGCGAGTTTACACAGGCCTGGAATATTTGCGAACTGACGGCGACTACCATTACTTCAAGTTGCCTTTCGCGCATCCTGGACATGAGCATTTCAAAGGCTGTAGTGGTGCACCAATCATCGGTGAAGATGGAGAGCTAGTCGCTTTGGTTTGTGGCGGAAGTACTCAAAGCAACGAGTTGTGGGGGATTTCATTGAAAGCCTATAAGCTTCCTGTGGATATCCTTGTTCAAGGTATTTAGCAGTTGGCACATAACCAAGCAATCAAGTTCGCTCCCTGCGGTCGCCGGACGCTCGTTCCTCGCGCCGCTTATTGCGAGCGTTGAGCCTGTAGAAAAACCCCGCTGACGGCTAAGTTTTGGTAGGATCGAGAAAACAGACGAGGAGTGGTCAGCATGCCGCGCTTCAAGCCTTATAACCACGATCAAAATGCCATGGTGGTGATC
>NZ_JALPZO010000014.1 GCF_023507745.1 Vreelandella olivaria | reverse complement strand
GGTGAAAGACTCCAAGGTGATCGTTGCGGTGAACAAAGACGAAGAAGCACCGATCTTCCAGGTGGCGGACTATGGTCTGGTGGGCGATCTGTTCGAGATTCTGCCGGAGCTTGAGAGCAAGTTGTAAGTAGCTGAAATGGCGGTTTGTAACAAGCCGGCTTCGTCAGAAGTCGGCTTTTTTGTTAAGCATGGATTAGATAAACTGGCAATAGTTGACTAAAGTACTGGGACAAAATATATCGCAATGCATGGCAAGAAAAAATCGCCATGGCGGTTGAAAAGGGTGAGGCATGGCCGCACCTAGTTGATTGACTGCAATGAAAGCCACTCAAGGAGAAGATAGCATGGCACATACACTTCCTGAACTGCCGTACGCTTACGACGCTCTCGAGCCACACATCGATGCGATGACCATGGAGATTCACCACTCCCGTCACCATCAAACCTATGTGAATAACCTAAATGCTGCTCTTGAAGGCACTGGTCTGGAAGACGTGCCGGTGGAGGAGCTGGTTGCGAACCTGGATCGTGTTCCCGAAGCAAAACGTCAAGCGGTTATTAACAATGGTGGTGGTCACGCTAACCACTCCATGTTCTGGCTGATGATGTCGCCAAATGGTGGTGGCAACCCCCAGGGTAGTATTGCTAAAGCCATTGATGCAGAGCTGGGCGGCTTTGAAGCGTTTAAAGAAGAGTTTAAAAAAGCGGCAGTTGGTCGTTTTGGTAGCGGTTGGGCGTGGCTTTCCATTACACCTGAGAAAAAACTGGTGGTAGAGAACACGCTGAATCAGGATAGCCCGCTGATGCATGGCAACACGCCTCTGCTGGGTCTGGATGTATGGGAGCATGCTTACTATCTGAAGTACCAAAACAAACGCCCTGACTATATTGCTGCGTTCTTTGATGTTGTGAACTGGGAAGATGTTGAGCATCGTTACCAGGCAGCTACTGCTTAATATCGCGCCAAGCAAGAATAAGGCGCCAGCCAGCCCGTGTTGCGCTTCCAAAAAAACCGCCTCTATTGAAGAGGCGGTTTTTCTTTGTAGAGCACAGAGTTAGCCTTTGATTGTCAATATCCAAAGAAATAAAAATACCATATATGCTTGAATTGATTTTCCTGTGGTCTATATATAGTATTCGTAGTGCCTTCTAAGTGAGCAGGGTACAATATGTGCTCTACCTCAAAAATGCCGCTATGAAAAGGAAAAATGGTCATGGGAATCCAAATTTATAGCAAGCCTGCTTGTGTTCAGTGCACCGCCACTTACCGCGCGATGGATAAGCAAGGTATCGAATACACGGTTATCGATATTACGTCTGAGGCTGATGCTCAAAAACAAGTCGAAGCACTTGGCTATCGTCAGCTTCCCGTCGTTGTGGCAGGTGACGATCATTGGTCGGGATTCCGCCCGGACCGAATTCAAGCGCTCGCATAGTCCACTGCAATGCCGATAAGTGAGGTGGTGGAGGCGCCGCTGGCTGGCACGCTGGTGTATTTTTCCACCAAATCAGGTAATACCCACCGTTTTGTAGAAAAGCTTGGCGTTAGCGCGCAACGGCTGCCTATACATCGTGAAGAGCCAATCCCGCGAGTAAAACAGCCTTATATTCTGATGACGCCGACCTACGGAGGCGGAGAGATCAAAGGTGCGGTGCCTGGGCAAGTCATTCGATTTTTAAACGATGAGCACAATCGACACCTCCTACGAGGTGTCATTGCCGCAGGGAATACTAACTTTGGCGATGCTTATGGGTTGGCTGGGCGTATTATCGCGCAAAAATGCCAAGTGCCGCTGCTTTATCGATTTGAACTTTTAGGCACTGAGGATGACGTCGCCAGGGTTCGCAAAGGAGTAGAAGAGTTTTGGAAACGACAAATGTAGTCACAAAAAACGTGGCTGAGGCAAAACGGCCAGCAGCGGTGGCTTCCGAGGGGCGTACGCTGGATTACCACGCACTTAATGCGATGCTTAATCTTTACGGGGCCAATGGCGAGTTACAGCTCGATAAAGATCGTGAAGCGGCGCGGCAGTATTTTTTGCAGCATGTTAATCAGAATACAGTGTTCTTCCATTCGCTGGAGGAGAAGCTGGATTACCTGGTGGAGGAGCAGTACTACGAGGCAGAGATGTTGGCTCAGTACAGCTTCGTCTTCGTTAAGGCGCTGTTTGAGCAGGCCTATGCCTACAAATTTCGTTTTCCCAGCTTTTTGGGTGCCTTTAAGTATTACACCAGCTATACCCTTAAGACATTTGACGGCAAGCGTTATTTAGAGCGCTATGAAGATCGTGTCTGTATGGTTGCACTGACTCTGGCGCGTGGTAATGAAACGCTGGCTAAATCCCTGGTTGATGAAATCATCAGTGGCCGCTTCCAGCCCGCGACTCCAACATTTCTTAACTGTGGCAAGCGGCAGCGTGGCGAGTTGGTATCCTGCTTTTTGCTGCGTATTGAAGACAACATGGAGTCGATTGGCCGCTCCATCAACTCTGCGCTACAGCTTTCCAAGCGTGGCGGCGGTGTGGCGTTTTTGTTAAGCAATATCCGCGAGTCAGGCGCGCCCATCAAGCGTATTGAAAACCAGTCATCCGGCATCATTCCAATTATGAAGCTGCTGGAGGATGCGTTCTCCTATGCGAACCAGCTGGGGGCTCGCCAGGGTGCCGGTGCGGTGTATTTGAATGCTCACCACCCCGATATCCTGCGTTTTTTGGATACCAAACGCGAAAATGCTGACGAAAAAATCCGTATCAAGACACTGTCGTTGGGCGTGACCATTCCGGATATCACCTTTGAGCTGGCCAAGCGCAATGATGATATGTACCTGTTTTCGCCTTATGACGTAGAGCGTGTATACGGTGTTCCGTTTGGCGATGTCAGTGTTACTGAGAAGTACCATGAAATGGTATCGGACGCGCGTATTCGTAAGCATAAGATTAATGCCCGCGCCTTCTTCCAAACCCTGGCTGAGCTGCAGTTTGAATCGGGTTATCCGTATATCATGTTTGAAGATACAGTAAACCGCGCCAACCCGATTGCTGGTCGCATTAATATGAGCAACCTGTGCTCTGAAATTCTGCAGGTGAATACGCCCACTGAGTACGACGATGACCTGGGGTATCGCCAGGTGGGCCAGGACATCTCCTGTAACTTGGGCTCAATGAATATTGCCAAAGTCATGGATTCAGGTGATATAGGCACCAGCGTTGAGGTAGCCATTCGCGGGCTAACGGCGGTTTCAGAGATGAGCAACCTGCGCAGTGTCCCCTCTATTGCGGAAGGAAATGCGAAGTCCCGTGCTATTGGTCTTGGGCAAATGAACCTGCATGGTTTCCTGGCACGCGAACACATTTATTATGGCTCGGAAGAGGGGTTGGATTTCACCAATCTCTATTTCTACTGTGTCGCTTTTCATGCACTGCGCGCCTCCAATCGGTTGGCGATTGAGCGTAGCGATACTTTTACGGGTTTTGCTGAGTCTACCTATGCATCTGGTGAGTTCTTTGACAAGTACACCGACCAGGAGTGGCTGCCACGCACAGAAAAAGTACGCGGCCTGTTTGAGCGCAGTGGTATTGCCCTGCCAACGCAGCAGGACTGGCAGGAGCTGAAGGCGTCGGTTATGGCTCACGGCTTATATAACCGTAACCTTCAGGCGGTACCGCCGACTGGCTCTATTTCGTATATCAATCACTCAACCTCCAGTATTCATCCGGTGGCGGCTAAGATCGAAATTCGTAAAGAGGGCAAGTTGGGGCGTGTTTATTATCCCGCTCCCTTCCTGAACGAGGCCAACTTCGATTACTTCCAGGATGCCTATGAAATCGGCCCTGAAAAAATTATTGATACCTATGCAGAAGCCTCCAAGCATGTGGATCAGGGGTTGTCATTGACCCTGTTTTTCCCCGATACGGCGACCACTCGGGATATTAACAAGGCCCAGATCTATGCGTGGCGCAAAGGAATCAAGACGCTGTATTACATCCGCTTGCGTCAAAGTGCGCTTGAGGGCACCGAGGTGGAAGGCTGTGTCTCCTGCACACTGTAATTGCGTAACGACTTTCAAGAGAGCAATTTGATGACCACTATGCAACGCTTATCACGGGTCGATGCCATCAACTGGAACCGTCTTCAGGATGATAAGGATCTTGAAGTATGGAACCGGCTGACAAGCAACTTCTGGCTGCCGGAGAAAGTGCCGTTATCGAATGATATTCAGTCGTGGAATACACTGACTCATCAAGAGAAGCAGTTGACTATCCGTGTCTTCACGGGCTTAACGCTGCTGGATACCATCCAAAGCAGCGTTGGTGCGCCGGTGCTGATGGAGGATGCTCGCACTCCTCATGAAGAGGCGGTATACACCAATATCGCCTTTATGGAGTCGGTGCATGCGCGCTCCTATAGCTCGATTTTCTCAACGCTGTGTGCCACTCGGGATGTGGATGATGCTTTCCGCTGGAGCGAAGAGAACCCGATGTTGCAGGCGAAGTCTGAGCTGATTTTGGGGCGTTACCGCTCTGATGATCCGCTGATGCGTAAAGTGGCAAGCGTATTCCTTGAGTCGTTTTTATTCTACTCAGGGTTCTACCTGCCGATGTATTGGTCCAGTCATGCAAAACTGACCAACACCGCCGACTTGATTCGCCTGATTATTCGTGATGAAGCCGTTCATGGGTACTACATTGGCTATAAATTCCAGCAGGCTCTGGCAGAGGCGACACCAGAGCGTAGGCAGGAGGTGAAAGACTACGCCTACGAGCTGCTGCTTGAGTTGTATGACAATGAAGTGCGGTACACCGAGTCACTATACGATGAGGTGGGATTAACCGAAGACGTGAAGAAATTCCTTCACTACAACGCTAACAAAGCGCTGATGAACCTGGGCTACGAGCCACTGTTCCCCAGCAGTGTCACTGATGTGGATCCCACCATCATGGCGGCTCTTTCACCCAGTGCCGATGAGAACCATGACTTCTTCTCAGGTTCTGGCTCTTCGTATGTCATTGGTAAGGCGGTTGCCACTGAGGACGACGACTGGGCATTTTAAGTCCAGAGAGCGATTGACCAAAACGGGAGCCAATTGGCTCCCGTTTTTTGAAGTCATCACTGAAGATGCTTGAATGTTAATGATAAATATTGTCATTTATTTCATTAATGGTACGCTATGTACCCGGTTCGATAAACGCAAATCGTTCTTATACCTAGTTAGTTTCTCGTAGAGCAGTGCAACTGCTCATTAATCAGTGACGGAGACGCAACGTGCTGAAAAGGCCTTTCTTTGTCTTGCGTGGGTACTGGCTTGCCGGGTTGCTTGCCAGTGGCACGCTGATGGCAAGCGATGAAACCATGGATCAAGCATCCCAAAGTGTCGAGGCCCAGCAAGCCCAGTCGGCAATCCAGCAACACATTGATGCCGCTGATGAAGAGACCCGTGAGGCGCTTGAAGAGCTACGCCGCCTGGAGCGTGAAACACGCCAGATGGAGGCAGCCAACGCTGCTCTAAGTGGACGGTTGGTTAACGAGGCTGAACGCCAGCAGCGGTTGAGTGTGGCACTGGATACCCTCAGTGAAACCCGAGCGGCGCTACCGTCGATTGAGCAGGATATGGCACAGCAACTCATGAATTGGATCGAAAGTGACCTGCCTTTTTTACGAGAAGAGCGTTTAGCGCGGGTGCAAGCAGCAAAGGATGAGCAAGGGGCAGAGAGTGTCGAACGGATTATCAGCCTGCTGGAGACCTGGCGAGCAGAACTTGATTATGGCCGCGATATAGATAACTGGCGTGGTCGACTGAAATTTGCTGATGAAAATCCCCGCGAAGTGGAGTACCTGCGTATTGGCCGGATAGGTTTTTACTACCTGACGCCAGACGGACGTGAAGGGGGAGTGTGGGACGCAGAAAGTGGTGACTGGCAAGCACTGGATGAGAGTGCGCGCCGAGAAGTACGCAATGGTTTGCGGATGGCAGACGATCAGCGCACCCCTGATCTATTGCGTTTACCCCTTTCGATTACCGCTACTGCACACCAGGGAGGCCAGCAATGAGTCTGTTACAACAGCTCCCACTGCGCGGTGGAGTGGTGTTAGTTACGCTGATGCTTGGTCTTTTTAGTAGCGTGACGCTGGCACAACAGAGTGAAGGCAACCATTCAGGAAATATCAGCTCACTGAGAGAAGCCCGGGAGGCAGCTGAAGCTCGTGATCAGGCACGGCTGCAATCCTTTCTCGATGATCAGCAGGCATTAGACGCAGCGCTTGATGAGGCTCGGGAAGCTCATCAGGCAGCGGAAGAGCAGCGTGATGCTTTACAGGCTCAGCAGGTTGAACAAGCACAACAGGCTGGTGAGCTGGCCGAGCGACAGTCGGAGCAGGGCGAAGCGCTGACTACGTTATTAGCGAGCCTTGAAAGGCATAGCAGCGAGGTGCGTAATGCCCTGGGTAGCGATAGCTGGTTAACGATTGGCGACGCTGCGTTGCCCCCGCGCCTGAGTGGTGTGGAAGTGCTTGAGCGGCAGCAGCTCGAAGATATTGTTGACAGCTTGGCTACGTTGACAGCGCAAACAGGCCGTGCCGAGAGGCTCACACTGCCTGTGGCAGATTCAAGTGGTGCTATTGAGCCACGGGATGTGGTGCGCTTAGGCGATTTTGCTGCGTTTACCGATACAGCGCTATTACGCAAAGGGGAAGATGACGGAGAATTTGCCGAGATACCCCGCACTCCCCGTGAGATAAGGGACGTGTTAACCGACTACCATCAAGGCGAGAGTCGCGTGTTCGCTATTGATCCCACTCAGGGAAATGTACTGCGTGCCCTCTCTCAGCAACCCAGCCTTTGGGAGCGTTTCCAGCAAGGGGGAGCGGTTGGTTACGTCATTGTCGTACTGGGCGTGTTTGGTTTATTGGTAGCGCTTACCCAGTATGTATACCTGTTACTGGTGAGTGCCCGGGTGGGACGTCAACGCAAAGTAGTGGGTGAGTTACGTGCCGATAATCCCCTGGGGCGCGTGCTACAGCGGTTTCAGGATATGGATAAACACCAAACGCCAGAAGCGCTGGAGGCGCGACTGGATGAAGCGGTGTTGGCTGAGTTGCCGCGCATTGAACGTGGGCAGCCGATTGTCAAACTATTGGCAGCGATTGCCCCTTTGCTGGGGCTTTTAGGTACCGTTACCGGCATGATTGTCACTTTCCAGGCGATTACTGTGTTTGGTACAGGAGACCCCCAGCTGATGGCAGGAGGGATTAGTCAGGCACTGGTTACCACCGTGCTGGGGCTTGTGACCGCCGTGCCACTATTATTTGCCCAAACCGCACTGGCGAGCCGTAGCCGTTATTTGAGCCAGGTGATTGAGGGTGAGGCAAGTGCCACCCTGGCAAATCACCTTGAGGCTCAGTCCTCTGCACAGACGGTGACCTGATATGCCTACGCTGCCCCTTTGGCTTGAGCCCGTTGAGCGGCTGGTCGATGCCGGTGGCGCCGTGCTGGTCGTGCTCGCTTTTGTTGCTGTGCTGGTATTTGGTATGGCCATAGAGCGCTGGTGGTATTACCGCATCACCTGGCGTATCGCCCGTCGTCAGCTGATCCGGCGCTGGGCCGCACGTAGCGACCACCGTAGCTGGAGTGCCAGAACACTGCGTCATGTCTGGGCGGAGGCATTGGTCGATAAACTGAGACGCCCGTTGCCCTGGCTGAAACTATTAGTGGCGTTATGCCCGTTACTAGGGCTGTTGGGTACGGTAACGGGCATGATTACGGTGTTCGACAGCCTGTCGATGAGTGACACGCATCAGGCAAGGGCGATGGCTGATGGCGTGGCACGGGCTACCCTGCCTACCCTGACAGGTATGGCGATTGCCGTTATTGGACTGCTGTTTATTAGTCGTTTAGAGCACGTGATACGTCGAGAAAATCAGCGGTTGCAAGACCGCCTGGCGCGTGCCTTGGAGGAAAAAGATGCGTAGACGCCGTTCCATAGATGCCACGGCTGATAGCAACGAAGTCAACTTAACGCCGATGCTTGATGTTGTTTTTATCATGCTGATTTTCTTTATTGTGACCACCAGTTTTGTGAAAGAGAGTGGTATTGAAATTGAGCGCCCTGAATCAAGTGCAGCAACCCCGCGGGCTGATGCGCAAGTGCTGGTGGCAGTCACCCCGGAAGGGGCGGTATGGGTGGATGGCAAGCCGGTAGATATTCACCGTATCGGCCAGGAAGTGGCGGGCATGATGACCGATGATGGATCGGTGGTTATCCAGGCAGATAGGGAGTCGACCACTGGATTGCTGATCGAAGTGATGGATCGTCTAAAACAGGCTGGTGTTGAGCAGGTGGCGGTAGCCGCAAGCCGGAGCGCGCAATGATTCGTCATACGCTTTCGTTGTCAGGTGGTGTTGCGCTGGCTGTCGGACTGTTTTGGCTATTGGCATTATTGGTAACCCCCCCTGAGCGGACGCAGGAAACGCCGGTGATGACAATGGCGATGAGCATGGTGGAAGCGGTGGAGGTGGCACCAGAGCAGGAGGAAGCGGCGCCTCAACCTGCAGAGGTTACGCCTAGCGCCGCACCACCACCAATGCCTACGCCTGAGCCACCGCCGGTTGCAGATAGCGCTATTCCATTACCAGAGGTTGAGTTGCCTGATGAGCCGGTTGAGCCAGTGGAACTAGAGAGTGAGCTGCCTGAGCTAACAGAAGTGGCGCCTGAGCCGACACCTCAGCCACAGCCCGCTCCACAACCAACGCCCGAGCCAGCACCTGAGCCTGCCGAGGCGACGCCATCCCCCGCTCCTGCATCTTCAACGGCAGCGCGTAGCGCTGCGCCCGCAGCAGAGCCTGCCCCATCCAACGAGCCGGTAAGCGTTGGTCAGGTTGCGCCGACCAACCGGGTTAATCCCACCTACCCTTCGCGCGCGCAGCGACGGGGCATGGAGGGGTTTGTAGAAGTGGTGTTTGTGATTCGCCGCGATGGCAGTGTCGATAGTGGGACGATTCAAGTGACCAATGCGCAGCCCCGGCGTGTGTTTGAAGATGCCGCCCGCGAAGCGATTGCCCGTTGGCAGTTCGAACCAAGCCATCAGTTGCGCCGTGCCACGCAGCGTATTGAATTTCAGCTGAGGTAGACATATGCAGCGTTTGGCTGGAGTAATACTGTTTGGAATTTGGGCCTCGTTTGCCCAGGCCAGTGAGCCCTTGCCGGGTGATATTATTCAAGACCTCAATGCCCTGCAGCAACAGCTTGCCGAAGCAGGTGGTGGTGACCGACAGGGTACACTTGATAGTGTTGCCGCCCGGGCCGCGAGTCAGGCAGCGCGTTTGCAAAATGGTAACCGCTCTGATCAGTGGGCAAGCGCGCTCTATTACCAGCTTGCCGCAGGTGCCATGGCTCAACAGGGACGCCAGGAAGAAGCGGCAGATCAGTTGGCTAATGCACGTCAACGCAGTAGTGTTTCTGCAGATCAGGCCAGTAGGTGGCTGCGTGAAGAGGCAGAGCTGCGGCGTGTGGCCGGTCAACGCGAAGAGGCCATTGCGCTCTATGAGCAGTGGCTGAGTAACCATGACGATACACGGGTCAGTTGGCGACTTACCCGTTTATTGGCCGAGGCGGAGCGCTGGGACCGCGCGTCAGAACGCTTAAGCTCTCTGCTTGAACAAAGTGATTCGCTGACGGAATCACAGCAGGCATTAGTGCTTGTCGTGTTCCGTAATGCCGGGCAGGGGCAGCAGGCGCTGAGCTGGCTGCTTGACGACCTGAATGAGCAAAGTGCTCCAGATGCATGGCGCCAGGCGGCTGGGCTCGCCCAGCAGGCGGGACAGCAAGGGGTTGCTGCCGGTATATGGGAAATGGCCTGGCAACTGGGTAAATTCAGCGAGCCTGACGACCTGCTTACACTTGTTCAGTTACATATTTCAGGCGGTACACCGGCAAGGGCAGCAGAGCATCTTGAGCAGGCACTGGAAGTGGGCATCGTTGAGCGCGATGAAAAGATATTGCGTCTGCTGGCTACTGCCTGGCAGCAGGCAAAGCACATCGACAATGCCCTGGCTGCCTGGCAGGCACTGGCTGAGCTCACTGATCAGGCAGGCGACTGGCGACAGTATGGCCAATTGGCGTATGCCTGGGGCGAGGAAGCGATTGCCGAGCAGGCGTTACTGCAAGCGGCTAACCTTGGGGACGAAGAAGTTGAGCCATGGCTGGCTAATTTTCACTAAACGATAAGCCGCCTGCATGCTCTTTGGGAACCTTAATGTCATGGGTTATGATGTTTTCAGGGTTAATGCAAAATCGCTCCAGGTGGGCGCATGATCAGAGGGGCGCTCCATACCGCGCAACTGGTAATCAATGCCTGCTGAGGTGATGCACTCCGCTAAAGGCTTTGAGACTAAAATATAGTCGATGCGCAGGCCCCGTTTTGGCTCGCTGTCAAAGCCTTTGGAGCGGTAGTCAAACCAGCTGAATCTTTCCTGATTATTAGGGTAGCAAAGCCGATAGCTGTCGCTTAACCCCCAGGCTTTAATGCCCTCAAGCCATTCGCGCTCAATGGGTTGGAAGCTGGTTTTGCCCTCTCTCAGCCAGCGCTTGCGATTGGCTTCTCCGATGCCAATATCCTGGTCTTCAGGAGATATATTGAAATCGCCCATGATGGCCAGTCGCTCTTTTGGGCTGTGTTGCTCTTGTAGTAACCTTGCCAGTTGTTGGTAAAAACGCTCTTTATGGGGAAACTTGGTTGGGTGGGTTATATTTTCCCCCTGAGGAAAGTAGCCGTTCCATACTGTAACCGGGTTGCCATCTTCAGCAAGCAGTTGGACGCCAATCATGCGGCGCTGGGCGTCTTCACCATCACCCGGGAAGCCATAAAAGACGGCTTCGGGTTTGTGGCGGCAGAGTAGTGCCACCCCGTAATGGCCTTTCTGGCCATAATAAAACACGTGGTAGCCCATGGCTTCCACATCGGCCAGAGGAAACTCACTATCCTGTACTTTGGTTTCCTGAAGCCCGATCACATCTGGCTGTTGAGTGTCGATCAGCGCCTGAAGTTGATGCAGGCGCGCTCGAATGCCGTTGATATTAAATGAGACCAAACGCATTACGATTTCTCTCCAGAAGGGGTGTCTGCCTCTTTATCTGGATGAATGGCAATGGATTGGCCGCTTTGCTGGCGAGCCAGTTTGCGGACAGCCTGAAGCTTGCGCTGCTGCTGCTTTTTAGCCACAAAGCGACGGGATGAGGTGACCTGGTCGGGATTTTCATGGCGCCACTTTTTATAATCTTTACGGCGCCCTGTGCGGATCGTCACTTTATCCGCTAACGAACGAGTCTTTTTCTTACGCGTCATGTCGCGCTCCTTGGGGTGATTTATAGTGCATTCTAACAGGCTGACGTACTCCTTCGACAGCAGGACGCGCTCTTATCGCCAACCCCTGGTACAATGCGCACGTCAAGATGCCTAACCTCCACAGCAATGGACAGATACACAGCCTATGAGCGAGTCGGAACAGACCACAGCATCGGCCCAGAACCGCAAGCCTAAACGCCGCCGTCGGAAACCGCGTCGTCGTCAGTCGAACTGGGATCTTCGTCAGTTTCAGGTGCCCGCCGTGGCCGGCAAGTGGCGCTTTCATGACTTTGATCTGCCGCTGCCGTTAATGCGCGCCATTCATGCCCAAGGGTTTGAATACTGCACTCCCATTCAGGCAGAAGCGCTGCGCAATACGCTACTGGGTGGAGATATTGTCGGCAAGGCGCAGACCGGAACGGGCAAAACGGCCGCGTTTTTAATTTCAGTACTGGCTTACTTTTTGGAAGAGCCTACGCCTGATGGACAAAAATCGGGTGCACCCCGTGCACTGATTATTGCCCCCACCAGAGAGCTGGCGCTGCAAATCGAGAAGGATGCCAAGGCGCTTGCACGCTTTACGCAGCTCAATGTAGCCAGCGTAGTGGGCGGAATGGACTATCAAAAACAGCGTGAAAGCCTGGGTAAAAAGATCGATATTTTGGTGGCCACACCAGGGCGTTTGCTGGATTTTCATCAAAAGCGCGATATCGACCTTTCGGAAGTGGAAGTGTTGGTGTTGGATGAGGCCGATCGTATGCTTTCCATGGGGTTCATTCCCGATGTGAAGCGCATCATCCGCTATACGCCCAAGAAAGAAGAGCGTCAGACGTTCCTGTTTTCGGCAACCTTCACCGATGACATTCTGAATCTGGCCAGTCAGTGGACACTTGATCCTGCCCATGTGGAGATTGAAGTGACCGTTGAGAATCAGGCGGATATCGATCAGCGTGTTTATCTGGTTTCTGATGACGACAAGCAACGCCTGTTAGTGAAGCTGCTGGAGCAGGAGAGTTTCGAGCGGGTAATGGTGTTTGGTAACCGTCGTGATCTCGTGCGCAAGCTTGACGATCTGCTTAAAAAAGCAGGTATCAGTGCTGCCATGCTCTCGGGGGATGTACCGCAAAATCAGCGTATTAAGACCCTTGAAAGCTTCCGTGAGGGAGACATTCAAGTGCTGGTAGCGACCGATGTGGCAGGGCGTGGCATCCATATCGAAGATGTCAGCCATGTGATCAACTACACCCTGCCCGAAGACCCGGAAGACTACGTTCACCGGATCGGGCGTACCGGGCGTGCAGGGGCGAAAGGCGTTTCGATAAGTTTTGTGGGTGAAGAGGATGCGTTCTCGCTCCCCGAGATTGAGCGCTATATCAATGACAAGCTGCCTTGCGAGCACCCTCCTGAAGGTATGCTGTAAAGCATATGCTGGATGATGGCTTAAAAAGCGATATTCAGGAAGCCTACCGTCGCGTGGTGGAAAAGCTTGAGCTAACGCCTCGCTACGGTCAGCGGCTGATGATTGCAGAAATTGCCCGTACGCTGGGTGGAATTGAGCAGGATAGCGAAGGTAAGCGTACCAACGATCGCCATGTCTGTGTGCTGGAAGCGGGTACGGGCACTGGCAAAACTCTCGCTTACTTGATCGCCGCGCTACCTATCGCCAAGGCACAGGGTAAGCGGCTTATTGTTTCAACCGCCACAGTGGCCTTGCAAGAGCAGGTGCTTAACCAGGATCTACCTGCTCTTGCCAGCCACAGCGGTATTGCTTTTCGCTATGCGCTGGCAAAGGGGCGCGGCCGTTACGTTTGTGTTGCGCGTCTCGACCAAGCGCTGGAAGGTACTGAGCCAAACCCCACCCTGTCATTATTTGAGCAGTCCCTGCAGACTCACAGTAGCGACTTTACCGTGCTGGCCACTGATATGGCTGAAACGTATGGTAGAGGTGACTGGGAGGGAGATCGCGACAATTGGCCGCACACCATCGACGACGCTCACTGGCGGCGCTTAACCGTTGACCACCGCCAGTGTACAGGACGACGCTGTGGCCACTTTGGGGCCTGTGCTTTCTTTCGCTCCCGTCGCGAATTGGAAAATGCCGACATCATCGTTGCTAATCATGACTTGGTGCTGGCAGATTTAGCGCTCGGTGGTGGTGCTATCCTGCCTGACCCCGCTGACTGCATTTTTGTGTTTGATGAAGGCCATCACCTGCCCGACAAAGCGCTTTCCCACTTTGCCCACCGCTTTGCGGTGCACGGTTGTTTGCGTTGGCTAAAAACCCTTAAAAGCAGTTTGACCGATCTCCATCAGGGGTTGGCAACACAACCAACCGTCGCTCGTTTGTTGGTCAGTTTGCCTGAACTGATGCATGGCCTGGAGCCTGTATTGGGTGACGTGTTCAGTATGGGGCACCAGCTGGCCGATCGTGCGAATGGCCTGGTGGATGAAGAGGCTCAGCACCAATATAGGTTTGAAAAGGGGCAGGTGCCTGACGAATTGCGGGAGCGGGCACAGCAGTTGCTGGTGATGTTTGCCAGCTTATCCCGTTGCCTGGAAAGTATTGGTGATATCCTCAGGGAAAGCCTGGACCCTGATAAGCAAACGGGGCTGGATCGGGAGCAAGCCGAGGCGTGGTTACCGCTAGTGGCATTGTTGCATGGGCGTGCTCTGGAGGCTCATGCACTGTGGCAGGCATTCAGCGAGCAGGATGCCGCCAATGTACCCCCCAGCGCACGCTGGCTGACGCTAAGCCGAGTGGCGGGTGAACCTGAGATTGAGTTTTCGGCCAGCCCGGTATCCGCCGCCCATACCCTTGCCAAACACCTATGGGGACGCTGTCACGGCGCTGTTGTCACCTCAGCAACGCTGACGGCACTGGGGCGCTTTGAGCGGATTCAGGAGCGTGCCGGGTTGGCTAATCGTTACCGCTATCAAGCGCTGCCCAGCCCGTTCGACTACACCAACGCTATCCTGAGGGTGCCCAGCGACGCGGCGGATCCCAGTGACCGGGATGCCCATGAAAGTGCCATTGTACGTTTTGTATCGCAACTGGGTGATGAGGAAGCCGTGTTGGTGCTTTTCTCCTCCCGGGCCCAGCTACGTGTTGTAGAGAAAGCCTTACCATCGTCGGTTAAAACAAGGGTGCTTGCTCAGGATGCGCTTCCAAAGCGCGAGCTGATTGAACAGCATCGTGCTGCAGTGGATAGCGGTAAGGGCAGTATTATCTTTGGCTTGGCGAGTTTTGCGGAGGGAATTGACCTGCCCGGTAATTATCTCACCCATGTGGTGATTACCCGGCTTCCCTTCGCCGTACCCGATGACCCGGTGGGGGCAACGTTGGCCGAGTGGATTGAGAGCCAGGGGGGAAATCCATTTATGCGTATCAGCGTGCCGGATGCCTCAATCAAACTGGTGCAGGCGTGTGGAAGATTAATCCGCAAGGAGAGCGACCGGGGAGTGATTACCCTGCTGGATCGCCGTGTTGTTACCCGCCGTTATGGTCAGGCACTGCTGGATGCATTGCCACCGTTCAAGCGTGAAATCTCATAATTAAAAAATCCCCACTATGGTAATGCCATAGTGGGGTGGTTGCACGTGAGTGGCGTAATGCTTTATTGCTCGATGCGCTTGGCAAGTACCGGCGCTAACTTGTCGTTCATACGGGTAAAGGTTTCCACCGTTGTGTCCCAATCGATGCAGGCATCGGTAATTGAGACGCCGTACTGCAACTGGCTTAGGTCGGCAGGTACTTTCTGGTTGCCCCAGCCAATATTGGATTCCACCATAAGGCCGATAATGGATTTGTTGCCTTCCAGTATCTGATTGGTCACATTTTCGAGCACCAGCGGTTGCAACGCGGCATCTTTATTTGAGTTGGCGTGAGAACAGTCGATCATAATATTGGCAGACAGTTCGGCTTTACTGAGTTCTTTTTCGGCCAGAGCGACGCTGACGCTATCATAGTTGGGTTTGCCATTTCCGCCACGCAGCACAACATGCCCGTAGGCGTTACCCCGAGTGCGGATAATCGCCACCTGTCCTGATTGGTTGATGCCCAGGAAGTTGTGTGGATTAGCGACTGATTGCAGGGCGTTGATGGCGACATCCAGGCTGCCATCAGTGCCATTTTTGAATCCGACCGGGCAAGAGAGACCTGAGGCCATCTCACGGTGTGTTTGCGACTCAGTGGTGCGCGCGCCAATCGCTGACCAGCTGATGCAGTCCTGCAGGTACTGCGGTGAAATGGGGTCAAGCGCCTCAGTGGCCAGGGGTAAGCCCAGCTCTGCCAGGTCAACAAGCAGTTTACGGGCAATATGTAACCCCTCGTCAATTTCAAAAGAATCATTAAGATAAGGGTCATTAATCAGGCCTTTCCAGCCCACGGTGGTACGTGGCTTTTCAAAATAAACACGCATCACAATATAGAGGCTATCGCTCACCTGGTCGGCCAGTTGGCGCAGGCGGTGCGCGTAATCCAGCGCTGCCTCAACATCGTGAATAGAGCACGGGCCTACCACCACCAGAAGACGGGGGTCCTTGCCGTCAAGGATGTTCTGGATCGTTTGACGGCCCTCAATAACCGTACGTTCAGCGGCTTCCGTTAATGGAATGGTGTCCTTGAGTGCTTTTGGAGTGGTAAGAACATCCTGGGCAAGGACGTTAAGATTACTAACCTGCTGATCTGACATCTTGCTACCTGTGCGTGCGCGGTGGGCTAAAAGTGGCCCCTACTATGGCGTGTCAGGGGAGTAAAAATCAATTGTTGCGGAACTTGAAAGGAGTATGCAATGTCAGCCTCAGGGTTTTGTGAATGGGGGTAAGCGCTTGATGCGCTGAACAGAACGCGCAACACTACGTACCAGTGAACAGTTACTATCATGGAGAGCAGGTGGCGGGGGTTTGCCATCTGATGTCATCACTATTATTAACCAATGCCCAAGGGACGCTATGCTGCTTGCTGTGAAGGCCCAGATAAAAGGGCGAAAAGACACAAGGCTCTACGTACGCCGTATGAGCTGGAGGAGCGTGTGAATGGGCACTCGTGAAACAGACCAACAGCTTGTTGAACGTGCCCAGAAAGGCGACACACGCGCTTTTGATCTGCTGGTAAAAAAATACCAACACAAAATTATTGGTTTGATTGGGCGTTATGTACATGATCACTCAGAGGTGCAGGATGTAGCGCAGGAAGCATTTATTAAAGCGTATCGGGCGCTGGGTAAATTCCGTGCCGAAAGTGCGTTTTACACCTGGATGTACCGTATTGCGATTAACACCGCTAAAAACCACCTTGTCTCCAGGGGGCGTCGTCCTCCAGGCAGTGATTTGGATATTGTCGATGCAGAAATTCTCGATCAGAGTGGACGCTTGGCGGATGCAGAGTCGCCGGAAGCGGCTATCGCACGGGATCAATTGGAAGCGGCGGTCTTTGAGGCAATTGAAAAGTTACCTGATGATCTACGTACCGCTATTACACTGAGGGAACTTGATGGGCTGGCGTATGAGGATATTGCCCAGGTGATGCAGTGTCCGGTTGGTACCGTACGCTCACGGATTTTTCGCGCTCGTGAGGCCGTTGATGAACATATCCGGCCTTTGGTAACGACTGCACGGAACAGTCGAGACGCGTAGTGGTCGATAGTAAGAGTTGTTTTAATTGTCAGTCACAATAAATTACGTTTTTACTTTTTTTGTGAACTGTCTGGCAAGAGAGACGTCATACAGCCTGACTAGCTTAAATGAAATCGAGGCATTACCAAGTGCAGCAGATGCCTACGGCAAGATACTGGAAACCTAACCTGCTGTTGTCGTAGATACACTGCTGGTGATAATTCGAAAATAGAGTCTTGGCCTGTGGAACTGCTGTGGTGACACGCACTTATTCGCAGTGTTACTACAGGACTTCTTCAAACACAGTGTGAGGGTGTGAAGTATGAGTCAAAACACACGGGAATCGCTTTCGGCACTAATGGATGGCGAAAGTGATGAGCTGGAATTGCGCCGGGTGTTGAAGTCGCTGCCGGAAGATGCTGATGCGGCAGCGACATGGCGGCGCTACCACCTGGCGCGCAGCATGATGCAGCGCGAGCGTGAGGTGGACGTGAGTGTTGATCTCTCGGCAGGCATTATGGCGCGATTGCGTGATGAGCCTGTTCCATCGTTACACGTTGAGCAACCTGCTGCGTCCACTCGAACAGGCGGTATTTCCTTTGCGCGAGGTGCAGGTGTTGCCGCAGCTGTGTCACTTATGGTGATCACTGGGGTGCAGTTCTTCGGGGGCAACGGAGGTGGTGTTGGTCAGGGGCAAGGCGCAGGCGACCTGGTAGAGGCACCTTCTGGTGGTGCGCAGGTGCAGCCGGTTAATCTGGCGGCTTCCATGACGCCTTCTGATATGCCAATGTTTGAGCCCACGCCATTTCGTATCAATAGTGGTCAGGCAGGTAACCGTGGCCTGATGAATGTGAGTGAAGCAGGCTTTGTATCGCCCTCCGAACCCCCGAGTGTAATGGCTCAACAGGGAACCTCCATCGATATTGACCAGATTCGCCTGCTGCAGTCCTACCTGGAGCAGCATGCCCAGGGGGCTGCGAATGGCAATGGTGATAGTTGGATGCCACTTATGCGCTCATCCTCGGTAGTGGAACCGCTGGGGCAGCGTTAATGCTAGAGCCTGGGAACCCGCTGGTTCCCATATCGCTTAGGTGAGGGTCGTGTGACAGGTATGACAGTTCCCTGGGGAAGAGCGTTTGTGTTTGGCATTAGTCTGCTGGGGGCAAACCTGATTACCCTACCTGTAGAAGCAAGTAGTGACAGCGATGCCAGTGCCTCTGATAGCACATGTTCAGATATAGTGGCTCAAAGCGCACCTGATAATGCGCAGCAGTGGCTGGTGCGTAGCATGTATGCAAGCCACTGTTATACGTTTCAGGCAAGAGCTGTATCGATTGATGCGTTAGGGGTTCGCACTCTGGCGCTTTCCCATCGTATTCGGGACGGTATTCGCCAGCAGGTGGTTCAGCACCTGGATGGGCCCTCTATAAGCGTGGAACGGCGCTCTCCCGTAGGCCGGTTGACATGGTTTGAGTCCAGCTCGGATACATCACCCTCAGCACCAGATGCCTGGGCCAGACACATTGCTACCTATTACGATGTCAGCCTGGAACACGAAGAGCGTGTCGCTGGCCGCACAGCTGTTAAAATAAGCTTTTCTCCTAATGACCTCCAACGCTACCAGCATGCATGGTGGATTGATGAGGAGACTGGCCTGTTACTTAAGCATATGTTAAGCGATACCCAGGGGCGAGTGCTTGAAACCTTTCAAATGACGACGCTCCAATCCCCCGAGCCTTATGGCGGTGCGGTCGTTAGTGATCTGCCCATCGACATCACCGATGTTGAGTGGCAGGTGGCGTGGCTTCCGGAAGGGTTTATCGATCAACCTATTGAGCCGGTGGTGTCAGAAATCGAGCAGCGTTTTTTCAGTGACGGTCTGGCGGCAGTGAGTGTTTTTGCGACCCCTGTTGGGGATAGTGCGCTTGATGCCGGAGTTCATCAAATTGGTGTATCCACGGTTGCGGTTGAGTTTCAAACACTGGGCGAACAGCGTTGGCAAGTGGTAGGTATTGGTGAGCTTCCCCCGGCTCAACTGCTGCGCATTGTGCAATCTGTCGAGTTCGAGTAAGAGCCAACCTGGGAATAGCCCATGAAAGACTCATCCTGTCGTTCTCTTATACGCACTGGCACGGTGGCAGGTTATGTGCAGGACGGTATTAGTGTTGATGTATCCACTATGGAAACGTGCCGGCAGTGTGCAGAGGGGCGCGGGTGTGGCCTGGGGTTGGTGGCACGGCGTCAACGCCAGCACATTGTACTCAAACCGGATTGCTCATCTGATCAATATCAAATCCGTTACCCGTTAGGGGAGCCGGTTACATTTATGCTAGCAAAAAATGGCCTTACTTCTGTGGCGCTGTTGGTATATGCGCTACCGCTGATGTTTGCATTGCTTCTCTCAGGAGGGGCTGCATGGTTGGGTGTCAAGGAGTGGTTCAGTGCCGCTATTTTTTTTGGGGCATTGATCAGTAGTGTTGTTGCCCTTAGATATAGGTTGCGCGGGAGGACGGAACGTTTCCGCCCGCGCTTGGTCAGTTAGTGGTCCTGCAGCTTGCTGTGAGCTGCATTTCCTTCGTTCAGTATCTGCTTGACTAGGAGCTGTTGCATGAAGCGCTCGGTTCTCCCTTCCACGTTGTGGTTATGCATTGTTGCGCTATTGATGATGGGCCAAAGTGCCTTTGCGCAAAACCTGCCAGATTTCACTGAATTGGTAGAAGATGCCGCCCCCGGTGTGGTGAATATCTCGACCAGTCGAACGGTACAGCGTAGTAGTGGTTCTGCCGGGCAGTTCGGTGGTCAGGACATTCCTGAGATATTTCGTCATTTCTTTGGCGACAGCTTTCCTATGCCGCCCGGCGGCGGCCAGGGGCGCAGTGAAGAACGACAATCCCTTGGTTCGGGTTTTGTCATCAGCGCCGATGGCTATGTGCTGACAAATGCGCATGTTGTGCAAGACGCTGATGAGATACTGGTACGCTTGAATGATCGCCGTGAGCTGCCTGCCGAACTGATAGGCAGTGATACGCAGACGGATATAGCGCTGCTCAAAATCGATGCCAATGACCTGCCGGTGCTGAATTTAGGCAATTCAGACGAATTGAAAGTAGGCGAGTGGGTGGCTGCGATTGGTTCTCCGTTTGGTTTTGATCACTCTGTGACCGCAGGCATTGTCAGCGCGATTAACCGTACGCTTCCCCGTGATGCTTACGTACCCTTTATTCAAACCGATGTTGCCATTAACCCAGGGAATTCAGGTGGTCCACTGTTTAACCTTCAGGGTGAAGTGGTAGGCATCAACTCACAAATTTTCACCCGTAGTGGCGGCTTTATGGGGCTTTCATTTGCTATCCCTATTAATGTCGCTATGGGCGTGGCTGATCAACTGCGGGAAGAGGGGCATGTGAACCGTGGCTGGCTTGGAGTGATGATTCAGCCGGTTTCCCGGGATCTGGCCGAATCTTTCGGCATGAGTGAGGCTATTGGCGCCTTGGTTGCCGACCTGGATCCTGAGGGGCCAGCAGCCCAGGGTGGCCTTCAAGCGGGTGATGTGATTGTAGAAGTTAATGGTGAAGAAGTGGATCGCTCAAGTACGTTGCCACGCTTGATTGGTCGCGTTGCTCCGGGAAGTGAAGTGGAGCTCACGCTAATGCGTGATGGTGAGCAGGTATCAGAAACCGTCGAGCTTGGTAGCTGGCCTGATGCAGAAGGGGCCAGTGCTTCTGGAAGCAATAATCAGGTGCGCCTTGGTGTGGCAGTCGCCGAAATTGATGAGGCAACCCGTGAGCGCCTGAATATCAGCGGTGGTGTTGAAGTTCGTCAGGTGGAACCGGAGAGCGTAGCGGCTCAGGCAGGCCTACGTCCTGGTGATGTACTGGTGAGCATTGATCACCGTAGTGTTTCGTCTGCTGACGAACTGATGCGGATTGTTGAGGAACTGCCCAGTGATCGCGCTATACCACTGCGTTTATACCGTGATGGCCGTTCACTTTTTGTGGCGTTACGCCTGGAGTAATTCAATTGTCACTTCCCCAGTCCGGCGGTTCTCGCCGGACTGCTGTTCCTATCCTGCGCATATCGCTACAATAGCGGCTATCTTTTGACGAAAATTGGCAATGCGGTCCTACAACAGCGTGCTTTTTAAGCCTGATAGCTTGAAGGGACGGTTGATCAAGCCCCTTGCGTACCAATAAGGCAGAACACACTCGATGTCCCATGACGTTTCCAGCGGAAAACTCAAGCATATTCGAAATTTCTCTATCATCGCTCACATCGACCACGGAAAATCGACACTCTCTGACCGCTTGATTCAGACCTGTGGCGGTTTGACTGAGCGTGAGCTGAAGGAGCAGGTGCTCGACTCCATGGATATTGAGCGGGAGCGTGGCATTACCATTAAGGCTCAGTCGGTAACGCTGGATTATACGGCGGCGGATGGAAATCTTTATCAGCTCAATTTTATTGATACGCCGGGGCACGTGGATTTCTCTTACGAAGTATCACGCTCGCTCTATGCCTGTGAAGGCGCTCTGCTGGTCGTGGATGCCGCCCAGGGGGTAGAGGCACAGTCTGTGGCGAACTGCTATACCGCCATTGAGCAGGGACTGGAAGTGCTGCCGGTACTTAATAAAATTGATTTGCCCCAGGCAGATCCAGACCGTGTTGCCCAGGAAGTTGAGGAGATTATTGGCCTGGATGCCACGGATGCATGTCAGGTATCAGCGAAAAGCGGGATCGGTATTGATGCACTGCTTGAGCGACTGGTGCGTGATATCCCACCCCCCAAGGGTGACCCTGGTGCGCCTTTGCAGGCGCTGATTATAGACTCCTGGTTTGATAACTATTTAGGCGTTGTTTCCCTGGTGCGCTTATTTGATGGCACCTTGCGAAAAGGCGATAAAATTCGTATCAAGTCGACAGGCCGTGATTGGAATGCCACTGAAGTAGGCATTTTTACCCCACTGCGCAAAGAGACCAATATTCTACGTGCAGGTGAAGTGGGCTTTATTGTGGCGGGGATTAAAGAGATTCATGGCGCGCCGGTGGGTGATACCATCACGCATACCAAAACCCCTGATGTGCCACGTCTGCCCGGCTTCCAGAAAGTGAAACCCCAGGTATACGCCGGTATGTTCCCGGTGAGCGCCGATGATTATGAAGATTTCCGTGATGCGCTGGAGAAACTTGCCCTTAACGATGCCTCTCTAGAGTACGAACCGGAAAACTCGGATGCGCTGGGCTTTGGTTTCCGTGTTGGTTTTCTTGGCACACTGCACATGGAAATCATACAAGAGCGTCTCGAACGTGAGTATGATCTGGATCTGCTGACCACTGCACCGACGGTGGTCTACGAACTGGCCATGAAAAATGGCGATATCCAATACGTATCCAACCCATCCAAACTGCCGGATATGGCCGATGTGGAGCAAATGCGTGAACCCATTGTGCGGGCCAGTATCCTGGTGCCGCAGGAGTATGTGGGTAACGTCATTGCCGAGTGTGAGCAGCGGCGCGGAACGCAACTGGATATGCAGTTCCTGGGAAATCAAATTCAGCTAACCTATGAACTGCCGATGTCGGAAGTGGTCATGGACTTCTTCGACCGCTTAAAATCCATTTCACGTGGCTATGCCTCGCTGGAATATAATTTTGAGCGCTTTGAGGCTGCCAAGTTGGTACGTCTGGATGTATTGATTAACGGTGATAAGGTGGATGCTTTGGCGGTAATTATTCACCGTGATCATGCCCATAACCGTGGTCGCCTGTTGGTTGAGAAAATGAAAGAACTGATTCCGCGTCAGATGTTTGATGTGGCGATTCAGGCTGCGATAGGTGGACAGGTCGTAGCACGCTCAACAGTAAAAGCACTACGCAAGAACGTTACCGCAAAGTGTTATGGCGGTGATGTGAGCCGTAAAAAGAAACTGCTTGAGAAACAGAAAGCCGGTAAGAAACGGATGAAACAGGTGGGGCGTGTCGAAATTCCCCAGGATGCATTCCTTGCTGTGCTCAAGGTAAACGACTAGGGATACTAACCCCCCATGGATTTTTCATTATTACTGGTATTGGCGGTAGCCGTTTCCGGGGCTATCTATTTGGTAGATGTGCTCTGGCTGCGTGCTAAACGACGTGAGCGGGTAGCCACAGCAGAGGCAGCGACAACGGAAGGATTGGACGCACCCACGCGGGAAAAACTCCTAAAAGAGCCATGGCCGGTTGATTACTCACGCTCTTTTTTCCCGGTCCTGCTGGTCGTGTTAGTGGTGCGCAGCTTCATTATTGAGCCGTTTCAGATTCCCTCTGGCTCCATGAAGCCCACGCTTGAAGTGGGTGACTTTATTCTGGTGAATAAATTCGCCTACGGCTTGCGCCTACCTGTCGTGCATAACCGCTTTTTGGAGGTGGACGATCCAGAGCGGGGCGATGTCATGGTATTTCGCTTCCCTGAAGAGCCGTCGGTCAACTTTATCAAGCGCGTTGTTGGTCTTCCCGGTGACCGTGTACGTTATGAAGGCAAGCAGCTTTACATTAATGGTGAAGCAGTTTCCAAATCACTGATTGAAGAGGGGCCTGCACTTTCTCCCCAGCAGCTATTATTAGAAGAGCGGCTAGGTAGTGTAAGCCACTATATTTATAACAACCCCCGTGATCCTGGTCCGCAAATGCGTGAAGTTGTCGTTCCTGAAGGTCACTATTTCACCATGGGGGATAACCGTGACCACTCCAACGACAGCCGTTATTGGGGCTTTGTACCGGAGGAGAACATCG
This sequence comes from Vreelandella olivaria, assembly GCF_023507745.1. Taxonomy (GTDB): domain Bacteria; phylum Pseudomonadota; class Gammaproteobacteria; order Pseudomonadales; family Halomonadaceae; genus Vreelandella; species Vreelandella olivaria_A. The sequence goes on along the minus strand of NZ_JALPZO010000014.1, from coordinate 105,713 downwards.
TTGGTCGAGCCTTTGCTGTATGGATGCATTGGGATGGCGGTCTACCAAGCTTTACCAGTGTGCGGCGTATTGAATGAAGCTGTTTATATTGCGAACCGTTAGTGTGGTCACCTTAGTTAACGTCAATGACGTAGGAGCATTGTGAGTAATTCCTTAACCGCTTTTTGCCGACGAATCGGCTATACCTTTGGCGACCATTCGCTTCTGGAACTGGCCATGACCCATCGTAGCTACGGTGGTCGTAACAATGAGCGCCTGGAATTTCTAGGTGACTCTATCGTCAACTTTATCATTGCAGAAGCGCTGTTCCAACGCTTTCCCCAGGCCAGAGAAGGCCAGCTATCCCGCTTGCGTGCACGTCTGGTGAAGGGGCAAACCCTGGCGGAGTTGGCTCGTGAGATGGAGTTTGGTGAGTGTCTTCGGCTTGGTTCTGGCGAGATGAAGAGTGGTGGGCATCGCCGCGAATCGATTTTGGCGGATGCTGTCGAAGCTGTGATGGGGGCCATCTATCTGGATGCAGGGATGGATGCTGTACGAGAGCGCGTATTAGCCTGGTATGCCGAACGTCTTGAGAATATTTCACTGCAAGATACCCAGAAAGATCCTAAAACACGCTTACAAGAGTTTTTGCAGTCGCGCCAAGCCGCGTTGCCGCGCTATGAAGTGGTCTCTGTAAAGGGGGAGGCGCATGCCCAGACCTTTACCGTGGAGTGCTATATTGAGCTGTTAAGTGAGCATACTACCGGTAAAGGCCCCAGTCGCCGCCATGCCGAGCAGCAGGCAGCTGAAGAAGCGCTTTCCCATCTTGAAAAACACCCTGGAGACAAATCATGAGCCAAACCTGCGGATTCGTGGCCATCGTTGGTCGGCCCAACGTAGGCAAGTCAACCCTCATGAATCGGATTCTAGGGCAAAAAATTTCCATCACTTCCCGCCGCCCGCAAACTACACGGCACCAGGTGATGGGGATAAAAACAGTTGATGAGACCCAGTTCATCTATGTTGATACGCCGGGCATGCATATCATGTCCAAAGATCGCAATAAGGCGATCAACCGCTTTATGAACCAAGCGGCAACCCAGGCGCTTCGTGATGTGGACTGTGTGGTATTCATTATTGACCGTACCCGCTGGACCGACGAAGACCAGGCGGTCTTAAAACGTCTGGAGCATGTGCAGGCACCGGTTATTCTGGCGGTGAACAAAGTAGACCGCCTAAACGACAAAAGTGACCTGCTGCCATGGCTGGCCGAAGTAGGTGCCCGTCGTGAGTTCGCCGCAGTAGTGCCCATTTCTGCCAAGCACGGTACCCAGGTAGAGACACTGGAAGCAGAAGTGGCAAAACACCTGCCTGAAAGCATTCACTTCTTCCCGGAGGATCAGGTCACCGATAAAAGCCTGCGCTTTATGGCGGCAGAGCTGGTACGTGAAAAAGTCATGCGCCAGTTGGGTGACGAATTGCCTTACCAGATGACCGTGGAAATCGAAGAGTTTCGCGAAACTGAGCGGGTTACCCATATAAGCGCACTGATTCTGGTTGAGCGCCAGGGCCAGAAAGTCATTCTGATTGGTGAAAATGGCGACCGTATCAAGAGTATTGGACGTGAAGCGCGTTTGGATATGGAGCGGGCGCTGGGCACCAAAGTGATGCTGAATCTCTGGGTTAAAGTGAAGCGCGGCTGGTCGGATGATGAGCGTGCGTTAAAAAGCCTGGGTTACGATCTCGATTGAGTGCTGTCATGTCGGCAGAGCCCGCTTTTTTACTGCACCGCAGGCCTTACCGTGAAACCAGTGCCCTGGTCGATCTACTCACGCTGAATCATGGCCGCATCAGGGCGGTTGCTCACGGGGGGCAGCGGCCCGGCTCAAAATCCCGCCAGCGACTTCAACCGTTTACTCCTCTGTTTGTTGCCTGGCGCGGCGAGCGGGAACTCAAACGATTGACGCTGATGGAATCCCGTGGGCAAACGGCACTGCTGGCGGGTGAAGGACTACTGTGTGGTCTTTATGCCAATGAAATTGCCACCCGACTCCTCCCACTGGAACTGAATGCCCAGGATGTATTTGCGTTTTATAGTGCCCTGTTGGGTGCCTTGACAACACCTGCCGAGCGGGCGCTCGCTCTGCGCAGGTTTGAGTGGGCACTGCTTGAAGTACTGGAAGCAACGCCTCTTTTTTGCACCCCCGATGGTGGTGCTCTGGACCCACAGCTGCGCTATCGTTTCGAGTCGTCAAGCCGGGCGTTTATTCCCGCTGAGCAAGGGATAGAAGGGCGCACGCTGCGCTACATTGAGCAGGGCGACTGGCAACCTGATGGATTAGCCAGTGCCTTAAAGGTGGTGATGCGGGCGGCGCTTGCCCCCCTTTTGGGGACAACCACTTTGCGCTCCCGAGAGCTTATGCTGGATTTGGCCCGTCGTCGGCAACGCTAAACTGGCAGGCTGATATTAATTAATGGAGACACGCTATGCACCCCCCGCGCATTCTGTTAGGCGTAAACATTGACCATATTGCGACGTTGCGCCAGGCGCGCGGTACCCGCTATCCAGACCCTGTTCAGGCAGCACTGCTGGCTGAAGAGGCTGGGGCTGATGGTATTACCGTACACTTACGCGAAGACCGTCGCCATATTCAACCCCGGGATGTCCTCCTGTTGGCTGAAGTGCTCAACACGCGGATGAACCTGGAAATGGCGGTAACGGAAGCGATGCTGGTGCTGGCAGAAGAAGTGCGCCCTGCGCACGTCTGCCTGGTGCCGGAAAAACGTGAGGAGCTGACCACAGAAGGTGGCCTGGACGTAGTGGGCAATTTTGATCAGATTGCCAGTGCCTGCCAGCGACTGAAGGCAGCGGGTTGTGATGTATCGCTGTTTATCGACCCGGTAGAAGCGCAAATTGATGCCGCCAGGCGGGCTGGCGCGCCTACTATTGAACTACATACCGGTGCCTACGCAGAAGTAAGGCCAGGCAGTGAGGCGGCTAACGCAGAGTATGGCCGCTTAAGTGCAGCTGCCATTCAGGCGGTTTCATTGGGGTTGGTCGTGAATGCGGGGCATGGGCTTCACTATCACAATGTGGAAGCTGTTGCGGCGCTTCCTGGCGTCAATGAGTTAAACATTGGTCACGCTATTATTGCCCGCGCGCTCTTTGTAGGTTTAAAAGAAGCGGTACAGGAAATGAAGCGCTTAATCATCGCAGGCCAGGAAGCAGGGTTAATGGCGGCATTAGATGCCCATGAGCATGACCACGATCATGAGCATGAGCATGAGCATCACAACGGGTGCTGCGGACATTAACCGATGATAGTGGGGATAGGCTCAGATATAGCGCGGGTTGAGCGGTTCTCACGGGCCGTTCTGCGTCATGGACCGCGCTTTGCCGCGCGTATTCTGGGCAGCGACGAGCAGGAAGTCTGGCGCCAGAAAGGCGAGCCGGTGGCTTATCTGGCAAAACGTTTTGCAGCAAAAGAGGCCTTCGTAAAAGCCCTTGGGCTTGGTCTGCGCAGTGGCATGCAGTGGACGGAGATCCAGGTGGTTAATGATGCACTCGGCAAGCCAAGCCTTCAATTAAGTGGTGAGGCGCTACGCTTATTTCAAGCCAGCGGCGCCACGGCGGTGCATGTAACGCTAAGTGATGAGGCTGATTATGCGCTGGCCTTTGTGGTACTTGAGCGGCAATGCTAACTCACGCTGTCGCGCTGCTCCCGTAGCCGCCTCATTGCTTCATACAGTTCATCAAGCAAGTCTTCTGCATGACGCAGTCTGCCGGTGCGTAAGCGCGTTTCCAGTGTTTCAACAATTAATGCCAGCTCAGGTGCTCCGCAGTAGCGGCTGGCACCATTAAGCCCATGGACGCAATCCAGTAGTGCGGTTAAATCCTGGTCGGCATAGGCCCGGCGCATCTGTTGTTCGCTTTCAGCCAGGCTGTCGATTAAGCGCTTTAACTGCTCTCTGGCCAGTGCTTCTTTACCGCCTGCCAGCCGTGTACCCAGCACAAGATCAATAGCCGGGAGTTTTCCAGGTGGGATACTAATGGGTGGATGTGACGGAGGAGCCTCAATTAATTTTTGCTCCATAGGTGCCATACCCAGGAAACGTTGTAACAGCTGCTGGAGCTGTGCTTCGTTGATGGGTTTGACCAACACATCGTCTAACCCCTCGGTCAGCCACTGCTGCCGCTCGTTGTTCAGAACATGAGCGGTGACAGCGACGATCGGGCAGCGTGCCCAGTTGTTATTGATACGGCGTAGTGCCTGGGTGGTTTGAATGCCATCCATGTCAGGCATGCGGATGTCCATTAACACCAGATCAGCTATCTGTTGGCGAGCATAGTCAAGCGCCTCCTGTCCGCTTGCAGCGAGGACAATATGTATCTGGTCGTTTTCAAGCATCGCCTGTAGCAGTTCGCGGTTGGATGCGTTGTCATCCACAATAAGAACAGTCAGTGCTGATGAGGAGGGAGTGCGGGCTAACTGGGTGTTGCTGCTGCTACCCGGCAGCGTGTGGCTGGGCTGTAACAATCGTTTAAGCGTAGTCACCAGCTGTGCGCGGGTAAAGGGTTTGCACAGCATCTCTCCGCCATTGGGTAAAGTCCATAACGGCAAATCAAAGCTGGTGGTATTGGCCAATATAAGGGTTGGGCAAGGCGTTTGCTCTATAACAGATTGCCAGTAGGTGCGGCGGTCGCCGGTAAAATCCTCATACTCCAGGCCAAGAATCAATAACTCTTCGTGGCCGCCTTCAATAAAGGTCACGGGGTTGGCTCCCCACCTCTCCAGCAGGTGCTCCAGGACGTTGCGCGTTGGTATGTGAGGTTCGTGGAGGCGTATCGTGGGGTTCGCCAGAGTCAGTTCTGGTGGCCGCTCATCGGCCAGATGTGCCAGTAGTGGCAGTGTGAAAGAGAAGGTGGCCCCTTGGCCCAGTTCGCTTTCTACGGAGATTTCTCCCCCCATACGTTGAATTAACTGGCGACAAATTGTCAGACCAAGACCGCTGCCTCCAAATTGGCGCGAGTGACTGGGTTCCGCTTGGGAAAAAGCGCTGAATAATTGTTGTTGATGCTCTTCACTTAGGCCGATACCCGTGTCGCTGACGCTGATATGCAGTACCACGTGTTGCCCTTCCAGGTTATCCAGCATCACGCGCACGATCACCTCGCCCTTGGTGGTAAACTTAAGGGCATTGCCGATGAGATTGTTGAGTACCTGATGGATACGGAGTGGATCACCGCATAGTGGGGTAGGAACATCATCGTAAACCATGGCGACCAGATGGAGCCGTTTGCGTTGTGCTTCGGGAGCGTTAAGCCCGACAATCTCATCTACCAGTGCCACGATATCCACTTCGACTTCTTCGAGGGTGAGCCGGTCGGCTTCAAGCTTTGAAAAATCGAGTACATCATTGACCAGCATTAACAGGTTATCGCATGCCCGGTGCACATGCTCCAGCCACTCCTGCTGGCGTGTATCCAGTGATGAGCGACCCAGCAAACGGCAAAAACCGACAATGCCGTTTAACGGCGTGCGTATTTCATGGCTCATATTGGCCAGGAACTCCGACTTCACTGCGTTGGCTCGCAGGGCACTGCGGTGGGCAAGATCCAGTTTGATATTTTGTTCTTCAATGGTCTCCATGGACTCTTGAAGCTCGCTGGTAGCCTGCTCAATTTGACTCTGCATATCCCGCTGGGCCTGCTGAAAGTGCTCTGCCAAACTATTAATATGCATGGCGAGCTGTTTCAGCTCGGTAGAGCGGTGGGCAGTTAAAAAGAGCCGGTAGTCACCCCGGGACAAGCGGTAAAGTGCTTGATTAGCCTCCTCAATGGGGCGGGTAGCGTAGCGGCTTATGGCAAACGCGACGAGAAACAGCAGAAGCCCCAGCAGCATACCACCCAGGCTTAAGCTGGCTATCAGCTTGTAACGCTCCAAAGTGAGCGCACGAATATCCATTTCAGCCTCCAGCCAGCCAGATTCAGCGCGGCTGATCCCGCTTGCGGAAACGGTACCGAGCGGTACTTGCAGGCGCCATGTGTCCTCTTCCATGGTCACTGATGTGCCATCGGGTGCGTGTAGGCGGGGAGGTGGGAGCATGGAGTGGCCTAACACCAGTAACCGGTTTCCCTGCTCATCAAAAAGTGTCACTGCCCGTAAGCTTCTGTGTTCCAGAAGCTGCCTTGCAATCGTTTCCAGGCGTGGTAAATCGCCATCAGACATCGCTTCCCCCAGGTTTGGGGCCAGCAGTTCTCCAGCGCTTACCAAGCGTTCTTTTAGTGCTTCACGTCCGGTTACGTCGCTTTGCAATACCAATAAGATGGCCATCACGGCATAGACGAGCAGTGGAAAACCAAGTAAGGCAAACAGCAGGCGAGTGTTTAAAGACATGAGAGAAGCTCGTTGATTCAATGAGGTTGCCTGTCCAGCAAAAGGCAGCACCGATATAATGCAGCATAACGGTTACGATAAGGAACGTACGAGATGAATTATCCCACGTTAGAAGATGTGGTCGGCAATACGCCACTAGTGCGCTTAAAGCGGATCACCGCAGGTCGCAACAATACACTGCTTGCCAAGCTGGAAGGTAACAATCCTGCGGGATCGGTCAAGGATCGCCCGGCTCTCTCCATGTTGAACGAGGCTGAAGCCCGTGGCGAAATTACGCCTGGAGATACACTCATCGAAGCCACATCAGGCAATACGGGGATTGCCCTGGCGATGGTTGCTGCCATTAAAGGCTACAAGATGGTACTGGTAATGCCGGAAAATGCCTCTGCCGAGCGGAAACAGGCCATGGCGGCATATGGCGCCACGCTTATTTCCGCCAGTAAAGAGGGGGGAATGGAAGAAGCCCGGGATATTGCTGATGCCATGATTGCCAGAGGCGAAGGCAAGCCATTAAACCAGTTTGCCAACCCGGATAACCCCTTGGCGCACTACCGGACAACCGGGCCTGAAATATGGCGGCAAACTGGTGGTGAAGTGACCCATTTCGTGAGTTCGATGGGCACGACAGGTACCATTATGGGCGTTTCCCGCTATCTTAAAGAGCAAAACGAGGCCATCCGGATAGTGGGTTTGCAGCCTGCTGACGGTGCCAGTATTCCCGGTATCCGCCGTTGGCCACAAGAGTACTTGCCCGCCATTTTTGAAGCGCCCAGGGTGGACGTTACCCTCGATATAGAGCAGCAGGAAGCAGAGGAACATATGCGTCGTTTAGCCAGAGAAGAGGGCATTCTGGCTGGTGTATCCTCTGGTGGTAGCCTGGCAGGTGCACTGCGCATTGCTGAGCAGACCGAGAATGCGGTCATTGTATTTATTGTGTGCGACCGCGGTGATCGCTATCTCTCCACAGGCTTATTTGCCCCGGAGGTATAGATGGCTATGTTGGGTAAGCGGCGGCCACCCCGCCCAGCATCCGGACACTCTGGACTGGCCCGTATCCCTGGTGGGAAAGCGCCTGTTCAGGGGGATGCTGCGGCGCCGCTTGTGATTGAACGCTTAGCCCATGATGGTCGGGGAGTGAGCCATGATGCGATGGGTAAAACCGTATTTGTGGATCAGGCTCTGCCCGGCGAGCGCGTTGAGGTAGGTGTGCATGTGACACGCAAGCGTTTTGATGAGGCTCATATCAAAACGCGGCTGTCTTCCTCTGCTCTACGGGTCACACCGCCCTGTGCACATTTCGCTCAGTGTGGGGGCTGTAACCTTCAGCACCTGGAAATCAATGCCCAGCGTTCCCATAAGCGTGATGTGGTGACAGCGTTAATGGCTCGGCAGGGCATTGAGCTGGGAGCCATCACCGCTCTAAATGGTAGCCAGGAAAACTATCGGCGCCGCGCACGGTTGGGTGTTAAGGTCGATGGTCAAGGTAAAGTGATGCTGGGGTTTCGCGCGCCCCACTCTCATCGTCTGGTGGATATTACCCAGTGCCATGTATTGGTGCCTGAGTTACAGGCGTTAATAATGCCGTTACGCCAGTTGTTAACCGCACTGGAAGCTCCACGCTTGGTGGGCCATATTGAACTTTTGGCCACCACTGATACAACCGTGGTGCTAGTGCGTCAGCTTAAGCATCACGCCCAGGACAGCGCTCGCTGGCAAGCCTTTGCTGAAGCGCAGCAGGTAGCACTGGGGGCGTGGTTAGGGCGTGAGACACCTGCATTGCACTGGTTCAGTGCAGCACCTCAGCTGTATGAGACGCTTGAGCTGAAGGCTTTGGGCATTGGGCAGGCTATTTTTTCAGCAGGCACTAATGCGAAAGCGACCTTAACATTACAGTTTTCACCCGGTGATTTTTTGCAGGTCAATGGTGAGGTCAATCAAAAGATGGTGGCCCAGGTGGTGGCATGGCTAACACCCGAGCCAGGACAGCAGTTACTGGATTTGTTTGCGGGTATAGGCAATTTCAGCCTACCACTGGCAGCTGCCGGTACCCATGTACATGCGGTGGAAGGAAACCCGGCAATGGTTGAGCGCATAATTGCCAATGCCAGCCACAACCATCTGGATGTAAGCGCCCAGCAGGCAGATTTGAGTAATACAGAAACCGTGTATGCATTGTTACAGGAGCGATCGCCGTTGGATGCGCTGGTACTCGACCCGCCGCGCAGCGGCGCGGAAGCCATTTGTCAGGCAATTGGCCGCTATAAAATACCCAGAGTGGTCTATATTTCCTGCGACCCGGCAACCCTTGCTCGAGATGCGGCACACCTTATGCATGCAGGTTACCGCGTCAAGCAGGTAGCAGTGGCAGATATGTTCCTGCACACTGCCCACATGGAAACGCTGATGCTGTTCGAACACGGGGGCTAGTTGGCCCATTGCATCAAGCCTCGGTGGCGACTAAGTGGAGGTTGTCACCCAGAAAGGATGAGTCATTGTCATGGTGAAAGTGCGTGAAGACCAGCCGCTAACTGAAAGCGGAAAGGTGGACATACAACAATGGTTAACGCGCCTTCAGGAAGATGTGCGCCTACGTGAACCTGAGCGTCTGCGACAGGCATGCGAGCTTGCCGAGCAGCTTGAGCGAGAAGCGCCCGGCACCCATCGCGTATGGCTTGCGCCTGGGTCGAGCTTCCGCATGGGGCTTGAAATGGCAGACATTCTTGCTGAACTCAAGCTTGATCAGGCAACGTTGGAAGCTGCTGTGCTCTACCGTGCTGTGCGCGAAGGGTTGATCAGTATAGAGGAAGTGGCCAAGCGTTTTGGTGACGAGGTTGCCAAGCTGATTGATGGCGTTTTACAGATGGCTGCCATCAGCTATCCATTGGCACCCAATCATGGCATGAGCCAGCATAACCAGCAGGAAAATCTGCGTAAGATGCTGGTCAATATGGTGGGTGATGTCCGTGTCGCGCTGATTAAAATCGCCGAACGTACCTGCGCGCTGCGTCAGGTAAAAGATGCCCCGCGGGAAAAATGTTTACAGGTTGCCCGTGAGGTTGCCGATATCTATGCACCGTTGGCACATCGCCTGGGTATTGGGCAAATCAAATGGGAGCTTGAAGATCTTTCGTTTCGCTATTTGCATGAAGACGAATATAAGGCGATTGCCAAGCTACTGGCTGAAAAGCGACTGGATCGCGATCGCTATATCCACGATGTGGTTGAAACGCTGAAAAGCCTGATGGAAGCCCAGCATATCCACCGCTATGACGTTAGTGGGCGGGCAAAGCACATTTACTCCATTTGGCGCAAAATGAAGCGCAAACGGATCGATTTTTCTCAAGTGCACGATGTGCGCGCGGTGCGTATTCTGGTACCCGCGGTGACCGATTGCTATACGGTGCTGGGGATTGTGCACTCGTGCTGGCACCATGTACCAAATGAGTTCGACGACTATATCGCCAACCCGAAGAAAAACGGTTATCAGTCTCTGCACACGGCAGTGATGGGGCCGGAAAATAAAGTGTTGGAGATACAGATCCGTACCTTCGCCATGCACGATGAAGCGGAGCTTGGGGTCTGTGCCCACTGGCGTTATAAAGGTCATGACACCAATGCCAAAAGCCGTAGTTACGAAGAGAAAATCGCCTGGTTGCGCCAAGTGTTGGAGTGGCAGGATGAAGTGGGCGGTTTTGGTGATCTTCGCGAAGGCCTTTCCAGTGATGTAGCGCCTGACCGCATCTATGTTTTCACACCCGACGGCCACGTGATTGACCTGCCGCGTATCGCCACGCCGATCGATTTTGCTTACCGGGTACACACCGAAATTGGCCACCGCTGCCGTGGGGCGAAGGTTAATGGCCGCATCGTACCGTTAACCTATAAATTGAAAACCGGGCAGCAGATCGAAATCCTAACGGCCACTAAAGGCGGGCCCAGTCGTGACTGGTTAAATCCTAGCTTGGGCTATGTGCGTACCTCCCGGGCGCGAGCCAAAATCCAGGCGTGGTTCAAACATCAGGCGAGGGACCAGAACCTTGATGAGGGGCGTGCACTGTTCGAACGGGAAATGCGTCGCCTGGATGTCGAAGGACTGGATCTGGCGAAGCTTGCCCAGGCGGTTAATTACCAAAATGCGGATGATATGTATGCCGCGCTGGGGGCAGGTGACCTGCGTATTGGCCAGGTGCTCCACCAGGCTCAGCAGCTGTTTGGCGAAACTGACGACCAGGAACAACTGGATCGCCTGCTGGCGAAGCCGCGCCGTCAGCCCAGCAAGGCCGCCAAGAGTGATATTACCGTGTTGGGGGTCGGCAACCTGAAAACCAGTATGGCCAATTGTTGCCGTCCTGTACCGGGGGAGCCGATTGTCGGCTTTATTACCCAGGGCCGTGGGGTGACAGTGCACCGCCAGGATTGCAGCAATATTCTCCAATTGCGGATGGAAGAACCCCAGCGCATTATCGAAGTGGAGTGGGGCGAGCGTGCTCATACCCGTTACCCGGTAACCATTGAGATTCAGGCCTGGGACCGTTCGGGGCTGCTGCGGGATGTTACCGGCCTCTTGGGAAATGAAAAGGTCAATGTGCTGGCCGTGAACACACTAACTGACACGGATGAAGGCATCGCCCGGCTGCGTATTACTCTGGAGGTGGATGGCCTGGAGTCACTAGGACGACTTTTCTCGCGTATCCAGCAGCTACCCAACGTGACCGAAGTCCGTCGTCTGCGTAATGCGGCCCCCGAAAAAGGCATCCGCAAGGGAGGCGCCTGATGGGTTATCGCCTGGAAGACTTACTAACGTTAATGACGGTACTGCGCGACCCAGAGCAGGGCTGCCCGTGGGATATCAAACAGGATTGGGACAGCATTGTACCCCACACTTTGGAAGAGGCGTATGAAGTGGCGGATGCCATCGAGCGGCGGGCTTTTGATGAGTTGCCCGGTGAGCTGGGCGATCTGCTGTTTCAGGTGGTGTATTACGCCCAGTTCGGTGCTGAAGAGCAGCGGTTCGACTTCCACGATATTATCGATACGCTTACCGCTAAAATGCTACGTCGTCATCCCCATGTCTTTCCCGATGGCACCCTGGCATCGCGTCGTCCCCCCGGCGTTAGCGCAGAGGAGGTGCAAACCAGGCAGGTGAATTCACGCTGGGAAGCACTTAAAGCAGATGAACGCGCTGAACGTGCCCAAAGTGCGCCTTCGGTACTCGATGATGTGCCGCGCACATTGCCCGCACTGAGCCGTGCGGCCAAGCTATCAAAACGTGCCGCAAGAGTGGGGTTTGACTGGCCGGATGCCCGCGGAGTGATGGATAAAATTCGCGAGGAGCTGGACGAAGTGGAAGAAGCGCTCGCCGCCGGTGATCAGCAGCATGTCCAGGAGGAGGTTGGCGATCTTCTCTTTGCCGTTACCAACCTGGCCCGCACCCTTGGGGCCAACCCCGAGCAGTGCCTGCGCACTACCAATGCGAAATTTGAGCGCCGCTTTCGTTATGTTGAACGTGAGCTTGCCAGCGTCGGGCGACCCTTGGCCGAGGCCTCGCTGGACGAGATGGAAGCCCATTGGCAAGCCGCGAAAGCACAAGAACAACAGACAACTTCTTAACTATCAACGCGATCCTGCAAGGAGGCCATGCCGATGAGTCACGACCTACACGAATCGCTGCGCGATAACGTACGCATTCTGGGCGATAGTCTGGGGCGCACGATTGCCGATGATCTAGGCCAGCCGTTTGTCGATAAAATCGAAACCATTCGTGCCCATGCCAAGCGGGGCCGCCAGGGAGATTCGCTGCAGCAGCGAGCGCTGATTGAGTACCTGCGCCAGCTCCCGGAGCGGGATTTATTGCCGGTAACCCGCGCATTCAACCAGTTTTTAAATCTTGCCAATATTGCCGAACAGCACTACCGGGCACGTTTTCGCCGGGTGGAGGATTATAAACCTGGCTCCCAGCCAGTATTGGGTGAGTTGCTGAGCCGGGCACAGCAGGCGGGAAATTCGCCACGCAAGCTGGTGGAAACGCTGGCTGATATGCGCGTTGAGCTGGTGCTGACCGCCCATCCCACCGAGGTTATTCGACGCACGCTGATTCAAAAGTACGATGCCATTGATGATTGCTTAACAGCGATCGAAAGCTCCGAGGATTACCCGGAACGCGGCGTACGTGCCCAGGGACGCCTGGAGGAGTTGATCAGTCAGGCATGGCACACCGATGAAATTCGCCACGAACGGCCTACCCCTGTGGATGAGGCAAAGTGGGGGTTTGCGGTGATAGAAAACTCCCTGTGGCAGGCTGTGCCGGACTTTCACCGGGATTTGGACAACCTGCTACTGGAGACGGCTGGCGAGCGCCTGCCCTTGGATGCGGCACCGATACGCTATGCCTCCTGGATGGGTGGCGACCGCGATGGTAATCCCAATGTGACGGCGCGGGTGACCCGCGAGGTTTTGTTACTGGGCCGCTGGATGGCCGCGGATCTCTATCTGCGTGATCTTGAACAGCTGAAAACCGAGCTTTCCATGTGGAAAGCCAACAGTGCGCTCAAGGCAGAGGTAGGTGATGTTACCGAGCCATATCGTGAGCTGCTCAAACGTCTGCTGGCTAAAATGGAAGCTACCCGTGACTGGGCCAAAGCCGAGCTGGATGGCCGCAATTACGATGGCGGCCCGATTATCGAGACCCGCGACCAGCTTTACGCACCGCTGCTAGCGTGTTACCGCTCACTGTGTGACGTGGGGTTGGATACTATCGCCAATGGTGCGCTGCTGGACACACTACGCCGCGTGGCAGTGTTTGGCGTTACCCTGACCAAGCTGGATCTTCGTCAGGAGGCCAGCCGCCATGCCCAGGTGATGGAAGAGCTCACCAGCACGCTGGGTCTGGGGCATTACCAGGAGTGGGATGAACAGCAGCGGCAAGCGTTTCTGTTAACAGAGCTAGCTTCACGGCGTCCCTTGATTCCACGCCGCTGGGAGTGCTCTGCTGAGTCTCGCGAGGTGCTTGAAACCTTTAAGGTGATCGCCCAGGAGCATGCGGAAGCACTGGGTACTTATATTATTTCCATGGCCGCTGAGCCATCGGATGTATTAACCGTTGCCCTGTTGATGAAAGAAGTGGGTGGTCAGGTGACGCTGCCTATCGCGCCGTTATTTGAAACCTTAAATGACCTGGACCACGCAGGCGATGTGGTGGATCAGTTGCTGGCACTGCCGGGTTATCGTGCGCTAGCGAAAGACCGGCAGGAGGTCATGATCGGGTACTCAGACTCTGCCAAAGATGCGGGTCAGCTAGCGGCTGCCTGGGCACAGTACCGTGCCCAGGAGGCACTGGTGAATGTGTGTGCAAAACACGGCGTTGACCTGACCCTGTTCCATGGCCGTGGTGGTACGGTGGGCCGTGGAGGCGGCCCGGCACACGCGGCTATCCTCTCCCAGCCCCCCGGCTCAGTCAATGGAAGCCTGCGCGTTACCGAACAGGGGGAGATGATTCGCTTTAAATTCGGGCAGCCGGATATCGCCCTGCGTTCCATGGAAATCTACGCCTGTGCGGTGTTGGAGGCAACGCTACTGCCGCCTCCGGCACCAGAGCCGCACTGGCGTGAGGAAATGGATCAACTGTCCAAAGTGGCTCATGCCGCTTATGTTGGCGTGGTGCGGGAGGACCCCGACTTTGTTCCCTATTTCCGCGCGGTGACCCCTGAAGGCGCTCTGGGCAGATTACCGCTAGGCTCGCGACCCACCAAGCGGCGCCAGGATGGGGGAGTGGAAACCCTGCGCGCCATTCCCTGGATTTTTGCCTGGACACAAATTCGGTTAATGTTGCCTGCCTGGTTAGGTAGCGGTGAGGCGTTTTCAAGGCGATTGGAGCAACCAGATGGTCGCGAAGTGTTGCAGGAGATGCGCACCCAGTGGCCTTTCTTTGGCACCTATCTGGATATGCTTGAGATGCTGTTGGCGAAAGCCGATGTTGCTATCGCCGCTTATTACGAGCACCGGCTGGTCGATGAACCATCACTCAAAGCGCTGGGTAAAAAGCTGCGTGAGCGTTTTGAACGGTTGGAGCATGTGGTGCTGGAGATTTTGCAGCAGGAGAAACTCCTGGAGAATACGCCGTTGATACGTCAGGCCATTGATGTGCGTAACCCCTATATCGACCCACTGCATGGTCTGCAGGCAGAGCTTCTGCAGCGTAACCGCGATGCCGATGGTGCCATCAGCCCGGACTTATCCCGGGCGCTGATGGTAACGATGGCAGGGATTGCGGCAGGGCTGCGTAATACGGGCTAAACCTCTTGTTTGGAGATAAGCGCCGCTACCATAAGTATTAAGTAGCGGCGCTGTTTGGCTTTATCACAGCGCAGGAGGAGTACAAGTGACAACGAGTGCCCAGGCCGTAATAACGTTCTGGTTCAATGAGCTAACGCCAGAGCAATGGTTTAACAAAGATACCGCAATGGATCAGCACATTACTCAGCGGTTCGGTAATGTGCTGGCTCGTGCCGCTGCCTGCGAGTGCTATGAATGGCGGCATACCGCCCATGGCCGGTTGGCTGAAATTATCGTGCTGGATCAGTTCTCTCGCAATATCTACCGGGACGATGCCCGCGCGTTTGCTAACGATGCCCTGGCACTGGCACTTGCCCAGGAAGCGGTGGCGTTAAAAGCCGATGATGCCCTTTCCAGTGTGGAACGCAGCTTTCTTTATATGCCTTACATGCATAGCGAGTCTGCCAAAATCCATGATATTGCAATGAAGTTGTTTGATCAGCCGGGGCTGGAAAGCAACCTGGATTTCGAGATACGCCACAAGGCGATTATTGATCGTTTTGGCCGTTACCCCCACCGTAATGCAGTGCTGGGTAGAGACTCCAGCGAAGAGGAAATTGCTTTCCTGCAGCAACCTGGCTCCTCTTTTTAGGCGAACCACCTTTTACTTCACTTTTGCCCATGGCGTTTTATGTCGTTACGAAAATCTACCCGCATCAATAAGTACATCAGCGAAAGCGGTCTTTGCTCCCGCAGGGAAGCCGACCGTTTTGTTGAGCAAGGCAATGTCTGGATCAATGGCCGCCGGGCAACGACGGGTGATCAGGTAGTGGCAGGAGATCAGGTAAAAGTAAATGGTCAGGAAATTGAGCCCCAGGAAGAGGAGGATCTGGTACTCATTGCGCTCAATAAACCAGTCGGTATTGTAAGTACCACTGAACCCAGCGAAAAAGACAATATCGTTGATTTTGTTAACCATGGTGTGCGTATTTTCCCTATTGGGCGGTTGGATAAAGACTCCCAGGGGCTGATCTTGCTTACCAATAACGGCGATTTGGTTAACAAGATCCTGCGTGCCAACAATCATCATGAGAAAGAGTACGTGGTGACGGTCAATAAGCCGATTAGCGATGAGTTTATTGAGGGTATGCAGGGGGGGGTGCCAATCCTGGGCCAGGTCACCAAAAAGTGTAACGTGCACAAAGAGTCGACGTTTGTGTTCACTATTACGTTGGTGCAGGGGCTTAACCGACAGATCCGCCGCATGTGTGAATATTTCGGCTATGAAGTGACACAACTTGTGCGCACGCGGATTATGAATGTTTCTCTTAAAGGGTTAGCCCTGGGGGACTGGCGGGACCTGAGCCCCAAAGAGATCGATACCATTATTGGATTGACCGAACGTTCGGAAGCTGCGCCGACGAAAAACAAATCCGCCAGACCCAACTATAGCGAGCGCTCAGGCACCGGAAAGGCAAAACAGTCAGCAGCAGGCAAGGGGCGGCGTCATAAGCCTGCCACACCGGGTGCAAAAGTTACGGGTGCCAAATCGCCTCTCAAAGGCAAAAAAACTGCCAGTGGAAAAGTGCGCACTGCTCCTAACGCTGGCGGAGCGGGTAAACCACATCCCAAGGCCAAAGCCTCAGGCACGGGCAAGCCCGGAGCAAAAGGTAAAGCAGGCGCGAAACCGGCGGGTAAAGGGCGTGTTGCTCGTGGTAGTAAACCCGCAGCAGGTGGTAAAGCTTCTACACGGCGCAAGTAACCCCATCTTTCGAGAGTCTCAATGGTGATTCCAGTTATCGCTTATTACGCTGTGATGAGCGTTCTCGCTTATGTTACCTACGCCGTTGATAAAAAGGCTGCTATTCATCGTCGCAGACGGGTAAGGGAGAGGACGCTACATCTGCTTGGAGTGTTAGGGGGATGGCCGGGCGCGCTGCTGGCTCAACAGCAACTGCGGCACAAAACCCGGAAAACCGCTTTCCTGGTTGGTTTTTGGCTATCGGTGGTGCTGAATCTGGCCTGCGTATGGTGGTTAATATTCCAGCTTGGAATTATTTAACCACCAACGCTAGTTTTGATGCCTACCTACCTCTTAATGAGCTGGCGCAAAGAGAAAATTAGCAATCAGCTCTTTGCCGCCCTCGGTGGCGAATGATTCCGGGTGGAACTGAATACCGTGAATCGGATAGTCCCGGTGCTTAACACCCATCAACTCAAATTCACCGACTGACGGCCAACGGTCGCGTTGTGCGAAACTGTCGGCATCCAGGGCGCCCACGGCGGCGGTTACTTCCAGGCAATCCGGTAGTGTTGCGGCCTCGGCAATCAGCGAGTGGTAGCGCATCACTTCAAGCTGGTCGGGCACGCCGTTAAATACCGAGTGATTGTTGTGGTTAACCGGACTGATTTTGCCATGCATGGGTAGTGGGGCTTTCACAACGTTGCCGCCGAATACGTGCACAATGCCTTGCATGCCCAGGCAAACTCCCAGCAACGGCGTGGTTTTTCCCAGCTTCTCAATTACTTCAGCGCATACGCCAAAATAGCGCGGGTCATCCGGTGAGCCGGGGCCGGGGGAGATGATGATGCGATCCGGGGCGATGGCTTCAATCGCTTTGAAATCAATCTGATTATTGCGTTTCACAATAATCTCAAAATGGGGCAATTCACCGCGGTTTTTTTCCGTGGTCAAAATCTCACCAATAAACTGGTACAGGTTATAGGTGAAGGAGTCGTAATTATCGATGATCAGCACCTTCATGCGTGGCTCTCCGTATCCATAAAGGGGGCAAGGGCTTTGCGGGTGCCAGCAAACTTGCGGCGGATCTCTTCGTACTCATCCTCAGCATTACTATCAAACACGTTACCACCGCAGGTTTGTACGTAGGCCCGCTCACCATTCACAAACACCGTACGGATGGGAATCGCAAAGGTGCAGTCGCCGTTAAAGGAGAACTGGCCAACCGCGCCACCATAGGGACCGCGACCATCGGTTTCCAGGTCGTCGATGATTTTCATTGCTTCGATTTTTGGGGCGCCGGTTAGCGTGCCCGCAGGGAAGTTGCTGGCCAGTGCCGTAAACATATCTTCCCCTTCGGCAATAATGCCGACGATCTCACTGGAAATATGCTGGACGTGGCTAAAGCGCTTAATGTCCATCAGGCTACGCACCTTCACGGTACCGAACTGCGCCACACGGCCAATATCATTGCGGTGTAGATCCACAATCATATTGTGTTCGGCGATCTCTTTCGGGTCGTTTAATAGGGCGCGGGCCAACTGGGTATCTTCATGAGGTGTTTGGCCCCGGGTGGTGGTGCCTGCCAAAGGGAAGGTCTCCATCTCCCCCTGGCGTAAGCGGAATAGTAGTTCTGGGCTGGCGCCGATCAGCTTTTGCTCGCCAAATTTGACATAGTACATTTGAGGCGATGGGTTAATCGTCCGCAACTGATCATACAGCGCCAGGGTATCGCCCTGGATACGAAAGCGCTTTTTGAATCCGACTTCGCACTGGAATACCTTGCCGTCGATAATATCCTGCTTCACTTTAGCCACTGCCGCCGCATGCTCCTCCCTGGACATGGTGTCGCCCAGGGCCGTAATGTGCAGTGGTCTTGCAGGTTCATCGTCAGCATCAATCAGCTTTTGTAGAAACTCGTAACGGCTATTGTCGTAATAGAAGTACGTCACTTCCCCTGTCATTTTGTCGAGGATCAGCCCATCCTTGTATAACCCGAAACGGAACGTGTCGAAGTCGTCGCTGGCTTTCAAGGTAAGCGATGGCTCGAAATAGTGCATGGCATCGTAGCCAAGGTAACCGCTCAGCCCACCGGCATACTTACGGGAAATAATGTTTTGTGGTATCAGGCTGCGCAGCAGCTCATAGGGGTTGTCGCTCTGATAGTGCTGGGCACTGCCGTTGCGGTCTTCAATCGTCAGCGTGTCGCCGTTGGCATACAGCGTGTATTCGGGGTCAAAGCCGATGATCGAGTGGCGTGCTATATGGCTGTCCTCACCCAGCGACTCCAGCATGTAACAGGTATCAAACTGCCGCTCAATTTTTTGAAACAGGGCAAAAAAATCGCAGTCCGCTGCCAGTGTTACATAGTGTGGTTTGCGCGGCAGGGTAAAAGGCTGTGGGCCAGGCGCTGAGGCGTGTGTATCAGCAGTTGTCATAGGTGATCATTCCGTGAAGAAGGAAGCGTCATTAACGCGCGTGAACCGCGGGAAACCGTAGCAATACCAACGCCCAGGGTTTCAGCAATTTTGCGGTGGGGCACACCCTCGCGCAGCAGCTTAAAAATCTGCAAACGTTTACTGATCTCTTGATACTCAGCGGGGGTTAGCAGGCTGGCTAATGCTGCATCCATTGCGTCCGCTGAGTCGATAGCGAGTAAATGGCGGACTAGCTCTGCCTGATAGTCGTCGTTTGAGGGCATGGTGCCACCGGATTATTGATGTACTAGCGTACTAGTACATTAACACGATGAAGGGAAACGTCAATGGGTAATTGATAGTGGAACAGGTAGTGAGCTGCCTGATAGCGAATCGTTGGGCAGCGGAATAGAAGTTCCTGGTGCACGCGCTTTAGAAAGGTAAGTGCAGAGAGGCGCTTAGCATATTGAGGTGACTGAGAGTGGGAGCATCAATGCGCTCGTATTCAAGACGGCTTACCAGATGGTTGATAGTCATGGTGGCGCCCAGGCCCTGTAGCCAGGCAGTACCGCCATCGTTTGCATAGGGCTGATCCGTTTCACCGCGCCATTCAGTAAGACCGGATTTCGCATACACGCTAAAAGCCCCCACACGAACACCCGCCACTATGGCGCCACCCACGCTAAGAGTATCCATAATCAAAGGGGTAACGCTTGATGAGATAGGTACTTCTTCACTTTCACGGTAGGCAAGTTCAGCGCCGATATCCAGATGTGGCAACCGCAAGGGGCTAAATCCTGCTGTTAAACGGAAGCCAGTGGTGTAGGTATCCAGGCTGCTCAAATCGCTGCCTTCCAGAATCACGCCATTCTCCAACTGAATGAGTTCACTACTGGGCGTGGCGTAGGCGATAGCAAGCGTACTGTCGTCGGCAAAAACGCTCAGTACAGGGATGGCTGAGCCGACAACACTGCATAGAAGCGTGCTTGCCAAGCGGCTTATAGGCATTCCTCATGTCCTTTGCCATGGGAGATATCCTAATCAGACTAGCAACAGGCGCTGATTTCTACCACATTAATTGCATCATTTGATAAATTTTCCAGCAGGTTGTTGCTCATTTCCACGAAGCGTTCGCCAAATACCCATTGAGGGGAGAGCACGGCTTTAGCGGTGGCCTGTTCTTTTTGCCCTTGGCGCTGACGCCACTCCAGTGCGGTACTGGTCCAGTCTTCACAGTGCAGCAGCTGCAATCCACCCTCTTTAAGTAATTGAAGTAGCATGGCGATATCTAAAAGATGCGAATGCTCTGGAGTGTCCGCCCAGGGAACCGGAAAGCGTAGATTGGCACTTTGGCCACCGCTGATGACTTCGTGCATTACCAGCTTGCCACCTGGGCGCAGTACCCGGTGGCACTCTGCGATGACTTGAGCAGGGTCTGGCATATTCATTAGACTGTGCTGAAACAGTACAGCGTCAAACGAATTGGCGGCAAAAGGTAGTGCACCGGCATTACCGGTTACCCAGCGCTGCGCCGCGCCGTTTTGATGTACGGCTATCTCACTTAGCGCTTTATTTAAGATGTTAAAGCGGTGGGTGATATCCAGCCCCACCATGTGAAACCCTAGTGCAGACCCCTGGCGCATTAGCCCGCCCAGCCCTGAGCCAATATCCAACACCAGGGAATGCTCAGCAACATCAAGCAGATTAAGCAGCCGTGCAGAGGCACTAATGCCGCCGATATGCAATTGATCCAGAGGCGCGAGCTGGTGGAGCTTTGGGCCATCGGGGTAGTGGCTGTATATCCGGGCAAGTACCTCATCAGCGCGCAGGGAGCGCTGATAGTGTTCTGCCAAAAGATGAGAGGTCGGCATGGCCACTTACGACTCCTGATCCAGGCCCAGCTCTTTTATCGAAATCTCGCGCATCTTGAATTTCTGGATTTTGCCGGTCACGGTCATCGGAAACTCATCCACGAACTTAAAGTAGCGCGGGATTTTGAAGTGGGTGATTTTGCCTTTGCAATACTCCCGCAACTCCTCGCCGGTCACCTCTCCCGCGGTGCTGTTCAGTTTCACCCAGGCAATGAGCTCTTCTCCATACCGTTTATCCGGTACACCGGTAACCTGTACATCGGAGATGGCCGGGTGGGTGTAAAGAAACTCCTCTATCTCTTTGGGATAAACGTTCTCGCCGCCGCGAATGACCATATCCTTGATACGGCCAACAATTTGTATGTAGCCCTCTTCATCCATGATGGCCAGGTCGCCGGTATGCATCCAGCCAGCTTCATCAATGGTCTCAGCGGTGGCTTTTGCGTTATTCCAGTACTTGAGCATAACGCTGTAGCCACGGGTACACAGCTCGCCGATTTCACCTCGGGGAAGAATGCCGCCGTTACCAGGGTCGACGATTTTGCTTTCCAGGTGCGGCTGGGTTCGGCCCACGGTGGAGACGCGTTTTTCGATGGTGTCATTGGCGCCGGTTTGGGTTGAAACAGGGCTGGTTTCGGTCATGCCATACGCAATCTGCACGCCCTTCATGTTCATCTTATTAATGACCTGCTTCATAATTTCTGCAGGGCAAATGGAGCCCGCCATAATGCCGGTACGCAGCGATGAAAAATCGGTGCTGGCGAAATCGGGGTGCTCCAGTTCGGCAATAAACATGGTCGGTACGCCATACAGCGCTGTGGCCTTTTGTTCGTGTACTGCCCGCAGCACTTTGCCAGGGTCGAAGCCTTCATCGGGATAAATCATTGTTGCACCATGGGTAACGCAGCCCAGGTTGCCCATAACCATCCCAAAGCAGTGGTAGAGGGGTACCGGAATCACCAGGCGGTCTTCGCTGGTAAAGCCCATGCTTTCGGCAACGAAAAAGCCGTTATTCAGAATATTGTGGTGGGACAGTGTGGCGCCCTTAGGAAAGCCAGTGGTGCCCGAGGTGTATTGAATGTTGATTGGGTCATCAAACTGTAGGGTGGCTTGCAGGTCGTTGACATCGGTTTGGCTGACCTTGTGGCCTTCATTAAGAAAATCAGCCCAGCGCCACATTCCCGGGTATTTCTCGTGGCTTAGGTTAATCACGCACTCTAGTTCGGGCAGTTTTGGTGCCTTCAGTTGACCTTCTGTGCTGGCCTTCAGCTCTGGGGCCAGCTCAAAAAGCATGGCGGTGTAGTCAGAGCTTTTGAACTGATTGGCGGTGATAAGAAAGCGTGCGCCAGACTGGTTAAGGGCATATTCCAGTTCGTGGGTACGGTAGGAGGGGTTGATATTGACCAGGATGGCGCCAATTTTTGCGGTGGCAAACTGGGTCAGTGTCCATTCACTACAGTTGGGTGCCCAAATGCCAACACGGTCGCCTTTGGTGACACCAATCGCCAGCAGGGCGCGGGCGCAGCGATTAACCTCTTCCTGGAGCTGTCGGTAGCTCCAGTGGATATTCTGGTGCAGTGCAATCAACGCGTCATTATCTGGATACTGGGTTACGATTTGATCAAACTTATCGCCAATGGTCATTCCCAATAGTGGTTTATCTGCAGTGCTGCTGGTATAGCTTGGCAAGGTGATAGCAGGTGATGCCATGGTATGTCTCCGATATTTTTTCTTGTCTGAGCGGAAAAGCAGGCAACGATGTTTTATTGTTGGTTACCGCCGCCATTCCTGGCTAATGCGACTTTTGAACTGGGTTTGCGGCCAAGTTGCCGGGTTATCCAATAGCCGGTGTCGATGACGGCCTGGAGATCCACGCCAGTGTCAATGCCCAGCCCTTCTAACAGGTAAAGCACATCTTCAGTGGCTACATTGCCGGATGCGCCCTTGGCATAAGGGCAGCCGCCCAGGCCTGCCGTGGCTGCATCAATGACATGCACGCCTTCTTCCATCACGGCGTAAAGGTTGGCAAGTGCCATGCCATAGGTGTCATGGAAATGGGCGGCCAGCTTCTCAATGGGTACCTGCTGGCGGGTTGCTTCAATCATGCGCTTGGCGGCGAGCGGTGTACCCACCCCAATGGTATCGCCCAGAGAAATTTCATAGCAGCCCATGTCAAACAGGGCTTTTGCCACTTCAGCCACTTTTTTCGGCGCAATATCGCCTTCGTAAGGGCAGCCCAGTACACAGGAAACATAGCCGCGTACCTGTACGCCTGCCTCCTTGGCGCGTGCCAGTACGGGTTC
Organism: Vreelandella olivaria; assembly: GCF_023507745.1. Taxonomy (GTDB): domain Bacteria; phylum Pseudomonadota; class Gammaproteobacteria; order Pseudomonadales; family Halomonadaceae; genus Vreelandella; species Vreelandella olivaria_A. The sequence goes on along the minus strand of NZ_JALPZO010000014.1, from coordinate 82,733 downwards.
AAAGCGTGCCAGCGATTCGGCTATCGAGCAGTTGATGTTCTGCTGGGAGAATGCTTCCGAGGCTGCGCCAAATACCGCTACTTCCTCAACACCTGCCGCTAGAGCGCCCTCCAACCCTTTAAGGTTTGGGGTCAGAGCGGAGTAAACGACGTCAGGCCGTCGTTTTATACCGCGCATTACCTCGGCTGCATCGCCCATTTGTGGTACCCATTTCGGGGACACGAAGCTGGCGGCCTCTATATGGGTGAGGCCCGCGCTGGCCAGCCGATCAATCAGTTCGATTTTGATGGCGGTGGGTACCAGGGTGCCCGGTTCGTTTTGTAAGCCGTCGCGGGGAGCCATTTCAAACAGCTTAATAGCGCTTGGCAGTGCCATCAGAAGCCTCCTATTCTATTCGCTGGGAGAAAAGTCGAGCAGGACATCGCCCTGGTTGACGGTATCGCCCGCCTGGAAGTGAAAGGTGTCAACGCTGCCATCCACTGGGGCAGTCATTGTGTGCTCCATTTTCATTGCTTCCATCACCATGAGGGGCATGCCTTTCTCAACCGTTACCCCAGGTTCCACCAGTAGTGTTACCACGGTGCCGTGCATTGGGGCGGTTAATGTAGACTCCGCTTCATGGTGGCCGTGGTCGATAGCATCTATGCGCCGCCAGAACAGGCGTGTTTCGCCACTGGGTTCGGTCATCACCACCACGTGGCCATCGCGCCGAGCCTGTAGGCGTCGGCGGTGGCCATCCAGAGTGACCGCCACGGCGTCGCCAGTCAGTGGCTGCAGGCTGGCTGTGAAGGTTTCGCTGCCAATGGTCAGGTTCCAATGAGCGTCGCCGCTGTTGCGCTTGCCTTCTACGGTGACCACCGCTTCATCATTGGCGGCCGCTTGAGCGCTATCCGGGTCGCATAGGGCAATACGGATAGTATGGGGCGCGTTGACACGAAAGCCGTCATGCCGGTCCCAAGGGGAGTCGCTTTCGCACTCCTGGGCCAACTGGTGCAGGCCAATCAAGGCGGCACTGGCGTAAGCTTCCAGACGGTAGGTGCGTGGGGCAAATAGAGTGGCTTCATTGCGCTCAATAAAGCGCGTATCCAGCTCAACGTTTTTAAAGGCAGGGTGGTTAGCCAGTTTCTGAAGAAATGCACGATTAGTCACCACTCCCTGTACATCGAGCGCGGCCAAGGCACGATTAAGCGTGGCGAGGGCTGCCTGCCGATCAGAGCCGTGAACAATCAGCTTTGCCAACATGGGGTCGTAGTGCATGGAAACCGTATCGCCGCTATCGACACCGCTATCCAAACGTACGTGGTCACTATTAAGGCCTGCGCCCTCTAAATCCAGGGCAAAGCGGGTCAGCAGGCCGGTGGCGGGCAGGAAATCCTGGTCCGGGTCTTCCGCGTAGATTCGCGCTTCAAAACTATGGCCGGAAATCGTCAACTCATCCTGGGTACAGGGTAGTGGTTCGCCCATGGCCACTCGCAGTTGCCACTCCACCAGGTCCTGCCCGGTAATCATTTCGGTGACCGGATGTTCTACCTGTAGGCGGGTATTCATCTCCATAAAGTAGAACGAACCGTCGGCATCCAATAGAAACTCAACGGTGCCTGCGCCCACATAGCCGATCTCTTTCGCGGCACGTACAGCAGCCTCGCCCATGGCGGTGCGGAGCGCTGGTGTCATGCCGGGGGCAGGGGCTTCTTCGATCACTTTTTGATGACGGCGCTGAACACTGCAGTCCCGTTCGAAGAGGTACACGCCGTTGCCGTGGTAGTCACAAAACACCTGTACTTCCACATGGCGGGGCTGTACCAGGTACTTTTCGATCAGCATGCGGTTATCGCTAAAGGCTGCCAGAGACTCCCGGCGGCAACCCTCCAGTGCTGCCTGGAAGGCGCTGCCACTTTCCACCACCCGCATACCTTTACCGCCACCACCGGCACTGGCTTTCAGCATTACCGGATAGCCGATGCTATCGGCCTCGGTGCGTAACAGTTCATCACTCTGGTCGTTACCATGGTAGCCCGGTACCAGTGGTACACCCGCGTTCGCCATGCGGGCTTTGGCGGCGGACTTATCCCCCATGGCGGCAATGGCCGAGGCAGGAGGGCCCACAAAGGTAATACCTGCCTGCTCAAGGGCTTTAACGAAATTGCCGTTTTCTGACAGAAAGCCGTAGCCGGGGTGTATGGCGCCGGTACCGGTACGCCGGGCAGCCTTAATCACGGCTTCGACATTAAGATAGCTTTCACGGGTAGTGGCAGGCCCAATACGTACGGCCTCATCAGCTTCGCGCACATGGCGTGCGGTGGCATCCGCATCGGAGTAGACCGCTACGGTCTTTAGGCCCATACGGCGGGCGGTTCGCATGACGCGACAGGCAATTTCACCGCGGTTGGCGACCAGCAGGGTGTCGAATGTATGTAATTCAGAGGTCATGAACGGGGCTCCGCAGCACTGTTTTCTTGTTGAGCCCAAGCCGGGCGGCGTTTATCAAAAAAGCTGGACAGCCCCTCTTGGCCCTCCTGGCTTACCCGCAGCTTGGAAATCACCTGACAGGTGTGCTCACGGGTAGCGTCGCTATCCGGTGCCTGGGCCACACTTGCCAGCAGGGCTTTAGTTGCCCGCTGAGCCTGGGGTGAACCCGTCAGAAGAGTGGTCACCATGGCTTCAACGGCACTGTCCAGCGTCTCGTGTGCCACAATCTTGTGGGCCAGGCCGAGCTTGAGAGCCGTTTGGGCATCCATGATTTCAGCAGTGAGTGCATAACGGCGCGTTTGACGCTCCCCCAGGGCACGCTGCACATAGGGGCTGATGACAGCGGGCGACAAGCCGATTTTTACTTCCGACAGGCAGAATGTTGCCTGTTCGGATGCAATCACCACATCACAGCAGGCAGCCAGACCCACTGCGCCTCCATAAGCTGCGCCCTGAACCCGGCACACAGTGGGGCAGGGCAGCGTATCCAACCCATGCATCAGGGCCGATAGTTTGCGGGAGTCGGCGAGATTACCCTCCAGGTCGTAATCGACCATGCGCTTCATCCAGTTCAGGTCGGCACCGGCAGAAAAACTCTTGCCCTTTGAACCCAGTACCACGGCACGCACTTCTCCTGCTGTTGCACCGTCATGCAAATAGCTGAGGTGGGCGTTTAGCTCTGCGATCAGGCTATCGTCAAAGGCGTTATGTACCTCTGGGCGGTTAAGCAGTAACCAGGCGACGCCGCGCTCGTCGATTCGAAGGTTTGAAAATGCTGTTGTACTTGTCATTCATTAAGCTCCTGTAAAGATGTCGAGCGCAGACGCTTTACAACTTACATCCGGAACACGCCGAAGCGTGTCTCTTCTATGTCGGCATTCATCGCAGCCGCCAGGGAAAGTCCCAAAATATCGCGGGTTTGCAGCGGGTCGATGACGCCGTCATCCCACAATCGGGCGCTGGCGTAGTAAGGGTGCCCCTGGTGCTCATACTGCTCCCGGGTGGGCTGTTTAAACGCTTCCTCATCCTTGGTGGACCATTCGCGCCCCTCGCGGGCATACTGCTCGCGTTTCACCTGGGAAAGTACACCTGCAGCCTGTTCGCCACCCATCACCGAGATGCGTGCGTTGGGCCACATAAACAGTAAGTTGGGATCATAGGCGCGGCCACACATGCCGTAGTTACCTGCTCCGAAGCTGCCACCAATCAGTACGGTGTACTTGGGCACCTTGGCGCAGGCAACCGCGGTCACCAGTTTGGCACCGTGTTTGGCAATGCCTTCATGCTCGTACCTGGAGCCGACCATAAAGCCGGTAATGTTCTGCAGGAATATCAGCGGGATCTTGCGCTGGGCACATAGTTCAATAAAGTGGGCACCTTTCACCGCACTCTCTGAAAACAGCACGCCATTATTGGCTACGATGCCCACTGGATAGCCGTGAATATGGGCAAAGCCGGTCACCAGCGTGTCGCCGTAGTAGCGTTTGAACTCGTCAAATTCAGAACCATCGACAATACGGCCAATGACTTCGCGGACATCGTAGGGCTTCTTCAGGTCGGTACCCACAATACCGTAGAGTTCGGCGGGGTCGAGTTTGGGCGGTTTTGGCGCCTGCATAGCGAGCTTGCCACGCTTTTGCCAGTTCAGTCGGGAGACACAGGCACGTGCTAGTTGTAGGGCGTGGGCATCGTTTTCTGCGTAATGGTCAGCAACACCGCTTATTTTTGCGTGTACATCCGCGCCTCCCAGGTCCTCGGCACTAATGCTTTCGCCAGTAGCGGCTTTCACCAGCGGAGGTCCGCCCAGGAAAATCGTGCCCTGCTGTTTTACGATAATGGATTCATCTGCCATAGCGGGCACATAAGCGCCACCCGCGGTGCAGGAACCCATCACCACGGCAATTTGTGGAATGCCTTCCGCTGACATGGTGGCCTGGTTGTAGAAGATGCGGCCGAAGTGGTCACGGTCTGGGAACACCTCATCCTGGCGGGGTAAAAAGGCGCCGCCAGAGTCCACCAGATAAATGCACGGCAGGCGGTGCTTACGGGCAATCTCTTGGGCGCGAAGGTGTTTTTTTACCGTCAGCGGAAAATAAGTGCCGCCTTTAACGGTGGCATCGTTGGCCACAATGACGCATTCAACGCCTGAAACGCGACCAATGCCGGTTACCACACCCGCCGCCGGTACCTCAGTGTCGTAAACCTGGTGAGCCGCCAGAGAAGAAAACTCTAAAAAAGGCGAGCCTTCATCAATCAGGTGATCAATGCGGTCACGAACAAACAGTTTGCCCCGGCTCTCATGGCGCTCTCGGGCTTTGGGGCCGCCGCCTTGGGCAATCGTGGCGGTGAGTTCACGCAGCTTGCTCACCTCTGCCAGCAGTGATGTTTCGTTGGCCTGGAAGGCATCGCTACGCGGGTTAATCTGAGTAAAGATAGTGCTCATGGCGCGGCCCTTACTTACTTTCGTTGAAGAGTTCGCGGCCAATTAACATGCGGCGAATTTCGCTGGTTCCTGCGCCAATTTCGTAAAGTTTGGCATCCCGCAGCAGGCGTCCTGTGGGGTACTCATTGATATAGCCGTTGCCACCCAACAACTGAATGGCATCCAGTGCTACCTGAGTCGCTTTTTCGGCACAGTAAAGAATCACGCCAGCGGCATCTTTACGAGACGTCTGGCCTCGGTCGCAGGCGCCTGCCACCGCATACAGGTAAGCGCGGCAGGCATTCAGAGTGGTGTACATATCCGCCACCTTGCCCTGTACCAGTTGGAATTCACCAATGGACTGGTTGAACTGTTTACGCTCGTGGATGTAAGGAACTACCACGTCCACAGCGGCTTGCATGATGCCAATAGGGCCTGCGGCCAGCACCGTACGTTCGTAGTCAAGGCCGCTCATCAGCACGCGCACGCCCTTGCCAACGTCACCCAGTATGTTTTCAGCGGGCACTTCGCAGTCCTGGAAAACCAGCTCGCAGGTGTTGGAGCCGCGCATACCCAGCTTGTCGAGCTTTTGGGCAGTGGTGAAGCCGGGCATGCCCTTTTCAATAATGAAGGCAGTGATCCCTTTGGAACCCGCTTCGGGGTCGGTTTTGGCGTAAACCACCAGCACATTGGCATCGGGGCCGTTAGTGATCCACATCTTATTACCGTTCAGAATGTAGCGGTCGCCTGCATGCCTGGCGCGCAGTTGCATGGAGACCACATCAGAGCCGGCGCCTGGCTCTGACATGGCCAGGGCGCCAATATGCTCACCGCTAAGCAGCTTGGGCAGGTACTTGGCTTTCTGCTCGGCAGAGGCATTTATTTTGAGCTGATTCACACACAGGTTGGAGTGTGCGCCATAGGAGAGGGCGACCGAGGCGCTGGCGCGCGAGATCTCTTCCATGGCAATACAGTGGGCAAGATAGCCCATACCGCTGCCACCATTCTCTTCGGGCACTGTAATCCCCAGTAGCCCCATATCACCAAACTTTTTCCATAAGTCGTTGGGGAACTCATTGTTATGGTCGATCTCGGCTGCGCGTGGTGCAATTTCGCTTGCGGCAAAGGCATTGACCTGCTCGCGCAGCATGTTCAACTCGTCGTCGAGCCCGAAATTGAGTTCTGAATAGTGGGAAAACATGCTCAATCACCTTGTCGTTGTTAATGGAGGTTTTTCATTGAGTTCTTCAAGGGCCTGGCGGCAGCGAATCTCAGCGCTCTCAAGTTCCAGCTGCACCATGGTGATATCTTTCATTTGTTGTTCGAGAGCGGCTTTTCGCTCGTTGATCTTGCTCAGCATCAAATGCAGCTGTTTCTCGCTACCACTACGGGTTTCATCCCATAGCTCAAACAGTTCACGGATTTCTGCCAGGGAAAACCCCAGCCGTTTGCCACGCAGGGTCAGCTTTAGCCGTACGCGATCTTTACTGCTGTAAATGCGTGTTTGACCACGACGAGTAGGGTGAAGCAGCTCCTGATCTTCATAAAAGCGGATGCTGCGGGTGGTGACGTCAAATTCGCTGGCCAGTTCACTGATCGAGTAGGTTTTGCTCATGATCTGTTTTCTCGTCAATAGGGTAATGTCCCTATGGAACACTGACCCTGAGGCTAAAACAAGTTTACGTTAACGTAAAGATGATATTGCTTGCTATAGATAAGCATTGAAAATTCTTAATTTATTGATATTTTTGGTTTTTAATTGGATTCAGTGGATTGGCTAGTATAAGCGTAGACCAAAGTTGTAGTTGTAATACCCTATAAGTGATTGCTAGTTTGCACTTACACCTTACGTTCAGGTAAGGGTGCGTTGCCGGCTAATCACTTTTTCGCTCCATAATAAAAGAGGCTGGTTCAACGTCAGCACAAAAACAACAAGAGGTTTACCACTTCATGCGTGCAGACGATGTCCTAAGTGGGCCAGTGCTCGAAACTCGGGGGCTGACCAAGGAGTTTCGCGGCTTTACCGCCGTGGATAACGTGAATCTTCAGGTGCAGGAAGGACACATCCATGCCCTTATCGGCCCTAATGGTGCCGGTAAAACGACAGTATTTAATCTTTTAACCAAGTTTTCACCGCCTACCCGCGGTGAAATTTTGTATCGCGGCAAGCCCATCACCACAATGAAATCCAATGAGATCGCCCGGCTTGGTTTGGTGCGCTCATTTCAGATTTCTGCCGTATTCGCCCATATGACCGCGCTCGAGAATGTTCGCGTGGCACTACAACGTAAGCTGGGCACATCGTTTCATTTTTGGAAATCGGAAAAGTCGCTGGATCCTTTAAACGAGCGCGCCCTGGAACTGTTGGCGGAGGTCGGTTTGAAGGAGTACGCCAATACCCTCACGGTAGAAATGCCCTACGGCCGTAAGCGCGCTCTGGAGGTCGCTACCACTCTGGCGCTTGATCCCAACATGATGCTGCTGGATGAGCCTACCCAGGGTATGGGGGCGGAAGACGTGGATCGGATTGTGGCGCTTATCAAGCGTGTATCACAAGGGCGCACGGTGCTGATGGTCGAACACAATCTGAGTGTCGTCAGCCGCCTGTGTGACCGGATTACCGTGTTGGCGCGCGGTGCGGTATTGGCTGAGGGGGACTACCAGAGTGTTTCCCGCAATCCACTGGTGAGAGAAGCGTATATGGGTAGTGAAGCCGCCGAAGAGGAGGCTGTCGTATGAATATTGCTGAGCCCCATGAGATGGATGAGTCTACCGATACTCAAAACCTGGAAATGTTGCGGGTACAGGATTTACACGCCTTTTATGGTGAGTCGCACATTTTGCACGGTGTGAATTTTAACGTTAAGCGTGGTGAGCTGGTTACCCTGTTGGGCCGCAACGGCGCCGGGCGCAGCACCACCCTAAAGTCCATTATGAATATGGTGGGGCGGCGCACAGGGTCAATCGTGATCAACGGTAATGAAACTCTGTGCATGAAGCCTCACCATATTCCCCGGCTGGGGATCGGTTATTGCCCGGAAGAGCGTGGCATTTTTGCCAGTCTGGATGTGCATGAAAATCTACTGCTCCCGCCCACTGTGCGCTCTGGAGGCATGAGCCTGGATGAAATCTATGCCATGTTCCCCAATCTCTATGAGCGGCGCAAAAGCCAGGGCACACGCTTGTCAGGTGGTGAGCAGCAAATGTTGGCCATGGCGCGCATATTGCGTACCGGTGCCAGGCTGTTACTGCTTGATGAAATTACTGAAGGCCTGGCTCCCGTTATCGTCCAGAAACTGGGTGAGGTCTTGGTGCAGTTAAAAGAGCGCGGCATGACGATCGTGCTGGTGGAGCAGAACTTCCGTTTTGCCGCGCCGCTGGCGGACCGCCACTTCGTCATGGATCACGGCCGGATTGTGGAAGAGATCACCGCCGCTCAATTGCCATCCCGTCGGGAGCACCTCAATACCATGTTGGGAGTATAAGGCACTGATAACGAACTACGGTACCAATGCGCGACCGCACTGACCGTGCACATGTTTTGCTGATAGCACTGCTGACAACACAATAATGACAACCGCTCAACACAATCAACACGCTACGTCGTAACACAACAACAAAGGCCTAAAAGGTCAGGAGACGAACATGACATTTGCGAAAAAAACGCTGACTGCCAGCATCGCCATTGCCGCTGCCATGGCGGTTTCGACCGCTAACGCGGACATTAGTGATGGTGAAGTGCGTATTGGGTATCTGGCCGATATGTCGGGTACCTACCGTGATCTGGCAGGGCCTGGTGGTCAAACCGCGCTGGAAATGGCTGTGGCTGACTTTGGTGGCAGTGTGAATGGCGCGCCGATTGTGGTTTTCAGCGCCGATGATCGTAACAGTGCCGATGTGGGGGCCAATACCGTCCGGGAATGGATCGACCAGCGTAACGTTGACATGGTGGCGGGCCTGGTTGCTTCTTCGGTGACCATTGCAGTTACCCGGGTGCTGGAGGAAAACAATGGCCTGGGGATCGTATCAGGCTCAGCGGCGTCCAGTGTGACCAATGAGCACTGTACACCCAACCACGTCCACTGGGTGTACGACACTTATCCGCTGGCCAATGGTACGGCAAGAGCAGTGGTGGAGCAGGGCGGCGATAGCTGGTTTCTGTTGACCGCAGACTATGCCTTTGGTCATGCCCTGGAAGCGGACGTTATCAAGGTGGTCGAAGAGAATGGTGGCGAAATCGTTGGTAACGTTCGCCACCCATTCCCCACCAGTGACTTCTCCTCTTATATTCTGCAGGCACAAGGCTCAGGGGCACAAATTGTGGGCCTCGCCAACGCAGGTTCGGATACGGTGAATGCCATCACGACGGCCAGCCAGTTTGGCCTTACCCAGAGCGGACAGCAGCTGGCGGGCCTGTTGGTTTTCCTTAATGACATTCACGCCTTGGGGTTGGACGCGACCCAAAACCTGCTGCTCACCACTGGTTGGTATTGGGATATGGATGATGAGTCCCGTGAATGGGCAGAGCGCTATTATGAACAAGTGGGTCGTATGCCCACTATGGTGCAGGCAGGTATCTACTCCAGCACCATGCACTACTTAAAAGCGGTGGAAGCAGCAGGCACCGATGACCCGGAAACCGTACGCGCCAAAATGGCTGAAGAGCCGATCAATGACTTCTTTGCCCGTAATGGTCGCATTCGGGAAGATGGTCGTATGGTCCATGATATGTACCTCGCCCAGGTAAAAAAACCGGAAGCGTCTACCGGTGAATGGGATCTGTACGAAATCCTCAGCACTATTCCCGCCGAAGAGGCGTATCGCCCACTGTCTGAGAGCCAGTGCAAGCTGGTACAGAACTAGGCTATGTCTGAAAACTAGTGGCGCTCGGTCATGTGTTGTCAAAAATCGGCTTAAAGTACTCATTTACAATCCAGTAAACTCCGTCTTTTTGCCGATTTTTGCCCCTGACCTGTGCTCGCTGACTTTTCATGCAAACCCAAAGCCGAATAGAAGCCAAAGATACTGTGTAGAACCGGTTGGCGGGCGAGGAGATTAGCGTTATGACAATGATATTCGGCGTGCCACTGGCTGTGTTCATGGGCCAGTTAACGCTGGGGCTTGTGAACGGAGCCTTTTATGCACTGCTTAGTTTGGGCCTGGCGGTCATCTTCGGCCTACTCAAGATCGTCAACTTTGCCCATGGGGCGCAATATATGCTGGGAGCCTTTGCTGCGCTGCTAGGCTTTCGCTACCTGGGCATTAACTATTGGCTGGCGCTGGTTCTGGTGCCGTTAGTAGTGGGTGGGCTCGGGATGTTGATGGAGCGCTTTTTACTGCGCCGCATTGCTCACCTGGACCATCTTTATGGGCTGCTGTTAACTTTCGGGTTAGCGCTGATTTTTGAAGGGACGCTGGTCAACTTCTTCGGTGTTTCCGGTGCACGTTATGCCACGCCGGAAGTTCTCCAGGGAGGCTTGAATCTGGGCTTTATGTTCCTGCCTACCTATCGCGCCTGGGTACTGGTCGCCGCCTTATCCATGTGTCTGTTCACCTGGTTTATGATTGAGCGCACCCGGCTGGGGGCCTATCTTCGGGCGGGAACGGAAAACTCTCAACTTATGCAGGCCTTCGGGGTAAACGTTCCACTATTAATCACCCTGACCTATGGGTTTGGTGTTGGCCTGGCTGCGTTTGCCGGGGTATTGGCGGCGCCGTTATACCCGGTTTCCCCTACGATGGGGTCAAGCCTGCTGATCGTCGTGTTTGCTGTCGTGGTGATCGGTGGTATGGGGTCGATTCTCGGGGCGATTGTCACTGGCTTGTCGATGGGAGTAATAGAGGGGCTCACCAAGGTGTATTACCCCGAAGCCTCCAATACCGTGATTTTTCTCGTCATGATCCTTGTGCTCATGTTACGCCCCTCTGGGCTGTTCGGTAAGGAGGCATAAACCATGGCAGAATCTCATGCAGTGTTAATACCCAACGCCGTTACCGAACGGCAGCGGCGAGCCAAACTTAGGCGTACGCTGTTCTATATCGCGCTTGTGGCTATCGGTCTGGTCGCTCCGTTTGTTGCCTACCCTGTGTTTTTAATGAAGGTACTCTGTTTTGCGCTGTTTGCCTGTGCGTTTAATCTCCTGCTGGGGTATGCGGGGCTGCTGTCGTTTGGACATGCCGCTTTTTTGGCAACCGGGGGCTATATAACGGGTTATTTACTGGCCAGTTACCCAGGCCTCACTCCCGAGTTGGGCATTATTGGCGGAACACTGATGGCCACCTTGCTGGGAGCGTTGTTTGGTGTGCTGGCCATTCGCCGCCAAGGCATCTACTTTGCCATGGTAACGCTGGCGTTGGCTCAGTTGGTTTACTTCCTGTTTATTCAGGCGCCGTTTACCGGTGGTGAAGATGGCCTGCATGGCGTACCACGCGGTGCGCTGTTTGGCATGATTAGTCTGCGCAGCAACCTGGCGATGTACTACTTCGTGTTTGCGATCTTCCTGTTTGGCTTTGCGCTGATTCAGCGCACTGTACATTCGCCTTTTGGGCAGGTGCTAAAAGCGATTCGTGAGAATGAGCCGCGCGCCATTTCGCTTGGCTATAACGTGGATGCCTACAAGTTGCTGGCTTTCGTACTTTCCGCTGCCCTGGCAGGCCTGGCGGGTTCCACCAAAACAGTGGTGTTTCAGTTGGCCTCGCTGACCGATGCCCATTGGCATATGTCTGGGGAAGTCATCCTGATGACGCTGTTGGGAGGCGTCGGCACTCTATTAGGCCCGGTAATGGGGGCGGGGATAGTGGTCAGCCTGCAACATATCCTTGCGCAATCGCCCCTGGGCAACTGGGTCAATGTGATTCTGGGCATTATCTTTGTTGTGTGTGTGCTTAGCTTCCGCAGTGGGATCGTGGGCGAGTTCACCAAAATGTATCGGAAAAACTTTAAATAGATGGATTGGGGCGGTTTTGACGACAGTGCTTGTCCGTGTGGGCGCCCAGTGGCGCCCTTTTTTCGTCTGATGGCGTGTGTACACCAAAGGTCGTGGGGGGTAAGCGGTTGCGCTGGGTAGGGGAAAAATATAAGTTAACGTAAACGTCAACATTGATAATAATGACAACAGCTAATGTATGGTCCGGCCAAGGTATTTTGTACCTGCGTGGCTATACGTTTTGCGGAGATTCGCCATGAACTTTGAGTTAAGTGAAGACCAGGTTGCCTTTGCCGATATGGCGCGGGCCTTTGCCCAAAACGAGTTAGAGCCTCACGCCGCCCGGTGGGATGCCGAGGCATTTTTCCCTGTGGATGTAATCCGTAAAGCGGGTGAACTGGGCTTCTGCTCTCTGTACGCTCCAGAGAGCGTGGGTGGCCTTGGGCTTTCCCGGCTGGATGCCAGCATTATTTTCGAACAGCTCTCCATGGGCTGCACCTCGACCACTGCCTATCTCACCATTCACAACATGGTGACCTGGATGCTGGCGAACTTCGGTACTGCCGAGGCGGTAGAACAGTGGGGTGCCAAGTTGGCTACCGGCGAGCTGTTGGGTTCTTATTGCCTGACCGAACCGAACGCAGGTTCCGATGCGGCATCACTTAAAACCACCGCCAAGTTCGATGGCGATGACTACCTGCTCAATGGTAGCAAGATGTTTATTTCCGGTGCAGGCAGTACCGATTTTCTGGTTGTCATGGCGCGTACCGGTGGTGAGGGGCCAGGCGGTGTATCTGCCTTTGCCATAGATGCCAAGGCTGCCGGCATCAGTTATGGGCGCAAAGAGGACAAAATGGGCTGGAACAGTCAGCCTACCCGGATGATCACTTTCGAAGATGTACGCATACCGGCCAGCCATTTGCTGGGCCGCGAGGGTGAAGGTTTTAAAATTGCCATGAAGGGGCTGGACGGGGGGCGCATCAATATTGCTACCTGCTCGATTGGTACCGCTCAGAAGGCGATCAACAAAGCCCGCGAGTACATGCTGGAGCGCAAGCAGTTTGGTAAGCGTCTGGCGGATTTTCAGGCGTTGCAATTCCGTTTGGCTGATATGGTGACTGAGTTGGTTGCCGCCCGCCAACTGGTACGAATGGCCGCTACCAAGTTGGATGCAGGTCATCCGGATGCTACCGCCTACTGCGCCATGGCCAAGCGCTTTGCCACCGATGTGGGATTCAAAGTATGCGATGAAGCCCTCCAGCTATACGGTGGTAACGGCTACATTAAGGAGTACCCCATGGAACGCTATGTGCGCGACACACGTGTACACCGTATTCTGGAAGGTACCAATGAGATTATGCGTTTGATTATTTCCCGTCGTGTACTGGCGGATGGTGCTGGCGAACTTTGAGCTATAGCAAACCACAAGGATATTGGAATGAGTAGCGTACTTTTTGCAGAATACGCCACCCAGGATGGCCACTTGATCGGCGAGATTAGCCTGAACGCCGAGCGTTCACTCAATGCGCTGACGCTGGAAATGATTGAACTCATGCTGCCCCAGCTACAGGCCTGGCAAACAGATGAACGGGTAGTGGCCATCCTGCTGGACAGTGCCGGAGAAAAAGCCTTTTGTGCTGGAGGAGATGTCGTCAATCTCTATAAAGCCATCACCGGTGATGGTGATCCTGACTTCCCACAACGCTTTTTCGATACCGAATACCGCCTGGATTATCTATTACATACCTATCCCAAACCGGTGGTCTGCTGGGGCAGTGGTATCGTCATGGGCGGCGGCATGGGCCTGCTGAGTGGCAGCAGCCACCGGATTGTCACCGAGACCTCCCGTCTTGCCATGCCGGAAGTCACTATTGGTTTATATCCCGATGTTGGTGCCAGCTGGTTTTTAAACCGTCTTCCCAATGGCACCGGGCGCTTTCTTGCCATGACGGGCAGCCAGATTAATGCGCTGGATGCAGTTCACCTGGGGCTGGCGGATCGTGCCATTGCCACTCATCATCGCACTACGTTGACGCAAAAATTACTGAATGCTATCTGGGGGGAGGGCAAGCGTACCGATGCCAATGGTGTCGTGAACAGTATATTGCGTGAGTTGGAGCAGCAGTCCGAAAGCGTGTTTGCTGAACTGGATAGCCCGGTTTGCAAGTCAGCGGCCCTGATTCGTGGGCTAATGGATCATGACACTGTGGAGCAGGTAGTCGCCGCTATTTTGGCAGTGGAAAGCGAAGATAGATGGTTCAAGAAAGCGCAGCAAACGCTGGCCCATGGCAGCCCGGTCTCCGTTACGTTAATTGATGAGCAGCTAAAGCGTGCCAGGCATATGTCCCTCGCTGAAGTATTTCAATCCGAGCTGGCACTGTCCGTGCAGTGCTGTCGTCACCGCGAGTTTCCGGAAGGCGTGCGGGCCCTGTTGGTGGATAAAGATGGCCAGCCTGCCTGGAGCTATCCCGATGTTGCCTCGGTGGCGCCTGCTTTTATCAATGAGTTATTAGCATCGCCGTGGGAGGAAAACCCTCTGGCGGATCTTCGCTAACCTGCTTTTTAACGATGTACGACATAATAAGGATAAACAAAGATGACTACCGTTGCGTTTATTGGTCTAGGCAATATGGGTGGCCCAATGGCGGCCAACCTGTCGAAAGCTGGCTTTAATGTTCGTGCCTTTGATCTCTCCTCCCAGGCATTGGAGGCCGCCAAATCACACGGCTGCGAAGTAGCAGCTTCCGCCCAGGCAGCGGCAGCTGATGCCGACTTTATTATTTCAATGCTGCCTGCTGGCAAGCATGTGCGCGGGTTATATGTAGATGGCGAAGCGCCGTTGTTTGATGTGATCAAGCAGAGCGCACTGGTAATCGACTGCTCAACTATCGATGCAGATACCGCTCGAAGCGTGGCCGCTTCAGGTGCCGAAAAAGGTGTAGGCTTTGTGGATGCCCCTGTTTCTGGTGGAGTTGGTGGCGCGCAGGCGGGCACACTGACCTTTATTGTAGGCGGCAGTGACGCACAATTTGAGCAGGCCAAACCGGTATTGGAAGTGATGGGTAAGAATATCTTCCATGCAGGAAATCATGGTGCAGGGCAGGTAGCTAAGGTGTGCAACAATATGTTGCTATCCATCCTGATGGCGGGCACCTGTGAAGCAATTAATATGGGGGTTAAAAACGGCCTGGACCCGGCAGTACTATCGGAAATTATGAAACAAAGTTCCGGTGGTAACTGGGCACTGAACGTTTATAACCCTTACCCAGGCGTCATGGAAAATGCTCCCGCCTCCAAAAGCTATCAAGGTGGTTTCCAGGTCGATTTGATGATTAAAGACCTTGGCCTTGCCATGGATGTCAGCCAACAGAGTGCTTCCGCAGTGCCCATGGGCTCTGCGGCCCGTGCACTGTTCACCCTTCATAAAGCCAAAGGCAATGGTAAACTCGATTTCTCAAGCCTTATGCAGTTCTATCAGGATAAAGAGGGTGCATAAATCTGGCTTGGCATGCCATCCAAATCCGTGAGAGGCAACTTGACTGCCTCTCCATGCTCAAACAAAAAGGATTGCCATGATTACGCTTTGGGGCCGCAACAACTCCACTAACGTCAAAAAAGTGCTGTGGGTGCTGGAAGAGCTGGAACTGCCCTTTGAACAGATCCAGGCTGGCTTGCAGCACGGCGTCAACAATACCCCGGAATATCTGGCGATGAATCCCACCGGGTTGGTGCCTCTACTCAAAGACGACGCCACCAATAGCGTGCTGTGGGAATCCAACGCCATTATCCGCTATCTGGCTGCCCAATATGGTGAGAGCAAACTTTGGATTGCAGAGCCTGCCAGGCGTGCTCAGATGGAAAAGTGGATGGAGTGGGCCAACAGCACGCTGACACCCAGCCATCGCAAAATATTAATGGGCTATGTAAGAACACCGATAGAAAAACGCGATAACACCGCCATTGAAGCAGCGGAGAAAGAGTGTGAGGCGCTATTCGCCATTATGGATAACGCGCTGGCAAATCAGCGCTGGTTTTCTGGTGACGCTTTTGGCCTGGGTGATATCGCCATCGCGCCCTTTGTGTACAACCTGCTCAATAGTGGCTTAACCTGGCAATCCCGCACGCATCTGCAACGCTGGACAGAGCAACTCGAAGAACGGCCCGCCTACCGCAAAGTAGTGATGATCCCTGTTACGTGATGCTTCAATCTGAATGCTGTTATGCAGCAGAACATTATTGAACGCACAGGCACGATCATTCAATATCAGAGTGCGCGATCTAATACCCATTACTGTCTAGAGGGATAAATGCACAATTTGAAAGGCTCGTACCTTATTCTACAGTCTTCGTTATGTGGCTTAAGAACTTAGGCTACCCACTAGATACGATGGAGCGTCAGTATGTTTGACTACTCAATAGTCCATTGGATGACGTTTCTATCTGCGGCGGTTCTTCTAAATCTTTCTCCAGGCCCAGATATCGCCTTCACCCTGGGGCAGACACTACGTAGCGGTCGTCGAGACGGGGTTGCTGCGATGCTTAGGACTACATGCTGGAAGAATAGTCCTCAAGCGTTGTTGGCGGTGGAATCTGCTATAAACAGGGCCAAGCAAAGCCTGTAGTTGCTTACACTCATATAGTAAGGCGGTTGCTATGGAAAATTTACTCGCTACGCTCCTGGTTTTCCGGTGAGTTTGGCGTTAGCCGAGAACAAAAAGCGGGCATATTTATGGCAAATATTGAACATATCCAGTATGTGAACGCATCCGCATCAAAAGTCTATGAGGTGTTGACGACTGCTAATGGGCTGTCTGAGATATGGACACAAGAGCTTGTTTTTACGGCGCAGTTAGGTGCGCTCAATGAATTTTCGTTCGGTGATGAGAAGCCAACGAAAATGGAAATTGAAGACTTGATTCCAAACAGAAAAATGGTCTGGCACTGTGTCGACTCAGACCCGGAGTGGGTCGGGACAAAAATAAGCTTTGATATTGAAGAAGAAGGTGGCAAGACATCTGTAGTGCTTCGGCATACGGGCTGGCGGGAAGTGACTGATTTTTATCGCTTCTGTAATTATAATTGGGCGATTTTTCTGCTGAGCTTAAAGCAGTATTGTGAGGAAGGGGTTGGCATTCCTTTCCAGGTGCGCAAGTTTTAACCATGCATAACCAAACCTATTACGATCGATCCATGAACGTTGAGGTATACCCTCATCTTAACATGGCCCTTGAATGGTTAGATGATTCGCTACCCCGCACGGCAGTGGATGTAGGCTGTGGTGCTGGGCGTGATGCTATGTTTTTAATTGAGCAAGGCTTCACAGTGCATGCATTTGATAACAATGACGAAGCCATTGCTCGTTTGAGGGCGTTGGCAAAGCAGCACCTTAAGGTATCGCTGCTTCCTCAGGTAAGTAGCTTTGAACAATATGACTACCCTGATGCAGCCTTAATCACAGCATGCTCTAGCCTGTTTTTTTGCCATCCAGATTTGTTCCCGGCAGTATGGGCAAAGGTAACGCAGTCGCTGCTCAGTGGTGGAATTTTTTGTGGTCATTTTATGGGACCAAATGACTCCTGGGCCAGGATGGGGTGGGGTGATTTGTCCGTGCATACTCATACCCAGCTTACAGCGCTTTTTGAGCAAGATTATCGCGTTCTCGATATCTATGAGCACGAGGCAGATGGCGCCACGTTATTGGGTAGGGAAAAACACTGGCATACTTACTCCGTTCTAGCTCAGAAAGTGACTTAACCCGTGCGTTATATTAAGTGCGAATAGGCTTCCCTCCATACATCCCGGCGTTGAGCGCTGCTTGGTAGAGCTAGCAAGTGCCACCATACGTTCCCACCAGCACTACCAAAATGATCCCCCGTACCTGCGTCCCCAAAGGGTATAATGGCGCTATCAACCTGGGGTGGCAAAGTCACGAATGTTTATTTTTCACCAGTTTTATACTTGTCCTGTTTTTTATTAGAGAAGGTAAGTTGTTCATGATTAACACCAAAATATATAAGGCAGTTTACGAACTGGCCGAAAAGCTGATGAAGGCCGCTGCCAAAGATGATCGAGAAACATTTGAAGCCCTGTATGCCCAGCTACAGGCGATTTGTACCGAACACGAAAACACTGATAAAGACCATCCGGAGCAGTGGGAAACCCTGGCGGACTTTACCGAAGAACTGGAAGACACGCTGCCGATTTACCAAAAGGCACTCGATAAGGCCATTGCGAAAAGTTCGAAAGACCATATGGCCTCCATTGGTGTCTCCATGGCGACGCTGCAAGTGGAGCTGGGCCGAACTGATGATGCGATCAAAAGCTTGCAGCATGCTCAAGCCAGCGCCCAGAACATTGAAGATGATGATCTGAAAGCAGAAATCGATGAGCAGCTTGCAACGCTAACCAACGGCTAGGAACCCTATTTTGACCAATAATGATATTTTTCGCCGCATTCGTTACACCTTTGATTTAAAAGACAGCATTATCGTGGATATCTTCGCCCTGGCAGAGGTCAGCGTGACCCAGGAGCAGGTAACTGCCTGGTTGAAAAAGGACGAAGATGATGCTTTTGTCACGATGAAGAACAAAGAGTTGGCGGCATTTTTGAATGGGTTTATCAGCTTTAAACGTGGCAAGCGTGAAGGACCGCAGCCCGCTCCAGAAGCGCAGCTGAACAACAATATGGTGTTCCAAAAGTTGCGCATTGCACTGAATTTAAAAGCTGAGGATATTTTAGAGGTGTTTGAGCTGGTTGGCTTACCATTAAGCCCTCATGAACTCAGTGCCTTTTTCCGTAAGCCAAGCCATAAGAATTATCGTGAGTGTAAGGATCAAATGCTGCGTAATTTCTTGCTTGGTATTCAGCGCCAGCTGCGCCCCGGCACTGACAGCTAGTGCTCTTTAATGTAGCCGCTAGCGCTTCACACACACGAAAATCGCGTTGCCTGAGACGTTATCCCAGGGGGTAATGGTCTCGTAGTTGTGCTCAAACACGTGCACCTCGAAGTAAGGCTCCAGCAGGGCGGTGAGTTCACCAAAACTGACCGCCACCATGGAGTGTTCGTCGTTCCATACCTGGGTGGTATTTGCATTGGCTTTCTCAATGCTCAACCTGAGTGACTGCTTCTCACCCTGGCCGCTGTAGTGCCACCCTGAGCGGAATGTAAAGGTGTCCTCAGCCTGCCTGGCGGTATGCTTGACGAATAGGTCGTTATTGATCCTCTGTTTATCCACTACATTAAAGTAGAAAACGCCACATGCTTTCAAAGCTTTATGAGCGCTGGCAATGCAGGCGCTCAGTTTTGCAATACTATCGTTATAGTGGATGGAGTACAGAAAACAGGTGATTAAATCCAGCGGTTCGCTGACCTCGAAGGTACTCATGTCCTGCAGTGAGAAGTGCGCTTCCGGGCAGCGGTTAGCGGCGATATCCAGCATTGGTTGGTTGATGTCCAGTCCGCTGCTTGTGTAGCCAAAATCAATAAAGTGGCGCACATGGGGGCCGGTGCCACAGGCTAAATCCAGATGGGTGGTACCCCCGTTGCCGAAGATCTGATGCAGTCGGTGGATGGCGTTACTTTGAGCTTGGTAGTTAATGTCTACGCACATCAAATCGTAGTAGCCGGAAAGGTCGGTATAGAGTGCGTTGACGGACATAGTAGCCTAGCGGTGGGAGCTGAAATTAGTGGGTGGCGCATAGTAAACGAGCCGGTGGGATTTGAGAAGCAGGTACTGTGCCGGGCGGTTAAGTACCCGCTAAAGAAATTTACCTATCTTCCGATAGTTACTTAAGATGTACGATTACTCCTGACTGCCATAAGAGCCTGCCATGCCCAAACCACTTATTCTTCTGCTTGCCGTCACCCTGCTGATGTTTTCCACTCACGTTAAGGCCTCGGTTCAGGCTGCGGAAGCGGCGGCGCTGGCGTGGCTGGAAGCAATTGATAACGGTGAATATGAGCAAGCCTGGGAAGCCTCATCACCACTTCTACAACGGCCGCTTTCGCCATCCATGCTAAGGCGTACCATTGCATTGGCACGCCAGGAACTCGGCCCGGTACAGTCGCGGCAGCGAGTAAGCGTCAACCGCCAGCGATCCATGCCGGGCGCGCCAGATGGTGATTATATTGTGTTCACTTTTCATACTCGCTTTGAAAATAAGGCGCGCGCCATCGAAACCATCACTCCCCACTTTGAAGCAGGTACGTGGCGCGTCAGCGGCTACTACGTGCAGTAGTATATGCAAATTTATAAAGAGTTAGACAGGCAGGGGTATTGCTTTGCTAAAAGGGTACGGCGATAGCCAGTTGTCCATTCTTTGTACAAAATATAAGAGTTGTGAAACAAGATGGCGCTATGATGGTCTCTATTAACAAGAGTGGAATAGGGGGCGTGGCGATGTTTGCCAAAGTGAGCTAGACAGTGACATGAAGGCGCAAAGCGCGGGGAGTCGTTATGAAAGCTCTTGCCCACAAATACTGTTGGCTTTGGATATTCATTGTTGGTGTCTTCATGGCCGCTCTTTCGTTCACTTGGCAAGCGTTGGCGCAGAGTAGTGCTGGAAACGTGGTAGTACTAAGCGTTGAGGGCGCCATTGGCCCAGCAACTAAGGATTATTTTGAACGAGGGTTGCGTCATGCTCGTGACCAGGATAGTGAGCTGGTTATTGTTGAACTAAATACGCCGGGTGGGTTGGTAGATACGACGCGTGACATGGTTCAAACCATGCTGAATGCCGATATACCCGTGGTTATATATGTGTCGCCCAGTGGAGCAAGGGCGGCAAGCGCAGGCACCTACCTGCTATACGGCAGCCATGTGGCTGCCATGGCACCTTCGACACATTTGGGCTCTGCAACGCCCATCCAAATGGGAGGAGGCGGACTGACGAACAGAGATGCTGAAGAGAGCGAGGAAGCTACCGATAGGCCGGGCCGTGAAGGCAGTGCCATGGAACGTAAAGTGATGGAAGATGCGGTGAGTTTTATTCGCAGCTTGGCTGAGCGCCACGGCCGTAACGCTGATTGGGCTGAAGAGGCGGTTCGAGATGCCGTAAATCTCACTGCTAGCCGTGCATTGGAGCAAAACGTGATCAATGTAGTGGCGCGCGACATTAATGATCTGCTGGTGCAAATAGACGGCATGGCGGTTGTGATGGAGCGCGGTGAGTACATGCTTGCAACAGCAGATCTTACTATTGAACGCTTCGAGCCTGATTGGCGAACCCAACTGCTATCGCTGATTACCAACCCCAATATTGCCTATTTCTTAATGATTATTGGCGTTTACGGGATAATTTTCGAACTTTCCAGTCCTGGGAGTCTGTTCCCTGGCACTATTGGAGTCATTTGTCTGCTACTGGCGCTTTTTGCCTTCCAGGTATTGCCCATCAATTATGCGGGACTGGCACTCGTGTTGGTAGGGCTAGCGTTAATGGTGGGAGAAGCACTACTACCTAGTTTTGGCATATTAGGAGGGGGTGGCATTGTCGCCTTTGTACTTGGTTCGGTGATGCTAATGGACGCAGAATACCTGGCTATATCGCTACCACTCATTGGCGGAGTGGCGTTGGTGTCAGGCTGCTTAATGTTGTGGACATTGACACGCTTTTCAGCGCTGCGCAGGCGCCCCATACATAGTGGTGCAGAACAGCTGATTGGTGCAGAGGCAATTGCATTAGAAGACTTCCACACCCAGGGCCATGTTCGCCTGCATGGTGAGCGCTGGAACGCGGTGTGTGATGTGCCTGTTAAGCGGGGTGATGCCTTAAAGGTAGTGCGACTTGATGGGTTAACTGTGCATGTGCTCCCCGAGTAACGAAAAACCAACTGCTAGAGGTGTGCCATGATGCTGTCATATTTTGTCCCTGTCGTGTTGGTAGTGATGCTATTCGCTGCCTCTATTCGCATTTTGCCTGAGTATAAGCGTGGGGTAGTGTTTTTCCTTGGACGGTTTCAGATGGTGAAAGGGCCGGGGCTTGTGATCGTGATTCCTGGGATTCAGAAGATGGAAGTGGTGGATTTACGAGTCATCACTATGGATGTGCCGGAACAAGATGTGATTTCTCAGGATAACGTGACGGTTAAAGTGAATGCGGTACTTTACTTCCGTGTGGTAGACCCTGAAAAGGCGATTATTCAGGTGGAGAACTTTACACAAGCAA
The DNA here is from genome assembly GCF_023507745.1 of Vreelandella olivaria. GTDB lineage: Bacteria > Pseudomonadota > Gammaproteobacteria > Pseudomonadales > Halomonadaceae > Vreelandella > Vreelandella olivaria_A. The sequence continues at coordinate 60,751 of NZ_JALPZO010000014.1, read as the reverse complement.
CCAGCCAGCTGGCGCAAACCACCTTGCGTTCAGTGTTAGGTAAGCATGACCTGGATGAAATGCTTTCCGAGCGAGACAAGCTTAATGATGACATTCAAGAAATTATCGATACCCAGACCGAGGCATGGGGAATCAAGGTCGCGAATGTTGAAATTAAGCACGTTGATTTAGACGAGAGCATGATCCGGGCCATCGCGCGTCAAGCGGAAGCTGAACGTGAACGCCGTGCCAAGGTTATTCACGCAGAGGGTGAGCTTCAGGCTTCGAGAAAGCTGGTTGAAGCAGCGAATGTGATGCAGGAAAACTCTGCCGCACTGCAGCTGCGTTATCTGCAAACTATGAGTGATATGAGCAATAAGAATGCTTCGACCATTGTTTTTCCGCTACCAATCGACATTATGGAAGCTTTCAGAGATATGAAAGCTGGACATATACCGCCCACACCAGACACCGACAAACCTGAAGAGTGATCTTTCAATTAAAATGTTTGTATGCTCATCTTATTTAAGAGTGTTCTAGTGTCATGACTGCTTTCACTAAACCTATTTTTTGGCGTGATGCGCGTATGCCTTACGTGGAGCTACGCAAAATTAGTGATGCTCGGCACGTGAGCTATGCGCCCCATAGCCATATGCAGTGGTCGTTTGGGACAGTAACCGCAGGGCGCAGCACGTTTTTCTATCGCGATACTGCTTACCAGGTCCGTGCTGGTGATTTGGTTATGATGAACCCTTATTGGGTGCATGCATGTAATCCCATTGAGAAGCAGCCCTGGGCTTATATGATGCTCTATATCGATGCCCAGTGGATAAGCGCGTTACGCTATCGGCTCGGGCTGCTGGATACGCCTGATTGGCAGGATATCGCTACCGCCGTTATGACTCAGCCGGGCCTTTTTGCCCAGTATTGTGACTTGGCAACCTGTTTGTTGGATAAACAGCAAGAGATCACGAACAAGCAACAGGCGCTTATTAAGTATCTATCCCGTGTTATGGAGTGGCTAGCTAACGAGACCTCTACGGAGCGCCCTCATACACCAGACCTATTAGAGCAAGTTGCTACTTATTTACGTGCGAATTGCGCTGCCGATATTTCGCTTCAAAGCCTTTGCCTGCAAACTGGATATAGCGCTGGCCACCTTATTCGTGCCTTCAAACAGCATTTTGGGTTAACACCCCATGCCTATCTAATTAATCAAAGAATCCTACAGGGGCAGATGGCACTGAAACAAGGACACTCTATCGTTGAGGCAGCCTTAAACGCAGGTTTTAATGATCAGCCTCATTTTCAAAGAACGTTTAAGCGGCTGGTGGCGGCGACACCGAACCAGTACCGTTACCCACTACTCAAATAACAGAAACAGCGCGCTTGCAGATAGGCAAACAGCCAACGTGCGGTTAATGCTAAGCAGGATGAGTGGGCGGTGAATATAACGTTTGAGAAATACACCTGCGTATACCCAACTGGCCAGTGACAACCAACAAATAGGCAAGTAGAGAGCGGCAAATAACCATAGCAGGTGGGGCTCATTGCCGCTGGTGTAAGCGCCAATGCCAGCGGCAGACGCCAGCCACGCTTTAGGGTTTAACCACTGCATCATGGCACCCGTCATAAACCCTGGCGGTTTACTGGCGCTCGGGCCATGAATAGAACCGTCATGGCGAAAGAGTTGATAACTTAAATAGAGTAGGAACAGTATACCTGCCCAGCGTAATGCGTCTTCCAGTATCGGGATTACCAGTAGCAGTGAATAAAGCCCCGCCCCGATTGCCAGGAAAAGTGCCAGAAACCCCAATGTCGCACCAGTCACAAAGATAAGCCCTTTCGCGATAGGGTAGTGGGTGCCACTACTCAGGCAGACAATGTTGACTGGGCCCGGGGAAATAGACGCGGCCAGTGCAAATGCAGACATCGGTAACAGCAGAGAAACGCTCATTATCATCCTCCTGAACAGAGTCGGCAGTATGGAATGACGTGTAAAAAGTGTATTGAACAAAATTGAGATGCTGCGTTGTTGCGCAAGATTCGGGTAGGCCAGATAGTGTTGGCTGGTTAAGCTGAAGCTATTCATTGCCCTGAGTAGCCATGAGAACTGATGTATGAATGATTACGCCCGTATCGAAAAAGCGATGGCCTACATGGTGGCCAATGCCTCTAGCCAGCCACGTTTGGAAGCGGTGGCGGCGCAGGTGCATTTAAGCGCATACCATTTTCAGCGATTGTTTTGCCGTTACGCCGGGGTTAGCCCCAAGCGTTTCTTACAGGCGTTAACCATTGAGCGGGGCAAACAGCTGATAGCCTCCTCTCAGACACTGACGGACACCACCGATGCCCTTGGGTTGAGTAGTGGTTCACGGCTTTACGACCACTTTGTGCAGCTTGAAGCCGTCACTCCAGGGGAGTATCAACGCCAGGGGGAGGGTGTTGATATTGCCTATGGCGTTCACTCTACGCCTTTCGGTGATCTGCTAGTGGCGGTTACGCCCAGGGGCATTTGCCGGATGGGGTTTATCGCAGCGACTGATGAGCAGGAAATCCTGGCACTACTGGCAAAGGAGTGGCCGCGAAGCACGCTGCGTCATCAGTCGGAGGCAACCCGCTTTGCGGTGGATGCACTGTTTGAAAGGCCTCTGGCAAGATCAAAACCCACCACCTTATCGCTGCATGTCACCGGCACCAATTTCCAGGTGGCTGTGTGGCGAGCCTTATTGACAATCCCAGAGGGTCAGCTAGCCAGCTACTCCCATATCGCCCAGGTGTTGGGAACCCCGAAATCTTCTCGTGCGGTGGGTAACGCTGTGGGCGCTAACCCGATTGCATTATGGATTCCCTGCCATCGGGTCATTCAGCAAAGCGGCGCGTTAGGTGGCTACCGTTGGGGAGTTGATAAGAAGCGGATGGTGCAAGCCTGGGAGGTGGCGCAGATTGAAGCCGAGTGCCTGACGGCTTCATGACGGCCACCTGCTGCCTTAATCAATTAACCCATTGGTGTCAAAGAACGGAAAGGGGCCTGGGTAGTGTTTGATAAACCCCTGGTGAGTCACCATGCCGTTAATTGATGACCACTGGTGCAGGAGGTAACCGGGGGGCTCAAGCTGAAAGCTGGAAGGACCGTTGGGGGTTAGGTCCAGGCTGACCTGATGGGAAAGGCCGGGGCAACTGATGGCCAGGGTGCCCCCAACGCAGGCCTGTATGGTTCGGTGAAGGTGTCCACAAATAACCCGCTCGACCTGGGAATGTCTGGTCAGCACCTCGGCCAGGCGGTGGGCTTCCCTTAAAGGCTGTCGATCCATATGGTCAATGCCACTGACAAACGGGTGATGATGCAGCATGACCAAGGTGGGCAGATCAGGCCTGGTTACCAGGGTGGCATCCAACCAGTCCAGGCTTGCTTGGCTTAGCTCACCATGAGGGGCGCCAGGTACTGATGAATCCAGCCCAATAATACGCACCGGAAAGTCATCCACTACCCATTGCACCACCTCGGCGTGCTGGAAGAGATAGCGGTGTTCGGGAAAAGAGGCTCGCAAATGGTCGCGATTGTCATGATTGCCCGGTATCAGATAGACAGGGAGGCGCAGATCCTCCAGTAAACGTTTGAATGTCACGTATTCCTGGGGCTGGCCGAAGTCAACCAGATCACCGCTGATCAGCACCAGGTCCGGCTGTGGTGATAATTGATTAAGCGTGCTGACTGCTTGACGCAGAGCATTTGCTGTATCGACGCGCCGATAGGAGAGTCGGCCATCGGCTTTAATGTGGGGGTCGCTGATGTGTGCGATCAGGCATTGCTCAGCCATGTGTCTGCTCCTGATAACTGACGGTCGCTGAACGCTCGGGATGAAAAAGCATATTCGACGGCAGCGATAAGCCGATGATGGAGCCCGCTGGCCAGTACTGGCGCGATGGCACCACCACTTGCAGAGGTGTCTTTCCGCCGGTGTCGACCATCAGTTGTTGGGTCTGGCCAAGAAAAGTGCTCTGTATGACGGAACCTTGCACTTGGGCGTGGGGCAACGCTACTACTAGAACATCTTCTGGGCGGCAGTAAATATGGCTCATACCCTTTAGATGGGGAGCATCCAGTTCGCCTCCGTGGACCGCAAATCGCCCCGATGTGCCAGGTCCGGTCACTTCCAGACAATTGACTGCACCGATAAAGTCTGCGACGAAGACGTTGGCAGGCTGGTGATAAATCTCCTTGGGTGTGCCTAATTGTACGATGCGCCCAGCCTGCATAACCGCAACACGGTCTCCCAATGCCATGGCTTCATCCTGGTCGTGGGTGACGTAAACAGCAGTAATGCCCAACTCGCGCAGCAATTGACCAATTTCCAGCCGCAGCCGGTGGCGTAGTTTGGCATCCAGAGCGGCCAGCGGTTCATCGAAAAGCAGCACTTTGGGGCGCACCGCGATGGCTCGGGCCAGGGCTACGCGCTGTTTCTGTCCTCCTGACAGTGCTTCGATACGTCGGCCGCCCAACCCCTCCAGGTCAACCATGCGCATCACATCGATAAGCCGTTGTTCAATCTCGGTACGCGGCAGGCGCTGTAGCTTGAGGCCGTAAGCGATATTTTCGGCAACACTCATGTTGGGAAACAGGGCATAGTTTTGAAAGACCATGCCAACATTGCGTTGCTCTATGGGTAGAGCCGTTACGTCCCGGTCACCAAACAGAACGCGCCCGCCATAGTCTGGGGTTTCAAGGCCGCTGATGATGCGTAACGTGGTGGTTTTACCGCAGCCGGAAGGGCCCAGTAAGACGAGGGTTTCGCCTGCATGGATATGCAGGTCGAGAGGATGGAGTGCTGTATTGCCCTTGGTAAATGTTCGGCTGCACTGGGTAAGTGTAATGCTGACTGAATTCATGGAAATCTCGTCATTGGCGCGTTAAAAAATTGACGGGTAAGAAGGTGTCGGGGGGCTTTGGTAGCTCAGCGGGCTGGCCCGGTGAGTCGCCCTGCCCATTGGATGGCGACAAGTAGCGGTACAACCATCAGCAGGAAGATCAATGTATAGGCTGAGCCAATTTCGAGCCGCATGGAGGCGTAGCTGTCGGCGAGCCCCACCGGCAGGGTTTTGGTCATCGGGGTATGCAGCATCCAGGTAATATTGAATTCGCCAATAGACAGGGTGACGACCATCAGCGCACCTGCCAGAATTCCATTGATGCAGTTGGGCACTACCACGGCAAAGAAACGCTGACGGAAATTGGCACCCAGGCTTGCGGCTGCCTCTTCCAGTTGGGGCAGGCGGGCGGTTTGCATAACGGAAAGCACAGCACGAACCATAAAAGGAAGCGTGAACAGCACATGCCCCACAAGAATGAATAACCAACTCCCCCGGAAATCTCGGTAACTGCCGTAGGCAAGTAGTAAGGCCAGAGCGGTGGCGAGGCCTGGTACGGCCACCGGTAGCAATAGCAGCTCTTCAATGGCATTTGCCCAACGGCGGCGGCTGCGCAGTAATCCATAAGCGGCAGGTACGCCGATCAATGTGGTAATGGCCAGGCAGGCAAGTGCCAGTTTGATTGAGAGCCAGATGGTTTCAGCGTAGAGCTGCCACACTTCCTTTACCCATCGCAGGGTTAAGCCGCTTTCCAGACCAATAAAATAGTTATTGGTCAATCCGGCCAATACGGACATGACTACAGGGGTGATCATGAACAGGCACACCAATAGAGTGAAGCCCAGTTGCAAGGCAAATCGGAGTCGATGGCTCATGTGGCTGCTCCCAGGTCGCCGCCCGCTAACTTACGCGCCAGGCTTAAGGCAATCCAGGTAATCACCCCCAATACCACAGATAGCGCGGCTGCCATGGTGAAGTTGGCGTAATTGGTGAATTCGCCGTAGATATTGAGGGGCAGAATGCTAAGACGCGTGCCCAGGGTAAAAGCGGTACCAAATGCCCCCATGCTGGTGGCGAAGCAGATGGCTCCGGTAGACAGGAGGGCGGGTGCAATACCCGGTACGATCACATCCTTGGTTACCTGCCATGTATTGGCGCCCAGAGAGCGGGCCGCCTCTTCAATACTTCTGTCCAGATTGTCACATGCGGCCATTACTGTGGTGATCACGCGGGGGATGGAAAAGTAGAGATAGCCGATAAACAGTCCGACCAGTGAATAGGCAAACATCCAGCGTTCGCCGAATAGTGTGAGACTTAATTGTGCCAGTGCACCTTGACGCCCTCCCAGCATGATTACCAGAAACCCAACGACGACCCCAGGAAAGGCAAGTGGGAAGGTTAAAATGGAGATCAATACCGCTTTGCCAGGAAAACGGTGTCGGGCCAGAAAAAAGCCGGTGATGCCTGCGATAACGACAGCCGTCACTGAAACAGCCACTGAAAGGCTGACGGTGGTCGCCAGGCTGATCAGATACTGGCGGTGGGTAAGGATTGTGAGGTATGCACTGATTCCACTGCTGCGATCTGCTTCGGCCCCAAGCAAAATCAGACGGGAGAAAGGTAGTAGCCAGAAAGCAAAAAAGATGGCTAGTGTGGGTGCTAGCGCTAAGGCGGCTATGTGTTGCTGTCTCCGCGCTGGCGCTAACGGGTTAGCTTTATGGCTTAGTCGTGAAACGGCAGCCCCTAAGGGCTGCCTGGATAACACTGGCATGGTTAACGTACCTCCGACAGGTACCGCTCTGAAAAACGTCGTTGAGCACTGGCCATGGTGTCGTAGTCCACGGTGACGGCACGGGCGTAATCGCTTTCAGGTAGAAAGACGCTGCGCGCTTCGGCTGAAATGGCGCTTTCGCGTACGGGCCGCAGATAGGCGTCGGCCCACACCGCCTGCCCCTGGTCGGATAAAACAAAGTCAAGCACTTGGCGGCCATTTTCGGGATTGGGGCCATCCTTGACCAAACTCATGACGTAGGGCACAACCACGCTACCCTCTTCGGGGATAGCGAATTCAACGTTGGCACCATCGCTATGGCGTGCTCGGTACGCATTAAAGTCATAATCCAGTAGGATCGGAATTTCACCAGAGAGGAGGCGGGCGTAGCTGGTTTGCTTGGGCACAATGGGATCATTGGCAGCGAGCCGGTTGAAGTAGTCGATCGCCGGTGTGAAGTCTTCGAGATCACCGCCCATCGCAAGGTTTACCGCGACCGCGCTGACATAACCAACGAATGCGCTGGCCGGGTCGAGGTATCCCACCATGCCTCGGTACTCTGGTTTCAGCAGATCTTCCCAGGAAGTGGGTACAGGGGCACCATCCAAGGCATCAACGTTGACCATAAAGCCAAGGGTGCCGGAGTGAATGGCAAACCAGTTCCCTTCGGGATCTTTTAGGCCATCTGGTATCTCCTCCCAGTATTGCGGCTGGTAGGGGGTGATGACTCCTTCTTCCTGGGCCTGAATACCAAATGTCACTCCGTAATACACGACATCTGCAACCGGACTGCTCGCTTCTGCGACCAACTGTGCCAGCGACTGCCCTGAGTTCTTGTTGTCTTGAGGTACGCGAATGCCGGTTTGTTGTTCGATAAGGCGCAGTTGAGTACCCCAGTCTGCCCACTCTGGCGGACAGTTGTAGCAAATGGCATTCGCGCTACCTTGTGCCATGGCACTGCTTGATAAACCTACAAGGGTGGTTGCCAACAGTGCGTGATATAGGCGCTGACGTTTCATGCTCGTTTCCTCTATGGTGTGATGGACAGGGACGGAGTGATGGCTGGAGCGCCGACACTTTCACCACTACGCAAAACGTGTGGCAGGGGGGCCGGGTTTGGCATTTCCCCATTGATCATGGAAAGCAGGGTATGAATGGCCGCCTGCCCAATAGCGGCACGGGGCTGTTCAATGGTGCAAAGGGAGGGGTAGAGATGACGACCTAAGGCAATGCCATCAAACCCCATAACGGATAAGTCGTTGGGAACTGCGAAGCCTGCCCGCTGAAGCTCACCGATCAGGCTGATAGCAAGCAAGTCGTTGGTGCAGATTACGGCACTTGGATGGTATTCCCCCTCCAGTTCGGGGGTCAGGCAGGCCAGGTTGGCTTGGGTGTGGCGCGGCATTTCCACTAAAGGACGAGGAATCAGGTCATGGGCTGCCATGGCCTGGCAATAGCCGGCATAACGCTGACGAGCACGGTCTGACTGAAGAAGAGGGCCTGCCACCATACTGATCCGCGTGTGTCCCTGCTCAATCAGGTGATGTGTTGCATCAGCACCTGCTGCGAGATTGTCTACGCCGATGGAGGGAAAGCCACTTTGTCCAGGTGGGTTATATACCAGCAGGCAGGGGGGGTGTTCATATAGGAGCTTGTTAAGCACCGCACTGTTATCTGCATCAGCAACAGTGAGTACCAGTCCGTCAACACGCTGCCGAAGCATTTCCTCAACAATCTCACTTTCCTGACTGGCATCGTACTCACTGGTGGTAACAATAAGGGAGTAGCCCGAAGCTCTAGCGGTCACTTCCATGGCTTGCAGCTGCTCGGCAAACACTGGGTTATCCAGGCTGGGCACCATGACGCCAATCATCTGTGTAGACTGTGAACGCAGCTGTTGAGCGACTTTGTTCGGTCTAAAGGAGAGCTGTTCAGCTGCTTTCAGCACCTTTTCCCGGGTCAGGGCGCGAACAAGTTCAGGGTTTGAAAATGCTCTTGCTGCCGTTGCTCGTGACACACCTGCCAGCTTGGCTACGCTAAGTAAATCTGCCATATGCCTGCCTATCCTGTTGTAATGAGATCGATCTCATTCGACAGATATCAGCCTAGGCCCGTGATATGACAGAGGAGTGGCACTAATGTGTATTTTTGACGTGACTTACATGACAGTAAGGTACAAGGCGCTGGGCTAATGCTAATGCCCAAAGACTGACCAGCCAGCACGCTGGACGAATATTTTCTATACCGGTGCGCCCAGGAGGAACACTCATGGGGCAAGGGGCCTGTGTTGCACACCCCGCCAGTGCCCGATAAAGTTCAGCTTTTTTAGCAGAGCAACCACAGATGGCCACATTGATGATTCAAGGCACCACCTCGGATGCGGGTAAAAGCACCGTGGTGGCAGGGCTTTGCCGTGTATTGAAACGCCGTGGTATAGCGGTGGCCCCGTTCAAACCACAGAATATGGCGCTGAATAGCGCGGTCACCAGCGATGGTGGTGAGATCGGTCGCTCGACGGCGTTACAGGCTCAGGCGGCTGGCGTTGTTCCCCATAGCGATATGAATCCCGTGTTGTTAAAGCCTGAAACTGACCGTGGTGCCCAAGTCATCTTGCGTGGCAAGGTCCATGGCCATATGGATGCCCTGGATTATCATGCTTTTAAGCGTACCGCCAAAGAGAGCGTAATGGCAGCGTGGCAGGCACTGGAAAGCCGCTTCGATGTGATGATTGCGGAAGGCGCAGGCAGCCCCGCTGAGATTAATCTGCGCAAAGGCGATATCGCCAATATGGGCTTTGCCGAAGCTGTTGACTGCCCGGTACTGCTGGTGGGGGATATTGACCGCGGCGGTGTGTTTGCTCAGTTGGTAGGTACGCTGGCGCTGTTAAGTGAAAGCGAACAGGCGCGTACGAAAGGATTCATCATTAATCGCTTTCGTGGCGATATTGCGCTGCTGAACCCAGGACTTGAGTGGCTGGAAGCGCGTACTGCCAAGCCAGTGCTGGGGACGCTTCCGTATCTGCAGGGGTTACTGCTGGATGCCGAAGACAGCATTGGCTTAACCCACGCCCAAAAAGAAGCACAGACCCTTAAAGTGGTGGTTCCGGCACTGCCCCGCATCAGTAATCATACAGATTTCGACCCACTGCGCCTGCATCCGCAGGTAACGCTCACCTTTATTGGCCCTGGCAGTCCCATCCCTCCGGCGGATGTGATTATTCTGCCCGGCAGTAAGAGCACCGCCAGTGACTTGGCTTGGTTGAAACGCCAGGGCTGGGAAGAGGGCATTAACCGCCATTTACGTTATGGCGGAAAGGTATTGGGTATTTGCGGTGGTTTTCAAATGCTGGGGGAGTGGGTGGATGACCCGGAGGGGCTTGAAGGTAAACCCGGCAAAATAGCGGGGCTTGGGTTGTTGCCGCTCACCACTCGTATGGTCTCTGGCAAACAGTTGCGTAATGTTAGCGGTGTAATGGTTCCAGATGGAACCCAGGTTATCGGCTATGAAATTCATAACGGCGTTAGTGAGGGCGCTGCCCTAAGCCAACCACTATTTAATTTAGGTTCTCACCAGGATGGCGCAGTCAGTGGCGATGGCCGCGTGATGGGTACCTACCTGCATGGGCTGTTTGACCACCCTGATGCCTGCCACTCGCTGCTAACCCGGCTAGGATTAACAGAAGCGGCCACGGTTGATTATCGCGCCCACCGCGAACGCGAAATCGATCGCCTGGCAGATACATTAGAAGCACATATGGATATTGATGCGGTTATGAAGCTACTTTAAAAAGCGATATAAAGCGTTGTCATCACACGCCTGTATTCGCACTCCACGCCTACGTTATCTGTGATAGGAGTATTAGACTCTACCTGAGCGATGAGCGATGAGCGATGTGCTTTAAGAACGCTGGCACTTAGCCATTAGCGTAATCTCAATATTACTGCCACCACACAGGTTGGGTGATTCTGTGCAGGTTCGGGCGGGATAGCGGCCATGCTCGAAAAACTCTGCATATACACTGTCTACTTTATTAATATCCTGCAGATTGGTCAGGTGTATATCCACCCGAACCACATCGGCAAGACTACTGCCTTCCTGCTCCAACATCCGCTCAAGCTCGCGCATAATCCAACGTGTCTCTTCGCATATATCACCACGCACGGAATCACCATTGGAAAGATCCGCAACGGTCAGGCCTGAAATAAACGCATAGTGACCGTCGACGACCATATGGCTTCCTGGGAAGCTAGGCTTGGGAAGAGTCGGGTCGTTGATAAACTGAGTCATGTGCGTTCCTTGGCAATAGAATTTATTATTAGTTTAGACTCTAATTAATCAGTGTTGTTCATTGTTAACTAACCGGACAGCTGTTCGCCAGAACGTCGAGCAGGAATCTGGCGTGTGGTATGTATTGGTTGGCTGGAGTCGGACTGATTTTCTGCTTTGACAGGTTTGAGCACAGATGGCCCAGCAAAACACTGCACGGGTTAGTGCGAAATCGACCGGTTAGACTGGTGTCATCACGAACTATGCTCTACGCTGGCGAGCGTTTAAGGCTCGCCAGTTTTGGCGCAACGAGAGAGCGTAATGAAGGTAGTGCATATTAGTCAGAGTGCCCCGCGCGACGCGTGTTTGGCAAAATTATGTGCCGAAGTATATGGGCAGCAGGCGGGGTTAACGCCGCTGGTGGTGTTTACCGGCACCCAAAACGTTTTGTTTGGACAAGAGGCCGCACGTCTGTTGGCGGGTGTGGATGGTAATGGCAAGCCCCTGGCGTTAGCGTTGCTGGTGTTGGATGAAGCTGGGCAGGGGATGACCGTAACTCACGCTTGCGAATTTATTGAGGGAGCCAAAGCGCGTCTAATACACGAGTTAAGCCTGAAAGCACCGTTGCGTTTGGAAGTCAATAACGCCCAGGATGAAGCGTTTTACCAGCAGTGTGGCATTAAGCGTTGGTTTAACGGAGCAGGTAACTGGCGTATTGGCTTGGCTGCACGTCATCCTGCTAAGAGTATCGACGAGCTGTCACCAACAGTCGTGCTAGACGATAACTTGATTCTCCGCCGTTTTAAACATGATCCCAAAGCATTCACTGAAGCGAAAGAGGCGTTTATATTAGGCCTGAATAACTTTCCTGAGTCTCTCTAGTATACCAGGAACGCGGCGTTCCTTTTTTGGCAACTAAATTGCACTCTGTTGTCATGATGTTATTAATGTGCCCCGATATAATAGTGTCATTGCTTACCAATTATGATGAGGAGAAAGTGTATGGCATTAGCAATGATGGATACCAAAACGCAGTACGGTATTGTCAGCCGTGTACTTCACTGGGGAATGGCACTACTGTTTGCATGGCAGTTTAGTGGTGCGGTTTTCAGAGTGTTTTTTGAAGATACGGCTCTGGAGGCCTTCCTTTGGGGAACGCATCGAACGGTGGGTGTCATATTAATGGCCTTGATTCTGCTGCGTGTGGTATGGGCGCTGTTTAGTGCGTCTCGCCGCCCTGAGTCTGTGGGGGTCATGGCTAAACTGGGCCACATTGCACTATATGCACTGATGTTGGCTGTACCCGGCATTGCCCTTATTCGCCAATATGGTTCAGGGCGGGCGCTGGATGTTTTCGGTGTTAATCTCATGTCGGGGGGCGGCGAGCGTGTCGACTGGATGGTTAATCTGGGGGGGCTGCTGCACGGTGAGCTTGGTTGGGCGTTGCTGGCGCTCATTGCGGGTCATATCATCATGGCTTTTGTACATAGAAGATCGCCCAGCCAGGATGTGTTGTCGCGGATGGTGTAAGCACCGGTTAGTGGTTTAATTAGTGGTTTAAATCGTACCCAAAAAAGGCGGCCCGCTTTTCTATTCTATGCGGGCCGCCTTTTCAATGATGATTATCGATTTCCGTGTAAGCTACTTGGCCAGTTGGCGCATAGCGGTTTCTAATCCTTCCATGGTCATGGGGTACATGCGGTCCGCGATGATTTCCTTAATCAACTGGGTTGAGTATGTGTACTCCCAGGAGCGAGGGGGCATGGGGTTGAGCCATGCCAAGTGGGGAAACGCCTCAGCCAGCCTCTTAAGCCATACACCGCCGGGCTCATCATTGAAGTGTTCAACGCTACCACCAGAGTGGGTGATCTCGTAAGGTGACATGGCGGCATCGCCAACGATCACCACTTGGTAATCTGCTCCGTAGGTGTGCAACACTTCCATCGTCGGTATACGTTCGCTGCCACGCCGTGCATTGTTGCGCCATACGCCTTCATAAAGGCAGTTGTGAAAGTAGTAGTGTTCCAGGTGCTTAAACTCCGAGCGGGCGGCGGAGAATAGCTCTTCGCAGATGCGAATGTGGTCATCCATTGACCCACCTACATCCAGAAATAGCAATATTTTCACAGCGTTATGGCGCTCAGGGCGCATTTGAATATTGAGCAGCCCCGCATTTTTTGCAGTTTCACGAATGGTGCTACCGACATCGAACTCTTCGGCAGCGCCTTGGCGAGCAAACTTGCGCAGGCGGCGTAACGCCATTTTGATATTACGGGTGCCAAGCTCCAGGTTATCGTCATAATCACGAAAGCGCCGTTCGTCCCATACCTTCACCGCACGACGATGGCGTGATCCCTCCTGCCCGATGCGAATGCCCTCCGGGTTATAGCCGTAGGCGCCAAATGGGCTGGTGCCTCCTGTCCCCACCCATTTGTTGCCCCCCGCGTGGCGTTTCTGCTGCTCTTGCAAACGCTTTTTGAAGGTGTCGATCAACTGCTCAAGGCCGCCTAACGATTTGATCTGGGCTTTCTCTTCATCGGAGAGTTGTTTTTCAAACTCACGGCGTAACCAGTCCTCTGGTATCAAGGCTTCAATGGCAGCATCCATGTCTTCAATCCCTGTGACCCAGGCGGCAAAGGCCTGGTCGAAGCGGTCAAAGTAGCGTTCGTCTTTCACCATCACAGTACGTGCCACCTGATAGAATGCTTCCATATCGGCAAATACCACGCCCCGCTCCACGGCAGCATGTAGATCCAGCAGTTCACGCAGGGAAACGGGGACACCTGCCCGTTTCAGAGTTTCAAACAGGCCAATAAACATGGTCTAACGCCCCGTCCCTTTTTGGCGGCGGAGCATAAAGGCTAAACGTTCCAGCAATTGGGTATCCTGCTCGTTTTTGACTAACGCGCCAGCCATTGGGGGCAGGGCTTTTACTGGGTCTCGATGGTAGAGCGCTTCCTGGGCAAGCTCGTCGGACATCAGTAGTATTAGCCAATCCACCAGTTCCGATGTGGAGGGTTTTTTCTTAAGGCCGGGGGAGCTGCGCAATTCAAAAAATACTTCCAAGGCTTCACTGACTAGGCGTGGCGCAATATCCGGAAAGTGCACATCAATAATTGCCTGCATTGTTTCCCGGTCAGGGAATTCGATGTAGTGGAAAAAGCAGCGGCGTAGAAAGGCATCGGGTAGCTCTTTTTCATTATTGGAAGTGATGACAATAATAGGCCGTTGCTCAGCGCGAATGGTTTCCCCAGTCTCATAGACATGGAACTCCATGCGATCCAGTTCCTGAAGCAGATCGTTGGGGAACTCAATATCCGCTTTATCGATTTCATCAATCAGCAGTACCACGCGCTCACTAGCGGTAAACGCCTCCCACAGTTTGCCCGGCTTGATGTAGTTGGCGACATTTTCAACACCCTCCACACCCAGTTGTGAGTCGCGGAGGCGGCTAACCGCATCGTACTCATAGAGCCCCTGGGCCGCTTTGGTGCTGGATTTGATATGCCAGGTAATTAGCCGGGTGCCAAGTGATTCGGCCAGCTCTTCGGCCAGCAGGGTTTTGCCGGTGCCGGGCTCACCTTTGATCAGCAGAGGGCGCTCAAGTAAAACAGCTGCGTTCACAGCCTGCTTGAGCGCATCGGTTGCAATGTAAGAAGAGGTGGATTCAAACGCCATGGGGAAGTTGCCTCAGCTTGTCAAAAGCGTGTTCAAACGGATTCAAACAAGTGTACGTGAGGCTAAACGCCAAGGCCAATTAGCGGGAGGGCTATTTTTTATTAGCCATGCCCGATGACGTGTATAAGCTTTTGTGAGATATCCAGGTACGCTATCAGCCAGTCGGGGTGGCGCAGGGGGAAGGCATATTGTTAAGAATACGTAAGTAGTTGTGATCAGTAAGGCGCATTACTGTTAACGACAATAGTCACATTCATGCATACACGTTAACCTATCGTAAAAGCACCGTGGCTCCGCCCAGCTTATGATTGGCTGTAGTTACATCATTGAGTATGGCGCCATGGTAGAGGGAGCAGGTGTGTGATAATGAGTCATGAAGATACCTTGGAACAAAATCTGGCATCAGGGAGAAAAGAGTACCGCCTGTCTTTGCAAAAAGAGCTGGCGTCACTGTGTTATGCGATAGAAGAGCTCTTCCAATCCAGCCCTTTTATGGATGATGAAATATTGGCGGATGTGTGGAACGATATTTACCAGCGGCTTCGCAAGATGGCGGAGCCTGCGGATACCTTTGGGTTCACTAGCGTTGGCGAGGAGGCACGCCATCTCGCATCTATTGTAAGGCGTTCACTTGAAGGTGGTGGTTGGCCAGATACACAGGCACAAGCCACGATGCTTACTAAACTATACTCCCTGCAGGCTGCATTAACGGTTGCCCAGCAATGGACTCAGGCGCCACTCAGTGTGGATCAGTGCGATGGCCCCCTGCCTGCCGCCAAAATATGGTTAATCGAGGAAGATGCGCTACTGGGCAGGCAAATTTCAGAGCAGCTAGCCAATTTTGGCTACGAGGTGCGATCCTTCACTTCCTGTACGCAGGCTTGTACAGCGGCTAGTAGTGAAATCCCAGACATTATCATTGTGGATGCGATGTTGGAGTTTGGGCACTTGGCGCCTTGTCGGGCATTAACATGTCCGCGCCTGTTTATCAGCGATCAGGATACCTTTGATGCCCGAATAAAAGCGGCACAGCACAATGCCAAGGGCTATTTCTTAAAACCATTGAATATTCCCCAGTTGGTTAATCGTTTGGAGCAACTGTTACAGGAGCGTCATCCTCCTCCGGCTCGTATTCTGGTGGTTGATGATGGTCAGCAGTTGGCTGACTACTATCGGCGGGTGCTTGAAACCTCTGGTATGGAGGTTCGTGTACTGGAGAATCCACGCCGTATCATGGAAGAACTGTCGACGTTTAGGCCTGAATTGCTGCTTATGGATGTCAATATGCCGAATTATAAGGGGCCGGACCTGGCCTCTGTGGTACGGCAGTACGATGAGTGGAGCAGTTTGCCAATTGTGTTTCTCTCTGCTGAAACCGATTTGGTTAAACAGGTAGATGCGTTAAGCCATGGTGCTGACGATTTTCTGACCAAACCCATCTCCGCTGCCCAGTTGGTTGCTTCTGTCCGGGTGCGTATTGCACGTTCAAGAACGTTATCCACCCTGCTCAATAAAGATAGCCTTACCGGGCTGTTAAAACACGCCAGCATTAAAAGTGCGGCCATTGATGAAATTAATCGTGCTTACCGCCATCACTATCCGGTCACCGTCGCCATGGTGGATCTTGACCATTTTAAACGGGTTAACGACACCTACGGCCATGCAGTCGGTGATGTGGTCATCGCCTCTGTGGCTACGCTACTTAGGCAGCGGTTGCGTAAAATAGATATGATTGGCCGTTATGGAGGGGAGGAGTTTCTGGTCGTGCTGCCCCACTGTACTGCAGAGAATGGCTGGAAAAGGCTCGAAGATATCCGTGAATATTTTTCCCGGCTGCGTTTCAACCATGCAGGGCAGGAATTTGCGTGTACTCTCTCGGCTGGGATGGTTTGCAGCATTGATGTGGCAGAGGATGCACGTGACCGACTATTAGTATTGGCAGATGAAGCGCTTTATCGCGCGAAACGCGGTGGCCGTAATCAGGTTTGTCAGTAGTGTGAGCGGATACCCAGGTAAGTTGATACGTTGTGATGCATCTCAGGAGCAAAATGCGCAGTGCTGGTGCACTTTATTTGCTGCGATGCGTTATAGGCAGAAGTGAAATTATTTATTTTTATTTATGATATTGTTTTATATGTTTTTTTTAGAATCTGGCACGCAGTTCGCTATATATAGGCAAGCAGCAAATGAATAGAGTCATCAGCAGTATAAACAAGCAGATGCTTTCCCTTCTTTGCTAGATCGCTGTAAAGGCCCATGGCCGTTATGCGATACACCGAGTGAGCTGGCGTGCTCCACCTGGGTCCCCTTCGGGGGACTTTTTTTATGTCTGGCGTTTGGCAAATCAATGCATCAAGTAGCAAAAACCTATAACAAAATTTCACATAAAATTTGGAAACACTGTTCGCATGGTATATCTTGTATAGGTAAGCCGGGTTTTCCGGCACCAAAAGCAAGCAGTAAGAGGATACCCTGATGAGCAACATTAAATTAATCACTGCTGCCGTTATCTCTGCTGGCGCGGTTATGGCTAGTCAGGCGGCGCTCGCTTATGAAGCTGGTGATGCCTTTGTGCGGGGTGGTGTCGCCCAAACGAATACTGGCTCAGGTAATGGTCATGTCGATGGCGCGGACTTGAATGTACGAAGTGAGCGGGGCTTTACCTTCGGTGCTGGCTATCTCTTCACCGATAAGGTCGGTATTGAATTGAACAGCTCTGAAAAATTCGAGCACGACCTTACTGTCGCGGGCACCGGTGGTATTGGTAGTGTCGATCGTCTACCCATCAACCTACTGGTCAACTACTACCCCTTGGGTGGACTGGACTCTCGCGTACAGCCTTACGTTGGTGCCGGCCTGAACTACACTCGTTTCTCGGGTGAAGATACTTCTGCCGATGTTAACGTTGACAGCAGCTACGGCATTATTGGTCAAGCGGGTGTTGATCTGGCCGTTACTGAGAACGTGATGCTTAACGGTTTTGTAAGCTACGCCGACGTCGATGCTGATATTAACAGCAATGCAACGGGGGCTACGGTAGGACAGGTTGATATCGAACCGATGACTATTGGTGGCGGTGTCACGTTCCGTTTCTAATGGGTTTCGGTAATATCTGTCTCAGCGCCCGGCCATGTGCCGGGCGTTTTAGTCTATGGTGGGGGATTCACAGTCTTAGGGTGTTAAGTTGTCAAATCCGTTTTCGGTAATTGCCACATTGTCCTCAATACGAATTCCCCCGCAGGGGGTCAATGCATCGATCAATGGCCAATTAAGTGGCAGTGACATTTCCCGCAACGGCGCTAATAACATGGGAATAAAGTAGAGGCCTGGTTCAATGGTCACTACCATGCCTGGTTTGAGCGTTCGGGTTAAACGCAGCGCGGGATGTAACTCAGGTGCGGGGGCTGGGGAGGCATCAGGATGACGTAGGCCAGCCACATCATGTACTTGAAGGCCCAGAGAATGTCCGAGGCCGTGGGGGCAAAAAGCTCGCGTTACACCTGTATTAACCGCTTCATCACTACTTCCTTTGAACAAATTATGAGCGATCAAAATTTCGCCCAGGCGGAGATGCATCTGCTCGTGAAGGGCAATAAATTTAACCCCTGGTGATACGCTCTGAACCAACTCATCTTTCAAACCATGCATTGCCGTAATCAGGCTACTAAAGGCGCTCGGAGCATCCGGGCCTGCATAGGTACGGGTAATATCCGCGCAGTATCCCCGAAAGCGACGCCCTGCATCCACCAGTAAGCTATGGCGTTGCTTGGGCGTTTGCAAATCATAGTGTTGATAATGTAACACCCCGGCATGATCATTTAGGCCAATGATGTTCTGGTAAGGCACATTGGATTCACGCTGCCGACTGGCGCCCAGGTAGGCTAACTGAATATCCAGCTCTCCTGAGGCGCCAATAAATGCTGCTTGGGCAGCCTGATGCCCGGCAATCGCAAGGCGGTTTGCTTCGCGCAGGCAGGCAATCTCATAGGGTGTCTTGAACATGCGAAGTTCATCCAGCGCATTCACCAATGCGCCTGGCTGGTGCTCCGCTGCAACTGCTTGCTGTGTACCTGTGGTAAGCCGCTGAATATCACCAATCATCGCAGCGCGTCCTGGCAGCGGCGGGGTGATTTTATGGCTGCTCAGCTGTACATCAAATTCGGCCACCCAGGGTTCTTCAGGCAAGTGTGTGGGCAGGTGCCAGAAGTCAGCCGGTGCGTAGAGATAAAGCTGTGGGCGTTTGCCTGGCTGAATAACCAGCCAGCTGTGCTGAACATCAGCTAGTCCCACCCAATGCATAAAGTGGCCGTAGGTTTGGAACGTGGGTGATTGGTCGTCAGCAAAGTGGGGAAGCGCATGGCCACTGTAGATGGCCAGACTATCAAACCCATGGTCGGTCAATATATCCGAGTACGCTCGCTGCAGGTGAGCCAAGTGCTCACGCTGTAGGTTAAATAGGGTGGTCGACATACTTAGCTATCCTTTCAAGTACGTGGTGGAGTGAGTTGGCTCCAGAGCTCATCCAGTTCAGCGTGATACTGATTCTGATGGCGGTAGAGGCGTAGCTCCATGGGTACATCCCAGCGACTATCCCCCGCTCTTACCAAAGAGCCCCTGGCAAGCTCCGCGGCCACATTGCGTTCCGGCAACCAGCTCATCCCATAGCCCAGGAGCACCAGTTCTTTAATTCCTGCCGCATAGAGGCTTTCGCTTTGTGCGGTTAAATGGGTGCTTTGTGGCAGGCGGGCAAGATGGGCCTTTACCGCTGACCCCAACAGGCCACGTTTGGGGTAGGTGAGCCAGGGCACTGGATGTTGCCGCGTACCGGGCAGTAGCGCACAGGGCTGGCCCTGGCTATTCAGTCCGGTTACCGGAATTAAACGCTCGTGGCCAATCACCCGATAGGTGCTGGCCGAGGTGTCAATATCCAGGTCACAGCGCCCAATTGGCCAATAGCAAATAGCCAGGTCGCACTCTGCACGTGCCAGTGCCTGGAAATAGTCACTGGCAACCCAACTGGTGGCGCGCAGATAGGGCTGCACCCGCTCATGCCACCCGGTGCTGGCCAGCCACTCGGGCAAAAAATGCGCCAACAGGCTTTGAGGGGCAGCCAACATAATACGCCGTTGTTGCCCGGCGCTAATTTCTCGAACGCGGTCACGGGTTAAACGCACGCGGTCAGTCACCTGTTCGCACAGCGTCAGAAACTCTTCTCCAGCTGGCGTCAGGGAGAGCGGTAGCGTTTGTCGATTGATCAGCGTGACACCCATCTCCTCTTCCAGCAGTTTTATCCGCCGTGAAAAGGTAGGTTGTGTCACATGCTGTTCATCCGCTGCACGGGAGAAGTGTCGCGTTCTGGCCAGGGCAATGAAATCTTCTAGCCAGCGAATTTCCATGCCTTACCTCGCAGTGCTATCAGGCGCGTTGCTGTGTTAAGGTCCGCCTTCATAGGCGGCCCTCCTCAACAGCGTGACACGCGACACGGGTGCCATCATCCTGAGTCTGCAAAGCGGGTATCTCCTGTTTGCAACGGGCATTGGCATAAGGGCACCGGCCATGGAAAACGCAGCCGCTTGGTAAGTTGACCGGTGTGGGCACTTCCCCTGAAAGGCGGATGTGTTGCGGCCGGTCATCTTCCAGGCGTGGAATAGCGGACAGCAGCGCCTGGGTATAGGGATGACGTGGTTTGTCAAAGAGGGTTGCCGTAGTGGCTACCTCACAGACTGTTCCCAAGTACATGACTGCAACACGTGTACCGAAGTGCTCTACAACCGCCAGATCGTGCGTAATGAACAGGTAGGTGAGGTGACGGTCACGTTGTGCATCCATCAGCAGGTTTAATACCTGTGCCTGAATTGAGACATCCAGGGCAGAAATGGGTTCGTCGGCGACAATAAATTCTGGGTCTACCGCCAGGGCCCGGGCAATGGCAATACGCTGGCGCTGGCCGCCAGAGAATTCATGACCAAACCGTTTACCCCAGTCAGGGTCGATGCCTACCGAGCGCATCACCTCTTCGACTTTGTCGATAATCTGCTGTCGGTTCCAATTCGGGTGATGCAAACGCAGCGGCTCTTCCAGTGTCTGCTGAATGGTCATACGCGGGTTCAGTGACGCATAAGGGTTCTGGAAGATCATCTGCATACGTTTTCGGTAGGGCAGCAGCTGGCGCGAGCTTAGGTTGTCGATACGCTGACCATCGTAGCGAATCTCACCTTCAGATGGCGCGATCAGCCCCATCACGGTACGTGCCACGGTGGATTTTCCGCACCCCGATTCACCTACCACACAGAGTGCTTCACCCCGTTTGATATCGAGGTTTACCCCATTGATGGCATGCACATGCTCCTGATGGCGTACCAGTTTTCCACCTTTGAAGCGCAGTTGATCCAGAAAGTCACCTGAAAGTGAAAAGCGCTTTTTAAGCCCGCGAATTTGCAACAGGGACTCACTACTCTCTTCGTTCTGAGTAGGCATGCGGTTAGCCGCAAGAGTTTCTGCCTGTGCACTCATGAGGTTTCCTCCTTCAGGCGGCGGTCTTCAATCAGTTCGGCCACCATATGGCAGGCAACCCGGCAGTTTCCTGACGTTACAAACTCAGGGACCTGCTCGGTACATGCAGGTCGGGGCTGACCATTGGTGCGATTGATAAAGTCACAGCGTGGGTGGAAAGCACAGCCACTGGGTAAGTTGGAAAGTGACGGCATACTGCCACGGATCTGATTAAGCTTTTCGCCGGGCGTTGCCATCTGTGGCAGGGCGTTGATCAACCCCTGGGTATATGGGTGCTGCGGGTCATTAATGATTTCCCGTGTTGGGCCTTCCTCAATGACGCGGCCTGCATACATTACCAGCATGCGCTGGGTCACCTGGCTAACCACCCCCAGGTCGTGGGTAATGAGAATAAGCCCCACATTGTGCTGCTCACACAGCTCCAGCAGCAGTGCCATAATCTCTGCCTGGATGGTGACATCCAGTGCGGTGGTGGGTTCGTCAGCAATGATGATATCTGGATCGAGCAATAGTGCGATGGCAATAATAATGCGCTGTCGCATACCGCCGGAAAGCTCGTGAGGGTATTGATCCAGGCGTTTTTCCGGCGATGGAATCTGCACTTGGCGCAGCTTGTCCAGTGCGATGGCACGGGCTGCTTTGGTTGAGATA
The DNA here is from genome assembly GCF_023507745.1 of Vreelandella olivaria. GTDB lineage: Bacteria > Pseudomonadota > Gammaproteobacteria > Pseudomonadales > Halomonadaceae > Vreelandella > Vreelandella olivaria_A. Next base: position 39,024 of record NZ_JALPZO010000014.1, on the reverse strand, counting down.
CGACGGTGTGCTTTTAAGCACTCCACCATTTGTTCACCAATGGAAAGCACCGGGTTCAGTGTCATCATCGGGTCTTGGAAGATCATCGATATACGGTTGCCGCGTACTTTGCGCAGGCCGCGCTCCGACATGGTGTTGAGCGCTTTGCCCTCGAACTTAATACTCCCCCCGGCAATAAAGCCAGGTTTGGCAATTAAGTTTAGCAGCGAAAAGGCCGCAACCGATTTACCCGCACCGGACTCACCGACGATTCCCAAGCGCTCGCCACGCTCCAGGGTAAAATTAACACCGCGCAGCGCACGCACTTCGCCCTGGCGTAATGCAAAGCGTACATCGAGTTGGGAGACTTCAAGTAGTGCCATGGTGTCCTCAGCCTTTGTAGAGTCGTGGGTTCATGACATCACGTAGCCAGTCACCCAATAGATTGATGGACAGCACCAGCACTACCAGTACCGCACCAGGAATCAGCGTGATCCACCAGGAGCCTGACTGAATATAGTCAAAGCCTGCCTTGATCAACGACCCCAGGGAGGGGTGGGTTTCCGGCATTCCCAAGCCTAAAAACGACAGTGCCGCTTCGGAGATAATCGCGTTGGCGATTTGAACCGTGGAGATTACAAAGATAGGTGAAAGTGTATTGGGCAGTACGTGGCGGAACATAATGCGCTTGCTGCGCAACCCCATCACCCTGGCGGCATCCACGTACTCTTTGTTTTTTTCTGCCAGTACGGAGGCGCGCACGGTACGAGCATACTGTGGCCACTCGGCCAAGCCGATAATCAGTATCAGCATAAGCACCGCGTACTGGCTATAGAATGCGCTCCCCATTGTGGCTTTCACCACTGCACCTACCACAATAGCCACCATCAAGGTGGAGAAAGAGAGCTGAATATCGGCCAGACGCATCAGGAAAGCATCTACGCGACCACCCAAATAACCGGCCATCAGGCCAAAGGTGACACCCAGCAGTGCCTGCAACATGACAGCGCCGAAGCCGATCAGCAGTGATACACGGGTGCCGTACAGCACGATTGACCACAAGTCGCGACCCTGGGCGTCAGTGCCTAAGGCGTAACGTTCGTCAGCGCCATCAATCCAGAAGGGGGGGAGTTCGGAATCAAGAATATCGATCTGGCGAAGATCATAAGGGTCCGTTGGTGCCAGTAAGGGGGATGCGAACGCTGCGATGACCATACATATAAAGACAGCCAGGCAGAGCTGAGCGGTGCGGTCGCGCTTAAAGCTATACCACAGGAAAGAGTCGCGCAGACGCTCCCAGCGGCTGGGGGTAGAGGTCGTCGTTGTCATGCGGGCTTACCAGTCAGTTTTACGGTGGGGTTAACGAAGCCGTAGATCAAATCCACAATAGTGTTCGTCACCACGAAAATGACGCCGACAATCATCAAGTAGGTAACAATCAGCGGAATATCGGCCCTGTTAATGGCATCAAGGAACATCAGTCCCATGCCCGGCCATTGGAAAACAGTTTCTGTCAGAATGGTGTAGGCGACCATCGTGCCGATCTGCACCCCGCCCACGGTAATAACAGGCAACATGGTGTTTTTAAGGGCGTGGACAAAGTAAACACGGCGCATGGAAATACCCTTGGCCCGTGCGTACTTCACATACTCCGATTGAAGCACTTCCATCATTTCTGCACGGATCAGACGGATAAACAGTGGCAGCATAATAGAGGCAAGGGAGACCGCCGGGAGCACCAGGTGCTTTAAACCATCCCAGGTAGCCAGGTTTGTATCCCAATGGCCCATCACGTGTACAAGGTCATAGCCGCGGCCAAAAGAAGGCATATTACCCTGGGTGGAGAGGGCGCTGTTCAGCCATGCTCCCCAGGCGGTTCCCTCGGGGAACAGCGTGACGGTCATCCCGATAGAGAAAATTTGAATCAATACGATAGCGGTTAAAAATACGGGTATTGAAATACCAATGATGGACGCGCCCATGAAAAATCTTGAAAAAGGCGAGCGTGGTTTTATAGCGCTGTAAACGCCAATCGGTACGGAAAGCAGCACAATGATGAGGGTGGCAGCAAAGACCAGCTCAAGTGTGGCAGGCAAATGCCGGGCAATGACTTCCAGCGCAGGCTCGCGGTAAAAGTAGGAGTAGCCAAAGTCGCCTTGCACTGCATTCTTGGCAAAGCGCGCATATTGGACCAGGAAGGGATCATTTAAGCCCAAACGGTCGCGCAGTGCTGCGCGTTCGCTTTCGGGGACCGACTGTCCGACCATCTGCTGTACAGGGTCACCCAGGTTATCCTGGATGGCGAAGGCCAGTACACTGATGACAAACATCACCAATATAGCGTGCATCAGCCGCTTGATTAGAAAAGCAATCATGGCGTACGCCACCTATGTCATAGGTTTAACAAAAAGTAAGGTCGGTCTCGTAGGGGTAATTATTCATATATAACACTTCGCCCCCCAGTTGCCTGGGGAGCGAAGCATCCTTGCAAAGTAACGCTACGAGACGAGAAGGGTTTAGCGGTTGATTACCAGGTCACCCAGGTATGGGAAGTCAGTGGCGTTCACTACCGGTTCGATGTCAACACCGTCTGCTGCTGCATAGGCCAGGTTCTGCCAGTGGAGCATGACAAAGCCAACGTCTTCGTAAAGCATGGCTTCCGCTTCACGCAACATTTCATTGCGTTTTTCCAGATCGGTTTCGCTATCCGCCTCGGTTACAAGGGCATCAATCTCTTCGTTGCAGTAATTACCATAATTATATTGGCCTGCACCTGTCTCTTCATTAATACAGAATGATAGGTACTGGAAGAAGTTGGCGCTGTCTTCGGTATCCGAGTGCCAGCCGATCATCGCAATATCAGAAGCGCGGGTATCGTACTCCGGCCAGTACTGGGCCAGCGGCATGGTGCGCAAATTAACATTGATATTGATGCGAGAGAGCATGTTGGCAACCGCCTGAGCGATCTGCGCATCATTCACATAGCGGTTGTTTGGCGCGATCATCTCAACGCTGAAGCCATCTTCATAGCCCGCTTCAGCCATTAGCTCCTGGGCGCGCTCCAGGTCGTAACGCGGAACGAGATCCGGGTTGTAGCCTGAATAACCCTCTGGTGAGAACTGGCCTGCTGGGGTGGCAAAGCCACGCATCAGACGGTCAGCGATACCTTCTTGGTTGATCGCCAGATCAACAGCCTGACGAACACGGGGATCCTGGAAGGCTTCAACACGTTCTTCATTGAGCTGGAAGCCGATGATACGCGTGCCGGGAATTTCAACCAGATTGGAACCCTGGGCATCACGAACACGATCCAGGTCATTGGGTGGTACGGCATCAATAAAGTCAACTCCGCCAGATAGCAGAGCTGCCACGCGAGACGCGTTTTCGGCAATGGGGGTTAGTACGATACGTGAGACATTACCTTCGCTGTCTGTATCCCAGTAATCTTCAAAGCGCTCAAAATCAACGCGGACGCCCTGGCGACGATCAGTCACAATGAACGGGCCGGTACCCGACACATTGCGGGAAGCAAAAGTGTTGCCTGCCTTGACGATTTCCGCTTTATCATTGCCATCATCAGTTTCACCGGTATAGAACTCGCTATCCATCGGGAAAATGTAAGTAGCCAGATTGAGCAGCAGTGGGTACGGCTCTGTGGTGGTAATCTCAACGGTGTAATCGTCAACTGCTTCAACACTTGCGATGGGTTCAAAGATAGCGCGGTAGTCTGGGCTCTCTTTTAAACGCTCAATGGTCCATACCACATCGTCTGCGGTGAATTCATTACCTGAATGGAAGGTAACTCCTTCACGCAATGTCATGCGCATATGAGTGTCGTCTACTTGTTCCCACTCAGTAGCCAGACGTGGCTCGAACTGGAAGTCTTTGGTCCAGCGTACCAGCGGGTCAAATGCCAAGTGAGAAAAACGCAGCACACCGCCAGACAGCTGTTCATGAAGGTCAAGGGTTTCAGGGTCGGCAGAGTAACCAATGCGTAGCGTTTCAGCGCTTGCTGCCAGCGGCAGCATAGCGGTACCCGCAACCGTTGCACCAATGACAGAGGCCAGCAGAGTTTTCTTGAGCGTCATAATTGTTCCCATGATTGATTATTTTTTGTTCGTTTTACTCGCAATAGACCCGTATGCCGCAGAATGTCGGCAATGGGAGGCCAGTAAAACAGACACGGTCAGCTCGTAAGCTATGCTGCTAACATAGAGAGTGCTTGTTGCGTCATACAATCGAAATAATGACAAGCACTATTCATCTGCTGAATGACATGGCTGAGTACGGCAGGTTGTCGACCGAAAATTAGACGAAAGTCGATAGTTGAAAATGGGTAAATGTTAGGCAAATAGCGCTATGCGGAGGTATCGCGCTGGGGAGGGTGTATGCAAAAGCACGTCATTATCACCACCATAAGCGGCCTGTTGCTGTGTAGCGTGTTGACAGCCAGTTCGGCAGAGTCGGCTGATATGACGGGCAGTTTAGATGGTGAGTTTCGGGAGTGGTATGTATTAAGTCAGGGCAGCGATTCCAATGCGTCATTTGTAGAAGTGGGCGATCGGTTACAGATTGATATTACCGGGTTTGCCGATCCGTATACCTGGGATGCCCGTGAAGCCTTGGCGATGAGCTTTATTATTGAGCATGATGCGCTGATGGATGCAGAAGTGGTGCATTTAATCAGTAGTACTGCGATACCCCCGCTCTACACGTCCGATGGGGGCGATGTTACGGTTTCCCTTAGCCATATCGAGCGGAATGGGCCTCTTATCCATATCATGGGGCGCATCGAAGGCGATCTGGTGCTTCAGGAGAAACTTGGCGCAGCGCCCAACCCAGAGGAGGGAATAAGCCTGGATATTCAGTTCGATGTTGAAGCGCGAAAAGTGGAGTTTTAACCAACCACGATTTGGCAGGCCGCAGGGCCTGCCAAATAGCCGCATTGTTTAGCCAAAGTGCTGGTGTAGCCAGCGATTGATATCATCCGATTCGTAAAGCCACTCTTGCTGCCCATCCTCATGGGTAATCAGCAGGCAGGGGACTTTGACTTTACCACCCCCCTCCAGCAGGGCTTTTTTATGCTCAGGGTCCAGTTGAGCGTCCCTTAATTCAATCGGTAGCCCCAGCCGGGCGATCTCTTTGCGGACCTTGATGCAAAAAGGGCAGGAACGAAACTGATAAAGAGCCAGCGTTTGGCAGGCCTGATCGACCCTGGCCTGTTCTTCCGGCGTACGCGTTACGGCTGCTGGCGTAGACAGCTTTTCCGAGATAAGCATGACGGGGGCTAATACAAGACGTACTCCCCTGAAAAAATAGCGAATCAAAACACGCATCGTAAGTTCCCCTCGCCAACCTGGTGGTTGGTCGAACATGGTGAGTGGTTAATCGAAAGAGTGGGCGCATCCTGCAACAATACGTTGAATTTGTCACTTTCTGTTCCCGTGAAGTGACATCGCAATGGAACAGGGTGAGCAACTGGGTCTGGCGTGCTAATCTCAGTGGCTATTTTCTTTATGTGGCGCCGGTTTAGCTGGCAAGGGGAAGGGAGCTTAACCCATGCATCTCCATATTATCGGTATCTGTGGCACCTTTATGGGTAGCTTAGCGTTGCTCGCGCGGGAGTTGGGGCATCAGGTAAGCGGCTCTGATGCCAATGTTTACCCTCCCATGAGTACCCAGCTTGCGGAGGCAGGCATTACCCTGATGGAGGGGTATCGGGCGGGAAACCTTTCAGGTGCTGTTGATCTGGTGATAGTGGGAAATGCGCTTTCCCGTGGTAATCCCGAGGTTGAAGCGTTACTGGATAGCGGTATGCGTTATACCTCAGGAGCGCAATGGCTGGCCGACCATGTACTGCCTGGACGTAAGGTCATTGCCGTTGCTGGTACTCACGGTAAAACCACCACCGCAAGCCTTTTGGCATGGCTGTTGGAGAGCGCCGGTCACTCCCCCGGGTTTTTAATCGGCGGTGTGCCACGTAATTTCGGGGTTTCTGCCCGATTAGGAGACTCGGAAAGCCCATTTGTCGTGGAGGCCGATGAATACGACACGGCTTTTTTTGATAAGCGCTCAAAGTTTGTTCATTACCGTCCGACTATCGCAGTGCTGAACAACCTTGAATTTGATCACGCGGATATTTTTCCTGATCTGGCCGCCATAGAACGCCAGTTTCACCACCTTGTACGCACGGTGCCCAGCCAGGGGCGATTGCTGGTAGCAGATCAACAGCCTGCTCTGGAGCGCGTTCTGGGCATGGGTGTTTGGTCGCCGATCGAGCATTTTGGCAGCTTGGATGCCAGTCATTGGCAACTGCGTCTGGAACGGCCGGATGGCAGTCGGTTCCAGGTAGTACACCATGGCGATGAGCACACAGAGGATGGCGTGGTCGAGTGGACGTTAACCGGTGAGCACAATGCACGTAATGCACTGGCGGCGTTGGCGGCTGCCCACCATTGTGGGGTCGATTTGCCACGAGCCTGTGCGTCGCTATCCCGTTTTCAAACGCCCAGGCGTCGCCAGGAAGTGCGTGGTGAAGTGAGGGGGGTACAGGTCATTGACGATTTCGCCCATCATCCAACCGCTATTGCCGCTACTCTGCAAGGCTTGCGGGCGGCCACGACCAAGGGTCGGTTGTTGGCTGTCATCGAGCCGCGCTCCAACACGATGCGCCTTGGCGCGTTACGTGAGCGTTTAAATAAGAGTGTGGCCGAAGCGGATGCGGTGTTCTGGTTCCAGCCAGCAGGCCTTGACTGGTCGATGGAGTCGTTAGTGGCAGAGCAGGAGGGGCAGGCGCAGCTATTTAACAATATTGATGCGTTAGTGGAGGCTGTCATTGACCAGGCATCCCCACAGGACCGAATTGTTGTGATGTCCAATGGTGGTTTTGAAGGTGTGCACGAGCGTTTGCTAAACGCACTAACCGCGAAGGAGTAAGGTACGTGGCAGAGATGCTAAGTTCAGGCAGCGCTGATGCGATATTCAAGCCACCCATTACGGTGGCAATAACAGGGGCTTCTGGTGCCCAGTATGGTTTGCGGTTAATTGACGTTCTGGTAGCTGCAGGTCACGAAGTTTGGGTGATGATTTCCAAAGCGGCCCATATGGTGATTGCCACCGAGACGGATGCATCACTGCCTGCCCAGCCGAAGCGTTTGGAAGAGGCATTGGTTCTGCGTAGCGGTGCCCAGGCTGGTCAAATCCGCTGTTTTGGTCGCGAGGACTGGATGGCTCCGGTTGCCTCGGGATCTGGTGCCCCGTCTGCCATGGTGATATGCCCTTGCTCCACTGGAACGCTATCCGCCGTGGCAACGGGAGCGAGTAATAATTTGATCGAGCGTGCGGCAGATGTTGCAATTAAAGAGCGTCGTACGTTGGTGCTGGTTCCCCGTGAAACTCCTTTATCGCCTATCCATTTGGAGCATATGCTGGCGCTGAGCCGTTTGGGGGTGGTGATTTTACCTGCTGCACCAGGGTTTTATCATCGACCACAGCGCTTGGAGGATGTCATCGATTTTATTGTTGCGCGTATTCTTAACCAACTAGGCATTGCGCATACTCTGGTGCCGCGCTGGGGGGAAGAAGAAGCGACAGGCAAAAGTGCCATAGCGGATGGTACCGCCACTACCAGGGATAATGAGCCATGATGTCATGGGCCACACTGTCGGTATTTGTACCAACGTTTTTGTTTGTTTCACTAACGCCAGGCATGTGTATGACCCTTGCCATGGTGTTGGGCATGACGCAGGGTGTTAAACGCACGTTATGGATGATGGTGGGCGAGTTAATTGGTGTCGGTTTTGTCGCAGCGGCGGCTGGTGCCGGTGTGGCGGCACTGATGCTTCGTCAGCCTGAACTCTTTATAGCCTTCAAATGGATTGGCGGCGCCTATTTGGCGTACCTGGGCATTATGATGTGGCGCTCACGTGGGCGCATGGCAATCCCTGACACCCTTGATGCAGGCCCTGCTGCGGGGCGCTTACAGCTGGCGGTTCAGGGCCTGGTGACAGCAGTGGCTAACCCTAAAGGATGGGCATTTTTCATGGTACTGCTACCCCCATTTTTAGATAGTAGCCGCCCTCTTGCGCAACAGCTTAGCCTGCTGATTGCGGTTATCCTAACCATCGAGTTTGCCAGCATGCTGGTATATGCCACTGGTGGTAAAACCCTGCGCAAAGTGCTGGGGAAGAGTGGCAACGTACGTTTGCTCAACCGCATTGCGGGCACCTTGATGATAGGCGTAGGGTTTTGGCTGGCATTAGGGTAGCGTGTTGGCACTGCCGCCCGTTAAACGGGTGGCAAAAGTGCAATACGCATACTCACCAGGGCCAGCGACGCTGTGGTTAATAATACCCATGGGCAGGGTGGTAAAGGTGGTCGGTAGCGGCGCTGCCAGTTAAGTTGAACAAGCGCGCACACCACCAGGCCTAACAGTGCGCCACCTATTAAATCACTTAACCAATGGACGCCGATCACCAGGCGGGATAGCGCCATCGGTGTGGCCAAGGCAATGGCCAACCAGTAAATCCAAAAGCGCCGCTTGCGTGGAAGGCCATTGGCCAGAAAGGCGGCACCCAGCCCCAATACCACTACTGTAACGGAAGTGTGGGCACTGGGGTAGGAGAGCGAACCGGTCAAATAATCAGGCGTATCAGGCCGTTCACGCCCGAAAATTGCTTTACCCAGTGTGTTTAACAGTGCGATACCGCCTACTGCGGCCCCCCAGTGATATAGAGCATCCAGGCGTTTACTGGCCAGAAACCACAGTCCCCAGGGAAGAAGGAGCGCGGCAATACCGAGCTGGTCGCCTATTTTTGCCAATACATGACTGACAGCCATTAAAGGGGCATTGCCAAGCCAGTTAAACAGCCGCTGTGCCTGAAGGTCCATAAGCAACGGGCCATGCTGTTGGATGACCAGAAGCGTCCAGGCAGAAACGCTTGCCAAGGAGATCACAAGCAGTAGTAGCGACGCTAAAGGCACCTCGCCTGACTGGCTCATTGCCAGCCAGGGGCGGCGCATAAAAGGGATACGTCTTATGGTGCGCGCAACCAACAGGTATAGCCAACCGTGGCGCCCAACCTGCTCTCTGCCCCAAGAGAACACAATCGCCAGTATCACCAGGCTGGTGGCCATCATAATCACGGCCATTTCTACATTGGGCGGTAAGTTGAGATGTTGTTGCCAGGTATGCCCCAGCAGGTAGCCGGGCAATACATAGGCGGGAGCCCATAACGTCGCTGAAGTAACATTGGCCCATAAAAATGTGCGTGGCGGCATACGCATCATGCCAGCAATCAGCGGAATGATAGGACGGACCGGGCCCACAAAACGGCCGATAAATACCGAATATATGCCATAGCGTTCAAAAAAGCGGGTGCCTCTCTCCAGCCACTCTGGGTGCATCACCAATGGCCAGCGGCTGATAACCTGTCCGCGGTGATGATAACCGAGCTTATAACTGATCCCATCCCCTAAAATGGCTCCTATTAACGCCGCGCCTACCAGCCAGGGAAGATCGAGTGCCTGATGGCCTGCTACAGAGGCCGCTGCGGTTATCAGTACAACACCAGGTACCAGTAGCCCTACCAGCGCCAATGATTCCACCAGCGATATCAGTAGTACCAGTAAAAGCAGCATGGATGGCGATAGCGACAGAGCAAAAAGTGAATCAACAAAGGACACAGACAGCTCCAGCAGTAAAGGGGTTAGGCGTCAGATAATGCCTTTGAGCGTGCTTCCAGGCGCTGTACATAACGTTTAAAACTCTCTTTTCTGCGCGGCAGGCATAGGGTGATGCGTGTATCCAATTGTCCGGTTTCAACCAAAACACGCCGTGACAGGGCGCGCTGTAGTCGTTCACGCACCAGCAGAGCACCACTTTCACTGGTGTCAGGGAGCACCAGCCAAAACGTGGCGTTGTTCGCCCTCCCCAGGAGATCATGATCGCGACACCGGCTGTTGACTTCGCTACAGAGCGCACTCAGCAAGGCAATCTGGGCGCGATGTCCAAACTGTTCTTCAGCCATATCCAACTGAGGTAAATGTAGCACTAGAACCGCCAATCGCTTGTTGAGCATCGCCGCGCGTTGGAACTCATTGTGCAGCCGCTCTTTCAGAGTGTCGATATGGTAAGCATTACACTCGCTGTCGTTGGGGTCTGTTGCTCTCAGCAAGGCGCGGCGGCGGGCATGCTCCCAAGGCGGAAGAGCAAGTAGCAGGACGAGTGCGAGCATGCCGAGTGTAAAGGAGAGAGTCGAGCCTTCCGGGCTGGGAAGCACCCACCAGAGTGGTGCAATGAATATATTTAAGCAAAGGGCGCCCCATAGTGGCAGTAATAAGAAGGCAGCCGCTATGGGCAGGCCCAGCCATAGGGTTGATGAGGTAGGCTGGTAATACATCGCTGTAAGCACCACTGCGTAGGTGCTCATCAGCAGGATGGCGCGCGGCAAATAAGGTTTCAGGCCCTGGGCGTGGTGAATCAATAGCGCTGTTAGCAGCAGAAGGGTCATAAACATGGGGACCAGCAGGTCGCCATAATGCCCCATGGCATAAAGCCATAATGTGTAAGTGGTCATGATGGCTAAGCTGGCGCTATAGACCAGTGTCATCAGTCGCTTCGGGAGTCGGTGTTCCGTCATGCAGCCTCCGCTAACGGCCTTGAGGGAAGTTGGCATAACGTTTCCAATGATAGCGTTGATAGTTCCAGATCCATCAGTGGTATGTGTTGGTATAGCGCTGTGTCTGGCAAGGCTGCGTACAGCTGTTTACGGCGCTGGGTCCCCACTTTAACGGTGCGCGACAGAAACAGTATGGCCAAAGTATGGTTATTTAAGCGGTACACATTTTCAAATGCGTAAGTGAGTTCACATAGCTTTTGTGCCGAAGGCCACAGCTGGTGACGTTTTACTTGAATAACGATAACCTCCGCATGGATAGCTTCTCGCTCAGAACGTGTCTGCTCGCGGGCCAGGTCACGTAGTAGTTGCTCTCCCGCCCATAAATTAAGCCCTGGGATTAGCCTGAGACGTTGACGAATAGCACCATTCATATTGATGAGCTGACGTGTTTGTGAAAAGGCCAGAACTCCCAGGGTGGTGAGGATTAACAGCAGTAACAGCGATTCGGGAGTGCTGAGGAGCGGGGCGACCAGCAGCCAGCTAAGTAGTGCGGCACTGGCGTTAAAGGTCGCCGCCCAACGGCTTTGGGGCAGCATGAATACCGCTGCCCAAACCCAGATCAGGATGCTGTGCCGCTCTGGGGCAGCGGCAATCAAGAACAGTAGCAGTCCCCCAGCAAGCACTTGCCAGGGTTGACCCTGGGCTCTGCGGTGGCTGAAATCGAGCTGCAGTGCCGTGATAAACAGCCAAGCCACCACAAGCCATAATGCCACTGTAGCGCCAGGCGGGGCGGCGAAGCTCCAAAGCGCCAGAACAACCGATGCTGCAAATAAGTTGGCTTTCAGCAGGCGTATTTTGTACTTGCTTTGCATGGTAGCTTACTATTCACCTTTAATTACGTGGTTATTCCTGGCGCTGCTTGATAAACCTGCAATGCCAGTATCGGTTATTTGGCACCCCAGTATAACGCCCAAATGACGTAACATACTTTTAAGCTGCGGTTCCACCATTACACAATGTACTCAATCAGGCATATGCCACGACACAGGGAGACAGTATGAGCGGTACTAACACGTTCCAGGATGAAGCCCAACGCCACTTGGCCGCTGGGGATGTGCCCGCTTATATGCTGGCGCTCGGGCAGGGCGCCCGCGCCGCCGCCGGTGAACTGCGCCGTGCGGATACGGGATTGAAAAACCGTGCCCTTGTCGCGATGGCATCGCGTCTGGCAGCATCCAGAGGCTTGATTTTGGAGGCTAATGCGCTTGATATGCAGCGCGGCGAGGATAATGGCCTGGACAGTGCATTGCTGGATCGTCTGGCACTGACCGATAGCCGCATTGATGCGATGATTGATGGGTTACATCAGGTTGCAGCGCTGCCTGATCCAGTGGGTGAAATTGATGAAATGAATTATCGCCCCAGTGGTATCCAGGTGGGCAAAATGCGCGTCCCGTTGGGCGTTATCGGTATCATTTACGAGTCGCGTCCTAATGTCACGTTAGAGGCGGCCAGCCTTTGTCTTAAATCGGGTAATGCCTGTTTACTGCGGGGTGGTTCTGAAGCCAACGCATCCAACGCCGCGATTAGTAGCTGCATTCAGGATGGGCTTGCAGATGTCGGCCTGCCTGCTGGGGCAGTGCAAGTCGTTTCCACCACTGACCGTGCAGCCGTGGGCACCATGATCAGTATGCCTGACTATGTTGATGTCATTATTCCCAGGGGGGGCAAATCGCTGATTGAGCGCATTTCCCGCGAGGCTAAGGTGCCGGTTATCAAGCACCTTGATGGGGTATGTCATGTCTATATCGACACTACAGCAGATCCTGCCAAGGCGTTGGCAATAGCCGTGAATGCAAAAACACATCGTTACGGCACCTGCAATACCATGGAAACGTTGTTGGTGGATGCGCCGATAGCTGACATTCTGCTGCCGGAGTTAGCCCATGCTTACGCTGAGCATCAGGTGGAGCTGCGTGGTTGCGAGCGTACGCGGGCCCTGTTGCCTCAATCCGTTGAGGCAACAGAAGAAGATTGGGGGGCTGAGTATCTGGCACCGGTACTGGCCATCAAGATTGTCGATGGAATGGATGAGGCAATTCGCCATATTGAGCAGTATGGCTCCCATCATACCGATGCCATCGTTACCCAGGACTATTCGCTGGCACGGCGTTTTATGGCAGAGGTGGATTCCAGCTCGGTCATTGTGAATGCATCCACACGTTTTGCGGATGGCTTTGAGTATGGGTTAGGGGCAGAAATTGGTATCTCCACCGATAAGCTGCATGCCAGAGGGCCGGTTGGGCTGCATGGACTCACTACCCAAAAATACATCGTATTTGGGGATGGTCAGGTCCGGCAATGAGCGTAGCGAAGTTGAAAGTGGGTATGCTGGGAGGCACCTTTGACCCAGTGCACTTTGGCCACTTGCGCAGTGCTATTGAAGTGCGCGAAGCGTTGGGGCTGGACCGTTTACATATGATTCCGGCTCCCCAGCCACCTTTGCGAGAATCGCCGCAGATATCCGCTGAGCAGCGCTTTGAGCTGTTGAAAATTGGCATAGGGGATACGCCGGGACTATTGGCGGATGGTCGTGAGCTGCTCCGTGACGGGCCTTCTTATAGTGTGGATACCCTCGCGGAGCTGCGTCGTGAATATGGCAGTGATGTGCCGTTAATAATGATTATTGGCTTCGATGCTTTTTTGCGCTTGGCACAATGGCATCGTGCTGACACGATCTTTACCTTGGCCCATGTTGTGGTGATTGCCCGTCCGGGTTACCAGACGGCTTGGCCGGATGCCTTAAGGGAACTAGTAGGTGATCGGGAAGTCGACAGTAACTCGACACTTATGCAGAGTCCCAGCGGTAGGCTGCTAACGCTCACACTGCCGTCCATGATGGCAATTTCGGCTACCTACATAAGAGAGCGCTTAAGCAGAGGTGAAAGCGTTCGTTATTTATTGCCGGAAGCGGTAGAAAAGGCCATTTTGCAGTATGGCTTCTATCAAACCAGCGAATAGCGCTGGCAGTCACCAAAGAAGCCGTTACAATGGCCGGCTTATTAGCCGATTACCACTTAGCTTATTACCACGCTTATTACCACAAGGGGTTGCCTTCAGGAGTCATGCACATCGATACACTTAAAAACCTAGCGATTGGCGCGCTAGAAGAGCTTAAAGCACGCGATATCACCCAACTGGATGTTTCTAAACTAACCGAAGTCACTGATCTTATGGTGATCGCCAGCGGCACTTCCACGCGCCATGTTGCTGCCCTGGCGGAAAATATTGTGGAGAAAGCGAAAGCGTCCGGCCTTCGGCCCCGTGGTGTTGAAGGCGGTGTGAATGCTGACTGGGTGCTGGTTGACTTGGGCGATATCGTGGTTCACATCATGTTGCCCGAAGCACGTGCGCTATACGATTTGGAGCGCCTATGGGCTGACTTGCCGAGCGATGCGGGAGCAATCGGTGATTCGTTAAAACGCCTGGAAGAGCGAGTCACGATGTCATGAGGATACGGCTGTTGGCGGTGGGTACGAAAATGCCCGCTTGGGTTGAAGAGGGTGTAGAAACCTACCGCAAACGGCTACCCAGGGATTTCAATTTAGAAATTGAAGAAATTCCCCTTGGCCAACGCGGCAAAAATGCCGACGTTGCCAAGGCTCGTGCTCAGGAGGCACAGCGTATTCGTGACAAACTGCGTGGCGATGAGTACATCGTTGCGTTAGAGGTGAAAGGCAAACCCTGGAGCACTGAGCAGCTGGCCCAGGAAGCTGGTAACTGGCGCATGGAAGGACGGGATATCGTGCTGTTGATAGGTGGTCCTGATGGTTTAGAACCCAGCCTTTCCTCCATGGCTGATAAAGCATGGTCGCTATCTCCGCTCACACTGCCGCACCCATTGGTTCGAATTATGCTTGCTGAACAGTTATACCGGGCATGGACCTTATTAGTGGGCCACCCTTATCACCGTTAGGTGTACTGAGGTTAAGCCCCGTCTGGTCAACATTATATAGCCATATGCCATGACTACGAGTTAGGTAAATATTGGTAGGTCAATGGTCATTAGTTGCATCAATTGTCAGCTTTGAGAGTCGCCTGTTGCCATGCCCCAGCGCCAAGATACGCTTAAAAATTCCGAGCAAGAGCTGCGTATTTTCCGTGTAAGGGCGCTGCTTGCTGTCTTGGTTGTTATCGTATTGACCAGTTTGCTTACCGGACGCTTGGCCTACCTGCAAATTGTTCAGCATGACATATATAGCACCCGTTCAGAAAAAAACCGAGTGCGCGTAGAGCCCTTGCCCCCCAATCGGGGACTTATCTACGACCGCAATGGTGTGCTGCTGGCTGAAAACCGACCTACCTATAACCTGACCCTTGTTCGTGAGCGCGTTGATAACCTGGAGGAAACGCTTGCCCTGCTGGTCGAGTTACTCGAACTGCCAGAAGAGGACATTGAGGCTTTTAATGTTCGTTCCCGTCAGCGTCAGAGGCCTTTTCAACCAGCGCTTTTGATGAGTGACCTGAGCGAAAACCAGATTGCACGGCTTGCCGTTAACCGCCACCGTCTACCCGGTGTGGAAGTAGAGGCACAACTGCTTCGCTATTACCCGGACGCGGAAGTGATGGCCCACGCGCTTGGGTATGTGGGGCGGATCAATGCGGAAGAGTTGCAGACCCTGGATGCTGGTCGTTACGCAGGCACACACTTTATTGGTAAAACCGGTGTGGAGCGCTTTTACGAGGACCAGTTGCATGGGCAGGCTGGGCTTCGCAAGGTGGAGACCAATGCCCGAGGTCGTGTATTAAGAGAACTGGGACGTACTGACCCGGTGCCGGGCGAAAACCTCACGCTGACGATTGATAGGTCCCTGCAAATGCTGGCATACGAGCTGCTGGATGGCAGGCGCGGCTCTATTGTTGCGATTCAGCCGGATACCGGGGAAATACTCGCAATGGTTTCCACCCCCGGGTTTGATAGTAACCAGTTTGTTACCGGTATTGATGTTGCTTCATACCGGGCGCTTCAGGAAGATATTGATCTGCCACTGTTTAACCGTGCCATTCGTGGTCACTATCCTCCCGGCTCTACCATTAAGCCATTTCTTGCTCTTGCGGGGCTGGTAGAGGGGGCAATTACGCCTGACACTACGATCAATGACCCCGGGTTTTATCAGTTGCCCAATGATTCGCGCCGCTACCGGAACTGGCTGCGTTGGGGGCATGGACGGGTCGATATGGAGCGTTCTATAGCTGTTTCCAATAACACCTATTACTACTCCCTTGCCCATGACCTGGGTATCGATAAGTTGCATGAACAAATGAGTAACTTCGGCTTTGGGCAGCGGGTTGCACACGATGTTCAGGGCGAAAGTACAGGACTCATGCCATCAAGAGAGTGGAAACGGGCACGCTTTAACCAGCCCTGGTATCCCGGAGAAACGCTTTCTGTGGGCATCGGCCAAGGGTATTGGCAGGTGACCCCATTGCAATTAGCCAGTGCCACTGCGGCGTTAGCCAATCGTGGTCACTGGGTAAAACCCCGCATCGCTCTGGAAATAGGGAGTGAGCCGGTACCCCGTGACCTTCCGGATACTCTCCCGGATATCCAGCTCGATAACGAGGGTTGGTGGACGCGAGTCTTTAGCGGCATGGAAAAAGTGCTCAGCGGCCATGAAGGAACCGCACGCCGTACCGGAGTAGGGCTTGAGTACCGAATGGGTGGCAAGTCGGGCACCGCACAGGTGTTCTCTTTAGGACAGGATCAGCGTTATAACGCGGAAGAGTTGGAGGAACGTCTCCGGGACCATGCGCTATTTGTGGCTTTTGCACCATTGGAGGATCCGCAAATTGCAGTCTCGGTTATCGTCGAAAATGCGGGAGGGGGGAGCACACATGCTGCACACTTGGCGCGGGCTATGACGGATGCGTGGCTGCTTAATGGTGAATCACCAGACGTCGACGAACTCCGAGAGGCGCTGGAAGAAGACACCGCCAATGTGGAGGGCAACTAATGAATCCCTGGCTGGCGTTTCCCCGCTCATTACGACGCTACCCGGTGCGCCCACCAGACAGTGGCATTGCCCGTCGCAAAAGTATTTGGGAACGCATTCACCTTGACCCATGGCTGCTTGGGTTGCTTCTGGTACTTATGGGGGCTGGATTAATCGTCTTGTATAGTGCCTCAGGGCAACGTATCGAAGTTGTTATTGCTCAGGCGGTTCGGTTCGGTATCGCTTTAGTCGGCATGGTATTCATTGCGCAGTTATCACCGTCTACCTTTCTACGCTGGGCGCCCCTGGCTTACGGCGTGGGCCTGGCGATGCTGTTGGCTGTGGAAATTGCCGGTGACATTGGCATGGGGGCGAAAAGGTGGCTGGAAATTCCAGGTGTTATTCGCTTTCAGCCCTCTGAAATGATGAAGTTGGCCGTTCCGCTGATGGTGGCAGCCTATTTAAATCGGTGTCAGCTACCGCCCAGGCTGCGGGATATTGCCGTATGCGCTGTCATTATTGGGGTACCGGTTGTCTTAACCGCAATGCAGCCGGATCTGGGAACCTCGCTCTTGATGGCAGGAGCTGCGGTCATTGTGGTATTGCTGGCAGGGCTATCCTGGCGCCTGATTGGTTTTGTAGGGGCTTTGATGGCGGCGGGGCTACCCGTGTTATGGATGAATATGCACAACTATCAGCGCCAGCGGGTACTGACTTTTCTCGACCCTGAAAGCGATCCCTTAGGTGCCGGCTGGAATATTATCCAATCCACTACGGCTATTGGTAGCGGTGGCTTATGGGGTAAAGGATGGCTGGATGGCACTCAGTCCCAGCTTGAATTTCTTCCTGAGCGCCATACCGATTTTATTATCGCCGTACTGGGGGAAGAGTTTGGCCTCGTAGGCATGCTTTTTCTGTTAGCGCTTTATGTGATGATTGTTGGCCGTGGACTATGGTTGGCCACCTCATCTCAGGATACTTTTGGGCGTCTCTGCGCTGGCAGCATTATCCTGACGTTTTTCATTTATGTGTTTGTTAATGTCGGTATGGTCAGTGGCATTCTTCCGGTGGTAGGTGTGCCACTTCCGCTGATGAGTTATGGCGGCACCTCCAGCGTGACCTTATTGGCCGGGTTCGGTATTCTCATGTCGATTCATGCCCATCGTCGCTTGTTACCGCGCTGATGGTCTAAGTATGCGTTTTCACAGGAGTGACTAGTTAATGAACAGGGCCCGGAATAGAGCAGGCGGTTATTTAATGACTGCCCTAATGGCATGTTCAATCTCTGCCGTATGGGCAGATGAGCGGGCGCATTTTGATCCACAGCAGCATGAACGTACCCAGCAGTTAGTGGATGAGCTGGTAGCAGAAGGGCTACCGGAAGAGTGGTTGACCGAAACGTTTAATCAGGCCGCCTTTAGCCAAGGCGTTCTGGATGCGATGGAAGGGGCGGCTGAGCGACGTTTACGTTGGTATGAGTACCGCGATATTTTTATGACTCAGCAGCGTATTGACGAGGGTGCTGCATTCATTGATGAGTATGCCGATACACTTGCACGTGCCGAAGAGGTCTATGGTGTCCCGCGTGAGGTCATTACCGCCATTATTGGTGTGGAAACCTACTATGGGCGCCACAAAGGTCAGCACCGGGTACTTGATTCATTGGCGACGTTGGCATTTCACCATCCAGTACGCGGCGACTTTTTCCGTGGTGAGTTGGCGGCTTTCTTGAAAATTGCTTATGAGCAGGGAGTTGAACCTACTGAACTTTACGGCTCCTACGCAGGAGCCATGGGTTATCCGCAATTTATACCTACCAGCTACCAAGCGTACGCGGTGGATTTTGATGACGATGGTATCCGTGACTTGTGGGAAAATCCGGTTGATGCCATTGGCAGTGTTGCCAATTACTTCGCTGTGCATGGGTGGCAGCGTGATAGCGCTATCTATCATGAGGCGAATGGTCCGGATATACCGCCTGAGAGCTTAACGTTCAATCAGACCAGTGCACCTACTGTAACCGTGTCAGCTGTAAGAGAAGCAGGAATTGAGCCACAACATGTACTTGACCCAACGCTACCCGTGGTGCCGTTAATGCTGGAACTCTCTGATGATAGCGTCCGCTATCGGTTGGGGGAGTATAATTTCTATGTTATTACCCGCTACAACCATAGCCATCTTTATGCGATGGCAGTGGCGGAGTTATCAGAAGCCATTGAGCAGCAGGTTGAGGGTGAAAGATGAAAACATGGCTGTCAGATGCTCGGGGGGTAGGCGGGGTGATGGCTATCGTGGCTTTGGTAAGTGGCTGTGCCAGCCAAGAGGTTCAGCAACCTGGTGCCGATCCTGATCCTGCGCCCAGTGCATCAATTCCCAGTAGTGGTGGTATCAGTACGGATGGGCGCTATGCAATGTCGGGGGATGCTTACCCCCTTGAGCCACCGGACGTCAGCAAAGTCCCGGATGCAGAGCCTCGGGTGGAGCCGCTGTCCCGCGCAGGAAACCGTTCAACCTACGAAGTGTGGGGTAAAACCTATCATGTACTGCCGGATGCCAAAGGGTATGCCCGCCAGGGAACGGCTTCGTGGTATGGTGAGAAATTCCATGGCTACGCGACATCCAACGGTGAAATTTACGACATGTATAAAATGTCGGCTGCCCACCGCTCATTGCCGCTGCCCACCTTTGCTCGGGTTACCAGTTTAAACAGCGGCCAATCGGTCATTGTTCGGGTAAATGATCGGGGGCCGTTCCACAGTGATCGCGAGATTGATCTTTCCTATGCAGCGGCGGCCCGCTTGGGAATTCTGGATCACGGTACGGGGCCAGTGCGTGTTGAGGCTATTGACCCTGCACAGTGGCTTGCCGAGCGAGGCCGAGGGGAGGGTGCCACTGAGGCAAATCCGGCTGCTGTGACTCAGGCTGCGGCGCCATCCGTTGCTTCTCCGCGCCAACCAGCGGCGCAATCAACAGAAGAGCGTGATATGGGCGATGGTGCTATCTATCTGCAAATTGCCGCGCTGGGCAGCGTTGAAGGGGCTCAGCAGTTACAGCGGCGCCTGGAAGGTGAATTGGCGCATTCGGTACGCGTGATGAGTGATGCAGAGGTTCACCGGGTTCAGGTGGGGCCGGTAATGCCAGCCCAGGAAACACAGGCGCGTGATGAATTGCGTCAAGCGGGTTTTCCGCAAGTGTTTGTAGTGAGATAAGTTATCCTATTATTTACCCTGATGGCGGTTAGCCCCGCCACTTTTTCGTAAGTGAGAAGTTAGTGATGAATATACTATTATCGGTTCGCCGCTCTGCTCAGCTCTGTTTGTTTGCGGCGATGACCTTTGGGGCAATGTCTACCTCTGCCCAGCCGGTTCCTCAGCCACAGCCTCAGACCATTATCCCGGCGGCGCCTCAGCTTGCGGCGAGTTCATGGATTTTGATGGACGCCGATAGTGGTCGTGTGCTTGCCGAGCATAATCCGGATGAACGGCTGCCGCCAGCGAGCCTGACAAAATTGATGACCGCCTATCTGGTAGAGCGCGAGCTGGATCGCGGGACGATCAACCTGACAGACATGATCAATATCAGCGAGAACGCATGGCGTACAGGCGGCTCCAAGATGTTTATTGAGGTAGGTGATCGCGTTTCGGTTGATGACTTACTGCATGGCATTATCATTGTGTCAGGTAATGATGCGAGCGTTGCTATAGCTGAGCATCTCGCCGGTGGTGAAGCCCCCTTCGCTGATCTGATGAATCAGCATGCGACGCGCTTGGGTATGCACAATACGAATTTCCAAAATGCCACCGGGTTGCCTGGAGATAATCATTATTCCAGCGCACGGGATATGGCTTTATTGTCGCAATATATTATCAATGATTACCCAGAGCATTACGCTATTTACTCCCAGCGTACGTTTTCCTTTGGTGGAATTGACCAGCCAAACCGGAATCGCCTGCTATGGAGAGATCCCACGGTTGATGGGCTAAAAACTGGCTGGACGACAGAAGCGGGATATGGCTTGGTCGCATCAGCAAAGCGTGACGGCATGCGGTTAATTTCTGTGGTGATGGGCACAAGTTCTGAAGAAGCCCGTGCACAAGAGACCCAAAAACTGCTCAGCTATGGGTTTCGATTTTACGAGACCATGAAACTGTATGACCGTGGTGCAGTGTTGTCGACCCCACGTGTCTGGGGGGGAGAGATCAATGAACTGCGGGTCGGAGTGGATGAAGAGGTATTTATGACACTGCCCCGCAATCGCAATGAAGAGCTTCGCGCGCGCCTTAATCTTGATGCTGATCTTCAGGCCCCTGTAGCCGTGGGCGATGAGGTGGGCACATTAGAGGTATACCTGGGTGATGAAATGGTGGGCGAGCGTCAACTGGTGGCGCTTGAAAACATAGAAGAGGGGGGGCTGTTTAAACGTCTTTTTGATCAGGTCAGGCGTTTCTTCAGCGGATTGGTCAGTAATTTCACCAGTTAACTTCACATGAACTGGTTGATCAGGCCTTACCACCGCAGTAGGTGAGGTCTGAGCCAGATGCTTGATTGAGTTGCCAAAGGCTAATTATGAAACAGGATGCGAAAAAAGGGCTCCGCGATTTGCGCCAGCCAATAGCCGATCCTCCCGCTCAAATTACGTTCCCGTGTGATTATCCCTTGAAGGTGGTGGGTGATGCTGCTGACGATTTTGCCGCGTGTGTATGTGGCATTATCAACAAGCACGCTCCGGGCGTTGATGAAACCGCCATACAGGTCGTGGATAGCCGTAACGGTCGCTTTCAATCGGTACGCGTCACCATCAGAGCGACGGGAGAAGAGCAGCTTCGCCAGCTTTTTGAAGAGTTAAAAGCCACTGGCCGCGTACATATGGTGGTATAAGCATGAATACACATGCGCCAATTGAGCTACACCATTTGGGGCGCCAGGCCTATTTGTCTGTGTGGGAATCAATGCGCGCGCTAACTGATCAGAGGGATGCAACAACACCCGATCAGTTCTGGTTGGTAGAGCATGATCCTGTGTTCACCCAAGGACAGGCGGGCAAACCTGAACACCTCCTGATGCCGGGGGATATTCCGGTCGTTCAGACGGATCGGGGGGGGCAGGTGACTTACCATGGTCCAGGCCAGGTGGTGCTGTACCCTCTGTTAGATATCAGGCGTGGCAAAATTGGTGTGCGTGATTTAGTGACCGCGCTTGAAAATGCAGTGATTGCAGTGCTGGAGAGCTATGGTATCAGTGCCCGTGCAAGAGCGGATGCGCCAGGTGTCTATGTCGACACCCGCCAGGGAGAGGCCAAAATTGCGTCTTTGGGGCTGCGTATTCGGCGAGGGGCAAGTTATCACGGAGTCGCACTGAATGTAGACGCGGACTTAGCGCCCTTTGGGCGTATTAATCCGTGTGGGTATGCTGGTATGCAGGTGGCGCGTTTAGCTGATTTAGCCCCGTTGCAGGCATCTCATCAAGTGGGAAATCAGTTAGCCCAAGCTCTCGCTACAGAACTAAAACGCGAACTGATGGTGCTCAACTAATACCTGGGGAACTGAAAGGCCTATGCCGCGCTAGCACCGGAAAAGTACTTCCGGCGCTAGCGCGGTATTTTGCTAGTGCATTGCCTAGCCCACGTTTAGAGCAGGAATGCGGTTGGTATCTGCCTTCTGTCCAGGAACTGCGGCAGGGGAGGCAAGACCCAGGTTGTTTTTCTCAAACACGCGGTCGGCACGATAGCTGGAACGAACCAGTGGCCCCGAAGGCACTTCCATAAAGCCTTTTTCAAGGCCTAGAGCCCGGTAACGGTCAAACTCTTCAGGGCTTACCCAGCGCTCAACAGGGAGGTGGTTTTTGGTTGGGCGTAAATACTGCCCTAGGGTTACAATATCAACACCGATTTCACGCAAGTCATCGAATGTTTGCAGTATCTCTTCATCCGTTTCACCCAATCCCAGCATCAGGCTGGTTTTGGTAATAATATCAGGTCGGTATTGCTTGGCATGGGCAAGTACATTCAGGGTTTTACGATAGCCAGCGCGTGGGTCGCGTACCCGCTGAGTCAGTCGTTCAACCGTTTCAACATTCTGGGCAAATACCTCCAACCCGGAATCGACGACCCGTTCAATAGCCTCAAGCTTGCCATCGAAGTCTGGGGTCAGCGCTTCAACCACAACATCAGGTGTGCGTGCCTTGATTGCCTGAATACAGTTGGCATAATGGGTAGCACCACCATCATCCAGGTCATCACGGTCAACGGATGTGAGTACGATATAGCGTAGCCCCATTAGCTCTACTGATTTGGCAGTGTTTTCAGGCTCTTCATGATCAAGCCATCCCTTGGGATTGCCGGTATCAACCGCACAAAAGCGACAAGCGCGGGTACATACTGAGCCCATCAGCATAATCGTGGCCGTGCCGTTGCTCCAGCACTCGCCCATATTCGGGCAGTGGGATTCTGAGCACACCGTGCTGAGGCGGTGGGTGGAGACATTCTTCTTTACGGCCTCAAACCGTTCGCCGCCAGGAATTTGAGCGCGTAACCATTTAGGTTTGCGCTCAAGAGAAGGGGCATCCACCTGCGCTTTGCGCTGCTTCATGCCATCCTTGATCACCGTCATGCCGTATTCGTTGCGGAATTTTTCACCGCTGGGCACACGCTGTGAGGGGTTATTGCTCATAGAAGAGAGCCTCTCTACTGTGCGACAGACAATGTTATAGAAGCCAAAACCTGGCAGCCCGAATTCTTTTATCAACCATGATTGCCGCTAGCGCCATAAGCTATGCCACTCGGCTGTGTTGACTGATTTTGGCCACAGAGGCTTACCGCTTCAGAGAACATTGTTGCTGCGCTAAAACATGCCAAACCCTGAGTACGCTAAATGATACGTAGGTAGTAGGGTAATGTAACATATCTCAAGGCTAACAAGACACCGTAGACAACGCTCTTGTACCGTTCTTAGGCGGGTTGCATAGGCAGGCAGGAAACACCATGACTGGGTAGCGGGCTGGCGGGTGTTTGGAAGTAGCGTTGATATTCAGGCAGGCGTTCCCGGGTGAAGCGTAGGAACAGCTCTGCGACAGGGGTAGGAAAGTGATCCCGCCGGTGAACGGCGCACCAGGCACGGCGAATAGGAAAGCTGGGAAGAGTCAGTGCCGCTAATAACCCCTGTTCAAGCTCTAGCTGTACGGCCATGCGTGGCAGTACGGCAACACCCAAATGAGCCATTACACCCTGTTTGATCGCCTCATTGGTGCCAAGCTCAATCCGGTGGGGTAACCCTACTTCCTGATCCGCTGCGAGCTGTTCAAAAGCATTGCGAACACCAGAGCCAGGCTCACGCATTAACACGTAGTGACGAGCGAAGTCAGCCAGGGTGGGGGTTGGCGTATGGAGTAACGGGTGATCGGGCCATACGACGGCAATCAGCTCGTTATCAAGGATTGGCATAACGACTAAACCATCATTATTGGGCACCATTGCCATAATCACTACATCGTCCTGCTGCTCAGCCAACCTTTCCAGCGCCTGGCTGCGGTTACACACTTTCAAGCGCATGTGAACATCCGGGTAGTGGGCGCGAAAGCGGGCGAGTAGATAAGGTACGACATATTGAGCTGAAGAAACGGCAGCGATATTCAGTTCACCGCTGATTTTGCCGTTAATATTGGAAAGGTTCATCTGCAACCGGGAAAGTTGCCCGATGATTTCTCTGGTGGAAAGTGCCAAGGTATCCGCTGCTGGTAGAACATGCAGGGTTTTACCTGCATATTTAAATAGTGGCTGGCCAAGTGCCTGTTCAAGCTGGCGGATCTGGGCACTAACAGCAGGTTGAGTCAACCCTAATTGCTCAGCGGCCCGTGAATAAGAGCGCTGGCGATGTACGGCCTGAAATACTTGGAGCTGGCGAAACGTTAAGCGGTTTAGCAGCGTGGGGGATGACATAACAACCTCTCGGTAACACCCTCCGTTGACGGGTAGCACGTCGGGAAGATGGAAACTTCAGCGTCGGATTGGAATGCTATCACTGATTACGTTCAGTCGTCTGCAACGTATCTGTGGGTGAATTGGGTTAGGTAGCCATCGACGTGATGCATGGAGTGGCCTAAACTATATTGCAATGCAGCATCATTGCTTCGGGATTGACGCCCTGCATCAACCCAATGGGAGAATCTATGAACCTTCTCGCTAATCCTTTGCTGCCTGGCAATCTGCTGAATAGCAGCTGGTCAGGAACGTCCGATGATTCCGCAGTGCTGCCCGGCGAAGAAGTCTTCGCCAGCATGTTGGACCCCTTCGGGTTCGGGCGGGCTGCGGTGGACTACTGGCGCGATAGTATGGAGCGCAGCATCCTCTATTGGGATGTGATGCGGGAGCGTGGCAACCAATACCTTGAGCACATGGAGCAAACCAAACCTAATGTGCTCGGCTTTGAAACCGAGGTGTTGGTTGACGGACGAACGCTGCCCAACCCAACCAATTATGAACTACTCCGTGTTTTACCTCCTGAAAGCACGCAGATTGATCCTGATAAGCGTCCTTTTGTTGTGGTTGATCCCCGTGCCGGGCATGGCCCTGGCATTGGTGGGTTTAAACCAGACAGTGAGCTGGGGGTAGCGCTTAAAGCAGGGCACCCTTGCTACTTCATCGGCTTTTTACCATTCCCCGAGCCGGGGCAAACGGTAGAAGATGTTGTTGAAGCGGAAATTACGTTTATACGCCATATCATTGAGCTGCACCCTGAGACCACTGAAAGGCCGATGGTGGTGGGCAACTGTCAGGCAGGCTGGCAGATCATGATGGCCGCTGCACTGGAGCCGGACGTGTTTGGCCCTATTCTAATTGCGGGTGCGCCACTTTCCTATTGGGCAGGAGAGCATGGTAAAGCGCCAATGCGTTATACCGGAGGCATGACCGGCGGCAGTTGGATCACCGCTTTGACCAGTGACCTTGGCAATGGTCTTTTTGATGGTGCCTGGCTGGTACAAAACTTTGAACGGCTCAACCCGGCCAATACCTATTGGAAAAAGCAGTACCACCTTTATGCCAATATCGATACAGAGACAAAGCGATATCTGGAATTTGAGCGGTGGTGGGGAGGGCACGTTGTGCTGGGCGGAGAGGAGATACAGTACATTGTTGATAATCTTTTTGTAGGCAATCGCCTTTCCACGGCCCAATTGGTTACCCGGGACGGCAGGCGCATCGACCTGCGTAATGTGCGCTCTCCGGTAGTGGTTTTTTGTTCACGGGGAGACGACATTACGCCGCCACCTCAGGCACTGGGCTGGATACGTGATTTGTACGAAGGCGAAGAGGATATTATTGCCAACGAACAAACCATTGTGTACTGCCTTCACGATACGACAGGGCACCTGGGCATTTTTGTTTCCGGCAGTGTTTCCCGTAAGGAGCATTCGGAGTTTACTGCCAATATGGATTACATCGATGTCATGCCACCAGGGCTTTATAAGACCACGGTATCCCATGCAAGCGAACGACATGATGCCGAGTTGATTGAGCGGGACTACCTATTGGAATTTACGCCCCGTGACTTTGCTGAGTTAGACCAGGACGTGATGCATGATCCTGAAGATGATCGACGCTTTGCTACCGTCGCGCGTATTTCGGAGATCAATCTTGGTTTTTATCGCCTCTACGTTCAGCCATGGATGCAGGCCGTTATGACGCCTGAGGCGGCGCGTTGGGTGCGCCGTATGCATCCTATCCGGTTAGGTTACAAGTTACTTTCAGACCGTAATCCTCTGACAGTACCGCTTCCCGTGATGGCTGAAACTGTCCGCGGTAATCGGCAGCCAGTGGGGCGGGACAACTTATTTAAAGCACTTGAAACCATGTGCTCTGACCAGATTGTCGCTGCACTCAATGCATGGCGTGATCTACGGGACAGTTCAACCGAGCGGTTGTTTATGGATATTTATGGTCAGCCGCTTCTACAGGCTGCGGTTGGTTTATATGGGGATGCCCATGTGCATCGCCGACGCCCCGGTGCTGAGCCGGAACATCGCCGCTTTATTGAGCGTCGCCAGGATGAGCTGCGTGAGAAAATAGCTCAGGGTGGTTCGCATGAGGCTGTTATGCGTTCGGTGATTTACGTGCTGGGCGGTGCACCCTCCACGGATGAGCGTAATTTCAAGCGGCTGCGTGCCTCCCGAGCCGAGTTGGAGCCAGGTGCCCGGCTGAGCGAGTTCAAGCGTCTGGTTCGAGAGCAGTTTTTCATTTTGAAAATGGATCGGGAGCAGGCGCTCAATACGCTGCCAGTGCTCCTTAAAGGACAGAGTGATGAGGAGATTGATGAGCATATTGAACACCTGGAACATGTGTTTGCTGCCAGCGGAGAGCTTTCAGAGCATGCTGCGGAGCGCTTTGAGCAAGTGAAAACATTGTTCGACGAAGCGCGTCCTCCTAAAGCGATTGTCAGCAAGGTTGCGGTGAAGACCTCCGCTGAAAACAGAGTGACTGAAGGCAGTGTAAAGAAAGTCGCTGATGATGGTGATAAAGACGGAGAGGGCAAGCAGAGTGATGCTGTAACAACAGAGCGTAAAGTGGCTGAGAAGCCAAAAACCTCAACCCCACGCCGCAAAACGCCCCGCAAGCATTAAATTAGGGTTATACCTTCCTGGCGCCCCTGCTAAAAAGCAGGGGCGCTTTATTTGTTTCCGCTGATTAGGGTTGCCGTGAGGGAAGTGGCAGTCTAGTGTCTAGCTACTTTAAAGGGTAAAAGTGGATAGGCCCGACGCGGCACTGTTCAATATAAGCATGGCTTCTACCCTTCAGTTGCACTGGCGCTTAGAGAAGGGCTGGGGTAGGGTAGGCGCATTTTTCTCATGGTCGCTAATGTTAATTCATGCGGCATCGTATCAGAGCATGGGCTGGATAGCCTGAGCATTAGGAAAGTGGAGCACTATGGGCAAGTCACTGGTCATCGTCGAATCGCCAGCGAAAGCGAAGACGATAAATAAGTACCTCGGCAACGATTTCATCGTAAAGTCGAGCGTGGGTCATATCCGTGACCTGCCGACCAGCGGCTCAGGCAAGGCAGCCTCCGACCCTAAGGAGCGCGCCCGCCAGGCTGCGGCAACTCGTAAGATGTCTGCGGATGAAAAGGCGGATTATAAAAAGCGCAAAGCACAGGATCAGTTGATACGGCGAATGGGCATTGACCCGGATAATGGGTGGGAAGCGCATTACGAAGTATTACCCGGCAAAGAAAAGGTAGTTGCCGAGCTAAAAAAACTCGCAGAAAAGGCCGATGCTGTGTATCTCGCAACGGATTTGGATCGCGAAGGGGAAGCCATTGCCTGGCACCTGCGTGAAACGATTGGTGGTGATGACAGCCGCTACAAGCGTGTGGTGTTTAACGAGATCACTAAAAATGCGATTCAGGATGCCTTTAAAGCACCTGGCGCGTTGAATATCCCACGCGTTGAAGCACAGCAGGCAAGGCGCTTTCTGGACCGTGTGGTGGGCTTTATGCTGTCACCGTTGCTATGGGCCAAAATCGCACGCGGCCTTTCTGCGGGCCGCGTACAGTCGGTTGCAGTACGCCTGATAGTTGAGCGTGAACGCGAAATCCGTGCCTTTATTCCTGAAGAGTTTTGGGATGTTCATGCGGACTTGGTCTCACCAGATGGCGAGTTGGTTCGCTTCGCGCTGGTGCGTCAGGATGGCAAGCCTTTTCGTCCAACGTCTGAGAAAGACACGCTGGAGCGCATCGAGCAACTGCGTAAAGCCAGGCTTTCCATCACTTCACGGGAAGATAAGCCCACCAGTTCCAAGCCCACTGCGCCCTTTATTACCTCGACACTTCAGCAGGCTGCCAGTGGCCGGTTAGGGTTTTCAGTCAAAAAAACCATGACCATGGCCCAGCGTCTCTATGAGGCTGGCTATATCACTTATATGCGTACCGACTCCACCAATCTGTCAAAAGATGCCGTGGAAAGCGTGCGTACCTTTATTGGTGATGAATACGGCTCCCGTTACCTGCCGGAGACACCCAACCGCTATAGCAGTAAAGAGAGCGCACAGGAAGCCCATGAAGCGATACGTCCTTCCAGCGTTGAGCGTAAAGCGACCGATTTGGTGGGTATGGAGCGTGATGCCGAACGCCTTTACGAGCTTATCTGGCGCCAGTTTGTAGCGTGCCAGATGACACCTGCCAAGTATCTCTCCAGTACACTAAGCGTTGACGTTGATGGTTACGATTTGCGCGCCAAGGGGCGTGTGCTGAAGTTTGACGGTTACACCAGGGTGATGAAGCCAACCGGTAAACATGAAGATCAGAGTCTGCCTGATTTACCCAAAGGCACGGCTATGGAGCTTGAGAAGCTTGATCCCCAGCAGCACTTCACCAAGCCTGCCCCTCGCTATACCGAAGCCAGTCTGGTAAAGGAGCTGGAAAAGCAGGGGATTGGCCGCCCGTCTACCTATGCGTCCATTATCTCCACGATTCAGGATCGTGGTTACGTGAAGCTGGAAAATCGCCGTTTTTATGCAGAAAAGCTGGGCGATGTTGTCACCGAGCGTTTGAAAGAATCATTCCCTGACTTAATGGATTACTCCTTCACTGCACGTATGGAAGATAGTCTGGATGAAGTCGCAGAAGGTGAGCGCAACTGGCGGGTACTGCTGGATGCCTTCTACGAAGAGTTCCGCACTGAGTTAAGCAAAGCGGAAAGTGAAGGAGGTATGCGCCCCAATCAGCCGGTGCCCACCGATATCGATTGCCCCAGTTGTGGCCGTAAAATGCAGATTCGTACCGCATCGACAGGTGTTTTCCTGGGATGTAGCGGCTATAACCTGCCCCCTAAAGAGCGTTGTAAAACCACCATTGACCTGATCCCGGGTGAAGAGGCCGTTGCCGAAGACGCTGGTGAAGAAGCCGAAACCAATGCATTGCGTGCCAAACGCCGCTGCCCCAAATGTGGCACGGCAATGGATAATTATCTGATTGACGAGACTCGCAAGTTACATATCTGCGGTAATAGCCCGGATTGCGGTGGTTATGAGGTCGAGGCTGGCAAGTTCAAAATTAAGGGTTATGACGGACCTGTTATCGAATGCGATAAGTGTGGTTCGGAGATGCAGCTCAAGTCAGGCCGCTTTGGCAAGTACTTTGGCTGCACTAATAGTGAGTGTAAAAACACGCGCAAACTTTTACGAAGCGGAGAGGTGGCTCCGCCCAAAATGGACCCAATCCCCATGCCGGAACTGGGCTGCCAAAAGGTGGATGATCACTATGTCCTGCGCGATGGAGCCAGTGGCCTGTTCCTGGCAGCCAGCAAGTTCCCTAAAAACAGAGAAACCCGCCCGCCATTGGTTAAGGAGTTACAGGCACATGCCAATGAGCTGCCGGAGAAGTATCACTTCATCCTCAGTGCGCCCAGTGAAGACCCGGATGGACGGCCTGCGCAGATTCGTTACTCACGTAAAAATAAAGAGCAGTACGTGATGACGGATGAAGAGGGCAAAGCGACTGGGTGGAAGGCAACCTATGACGGCGGTAAGTGGCACGTGGAGGATAAGCGCAAGTGAGTCCCCGTTCCCGTACCAACCAGTTATTGTACCAGACAGAGCTACTGATGGGCTTGCCGACAGGGAGTGATGAGCACGCCCCGGCGCGACAGTTGGCAATCGAGGAGAGCGCCCTGGCGCTCTTCGAACTGGCGCTTAACTCGCTGCTTAAAGAGGTTTCGCAACATGCACGCCTGGAAACCCATGACTGGCACCAGCTACTTGCCAGTGATGGACCCGCCATCGCTGAGCTACAGCGCCTGCGTGATATAATGTGCCAGCCGGATAGCTGGCTGTGTTGGCTGGTCGCACAACTTGAGCGGTTACATAGCGATGAAGGCGCTGCCAGGCGCAGCGTACAAAACCCTGCCATGATTGCCTTGGGTGGACAGGGATCATTGGCCGAGCAGTTGCTGAATAACTTACAGGCTGCCAAACAGGAAATAGCAAACCTGCGTGAAACCAGCCAGGAATGGTAAAACCCCGGCTGTTGCATCAATACCTGATCAAATCCACTGCGACCCCCAGTGGAACTATTTAAGTCCACTCAACTCTAGACCATATGTGTAACATCAATCAGTAATCAGTTCGATGCAACATTGATGCAAAATGACATGGGAAGGAGACACGGATGCGCTACAACCAGGTCAAGGATCTCATCGAGTGGGCGGCAGGATACCATGCACGGATGGCCCGACAATATAGTGTCGCCGCAGAGCAAACGGATAGCCAGCGCCTCACAATGGCGTTGACATATCTCGCCTCTAGCGAGTTAAAAATGAAGTCGGGGCTCGAAGCGCTTTTCCATGATGGCTCCAGTCATCGTGAAGTGCTTGAGACATGGTTCGACGACTCAGGTGATTTCCCCCAGCCGCCCCAACTGGAAGCAATTGCAGAGTGCTC
This sequence comes from Vreelandella olivaria, assembly GCF_023507745.1. Taxonomy (GTDB): domain Bacteria; phylum Pseudomonadota; class Gammaproteobacteria; order Pseudomonadales; family Halomonadaceae; genus Vreelandella; species Vreelandella olivaria_A. The sequence goes on along the minus strand of NZ_JALPZO010000014.1, from coordinate 8,008 downwards.
TATAGCGGGTTCAATTGACGCGATAACAGCGCTGGCTGAAGAATCCCACCGTCATTTGCAGGCGCTTTATGCACATAGAGCATCGCGGGCAAAAATTGAGCCTGAGGAAGAGTTCTTTACCTCACTTGCGCAGGGTCACAATGCTGAGGCCCGCAAGCTGGTGGCCAGCATGCAGGAGTTTGAAGGCATTTAGTAGCGTTGAAAATTAGTCGAATAAAAACCAATAAGCCAGAAAATGCAGTTTTGTTCAGTGAAACCACTGTCAGTGGTGGTGCGAATAAGGTATAAAAGTCAGCATAATGCCTTATTTGGCAAGCATTGAAAGCCTGTATTGAGAGCGATAACGATGCCTTTGAACCGCCGTCGATTTTTGGCGTTAGCGATGGGTTGGCCGGCTGTTGCCAGCGCAACTGCTACCAGCCCAGTGAATGATTATCAGCCGACTGATCTTGTTGAGACACTCCTTGCGCGTGCTGCTGTTCCCCGTCATAGCAACGAACTGTGGTTGCTGATTGATGATAAAGCGTCCACGTTAAGCGTGTTTCGTGGTGATGAAGTACTGGAGCATATTGGCCCAATTTCATTGGGCCGGGCTGGTGCCAAGACCCAGCGGGTACGTGGTGATAACGTCACGCCGCTGGGGGAATTCCGCGTCAATCGATTTAATTACGAAAGCCAGTGGCATATCTTCATCGGTATAGATTATCCTACGCCACCTCATGCGCGAATGGCGCTTGAGAAAGGCATCTACTCTCAAGCAGATTACGAAGCCTACTTTGATTACTATCGTCGCCACGGCTATCCGCCGCAAACGACGGTGCTGGGTGGAGCCATCGGGATTCATGGCATTGGTGTTGGTGACCCCGATATTCATGGACGCTTTCACTGGACCCAAGGGTGTGTGGCAGTGACCAATGAAGAGATTGAGCGAGTGGCATCATTAGTAAGTGTTGGCACTCGCGTGGTGATCCGCTAGGCTTATGTTGTTGAAGGAAGTTCGCGGTTTTAAGCACGTGACTATAGACAACCGCTGTGGTCTATTATAAAACAGCGTTTGACTTGTGTGCCCTGGTACGATTTCAAGGCACAGGTCGCTGTAAAAGAACCTGCACCGCAGGTAGACAAATTTAAGCTAACACTTTAGCCTTATCTTTTGTCATACCCTTAACGTTGTACCCAAGGAAGATTCAAGGAGAACACTATGACTCTTAAGACTGCTCTGAAGATGACTGCCGCTGCCGCTTCTCTGGCAATTCTGGCTGGCTGTGCTTCTACCAGCGCCCTGGAAGAAGTTCGTCTGACTGCTGAATCTGCACAGGCTGACGCAGCAGAAGCACGCAGCATGGCTTCACAAGCGCTGAACACTGCAAACCAGGCTCAGCGCGATGCGCAAGCCGCTCTGCAGCTGTCTGAGCAAAACCGTGAAGAAATGAACCGCATGTTCCAGCGTTCCATGCAGAAGTAATTTTGCCTGGACCACTGAGCATCGGTTAGGTTCAGCGGTTGCTGTGGATATAAAAAACCCCGCTTCGGCGGGGTTTTTTATGGTTATCAGTTATCAGTCTTGCTATGCATCACCTTCAATGTGTAGAGCCGCAGCGCTTACTTCCAGCTCCTCAAGCAAGCTTTTGGGCTGAGCGGTATCTTCCACGGGCGCTGCGTCTGCCTGTGGGCCGTAAAGGGCGATAAAGCGGCCGTTGGGCTCTGCAATTGCCTGCTCGACTTGTTCCTGCTCAATCTCAATCTGGTCTTCTATGAGTGTGTTAAGGCGTTCCAGGGCGTCCAGCAGGGGTTCTGAACCTTCTACGTTTTCTTCAAGCTGCGGGTAGGACTGAACAAATAGAGTGCCATCTGCCGCCCAACCTGCTTTGAAAGGGGCATCCATCAAATTAACCTGGGTGCCACTGGGCAAGCGGTCGTAGAGGGACTCGATATCTTCAGGGTACATACGGATACAGCCGCGGCTGGCACGCATGCCAACGCCATCGGGGCGGTTCGTACCATGAATCAGGTAGCTGGGCATTGCCAGGAGAATAGCGTGACGACCAAGCGGGTTATCCGGGCCAGGCGGCACGATGGCCGGAGCAGGCTCGCCGCGCTCTGCGGCTTCACGGCGCATTGACGCAGGGGGAGACCAGGCGGGGTCTTTCACCCTCACCGTAGTACGGGTAATACCAACAGGGGTGGCGAAGCCATCCCGGCCGACACTGACCGGATAGGTTTCTACAATGTCAGGGTTATCGGCCGGGTAGTAGTAAAGGCGTAGTTCAGAAAGGTTGATGACCACGCCTTCCCGGGGGGCTGGGGGGAGAATGTACTGTGCTGGGATGACCACCTCGGTACCTTCTCCGGGTACCCACAGGCTAACATCCGGGTTAGCCATGCGAATCTCTTCGAAACCGATGTTGTGCCGACGTGCGATATCGATCAGTGTCTCTTCGGGGTCTTCCACGGTCACGGTGTAGTACTCACCGATAATGTCACCTGTTTCTGGTAAGTGAAAATGGCCGCGGGGAAGCTCACGGTGTGATGCTACCTGCTCGGCTCCGGCAACAGCGTCTTCGGCAACGACTGCCTGGTTATTCTCCACCTGTTCGGAGGATGATTGCGCATAAACAGGCCCAGCAAGGCTGGCCGCCAGCAATACTGCAAGGCTGGTGGGGCCCCAAAGGTTAAAAAGATGGCGAGTGTTCATGTTCGTTCCTAATAGTTAATTGCTAATGCGCGTCGTGATAAGCCAGCGCGCTAAGCCTTGTTTGAGAGGCTGTTGTGCTGCTTACGTCCAAGTTTGCCCCAAGGTTTACGCCGCCGCTACTTTTTGATTCAGGGTGGTCAACAGGTTTTCAACCTTTTCAAAACGCTGTTCGACTGTTTCCATTGAGAATTCAAACCGTAAGGTGTCTGAACCGTCCAGCCGGTAGTGCTGTGGTGACTGCTGAATAAGTGTAACCAGTGTTAGTGGATCGACCTGGGTGGCATTGCTGAACAGGATCCTGCCGCGACTGTCGCCTGCCTCAATCCGGGCCACACCGAGCTGCTCGGCACGCTGGCGAAGTTTGGTTTGGCGTATCAGATTTTTTAATGGTGAGGGCAGCAATCCGAAGCGGTCAATCAACTCAACCTGAAGCTCTTTCAGTTCAGCTTCACTCTGCGTATTGGCAATACGCTTATACATTACCAGCCGTTGCTGTACATCATGGATATAGGTATCAGGAATCAGTGCCGGTAAGTTTAGGCTGATTTCCACGCCAGTATTGAATGGCGCATCGATATTCGGTGTTTTTCCGGCGCGAATGGCTTTTACCGCACGGTCCAGCATTTCCATATAAAGCGTGTAGCCAATGGTTTCCATCTGGCCGCTCTGCTCGTCGCCCAACAGCTCACCTGCACCACGGATTTCCATATCATGGCTGGCAAGCGTAAAGCCTGCGCCCAGGTCATCTGAAGCGCTGATTGCCTCCAGACGTTTGACGGCATCCCGGGTCATGGCTTTAGGCGGCGGGGTTAACAGGTAGGCGTAGGCCTGATGGTGGCTGCGCCCTACGCGGCCGCGCAACTGGTGTAACTGGGCCAGGCCAAATTTATCCGCTCGCTCAATCAAAATCGTATTGGCGCTGGGAACATCAATGCCTGTCTCAATGATGGTTGAGCACACCAGTACATTAAAACGACGATGATAAAAGTTGGACATGACGCGCTCAAGGCTGCGTTCCGGCAATTGCCCATGCGCGACGGCAACCCGGGCTTCGGGGACAAGTTCACGAATCTGCTCTGCCGCATGTTCGATGGACTTCACCTCATTATGAAGGAAGTAAACCTGTCCGCCGCGTAGAATCTCCCGTAGTAGCGCTTCCTTGATAATACTACTGTCGCGTTGTTGTACAAATGTTTTAACCGACAAGCGTCGGGCGGGAGGAGTGGCAATAATGGAGAGATCCCGAATGCCGCTCATTGCCATATTCAAGGTGCGGGGGATCGGGGTCGCAGTCAGGGTTAGGATATCTATTTCGGCGCGTAACGCCTTTAGCTTCTCTTTTTGGGCAACGCCAAAGCGGTGTTCCTCGTCGATGATCAAGAGCCCCATTTTAGGCAGCTCCACGCTGTTTGAAAGCAGCTTATGCGTGCCAATCACGATATCAGTTTGGCCCATTTTGATACTTTCCAGCGTTTGAGACATCTCTTTGCCGCCGGTAAAGCGTGAGATCAGGGCAATGTTAACTGCTGTGTCGGCGAAACGGTCACGGAAGTTCTCGAAGTGCTGACGGGCAAGCAGGGTAGTCGGTACCAGCACAACCACCTGTCGGCCTGACTGCACTGCCAAAAAGGCAGCCCGCATGGCAACTTCAGTTTTTCCAAATCCCACGTCACCGCATACCACGCGGTCCATGGGCTGGGGTGATGTCATGTCGCGAATAACCGCTTCAATGGCGGCCTGCTGGTCTGGTGTTTCCTCAAATGGGAAGCTGGCAGCAAAGCGTGTGTACTCCTCGCCCGGGGAGTCATAGATCACCCCCTGCTGGGCTTCCCGGCGTGCATACACATCCAGTAATTCGGCAGCGGTATCGCGAATTTTCTCGGCAGCTTTACGCCGGGCTTTTTCCCATTGGTCTGAGCCAAGTTTGTGCAGAGGGGCCAATTCATCATCAGCGCCGCTGTAACGTGAAATCAGGTGCAGGCTGTCGACAGGGACGTAAAGTTTGGCGCCATCAGCGTAGGAGAGGGCCAGGAACTCATTGGCCTGACCACCCGCTTCCAGGGTTTCGAGACCCAGGTAGCGGCCAACGCCGTGGGCCTGGTGAACCACGGGTGCACCTTCGCGCAATTCGGATAGATGGCGAACAGCCAGTTCGTTATCGTCGGTGGCTTTTTCCCTGCGACGGCTCTGGCGGACCACATCCCCAAACAGCTCAGTTTCGCTAATCACCGCCACATTAGGCTGGGTCAGCCAGAGACCACTGCTGACAATGCTTTCGGTAATGGCGAAACGCTGAGTGCTGTTTAGAAAGTCGTGAAAACCCTCGATATGGGGCAGTTTAAGATTCAGGGGGGTAAGCAGCTCTTCCAAGGCTTCTCTGCGGCCCCTGGATTCGGCTACAAGCAATATTCGGGTATTGGTTTGCGCTTCAATAAACCCAGCCAGTTCACTGAGTGGCTGCTTTGCCCGCGCATTAATGGCAAGCGTTGGGAGGGCCTGAGCTTCTGGTGCCAGTGCATGGCGCTGGGCGTCATCTTCAGTAAGCTCAATGCGTGGGCGAGCTTTAATGGCTGAGAACACCTCGCTGACGGGAAAGAACGCTCGGTGGGGCGGCAGCAGTGGGCGTGTTGGGTCAACCCCAAGGTTCGTGTAACGTGATTCAATCGATTGCCAATGCTGCTCTGCCGCGTGGAAAACACCGGGTAGCAGTGCCACGCGGGTGTCGTCGGTAACGTGCTCAAACAGAGAGGCGGTTTGCTCGAAAAACAGGGGTAGGTAGTGCTCCAGTCCTGGAGAAGGAATCGCCTTTAGCGCATCATTGTAAAGTGGGCATTGGCGTGGATCGACATCAAACAGGGTTTCAAACTGCTCTCGGAAGCAGGCAATGGCGCTTCTGCTGAGCGAGTACTCATGGGCAGGCAGCAGCTCAAGCGTATCTACCTGATGGGTAGAACGCTGGTTGCCTGGATCGAAGTGACGCAGAGTCTCGATTTCATCATCAAACAGATCAATCCGGATTGGCTCGTCCATGCCCATGGCAAACAGGTCGATGATGGCGCCGCGCATGGCGTATTCACCTGGCTCATACACCGTCTCAACCGCACGATAGCCTGCCCGGGAGAGCGATTCGCGAAATGTTTCACGGTTAAGGGTGGCACCGGTTTTTAGCGTCATTACCCTGCCAGCAATATATGCCACTGGCGGTAGGCGTTGCATAAGCGTGTTGATCGGCACCAGCACAATCCCGCGGACGCCATCCTGTAATTGTCGCAGGGTGCGAAGGCGGGCGGAAATAATATCCTGGTGAGGAGAAAAGCTGTCATAGGGCAGCGTTTCCCAATCAGGAAAGGGCAGCACCGGCACATGGCTGTAAAACGACAGGTCTTGCTCCAAGCGTTGCGCGCTTGCTGTGCTGGGGGTAATAACCAGCAGGGGAGCGCTACTGGCGACCTGAGCCAGCGCCAGGGCAGTCGCACTGCCCGGCGGCGCTGTCAGGTAAAGCGTATCGCGAGTCCCTTGGGGCTGGGGCGGTTCGAGCAGAGAGAAAGATGGCATAGTCACGGTATCGTTGTTGCGCTAAAACGGAGGTATGGATCATACACGATCAACACTTTCAGTTAGAGGTCTACCGTCCACGACTTGAGTAGCTTCCACCGGGTGGGATGTTTTACCTTCGTCTACATACTATTTGCGGCTTGTAGTCAAACCCGCGTTTATGTAATCCCCCTACATCTTGTGCGACTATCCTTTCATTGCGACGTCCCTCCAAGCTCAGGATAATGCTCGGCGAAAACCCTTTTCACTACCCAATGAGGCCGCACGTGAGTCAGCAAGCTCTCGAAAACGTTTTTGAGGAATGGCAAAGCAACGAAGCCTTGGCTGAGCAAATGATCCCGTTAGTGGGGCAGCTTTATCGTCAGAACAACGTTGTTGCCACCATGTTCGGACGTTCGCTGATCAAACGGTCGGTAATTCGCATTCTTAAAGATCATCGCTTTGTGCGTAAGATTGAAGGTACTGAACTCTCGGTTGAAGATACGTTCCCTATCGTTAAAGTGATGAGTGAACTGAATCTGGGGCCTGCCCATGTTGATGTAGGTAAGCTGGCAGTAGCCTTCAAGCGCCAGGGGGGCGGTGACCTTGAGGCTTTCCTGCATAAAGAGCTAAGCGATATTATTGATGGCTATCAGCCGGGCGCCAGCACGGGCGAGCCGCAGGATGTAGTGCTTTATGGCTTCGGTCGTATCGGCCGTTTGTTGGCGCGTGTGCTGGTAGAAAAAGCAGGTGGCGGTAACCTGTTGCGTTTGCGGGCTATCGTGGTGCGTGGGCGTGGCGATGTGGCGAAGGACCTGGAAAAGCGTGCCAGCCTGTTACGCCGCGACTCTGTGCATGGCCCCTTTGATGGCACCATCTCAGTAGATGCTGAGGCTCGTACGCTTACCGTTAACGGTAATGTGGTGCAGGTGATTTATGCTGATTCACCCAGCGAAATTGATTATACCGCATACGGCATCAACAACGCTGTGGTGGTTGATAATACCGGTATTTGGCGTGATGAGGCGGGTCTGGGGCAGCACCTTGAGTGCAAAGGGGCAGCAAAAGCACTGCTAACCGCGCCGGGTAAAGGTGATATTAAAAACATCGTGTTTGGTATTAACCACGACACTATTGGCGAAGGCGACCGTATCGTTTCCGCTGCTTCCTGTACCACCAACGCGATTGTGCCCGTCCTGAAAGTGCTCAATGATGAGTACGGGGTAGTAACCGGTCATGTGGAAACCGTGCATGCCTATACCAATGACCAGAACTTGATCGACAACTACCATAAGGGTGATCGTCGCGGTCGTAGTGCGGCGCTTAACATGGTGTTGACCGAGACGGGGGCTGCCAAGGCAGTTGCCAAAGCCCTGCCCGAGCTTGCAGGCAAGTTAACCGGTAATGCCATTCGCGTGCCGACCCCCAACGTTTCCATGGCGATTCTTAATCTGACGCTGGAAAAGGGTACCGATGCGGCTGCGTTAAATGATTATCTACGTCGCATGTCGATTGATTCTGCTTACCAGAAGCAAATTGATTACGTGGATTCAGCGGAAGTGGTGTCGTCCGACTTTGTTGGTAACCGCCATGCCGGTATCGTAGATGCCAAGGCCACGATTGCAAACGGCAATCATGCAGTAGTTTATGTCTGGTATGACAATGAATTTGGCTATAGCTGCCAGGTGATTCGCATCCTTCAGCAGATGTCGAATGTGCAATTTCTGAAACTGCCGCGCCAAGCCAGTTAAAGGAAGATGTCTCACAGAAAGGGCTAAT
>NZ_JALPZO010000013.1 GCF_023507745.1 Vreelandella olivaria | reverse complement strand
TGCCGCCCGACCCCGAGCGGCCGGGCTACACCCTGCCTGGGGCCGGTATTATGGTCGGCGTGGGTGGCCTGCCCGGTGCACTGGCCCAGTGGGAGTATATCCGCCGCTTTATGGAAGAAGGGGCCGAAGCGATTACCCCCTCCGCCAGGGAGTGGGGCGTGGCGTGGTACAACGCCTACGTGGCCCGTGAAAAAGCTGAGTGCGAGCGCACCAATGATACGGCCCGCTGGCGACGCTTTCGGCGCAAACGGCTGTGGGAGCATGCCCGCTTCGCCCACTGGTACACCGAGTACCGCATGAAGCATGTGCTGCCCAAAGCCGTGCCGGATGACTGGCTGGCAGAGTGGTCCAAACCTCTTCCCAAGGCGCAGTGGGCCACACCCTCTCAGGCATTGACGGAACTCAGCGAACACCTACGCGCCGCCTACCAGCGTGGCGAGAAATTCAGTGAGATGGGCGATATTGAAAAGCGCTTTGGGGTCACCCCCCCTGATACCCGCCAACACGCGTATCCTGCGTTTCCGTTTAGGCGGAAGCAGGTGATGAATGAAGCCATGGATGAATAGCACTCAACGGTAAGATGGATGTTTAAAACCACCCCCCAAGAGGCTCTGCCCCCCATGCGCGCCGGTGAGCGGGAAAGCCGTGCCGGGGGCGAGCAGTACTGCTTAAGCCCCTTGCCGCTGCCCACCGAGAGCGAGTACGCGGTGGACGTGGCGCATATTGATGTGCGCCATGATGAGGTCAGCATGGATATTCGTCAGGGCGCCAGCCCCGATAGCCTGATGACGGCAGGGCATATGCTTAGCGTGGGGCTTGTGGCGATGACCAGCTTTGGCTTACTGCTGTTAATCATGGCAGTAATAAAAAACACTATGTATGGAGTAGCGTTTTCCGTATGGGGGGGGGCTGTATTTCATTTTCCTGTATGTTTTCTTTGCTGGCATTATGGCGGCAAACTTGGTATTGACACGCACCGCGCCTATTCGCCTGAATCGCCAGCGCCGTGAAGTGGCCTTTGTGGTGGAACCCCCCGGCCGCTTCTGGCTACCCGCGCCGCAAAATCTTTGGTTGATCTCTACGGTTGGCACCGCCGCTG
>NZ_JALPZO010000012.1 GCF_023507745.1 Vreelandella olivaria | reverse complement strand
ACCGGCATTCACCATCGCGGCACCCATGGCATTGTTGATCAGGCCGCCGGCAGCGGGACCCGCCCAGGCGGCCGAGACGATGCTGACCGCCAGCGCGGCGCCCGGCCCGAGGCCAGACTGGGAGTAGTTCCAGCTGTCGTGGATGGCTTCCACCTGACGCCAGTCGATATCGCCACGCGCTTCCATCGCTTGCAGCCAAGCGAGGTCGGGATTGGCTTCGGCCATGGCGTCGATGGTTTGGCGCACGCTTTGCGCATTGACTTCCGGCACGTCGATGGTGATGCCTTGGGCAGCCTGGATGGCGAGTTCGCCCTGGTAGCGTAGCTCGCTCTGGCGCAGGGTCTCTTCGGTGCGGCCCTGGCCGGAGGCGGATTGCCAGGCGAAGTTGCCGCGGCTGCGCTCATGGGCTTCGCCGCGGATGTCGCTGGCGGTGTCGAAGTGGATGGCGCCTTCGCTAAGCAGAGCAAGGTCGCTGCCGGTCGTCAGGCGGGCGCCCTGGTAGGTCTGGTCGCCACCGCTGGCAATCAGCAGGTCACCACCGGCATCAATATCGGTGCCCACCGCGCGAACGTCATGCACTTCATCGCGCTGGTAGCGGCTGCTACTGAACAAACCACCGCGGCGGCTCGATTCATAGAAAGAGTAGTCTTCCTCCTGGGCGGTGAGCAGGTCGATCCGGTTGTCGGCCAGCAGGGCCGCGCTGCCATCGGCCTGCAACTGGCCGGCGGTCAGGCGCAGATCGTTACCGGCCTGCATCAGCAGGTCGCCGCCGGCATCGAGCGTGGTGTGCTGCACTTGGCTATGGCGCTCGATGGTGTGGGTGCGCCCTCGGCGCGTCTCTTCATATTGATGAGACAGACCTGCTTCGAGCTGGATATCGCGCCCGGCACTCAGTTCGAGGTCGTCACCGCTGGTGATCTCGGCGGCGCGGGTGGTGATGTCCTGCCCGGCGAGCAGTGCCAGGCTGCCACCGACGTTCAGTTGGATGCCGATTTCCTGGCTCTCACGTGTCGTGTTACGCCCCAAGAGGAAGTCGTCATGAGTGTCCAGGGAGTCGAGTGTCAGATCACGACCGGCGCTCAACACGCCGCTACCGCCAGCACTGACCTCGG
>NZ_JALPZO010000011.1 GCF_023507745.1 Vreelandella olivaria | reverse complement strand
AGGCCACCTAGGTTGGCAAAGTCTTCACTTGACATTAATATTTCAAAGATATCTTCAGGTGCCCCTTTGCCTTCAGCGCGGTGGGTCATAAAGTTGAAATCCATCTCAATCAGATGTTCAAGGCGCGGTGCATAAAAATCGGGATACTGCGCCTGCATGATGGGGGGGAGATCGTTGTAATTCCCCAGCACTTCTTTAAAGAACTCTGTCATCTTGCCGGTTTGGCTGTACTCCAATTTACCTCGAGCAACGACGGCTTGATTCCATGCCTCCCGCTGATCATAATCTTCTCGCCAAGCCGCCCGTCGCTCATTGGCCGTAAATGTGCCGCTATCGTCATAAATAATCAGTGCTAGTTGGTCTTGCGATAGACCGCTAAAGGGGTTGCTGCCCCTGCCATTGTTAAAGGAGGTGGCTTGTTTTGCTCGTTCCAGTAGTTCGGGATCATCGGTGTTGGGCACTTCGGCGTCGTATCGAGCTCGGTTGTTATGGTAGCCTTGGCCGGTAATCTGGCTGAGCAGCGCATTGGCTTTTTGGCCAAGCGCCTTCCGGTCCAGGCTGGCATCACGCTCTTCGGCACGTAGGGCGCTGTCGCTTAACTGCTGAGCCAACGTGGAAAGTTGACTGGCTGGCTTTGAAGAATCAGATGGCGAGGTTGTGTTTTCGCTCTGTTCGGTTCCCTTGGCTGATACGTCCTGAGTGCGGCTACCAGACGTCGTTTGCGACGTCGCCGGGGTAGCGGGTCCAATGCTGATTGTCATGGCAATACCTCCTTGTCGTTTTGCTGAATCGCCATCAATTATATGGCCTATGGTAGTGACCGAAACGTTGGTTATTTCTCGAAGCCTGCTTTAAATAATCGGCAGGGAAAACTAAAACGTTAAGTAAATATTGTAATTTTTTGTTAGTGTACTTATCAATGCACGCACATATCCCGCCATAGATGGTTTTATCATCAGTCGAAGGGGGATGAGATACTTGAACTGTCATTTTTCAATTAATCGTTGAATTAGCAAAGCGTTTACCTAGGTTGGCAAAGTCTTCACTTGACATTAATATTTCAAAGATATCTTCAGGTGCCCCTTTGCCTTCAGCGCGGTGGGTCATAAAGTTGAAATCC
>NZ_JALPZO010000010.1 GCF_023507745.1 Vreelandella olivaria | reverse complement strand
GGTAAGTCATTGACTTGCCAAGATAGGGCCAACTTCCCATGGTGGGATAATTGGCGCAGCCTTTGGGAATCCGTATAGTGACAGCCTACTCTCGCCAACTGATTGAACACATGCTTCAAAATAACTCCCTGCTTGCCCAGCTCAAGCAACAGATTCGTGAAACCACCCCGCGCGCCGAAGGGGTGATCAAAGCTACCGAAAAAGGTTTTGGGTTTCTTGAAACCGACAGCGGAGAATCCTATTTCGTGCCGCCGCCTGCCATGAAGCAGGTGCTGCACGGCGACCGCGTTGAAGCCGTGATCCACGAAAACGGTGACAAAAAGTCCGTTGAGCCTGAAAAGCTGATTGAAGCCGGTTTAGACCGCTTCGTTGCCCGCGTACAAAAGCGCGAAGGCCGCCTGGCGGTGGTGCCGGATCACCCTTCGATTCGTAACGTGCTGAAAGCACGCATTAAGAATAGCCTGGACGAAGATACGATTGCCGATGGCGATTGGGTAGTGGCGCGACTGGTACGCCACCCACTGAAAGAGAATGACCGTGGTTTCTTTAGCCAGATTGATGAGTTAGTCGCCAAAGCCGATGACCCTGCTGTGCCCTGGCGCGTTACCCTTGCCCGCCATGCGCTGGAGCAGGAGTGCCCTGACGCAGGCAGCGAGTGGCCACTACACGATGAAGGCTTGTCTCGTGAAGATCTCACGGCACAGCCTTTCTTCACTATCGACAGCGAAAAAACCCGCGACATGGATGATGCTCTGCATATCGTCGCCCGCCCTGAAGGCGGCTGGCAGCTTAGCGTGGCGATTGCCGACCCCACCGCCTATGTGGAAGAGGGTCATGCGGCTGACCTGGAAGCACGCACCCGCGCCTTTACGGTCTACCTGCCGGGCCAGAACGTCACCATGCTACCAGAGCAGTTGGCAGACGACCTGTGCTCACTCTGGGAAGGCCAAGAGCGCCCTGCCATGGCTTGTCCATCAATGCCGACGGTAGCCTGGGCGACTATCGTTTCTTTGCCGCCAATGTAAAATCCCACGCCAAGCTGGTTTATGACCGCGTATCCGACTGGATTGAAGGCCAGGGTGACTGGGCACCGGCTGAGGATATTGCTGAGCAGCTCCATGCCCTGCGGGA
>NZ_JALPZO010000009.1 GCF_023507745.1 Vreelandella olivaria | reverse complement strand
AGCGCGCTTTTTCGCCTGTTCGGTGAACAACGAACTCATGTCGATGCCGGTGCCGACAATGTCGTGATCACGTGCCCAAGTGCACAGCATCTCGCCTGAACCGCTACCAAGGTCGAGTACTCGTGCTCCCGACTGCAGACGCAGTGCCGCACCGAGCGTGGCAAACTTGTCGGGTGTGAACGGATTGTGGATGCGGTGCGCACTTTCCGTGATGTTGAATATTCGCGGGATGTCCAAAGCGTAAATTTCCTAACGAGATGCAAATAGATTTGGTAAAGGCCTAACGCCTGAATTAAGCCGACCCGCGAAGCGGGTTCAGCTTGAATGAATTGTTAGGCCCTCGGCTCAATATGCGATTGCCTTCGCTTTGCAGCGTGTTCATGCGCCCCATTGAAAGTGCGGCCAACAGTTACGAAGCCTATGCAGGAAATGAACGTACTAATAACGAGCATGGCATGCACCCAATCAACCGGTGCTGAAACTGAGAATGGGCGTAAAGATTTTATTAGCAGAATAAGCCAGAAAATCACAACATACATACTGATGATTTGATTTACCCCAGAAACCGATATAGGCCACGGACCGGTAGCAGAATTGCCAATATGCTCTTTCCAGTTCTTCGCGGGACGGCGCCTAAGAACTGTCTTAAACAATGGCCCCGTGACTTCATCTTCTAGCATGTCAACGTGATTCTCCCAGTTCTCCTGCCATTGCTTGCTTCCACGATTAACACAATGCCAACCAAATGAGAACAACACTCCTAGACAGCAAAGTATTACAGAAAGATCTGCTTTGTCTTCAATACTGGAAGCGGCCTGTATAGCTGCATAGCCAGCGAAGGTTGCAGCGATGAATGTCCAGAAGTATGTGGCCCTTTTCCAATAGAGGTCAATCTCAAACTTGCGAGTGTCCAAGGCATATTGGAACGTCTTTTCGCGCTTATCCGCGAAAGACTTGGTGTAATCAATTTCGGAAATTTCAACTGAGTCACTCATGAGGGCCTAACGCCTGAATTAAGCCGCGCCGCGAAGCGGCGTCGGCTTGAATGAATTGTTAGGCCTTTTTGATACAGAGCCGTGGCATGAGCGCAAACACGCCCCAGCCCAAGTACTCTCGCGTGTAAGCTGCATG
>NZ_JALPZO010000008.1 GCF_023507745.1 Vreelandella olivaria | reverse complement strand
TTTACAGCCATCGTATGTCTGTCGTGGAACCCGTCTTTGGCAACCTTGGCACGACGAAAAGACTGAACCGCTTCAGCCTTCGGGGTAAGAAAAAGGTGCAAGGTCAGTGGCAGCTCTACTGCTTGGTGCACAATATTGAGAAGTTAGCGAATTACGGTAACTTAGCCGCGTCCTGAAGGGCTTAGAGTGGGATAAGTTGCTTTCTAAGAGCCAAAGGCCGACTTAAACAAGCTTTAGCTGGGCGCTCAAGTGGCTAAATGCCGATATTAAGATGACTCAGCCAGATGACTGGCTGAGTAAGTAAATTAGGACGAGAGGCGGTGGAGACGACTCGAAATCGGTTTTTTCTACAGCCTCGTTACATTACCCGCTTGCGGATCTGTGATGAAAGCTGTTCAAAACCGATAACGACTACCAGGATCACTAAAATAATGGTGAGGGCGCGATCATAATTAAACAAGCGCATGGCGGCTGCCAACTCAACCCCGATACCGCCTGCGCCTACCAAGCCCAAAGTGACGGCGGAACGTAGCGCTTTTTCCACACTGTATAAGCTGGTCGCGGTCATCGATGCCAATGTTTCCGGCAAAATGGCGCCGCCAATGACCGATAGCCTACCTGCGCCTGTCGCGGCTAAAGCATCGGATGGACCAGGATGTACTTCTTCAATCCGCTCTGAGAAAAAACGTGCTGCAAATCCGATTGTATCCATGACGATGGCCAGGACGCCAGCCATGGGACCCAAGCCCACAGCAACGACGAAAATCAGTGCCCAAATCAAGTCCGGGATGGTGCGCATCGTCGCAATCATTAAACGCGTGATGCTGCGCACCCAGGGGGCAGGTGAGGTGTTGCGGGCAGCTAGCAGCGCGAAAGGCACACTTAAAATCACGCCCAATGTTACGCCTACAATAGCGATATTGAGTGTTTCAAACATGGACCACGCCAATATATCGAAATTACTTAGGTCAGGTGGGAAGGCGCGTCCTAGAAAGTGCCCAAGGTTAACGGCGCCACGTATCAATCTCTCAAGCGTTACGTTGGTCGCCATTACCCCCTGTATAAAGAGGGCTAAAAACGTTAGGCCGATACCCCATGTAAAAAGCGAGGGGCGGCGCAGGCGAGGTGGCAGCACTGTACGGTGTCGTTGTGTTGTCGGCATGGGAGTCACTGTCAATGATTGGCTGGCGTTAAGTTCAACATGTGGGGGGGCTGTGTTTGATCGACACGGGTATCGCCGTGATAAAGCTGCTGCATATCGACCAGCGAAACCTGTTGGCGTGGTGTATCTAGCACAATGGTGCCTGCCTTCATGCCAATGATGCGATCGCCATACTGTTGTGCCAGCTCTAACTGATGCAATGTGCACAGAACGGTTAAGCCGCGCTCATGGACGACTTCAAGCAATAGATCCATGATATTGCGCCCTGCCTTCGGATCGAGGCTGGCAATCGGCTCATCCGCGATAATGATTTCGGCCTCCTGCATCAGGGTCCTGGCGATGGCCACGCGTTGCTGCTGCCCACCGGACAGGTCGCGACAGTTATCCTGTGCTTTATGGGCAAGCCCGACGCGATCCAGTGCCATCATGGCGCGCTCGCGCAGCTCATTGGTGGCAAAGCAGGAGAGGGTTGTCAGTAACCCCAAACGCTGCTGACCTAACGCGCCATATAAAACGTTTTGGAAAACACTGACATTTTGCACCAAGTTGAACTGCTGAAAGACAACACCAACCTTTTGACGTAACCGTCGTAGCTGGGTGTTGGCGAGAGGTGGCAGGGGCTCTCCCAATAATTGGATCGTACCCTGGTTATGGGGTGTTAAGCCGTTTAAGCAGCGCATCAGTGTTGATTTTCCACACCCATTCGCACCCAGCAAAATCACACATTCGCCTTTAGGTATGGTGAGAGTTAAACCACGCAGCACATGAAGCTTGCCGTAATACTTGTGTACATCATTGATGACAATAGCATTCATCAGGTAACCCCCTGCAGTAAGTACAGGAAGTGAATTGAGTTAACGAACATTGTTGACGAACCTGTTTAGTGACACATCCATGTGCTGTTATGTTTTGAATTACAAAGGAATGCCAGCGGCTGCATAGGCCTGGCGAACAATGTCGTAATCTTCGTTGGTACGGCCAAAGCCAAGAGAGGAATCACGGTTTAGAAACTTACCTTCGTTGCGTTCGGTGGCAATCAAGGCGTTCCATAGCGTATCGGTATTGGCGCTTAGGGTGTCGCGTAACGCTGTTTTGCAAGCATCATCCAGCGAGCCGCGCATTACCACAGGGTCGCCTGGTAGCGTATCGCTGGTGGCAATAACGCGGTACTCGCCACTAGGATCCATTGCATTAATTTCTTCGATATCACGGTTGCCACCCCCCATGGCATCGACATCACCGTTGACCAGTGCGGCAATGCGGGCATCACCCGCCATAATGATCTCCAGATCCCGGTTTATATCCAAGCCTGCATCCACCAGCATCTGGCTGGGAAAAATATGCCCACTGGTGGAGCCAACGTCTTTAAGCGCCACGCGGCGGCCGGTTAAATCCTCAAGTGTTTCAATATCGCTGCTGGCAGGTACATAAAAACTACTGCCGTAGTGAGGCCGTTCAATGGCAAATAGAATTTCAATATCACTTTCGCGGTCAAAGAGTACAAACTCGGAGGGGCCGGCAAACACTAAATCGACATCGTTATACTGAAGGGCGGTGCCTGCAGCAGTGCGGTTGCTTAGGCTAAACATTTCAAGCGCAAGTCCGGTGGTGTTTTCAAAGGCGTCTGCAAAAGGGCCAAATGCTTCCTTTAGCGGTCCCATACCTTCGATACCTGTATCGGCCATGCGGATAGGATTAGGGCAAACATGGCTTAAATCGTCATCGGCGTAAACAGTTGAGGTGGTCAATAGCGTGGTGGTGGCTGCGGCGAACGCTAGTGCTGCTTTATGCATTGAGTTGTTCCCTTGGAGTGGCGTGTAGAGGTATGGCATGTCAGCGTTGCTAACTTGCCGCACTGGCTCCCCCAAGGGTGGCAGCCTACTATGACGCGAAGATGACGTTCCTGTCACAGGCTTATGACACGATTAAAGCAGAGGGTTGTATTACGCGGATCGTTAAAGAGGCGCTAAAGTAATATCTGTGTGCTCGCATTTTTGTAATGTGAGTGTTTATTCCGAGTCTTTTTTATTGATAGGTGCTCGACGTTTTTTGTCGCGCCTGCGTTGTTTGGCCAGTGCGTTGCCGTTGGCTAATTGCACCAGATACGCTATCTCTTCATCACTAAGAGGTGGGCGTGTTTGCTTCACCACAAGTGTCACCGTTTTGTCAGGCCTTTAGGGCACACTAACAGTGAACCATGACATCAATATGAAAGGAGCTATCACATGCATCTTCTGCGCTATGGCATGACGCTAGGGACAGCGTTGTTGGTTGTCGCCCCTGCCGCCAATGCGGATACGTTTACCCTTACGCTGTTTCATACCAACGACCTGCATGGTCGAACGGACCAGTACCCTCACCTGATGACTACACTAAACGAAGCACGTGATACCTATGGTGAAGGGCTGCTGCTGGATGCGGGAGATATTTTCTCTGGCACGCTCTACTTTAACGAGTTCCTGGGGCAGGACGCGCTCACGTTTATGAACCTGATGGGTTATGACGCCTTTGTGCCGGGTAATCACGAGTTTGACTTGGGCGACCCGGAAGAGGGGCATCAGGCGCTGGCAGCGTTTTTTGAAGGGGCGGAATTTCCTATTGTTGGCGCGAACCTGGACTTCTCCGCTGCGCCTGAGTTTGCTGAGTTGTTGGGTGAGTCACTCAGCGCAAACGCTCAGGAAGGTCATCTTTACGACGGTATTATTGTTGAGTACAGCGGCGAGCAAATTGGCATCTTTGGTTTAAGCACCCAGGATAGCGAGACGATCTCCAGCCCTGGCCAGGTTAGTATTAGCGACTATCGTCAGGCAGCCGAGGAGATGGTGGCAGGCTTTGAAGCCCAGGGAGTGAATAAAATCATTGCACTTACCCACCTGGGATATGACAGCGATCCAAGCGTTGGCAATGACCTGCTGCTTGCTCAGCACGTGGAAGGGATTGATGTGGTGATCGGTGGTCATAGCCATACCCGGGTGGTATCGCCGACATTAGTCACCGAAAACCATTCCGGTGAACCCAAAGCGCCCACGGCGGTAGGTCAGGCCGGTGAGTATGGCCAGCACTTGGGGGTTATGCAGGTTACCTTTGATGTCAACGGAGTCGTTCAGAATGTCTCCGGTGAGCTACTGGCTGCCGATGAGCGTAAGGCAGACCCCGAGGCACTAGCCATGCTGGCCCCTTATACCGAAGCCATTGAATCGCTGCGCGACCAGCAGGTGGGTGCCAGCGTTATTAGTGAACTACCGAACCCACGCCATGGTCATGGCGATGCCGTGAGTGTACGTGCCAATGAAACTGCGCTGGGTAACCTGATTGCGGATGGTCAACTGCGTGCCGCGCAACGGATTGAACCCGCTACGGTGATGGCGATACAAAACAGTGGTGGCATCCGCGAGGCACTGCCTAAGGGCGATGTTACCGTTGGGGAATTAATTGTAGTGCAGCCCTTTGGCAATCGCTTAACACTGCTTGAGGTGACCGGTGCTGAGTTATTGGAAACCTTTGAAATCGCCCTGGCCAACGCGCCTGAAGAGAATGGTGGTTTTTTGCAGGTATCGTCAGGAACTGAGCTGGTGTACGACAGTCAGCGGCCTGCTGGGGAGCGGGTGATTAGCCTTGAGGTCAATCGTGAAGGGGCGATGCAAGCCATTAATCCCGAGAACACCTACATCATTGCTACCAATAACTTTACTGCCGCAGGGGGCGACAGCCATGCTGCCCTTGGTGCTGCCTATGAGGATGGCCGCAATACCATTGTTGGCAATACGGATTGGGAAATGCTGCGTGACCATATTGTCGAGCTTGGCGAGGTTTTCTACCAGCCAGAGGGGCGGATTATTGATCAGGCGCAACATGGCCAAGCAGTAGAGGAATAGTAGGAGCGTTGGTCTTGGATGACTGAAATAACGTATAAGTGTATGTGGGTAATGTGTTGTTTCTCCTCTACATCTTGCCAGGGACGGCCTCGCACCTGAGCTGTAAGGCTTACATAGGCTGAACCATAGTCTAATGGCAAGCCGGAACCGATGTCTCTACATTTCTTATTTGTATGACGACATACATAGTACTAAGGCGATTGGCTTATTTTCCCTTTAAGGCCGGCCGTTAGGCCATAAAAAAACCTACAGCGAACAGAATATAAGCAACACTCCCATTAGCTCTATAGCCCTCTCATCGGAGATAACAATGATAAAGATGACTAATTTGCCTGCCACCTCGTCATTTATGGCCTGTGCGTTGACACTTTCACTTTCCTTGCCGGCCATGGCAGCTGACTTTCGTGGCCCCGTACGGATAGTGGTGCCCTTCGCACCGGGAGGAACGTCTGACATTCTGGCCCGCTATATTGCGCCTGAGCTTTCGGACGCCATTGGCCAACCGGTTATTGTCGAGAATAAGGCGGGCGCGGGCGGTAATATCGGCGCCGATTTCGTTGCCAAGGCAACACCGAACGGCCATACCCTCCTGCTCTCTGACCTGACCGCTCTGTTAGCCGCACCCAGTGTGTTGACCAATATTTCCTATGATATCGAGATGGATCTGGCCCCGGTGACGATGGTGTCCTATTCGCCTTATGTGATGGGCGCTTCGAACGCCCATGGTTTTGAGTCCTTTGACGCCTTTATCGACTACTCACTGGAGAACCCTCTGGGCATCTCTGTCGCCACCTCCGGTGTTGGGGCCAATAACCATATTACGACGGCTCGGCTAATGCAGGAGTTGGGGGTGGAGTGGAACGTTATCGCGTACCGGGGCGGGTCGGATGCTACCCGTGCCGTTGTATCCGGCGAGAGCGACATGTTGCTCAACGGTACTACCGCTACGCTTCCTTTTGCCTTGAATCATCAGATGACGCCGTTGGCGGTGACCGGCGAGGAGCGGTTGACCGAACTGCCGGATGTTCCCACCTTCCGTGAGTTGGGGATGCCTGGTGAATTGGATGGCACCTACCAGGGCATTCTGGTTACCGCCGGTAGCCCACCAGAGATTGTTGAGCGCCTCCATGAAGAACTAGGCCGCATCATTAATACTGAGGCAATGACGGCCAGAATTGCAGAGCAGGGAGGAATTGCGCGTGTCTCAGGCAGTCCTGAGGCGCTGGGCGAGTGGATGAGTGAACAGAAAACGGAGCTTGCCGCGTTTATTTCCGATGCGGGTATTGCTCAGTAGTGCCACTTTGCACGGCAGTTTCCCGCTCATGCGCACCATGGGCCGGAAGCTTGCAGTGCAATGTGTTGCTTCTGTGCATACCCTATTATCTGGAGAACGCTATTCATGAATTTTCTCATCAAACGTGATGTTCTGGCTGGGCTGATGTGCCTGATGGTATCGGCATTGGTGCTTTGGGAAGGCCAGAACTATACCCAGGGAACGCTACAGAGCATGGGGCCTGGCTACCTGCCAAGGGTGCTTGGGCTGGGGTTGGCCGGTTGTGGGCTGCTAATTATGCTCAGCGCATTACGTTCCAGCGAGGCGTTGCCCAAGCTTAACGTACGGGCCTTCTGCCTGGTGACGCTAGCCATCCTGGTGTTTGCCTTCACTCTAAACTGGCTAGGCCTCTTTCTAGCAACGTTCTTGCTGGTGTTCATCAGCAGCCTGAGCGAAAAAAGGCTTCGTTTTCGTGTCACCGGGTTACTGGCGCTGGCATTGTGCGGGCTCTCCTACCTGATTTTTATTGTGGGTCTTAATATGCCCATACGTCTCTTTCCCTGGAGTTTCTGATGGATCTCCTATCCAATCTGGCCTTGGGCATTGAGACGGCATTTACTCTGGAAAACCTGCTGTACTGTGCCCTGGGTGTCACCATCGGCATGTTCATTGGCGTTATTCCGGGTATCGGCCACTTGGCTGCTATCTCGATGCTGTTGCCACTCACGTTCTATGTGCCTGCCACCACCGCTATCGTGATGCTGGCCGGGATCTACTACGGCGCCCAGTACGGCGGGTCGACCGCCTCTATTCTACTTAACCTGCCGGGCACACCCGCTTCGGCCGTCGTGTGCCTGGATGGCTATCCCATGGCCCAGCAGGGGCGTGCAGGCGTTGCGTTAATGATGACCACGGTCGCCTCATTCGTGGGTAGCTTTATCACGGTGATTGTATTGGCCGCCTTTGCTCCACCACTGGCTAGCTTTGCGGTTGCCTTTAATTCGACAGATTACTTCTCAATGATGCTGTTGGGGCTGGTTGCCGCTGCCATTCTTGTGCAGGGCTCTCCTGTCAAAGGTATAGCGGCCGTCCTGCTGGGTTTGATTCTTGGGCTGGTGGGCACCGATGTCAGTACGGGCATTCAGCGCTACGCTTTCGGGCTTACCTTCCTGTACGACGGAATTAATATTGTGGCAATTGCCATGGGCATTTTTGGTGTTGCTGAGGTTATTGCCAATGTGGGTAAAGTGAAGGGGGTACAGAGTGCCCAAAAGATCACCTTCCGCTCCTTGATACCGACCCGGCAGGATGTGAAGCAGAGCATTATGCCGATGTTTCGTGGTACTGGTATTGGTACGGGAGTGGGCATTCTGCCTGGTACCGGCACGTCTATCGCATCGTTTTTGGCTTATGCAGTGGAAAAGCGGATCTCGCGGCACCCCGCAAAATTTGGCAAGGGCGCCATTGAAGGAATTACCGCACCCGAAAGCGCCAATAATGCCGCCGCGCAATCGGCTTTTATTCCCACGCTCACGCTGGGCATCCCTGGTGATGCAGTGATGGCGCTAATGCTGGGGGCGCTGCTTATCCATGGCATCACACCTGGCCCTAACGTCATCAGTGATAACCCCAGCTTATTCTGGGGGCTGGTGATCAGCTTCCTGATTGGTAACGTGCTGCTGTTGATCCTCAACATACCTCTGGTCGGCCTCTGGGTTCGATTACTAAAGGTGCCGTACCCCTTGCTCTATCCCTCCATCGTGTTGTTCATCGCTATCGGTGTCTACAGCATCAATTACTCCCATATGGATATTATGCTGGTCGCAGTCTTTGGTGTGTTGGGGTGTCTTATGCTGTTGCTCGGCTTTGAGCCGGCTCCACTACTGCTGGGATACATTCTGGGTCCGATGATCGAGGAGAATTTCCGGCGGGCATTGATGCTCAATCAAGGTGACATGATGGTCTTCGTAGAACGACCGGTGAGCGCTGCGTTTATTGCCTTGTCAGTGCTGCTATTGGCTTGGTCTGCGTACTCCATGGTGAAAGATCGGCGTACGGCTCGAATGGCTGCTGGGCAGTAACATTCAATCTGTGGCAGGACAGCAGAGGGCGTCATTATCTGCCATTCTAGACCAAAGACTAGTTCAACGATGAGAATCATTCGCTTAATCTAGTATTTGTATGATGTCTTACCAATAATAAAGGCGTTTTTCATGACTTCATCTCCTCATATCACCTCTGTTGAGATTATTCCCGTCGCAGGGCACGACAGCATGTTGCTGAATGTGGGTGGTGCTCACGCCCCTTATTTCACGCGCAACCTGATTGTGTTACGTGACAATGCAGGTAATACGGGCGTCGGCGAAGCTCCAGGCGGAGATACCATTCGTCAGTCGTTGGAGAGTGCCAGGGAGATGATCCTTGGTCAGCCTATCGCCAAGTTGAATACGCTGGTGGCGGGGTTACATCGTCGCGACCAACATGCTGATTTCGACGCCTTTGGGCGAGGCGCCTGGACGTTTGAGCTGCGCGTTAACGCAGTGGCTGCGCTGGAAGCGGCACTGCTGGACCTGATGGGTAAGTTTCTGGGTGTACCGGTATGTGATCTGTTGGGTGAAGGACGCCAGCGCCAGGATGTCGAGGTGCTGGGCTATTTGTTCTATCTGGGTGACCGCGAGCGCACCGACCTTGGTTACCGAGACGAACGCGATAGCGATGACGCCTGGTGCCGGGTGCGTAATGAGAAAGCGCTGGATACCGATGCCATTCTAGCCCTCGCCGAGGCGGCCCATGCACGTTATGGCTTCCAAGACTTCAAGCTGAAAGGCGGCGTGCTCGCGGGTGAGCAAGAGATTGAAACGGCCACTGCGCTTGCCAAGCGCTTCCCTGAGGCTCGCATTACCCTAGACCCTAATGGCGCCTGGTCATTGAACGAGGCGGTTCAATTATGCCGCGATATGCATGGCGTGTTGGCCTATGCCGAAGATCCATGCGGTCCTGAACAGGGCTTTTCCGGGCGTGAGATTTTAGCTGAATTCAAAAGGGAAACCGGCCTGCCGGTTGCCACCAATATGGTCGCTACCAACTGGCGGGAAATGACGCACGCCATGATGCTGCGTTCTGTCGACATTCCCCTGGCTGACCCGCACTTCTGGACACTATCAGGTGCCGTCCGCGTCTCCCAGCTGTGTAGCGAGTGGGGCATGACCTGGGGCTCGCACTCCAATAATCACTTCGATGTATCACTGGCCATGTTTGCGCAAGTAGGTGCTGCTGCCTTGGGTAAGCCAACAGCGCTTGATACCCACTGGATCTGGCAGGACGGTGAGACGCTGACACAGCAGCCGCATCGCATCGAAGCCGGACGAATCCACATTGACGACACGCCGGGGTTGGGGATTGAGCTCGACATGCAGCGGGTGGAAGAGGCTAACGCCCTTTACCGCCGACTGCCTTCCGGTGCCCGTGACGATGCCATGGCGATGCAGTACTTAATACCAGGCTGGCGCTTCGACCCCAAACGTCCTGCTCTACTGCGTGACTGATTAGCACGATTTACCACCCCGACGCGGGGAAGTTTTCACACTATTAATAAGGATAAACAGCATGAAAACGATATTTGTACTGGCCGCAGGCCTACTCATCAGCTCCACAAGCGCGCTGGCCAATGACTATCCAACACGCAATATCGAGATCATTGTGCCTTTCTCCGCCGGTGGCGGTAACGATGTCTTTGTACGCGCACTGCAACCCGTTCTGGAGCGAGAACTGGATACTAATCTTGTGGTGCGCAACGTGCCCGGTGGCGGCGGTGCTGTTGGCCTCACCCAGGCATCACGGCTTCCCGCGACCGGCTATAACTTAGTGGCCGTTAGCGATGGCACGCTGACACAAGTCGCCTCGGGCAACGTGGCATTCGGGGTTGATGACTTTACTTTCATTGCCAAGGTACTCCAGGAGCCTTACCTGCTGGCGGTATCTCAGGACTCCGAGTACCAGACCCTTGAGGATATGCAGGCCGCTATCGCGGAAGGTACAACGGTGCGTGTCGGCGTTTCAGGGGTCGGCTCTTCCGCCCATTTGACGGCGCTGGCGATCGCTGACGCGCTCGAAACTGAGTTCAGTACTATTCCTTTCGATGGTGGTAGCGAGACGATTTCCGCTGTCATGGGCGGGCATATTGACGCGGTGGTATTGGGTGGCGCTGAGCTGCGTTCCTCAATGTCATCCGGTCGAGTCAAAGCACTGGCAACTTCCTACCCAGAGCGCAGCGATGCCTTGCCGGATGTGCCCACTTTCCAGGAACAGGGGGTTGATTTCACCACCTCGGTCTTCCGTGGCATTGCTGCGCCGTCGGGCATCCCCGAGGAGGTCAATGACCGCCTGGTAGAAGCAATAGAGCAGGCTGTACAGGATGAGCAGTTCCTGCGCTCGGCTGGTAACCTTGGAACGGATGTTGAGACAGCGTATGGCGAAGAGCTTGAGGCCTTTATTCAGGATCTCGCTGAGCGGATGCAGCAACAAGCCGATCGCCTCAACTAAGACCGGGAGACCGCATGACTGAAACGCGTTCCATCGGTGCCACGCTATTTAACGCCGCCGTTGTCGTGGGTGCGGCTGTGGCGTTCGTGGCCTCTGGCAATCTGCCTGATATTGGTGGCCAGGGCTCTTTGCCTCCATCGTTCTTCCCGCGTGTCACCACCGCTGCCATCGCGCTACTGGCCAGTATCTGCCTGATTCGTGATGTAGCCGCCATGTATCGCGCTCAACAGCGGCCTTGTTTTCCCTCCATCACGCTTGTGGGCGTAGCGGGTCTGGCCATTTTCGCTGTGATGATGGGGTATGCGCTGCTATTCGAGCGACTGGGCTACATTCTCAGCACGGCGCTGTTTGTAGTGACGAGTGTCGCAGTGCTGAGTCTGCTGGCGCGCCGCAGCGGTCAAGAGAAGGGAGCATGGAGCCTTCGCCGTGGCGTTGGCTTAGTGGTGCTGGCGTTGGCGTTTGCTATCACGATTTTCTATCTCTTCCTGGTGGGGTTCAGTATTACCTTGCCAGGCCTTCCGCTAGCCGATTGATAAGGATCAATGATGTTTGAGAATTATCTTAATGGCTTCGCCATGATGGCCGACTGGGGTGTTTTACTGGCGATTGCCAGTGGCACTCTGCTGGGCATTGTCGTGGGTGTCCTGCCGGGCCTGACCTCTGCCATGGCGGTTGCTTTACTGCTGCCATTGACCTTTGGTATGCCACCAGTAATGGGGGTTGGCATGCTGCTGGGCGTATTGTGTGGCGCTTGCGCCGGTGGAGCGATCCCAGCGGTACTGCTTAATATACCCGGCTCACCCGCGTCGGTTGCCACGTCATTGGATGGTTTTCCCATGGCGCGAAAGGGGGAGGCAGGGCGCGCGCTTGGGTTAGCAATTGTTTCCTCTTTTATTGGGGGAATGGTCAGTGTTGCATTTTTAAGCCTGCTCGCCCCGCCCATCGCTGAGTTTGCGTTACGTTTTGGCCCCGCAGAGTACTTCTCGCTAAGTATCTTCGGGCTGGTCATTATTGCGTCGGTGGCCTCTGGCTCAATACTGAAAGGGTTAGTGGCGGGCCTGCTGGGCCTGTTTGCTGCCACCGTGGGTATGGACCCAATTACCGGCGTACCCCGGTTCACCTTTAATGAGTTATCGCTGCTCACCGGTATCAACCTATTGCCTGCTTTGATCGGTCTGTTTGCGGTCTCGCAACTGATTAAAGATGCCATGGAGTATGTTCAGGGCCAGCAAGCCGCCCAAGTGGCAAGTAATGCCGAGCAATCCATGTCGCGCGCCACACCCCGTTGGCGAGAAGTGTTCAGTAACCCAAGGGCGCTGCTGGCTGGCGTAGGTGTCGGGTCGATCGTGGGGCCTATTCCTGGCGCGGGTGCCAGCATTGCCAGTCTCGTTTCTTATGATCAGGCAAAACGGCTTTCGCGGACGCCAGAGCGTTTTGGCACCGGCCATCCGGAGGGAATTATCGCCACAGAGAGTTCCAATAACTCGATGATCGGTGGTGCACTGATTCCTACCCTTGCGCTTGGGGTGCCGGGGGAAGCTGCTACAGCTGTGCTGCTGGGTGGACTGCTTATCCAGGGTATCGCACCGGGACCTGCACTGTTTAATGATCCCAGTGGCATGATTTACGGCATTTTCATTGCCTACCTGCTGGCGAATATTTTTATGCTGCTGATTATGTGGTTCGGTATTCGCCTGTTCGTACGCGTTCTGCATGTGCCTCGCAAGCTGTTACTGGCACTGATTACCACGTTTTGTTTTCTGGGCGTTTACGGTGTGGCCGGTGATGTCTTCGACATCTGGCTGATGCTTGGCTTTGGTTTCCTGGGCTTTTTCCTCAACCGCTATGGCTTTGGCACGGCACCACTGATTCTTGGCCTGATTCTCGGCCCAATTGCCGAGGCAAACCTGCGTCGTGGCCTGGTAACGTTTGGCGGTGATTGGACACCCTTTGTGACGCGCCCCATCAGTGTGGTTTTTCTCGGGCTGGCGCTTTTTCTACTGCTGCTCACATTGTGGCAAAACCATAAGAGGACAACAGCATGATCCGGGTTGATTACGCCCACCTGCTTGAGACGCTCTATTTGGCGCTGCATAGAGCAGGTTTGAGCGAAGAGGCAGCTCAACGCTGTGCAGCTATCCATGCAGATAGCACGAGGGATGGTATTCAGTCCCATGGCATCGGCCGCATCCCCCGGTTTATCGACTATGTGGCACGGGGATGGGTCGATATCACTGCTGAGCCTAGCGTGGTGCAACGCCTTGGCGCTATCGAGGTGCTGGATGGTCAGCGAGGCATCGGCGTGCTTAATGCCATGCATGCAACGGAACGTGCCATGACGTTGGCCCGGGAGTCAGGGGTAGGTATCGTCGCGATGCGTAACACGACCCACTGGATGCGGGGAGGCAGCTACGGCTGGAAAGCGGCAGAGCAGGGATTCGCCGCCATGATGTGGACAAATACCGAGTCCTGCATGCCTGCCTGGGGGGCAACCAGCCAGGGGATTGGCAACAACCCTTTAGTGATGGCTGTGCCGCGTGAAAAAGGGCCGTTGGTGCTGGATATGGCCATGTCGCAGTTCTCGTATGGGCGATTGAAGAGCGCGCGCCTTAAAGGCGAACAGTTACCCGTAGACGGTGGTTTTGATGCGAACGGTGAGTTATCACGTGACCCAGGCGCTATTGAGGCCACGCGGCGCTTGTTGCCCACGGGCTACTGGAAAGGGTCGGGGCTTGCCATTCTATTG
This sequence comes from Vreelandella olivaria, assembly GCF_023507745.1. Taxonomy (GTDB): domain Bacteria; phylum Pseudomonadota; class Gammaproteobacteria; order Pseudomonadales; family Halomonadaceae; genus Vreelandella; species Vreelandella olivaria_A. The sequence goes on along the minus strand of NZ_JALPZO010000008.1, from coordinate 136,066 downwards.
GATGCGCTTGCTGCCATGCTGTCGCAAGGGCGCCCCTCCTTTGAAATTGATCAGGTCAAGCAGGGGAGCGGGACAGGATGTTGCCAGGTGTTCATCCTGTTCGACCCTGCTCAGTTAGGCGGTAAGGCGGCCTGTGGCGCGATGAGTGATGGTATTGCCGAGCATTTGGCGGCCACGACACCCATTGATGAGCGCCAAACGGTACGTTATCCAGGGGAGTCAACATTGGCCCGCCGTCGAGCTTCACATGAGCGTGGTGTGGAAGTCGACAGTGCTCTCTGGGACGAAGTCTGTGAGTTGGCCGGTGTAAGTTGATGTTATTTTGTATGACATATCATAACGAGGTGCTGTTTGAGCCCGTTACTACAGGTACAGGAGCAGAAAAATGAATTTTACCCACCAACAACTTAGTGCTGCGCTTAACGACGGCTTGTTGTCGTTTCCGGTAACCGACTTCGATACGCAGGGGGACTTTGACCAGTCCAATTATCAGGCCCGGCTGGAGTGGCTGAAGCAGTACGACGTTTCTGCCTTGTTTGTCGCTGGGGGCACCGGAGAATTCTTCTCACTGACCAATGATGAACTATCGGCGGTGACCAAGACGGCCGCACAGGTGTGTGGTGGCGAGGTGCCTATTCTTTCCAGTGCGGGTAAGAGCGTTCGGGAGGCGATTGAGCATGCCCGCATTGGCGAGGAAAACGGCGTTGATGGCCTGCTGCTAATGCCTCCCTACCTGACCGAGTGTCCTGAGGATGGGCTGATCGAGTACGTGGCCGCCGTGTGCGATAGCACCTCGTTGGGGATCGTTCTCTATAACCGCGCCAATGGCCAGTTAAACGCACAGGCCGTAAAGGCACTGGCACAACGCTGCCCCAACCTCATCGGTTTTAAGGATGGCGTGGGCAACATGCAGGCACTTAACAGCATTATCAAAACCGTGGGCGACAGATTGGTGTATATCGGTGGCGTGCCCACCGCTGAAATCATCGCTGAAGCGTATCTCTCCATCGGTGTAAACACTTACTCCTCTGCCGTATTCAATTTTGTGCCGGAAGCTGCCCTGGCCTTTTATCGTGCGCTACGGGCGGGTGACAAAGCCGCCGTGGATACGATGGTGCGGGATTTCTACGTCCCGCTGGTGGCCTTGCGTGACCGCAAGAAGGGCTATGCCGTCAGCTTGATTAAAGCGGGTGCCGCTCTGATCGACAAGCCTGCTGGCGCGGCGCGTGCTCCCCTGGTGATGCCCACTGAGGAGCATACTCAACAGCTAAAAGAACTGATTGATATCTTCAATCAGCGCGCCGGTATCCGCACCTGATAAGGAGGCTATATGCAAGCCAGTATCAAGAGAATGCAGGTCGTACCTGTCGCGGGTCAGGACAGTTTGCTACTCAACCTCAGCGGTGGTCACAGCCACTGCTTCACCCGCAATGTGGTGGTGATTGAAGATAGTCAGGGACGTATCGGACTGGGTGAAGTGCCGGGTGGGCAGCGCATCCTCGATACCCTAACGGCCTGCATTGAGCTGGTGGAAGGGCAGTCGGTGAGCCACTACCAGCGTATTCTGCGCACCATCCGCCAGCGTTACGCAAGCCTGGGCAGCAACGAGGAGCGAGGGCTGCAAACCTATGACCTGCGCACTCTGGTGCATGTGGTGACAGCCGTAGAAGCGGCACTGCTCGACCTGCATGGGCAGGTGCTGGGGCTGCCGGTGGCCGAGCTGTTGGGGCAGGTCGGCCAGCAGCGTGATCGTGTGGAGGCACTGGGGTATCTGTTTTTCATCGGGGACAGTCGCAAAACCGGACAGCCCTACCGCAGAGCTGATCGGCAGGCGTGTGAGCACGAGTGGGACTACCTGCGTGACCGCGAAGCTCTGTGCCCGGAAAGCGTGGCAGCCCTAGCCCGTGCGGCTCACGCCAAGTACGGTTTTCGCGACTTCAAGTTAAAGGGGGGTGTGCTGAGCGGTGAGCAGGAAGCACAGTGCATCCAGGCTATTCATAACGCTTTCCCTGAGGCTCGGGTGACACTTGATCCCAATGGCGCCTGGTCACTGGAGCAGGCCATAGAGAATCTGGCGCCTATTCGCTCAATCCTGGCCTACGCTGAGGACCCCTGTGGCGCTGAACGTGGCTACTCGGGACGCGAGGTGATGGCTGAATTCCGGCGCCGAAGCGGTATTCCCACTGCCACCAACATGGTCGCTACGGACTTTCGTCAGTTGCACCATGCCATCGTCCAGCAAAGTGTCGATATTCCCCTCGCGGATTGTCATTTCTGGACGATGCAGGGTGCCGTTGCCGTCGGTGAAATGTGCCATCACATGGGGATGACCTGGGGGTCGCACTCAAATAACCACTTCGATATCTCGCTGGCGATGATGACCCATGTCGCGGCGGCATGCCCCGGTAACATCACGGCGATTGATACCCATTGGATTTGGCAGGATGGGGATTCGCTAACGCGCAATCCTCTGCGCATTGAAGATGGTCACCTGACTGTGCCGGATCGGGGTGGGTTAGGGATCGAGCTTGATCAAGACCGACTGGATGCAGCTCACCAACGCTATCTGGAGCTGGGTAAGGCGGATCGCGATGATGCGGCGGTCATGCAACAGCTGATACCTGATTGGCGCTTCGACCCTAAACGCCCTGCACTCGTGCGCTGACGGGTGGCGATGCTCTATGATGAGGGCTTGTAACAAGGAGAATGATATATGACAACTGCCCATCGCCATGAGATAGCCTCTCGCAAGAAGGAGAGCTTGTCCTCTCTCGTCTCCAACGCTCTGGAGGAGATGATTCGCACGGAGCAGCTCAAGGTCGGTGACAAACTGCCGACCGAGAGTGAGCTTGGTCGTATGTTCGATGTCAGTCGAACGGTGGTCAGGGAGGCCGTATCGCACCTCAAGTCGCTGGGCGTGGTTGAGTCGCGCCGGGGAGTCGGCGCTTTCATCCGGCGCGCGCATGCCAGCTCCTCCTTCCTTGCACAGGGGGTGAGTTCGGGAACGGTTAGGGAGATTCTTGACCTGCTGGAGTTCCGCCTGCCTATCGAAGTGGAGGCGGCAGGCTTGGCTGCCAAACGGCGCACAGAGGAGGACTTGGCTCGTCTGGCGGAAAACATAGAGCGTTTCTCTAACAATCCCGGTAACGACTTGGCCAAACAGGAGGATTTCGAATTTCACTACCTGATTGGCCAGGCAAGTAAGAACCCGGTCTATGCCAACTTCTACGATTCACTGGGAGATGCCCTGGTACCACGTACCCGGGTCGCAGATCGGGTGATTCCATCCCGAATCAAGGGTTATCTGGATCGAGTGCTGGAAGAGCACCGTCAGATCTACTCCTGCATCTCGGCTGGGGACCCTGAGGGAGCCAGGCAGGCTATGCGCCTGCACCTGTCCTGCTCTTACGAATTCTATTTATCGAGACTGGAACAAGACCCGGGGGCGTGATATCGCACCTTGCCGGCAGCTCTCTTTTGTTGTTGGCATGCACAGAAAAGCACGGTATGTCCCCGGCGCTCTCAGCCTCGTCGCGTCGCCTGACAGGCGACCCATCACCTACAACGTGAAGGAGCAAACGATGTTCATTCAAGGCAACATGCTGATTGGTCAGCAAAGTGTTAAAGGCAACGGGCGGCTTATCCACGCAGTCAATCCCGCTACTGGTGAGCGCCTGGAACCCGGCTATGGAGCAGGTGACGCGTCTGACGTTGATCGCGCCTGCCAGCTTGCCTGGGAAGCGTTTCACATCTATCGCCGGCGCCCGCAAAGGGAGCGCGCAGCATTTCTACGTGCTGTCGCCAGCGAGATAGAGGGGCTGGGGGATGCACTGATTGAGCGTGCCATGCAGGAGTCTGGCCTGCCTCGTGGACGCCTGGAAGGGGAGCGTGGACGTACCTGCGGGCAGTTGCGGCTATTTGCCGATGTGGTTAAGGCTGGCGAGTGGCTGGATGTGCGTGTCGATCCGGCGCTGCCCGAACGCACTCCGTTACCACGTAGCGATCTGCGCCAGCGCCATATCGGCGTGGGGCCAGTGGCGGTATTTGGTGCTAGCAACTTCCCTTTGGCATTCTCAGTGGCCGGTGGCGATACCGCCTCGGCTCTGGCCGCGGGTTGCCCGGTTGTGGTGAAGGCGCACTCCGCTCACCCATGCACCTCTGAGTTGGTTGGCTTCGCGGTTCAGAAAGCGGTACAGGCATGTGGGCTTCCTGAGGGCGTCTTCTCGTTACTGTTCGGCTCCGGGCGTGATCTGGGGCAAGCGCTAGTGGCACACCCACGTATTCAGGCGGTCGGTTTTACCGGCTCACGTGCGGGGGGGCTGGCGCTTATGAAAGCCGCCCAGGCTCGGCCTCAGCCGATTCCTGTGTATGCGGAGATGAGTAGTCTCAACCCGGTATTTCTATTGCCCCAGGCGCTGGCCGATTCGGCGGAAGCATTGGCGGATGGGTTTGTGGGCTCACTGACCATGGGGGCGGGGCAGTTCTGTACCAATCCCGGCCTTGTGGTAGCACTGGCGGGTCCCGACCTTGAACGTTTTATGGCCCAGGCTGGCAAGATGTTGTCGGGTAGCGCTGCGCAGACGATGCTTACGCCGGGCATCCACGATGCTTATCAGCAAGGAGTGCAGCAGTGGACATCCACGTCGGCTCGGGAAGTGGCGCGTGGCGAAATGGGGCCTGAGAGTGACAATGCGTGTCAAGCGGCCTTATTTGCCACAACAGCCAGTGAATTCCTAACCGATGAGTCGCTTCATGAAGAGGTGTTTGGTTCCGCCTCTCTGGTGGTGGAGTGCCAGGATGAAGCAGAGCTGCTGGATATTATCGACCATCTGGAAGGTCAACTAACCGCTACCCTACACATGGCTGATAGCGACGCCGCTTTAGCGGGCAAGTTGATGGCGCCTCTTGAGTTGAAGGCAGGTCGCATTCTAGCCAATGGTTGGCCCACCGGCGTTGAGGTTTGCCATGCCATGGTTCATGGAGGGCCCTTCCCAGCAACATCAGATACCCGCTCTACCTCGGTGGGTAGCGGTGCCATTCACCGTTTTTTGCGCCCGGTCTGTTACCAGAACTTGGCCGATGCGCTGTTGCCCGACGAACTTAAGCAGGATAATCCTTTAGGGGTGCCGCGGTTAGTGGATGGTAAGCGAGAGGTATAAGCACATCTATTAAGCCGTAATGACAGACAGGGCCACGCGTCTTCATTGGCCGTGGCCCTGTTGAATGTGGCGCTCACTGATCAATAAGAGTGTTAAAACCACCGAAGATGAGGCGCTTGCCATCAAAAGGCATGGGGTTAACGTCCATCTGCAAGCGTGGGTCCTGCATCACCTTTGGCATCGCTTCATCACGCACGGCGCGGGATGGCCACTCGATCCAGGAAAAGAGCACTGTCTCGTCATGCCGACACTTAACCGCCATGGGAAAAGAGGTGACTTCCCCGTCGGGCACATCGTCTCCCCAGCACTCCACCACTCGCAGCGCACCATGCTCTTTGAACACCACTGCGGCGGTTTGGGCGTGCTCGATAAACTGAGGCTTATTGGCGCTGGGGACGGCGGCGACAAAGCCATCCACATAGGGTTGGGTAGCGTTGTTCATGATGTTTCTCCTGTTGTTTGTTTGGGCGGTAGCTCACGAATAGGGCGTACTTCGATACTGCCGAGCCGCGCCGGAGGAATACGACTGGCTAATTGCAGTGCTTCATTCAGGTCATGCGCTTCCAGCAGGTAAAACCCCGCCAACTGCTCTTTGGTTTCGGCAAAGGGGCCATCGGAGATTAGTGTCTCCCCATCACGTACCCGCACGGTGGTGGCTGTTTCTATCGGTTGTAGCGCCTGCCCTGCCACGTAGTGTCCCTGGGCGGTTAAGCGTTCCACGCCCGCAATGCACTCCTGATTGAGGTCGTGCCACTCCTGGTCGCTCATTGCATGGATAAGTTGTTCCTGGTAGTAGACCAGTGCCGCGTACTTCATGGTGCCTCCTTTTGAGTCGCTAACGAACAATCGTTTGACGCAACGTTGATCATCCACTGTACGCCAAAGCGGTCGGCTGCCATGCCAAACCCTGCTGACCAGAAGGTACGCTCGAAGGGCATGATCACCTCGCCGCCCTCTGCGAGCTGTGTGAAGGTGCTGGACGCCTGCTTGAGGTCTTGGTATTCCAGTTGAACCTGCACCCCCTGGGGAGGTGCGTACTGTTCCGGCGCCATATCGGCGCCCATGATGCGACGTCCCCGTAGGTTCAGCGAGGCGTGGATGATCCGGTCATGAAGAGCAGCTGGCATGTGTTCGGCCGCTGGCGTTTCAGCATAGGTAAGTAGGCTCTCCAACACCCCGCCTGTGACGTCGGCGTAGAATTGCATGGCTTCTCGGCAGGTGCCGGGAAAAGCGACATGAACCCCCACCGCATCGGGGAGCCGGGCGTGAGCGAGGTGCTTATCCAGCCCAGTGCCGGGTTCAAAATCATCCAGCGTGAAGTAGCGCCTTAACTCAAGGGTCACGTTGCCGTCGGCATCCAGAGTCGGCCACTGCTGTGCCCAGGCGATGGCAGCTTCCAGAGAAGGCACCTCCAGAATGCTGTAGCCCGCGATACGCTCGCTGGCGGGCGTGAGAGGGCCGGGAATAATGGTCGGACTGCCATTCTCAAAACGGATCAAACATCCGTCGCTGGTTGGACGTAAACCGTTGCCGCTTTCGAATACGCCTGCCTGCATCATGCTCTCGTTGTAGGCTGCCATGGCCGCCAGTATCTCCTGGGATGGAAGAGTGCCATTTTCAGTGCTGGCATCAGCGCGCCTTATCAACATGAATTTCATAGAGAGCCTCCTTAATGGATGGGTGCTCTATTTAGTCGTTTGGCGATGCACAAAATCGACAGTCCATGCAATTTTTTTATTGTGCTCCCTCCAGTCCGGCGAGTTGTTTGAGCAAAAAACGTTTCTCTGGGGCTTGATTCACCAGCGCTAGCGCCTGTTGATAGGCAAGCCGGGCATCCTCATGCCTGCCTTGTCGGCGTAGCAGGTCGGCCTGTGCCGCATGAAATAGATAATAGCGGTTCATTTGCGGATGCTGCTCAAGCTCGCTGAGTAGCTGAAGGCCAGCGGCGGGAGACTCTTTCATTGCAATCGCCACTGCACGGTTCAGGGCAAGTACGGGGGAGGGGTGGCGCAGGCAGAGGGCATCGTAGAGCCTAACGATGCGCCTCCAGTCAGTCTGCCCTGGGTGACTGGCTTGTGAGTGCACGGCGGCAATTGATGCCTGTAGCGTGTAGTAGCCGGTGGGAGTCATCGCCAGTGCCTGCTCCAGCCATGCAATACCGCTGCGGATATCCGCCTGGTGCCATAGCCCTCTATCCTGATGCTCTAAGGTCACCAGCTCCCCAGTGCTGTCCTGGCGAGCGTCCCGGCGGGCATCGCTCAGCCGCATCAGTGCCAACAAGCCAAACACCTCTCCCTCGGGCAGCAGGCTGGCAAGCTCCTCCCCTAGCCGCATGGCCTCTTGGGTCAGACTAATATCCACTACCTGTGATCCTGTACTGCGGGAGTACCCTTCGTTAAACACAAGGTAGATCACCTGGAGCACTGCGGGCAGGCGGGCGGGCAGTTCATCCTGGGAGGGCACTTCGTAGGGAATATTGGCATGGCGGATTTTGCGTTTGGCACGGACGATGCGCTGTGCCACGGTCGCCGCTTTCATCAGCAAAGCACTGGCAACTTGCTCGGTGGTCAGGCCACACATCTCACGCAGGGTAAGGGCAACCCGCGCTTCCATACTCAGGCTGGGGTGGCAGCAGGTAAATAGAAGCCGTAAGGCATCATCCTGGATAGTGTCCGGTTCCAGATCCGGTATCTCATCGGCAGGTAGCAGCAAATGTGCACGGCGCTGTGCGGTGCTGCGTTGCCGAATCTGGGTCACCCCGCAGTGGTAGCCGGTACGAATCAGCCACGCCCGTGGGTTGTCAGGCATACCGTCCACAGGCCATTGCTGAACCGCCGCCGCAAACGCATCCTGCACAGCCTCTTCAGCCAGTTCAAAATCCCCCAACAGGCGGATCAGCGTCGCTTGAACGCGCCTGGCGTGAGTGCGGTAAAGAGTGTCAAGTAAAGGAGGGTGAGGTCTCATGCTAGAGGGCTCATAGGTACCCTGAACAAGGGTATGAAAGCAGCCAAGATGCAATGGCACCCTCTCAAACGTAGCCCATGATGCCCCCATTGACTATGTTCGTGGCCGACAGGGTTAATCCCCCGTGCGTTTGCCCGTGGTGCTGTTGAAAGGATGCAGGGCGTTGTGGGTCACATAGAACCGCAAGGTTTCACCCTCAGCGACCGGTGGCTGGCCTGAAACGCGAATCACCGTGGGTTGATCGCTGTCGGCGAGGTGCACGTAAAGGTGGCTTTCGGCCCCTGCGGCTTCAAATAGCTCAAGTGTTGATTCCACAATGAGGTGCGGGCCTTCCGGCGGAGCCAAGTGCAGATCATCCGGGCGGATACCAACAATATCGGTACCTGCTGGCAGGTTATCCAGCAGTCCGTTAGCTCCTCGCGCGTGTAGGTACTCGACTGGCACCATGTTCATGGCGGGTGAGCCGATAAACCCAGCGACGAACATGGTGGCGGGGCGGGCGTAGATCTCCATAGGGGTACCGACTTGTTCGATTTGTCCGGCATTCAGCACCACTAAACGATCGCCTAAGGTCATGGCCTCCAACTGGTCGTGGGTTACATACAGGCTGGTGGTTTTCAGGCGTCGCTGGAGCTGCTTGATCTGCACACGCATCTGCACACGTAGTTTTGCGTCCAGGTTGGAAAGCGGCTCATCAAATAAGAACGCTGCCGGTTCGCGCACCAGGGCACGGCCCATGGCTACCCGCTGGCGCTGGCCGCCAGAGAGCTTGCGTGGTTTACGCTCCAGAAAATCCTCGATCTCCAACATTTTGGCGGCAATACGCACGCGCTTTTCAATTTCGTCTTTTTTAAAGCCTCTGTTTTTCAGTCCGTAGGCGAGGTTGTTGTACACCGTCATATGCGGATAGAGCGCGTAGTTCTGGAACACCATGGCGATATCGCGCTCGGCAGGTTCAAGCGTATTCACCACCCGATCGCCAATGTTGAGCGTGCCTTCAGTGATGGTTTCCAGCCCGGCCACCATGCGTAGCAAGGTGGATTTACCGCAGCCTGATGGGCCTACCAGCACTACAAATTCGCCGTCGGCAATATGCAGGTCAATGCCTTTGACTGCATCCACGTTGCCCGCGTAGGTTTTCTTCAGCCCTTCCAGGGTAATGCTGGCCATCTTATTTCTCCGTCTCGGTCAGGCCTTTCACAAACAGGCGTTGCATAAACAGAATCACTAACACCGGTGGTAGTGCCGCCATGACCACCGCTGCCATCACCAGGTGCCATTGGGGGTTCTCGTCAGAGGTCATGCGTTGGATGCCCATCACAATGGTGGTGTAGTCGGGGTTGGTGGTGATCAACAGTGGCCACAGGTATTGGTTCCAGCCGTAAATAAACATGATCACAAACAGCGCGGCGATGTTGGTCACCGAGAGCGGCAGCAGAATGTCCTTGAAAAATTTCATCGGCCCTGCGCCGTCAACACGTGCTGCTTCCAGCATCTCTTCGGGAATGGTCATAAAGAACTGGCGGAATAAAAATGTTGCGGTGGCCGAGGCAATCAGTGGAATGGATAGCCCGGCAAAGCTATTGAGCATTTTGAGATCGGCCACCACCTGAAAGGTGGGAATAATGCGTACTTCCACCGGTAGCATCAGGGTGACGAAGATCAGCCAGAAAAAGAACATCTGAAAACGGAAGCGGAAGTAGACAATCGCAAAGGCAGAAAGCAGCGAAATAGATAGTTTTCCCACCGTGATCGCCATGGCCATCACAAAGCTGTTCCAGAGCATTTGGGCAGCAGAGGGTGTGCCAGCACTGGAGACGCCCGATTGCCACATACGGGTATAGTTTTCGATACCATGTGCGCCCGGCAGCAGCGGAATAGTGCCACGCATCAGTTCACCCGGCGCTTGGGTGGAGGCCACTAGGGCGATGTAAACCGGAAAAATCACCAGCGCTACGCCAATAATCAACACGGTGTGGGCGAAAAAATTGGCCCATGGGCGGTTCTCAACCATCACAATACTCCAACAAAGGCTGATTAAAAGGACGCATTAATAGTTGACTCGGCGCTCAATAAAGCGGAATTGAACCACTGTGAGGCCCACCACAATGGCCATCAAAATCACTGACTGAGCCGCAGAAGAGCCCAGGTTGAGGCCCACGAAACCATCGGCATACACCTTGTAGACCAGGATGTTCGTGGACTGCGCCGGGCCACCCTGGGTGGTGGCGTGGATAATGCCGAAGGTGTCGAACATGGCGTACACCACATTGACCACCATCAAAAAGAACGTGGTAGGTGAGAGTAGTGGGAAAATAATCGTCCAGAAGCGCTTAATGGGGCTGGCACCATCGATGGAGGCGGCTTCAATCAGCGATTGTGGGATGGACTGTAGCCCCGCCAGAAAAAACAAAAAGTTGTATGAAATCTGCTTCCAGGCGGCAGCAAAGATAACCAATAGCATGGCGTCGCTGCCCGAGGTACGGTGGTTCCAGCGGTAGCCCACCATTTCAAGCATATAAGGCACAATGCCGATGGAAGGATTGAAGATAAACCACCACAATACGCCTGCGATGGCGGGTGCAATGGCGTAGGGCCACACGAGTAACGTGGTGTAAGTTGTGCGTGAGCGCACCATGCGGTTCACGGTGCTTGCCAGCAGCAGGGAGATGGTCATTGACAATAGCGTGGTGCCTACGGCGAACACCACGGTCACCGACAGCGAGTTTAAATAACTGCCGTCGCGAAATAAGCGGGCAAAATTCTCCAGACCCACAAAGGTCGAGCGTAGCCCAAAGGCATCTTCACGCAGTAGCGACTGATATAGCGCCTGGCCCGCTGGCCAGATAAAAAAGATCAGAGTGACCAATACCTGAGGCGCCAGCAGCGCGAAGGGCCACCAGCGACCGGGAAACGTCATGCGTTTAGTTTGCATGGAAAGCTCTTCTGGGTATGAATGACGCACCACTCACGTCAGTATCAATAAACGATATCGCCGCCTTTCCAGTGGGAAAGGCGGCGAAGTGAGTGCTTATTTACTGATTGGCGGATTCGAAATCACGTAGCAGATCATTGCCGCGTTGAACCGCGTCATCGGCTGCCTGCTGGCCTGATTTCCTGCCGGTCATCACGGCTTCCATCTCTTCAGAGATGATGTCGCGAATCTGTACAAAATTACCAAAGCGCAAACCTTTCGAATTTTCGGTGGGCTCGTTAAGGGTCATCTGCTTCAGCGAAATATCCGCACCAGGGTTCTCTTCGTAATAGCCCTGCTCTTCACTTAGATCCCAAGCGGCTTGCGTGATCGGTAAATAACCCGTTTGCTGATGCCAATCGGCCTGGACCTCAGGCTGTGAGAGGTACTCAAAGAAAGCCGCAACGGCTTCATACTCGTCATCGCTGTGGCCTTGCAGTGCCCATAGCGTGGCACCGCCGATAATCGAGTTCTGCGGGGCACCGCTTGCATCGGAATAGTAGGGCTGCATGCCAAAGCCGACTTCAAAGGCTGTGTTGGCGGCCACATCGGCCCGCGAAGCCGAAGAGCCAAAGAAAATCGCGCAGTTTTGAGAGTAGAACATCGGCTCAGCGTCAGCACCGGTGCCTGGGCCGCCCCAACGGTAGACGTTCTCTTCTTGCCAATCGTGCAGGTTATCCCAGTGGCGGGCGACCAGCTCATTGTTGAAGTTGAGCTCGGTCTCCATCCCACCAAAGCCATTCTCCAGCGTGCCAAGCGGCGAGTTATGCATGGCAGAGAAGTTTTCCAGCATCACCCAGCTAGGCCAAGAGGAGGTGAAACCACAGCTAGCGGCACCAGACTCAACGATTTGGCGCGAAAAGTCTGCTAACTCTTCCCAGGTTTCGGGAGGCTGCTCTGGGTCTAGGCCCGCTTCCTCAAACACATCGCGGTTGTAGTACATAATCGGCGTAGAGGAGTTAAACGGAAACGAGAGCATATTACCGTTCGTGTCGGTGTAATAACCCACTACCGCAGGCAGGAACGCTTCGCGGTCGAAGGGGCGACCGTGCTCTTCCATCAATTCATATACCGGATAGATAGCACCTTCGGCATTCATCATGGTGCCGGTACCGACTTCAAATACCTGCAAGATATGCGGCTGCTCGTTGGCACGAAACGCCGCAATCGCACCGGTCATGGTTTCGGTATAGGTGCCGCGATAGCTGGGGTTAACGCGATACTCATCCTGGGAGGTGTTGAAGTCTTCGGTAATGCCTTCAAGGATTTCGCCAAGCTGTCCCCCCATAGCATGCCACCAGGTAATGTCAGTGGTCGCCTGGGCAGAGAGACTGAACGTGGCAGACGCCACGCCGAGGGTAAGCGCGTGCAACGTGAAACGAGACATAGCAGCTCCTTAAGAGTCATGCGCCGTGCGGTTATGTAAGGTGTTAGGTGCACTGAACAGTAGAAAGCGACGATGACGTTCTGATGAACGAAAGATGAACTCGTTGTGACACCGTGGACGCCAGTGCCAATGGGCAAACGCCCGTGGCGGTGCTAGGGTGACCATAAACCTCCAATACGCGGGTACTGCATGTCCGACGCAATCACGTTGCTGGCAAGACTGGTGGCTTTCGATACCACCTCCAGCGCATCCAACCTGGCTTTGATTGAATTTGTGGAAGGCTATTTGGCTGACTTCGGTGTGGCTTCCGAGCGTGTAATGAGCCCTTGTGGCACGAAAGCGAATTTAATTGCCCGGCTGGGCCCAGATGCACCGGGGGGAGTGATGCTTTCAGGTCATACGGATGTGGTGCCGGTGGCAGGCCAGCCCTGGTCCAGCGACCCCTTTACGCTGCGTAATGGCAACGATGGGCGGCTTTATGGCCGTGGCAGCTGTGACATGAAAGGCTTTATTGCCTGTGCGTTGGCCATGGTACCCCGTTGGGTAAAGGCGCCACTTAAGCAGCCTATCTATTTTGGTTTCTCTTACGATGAAGAGATTGGCTGTGTGGGGGCGCCCAGCCTGATCAAACGCTTCTACGAGCATTACTCCACCACCGCACACGTCATTGTCGGCGAGCCGACCAGTATGCAGCCGGTTGTTGCGCAGAAAGGGGCGACCAACCTGCGCACCACAGTGATTGGCCGCGAAGCGCACAGTAGCCAAGTTAACCAGGGCACCTCAGCGATCCATGTGGCGGCGAGGCTAGTCACCTTTATTGAAGACACGATGGCGGCGCTGGTGGAAGAGGGGCGTGTGGATGAAGCCTTTAATGTGCCCCACACCAGTCTGCATGTGGGTAAAATAAAAGGCGGTACGGCGATCAATATTATGGCCCGTGAGTGCCAGTTTGAGTGGGAGATTCGCCACCTGCCAACGGAGACTTTCGAGGAGGTGTATGCACGTTTTGACACCTTTTGCGCGCAGCTAACGGCGCAACTACAGGCTAAAGACAAGTACGTTGAAATTACCACCGAGCCACTGAACGTGACGGTACCTGGCCTGGCCGACCGTGATAATGACCAGGTGCTGCGCTTAGCCAAAGATCATCTACCAGGAGCCTGCTGCAACCATGCGGTTGCTTATGCCACTGAAGCGGGGCAGTTCCAGGGACAGGGCCTGCAAACGATTATTTTAGGGCCGGGCAGTATCGCCCAGGCACACCAGCCGGATGAGTATATCGACATCTCCCAGCTGGAGGAGTGCACGTCTTTCATGCAACGTTTGGGGAGTGCGCTGGAAGCGCCATTTGCAGGCTGATGGTTTTATACCCAACATAAAAAATACCCGCGTGTTAAACGCGGGTATTTTTCTAAATCATCAATCAATGCTGATGGTGCTGTTCGTAAAGCTCTGCCTTCGCATGGCGCATCACATCTTCGCAGGCCTGCTGGTGAGCGAGCTGGGTAAGCAATCGCTGGGTTACTTCAAACCCTTTTCCCAAACAGGTATCAACTTCGTCCCGGCTCACATGAGGAGAGACGTTATAGTCGATTTTTACCGTACGACCACCGCCCTCAAGCCGGTCGGCTATTTCTCTAAGCCGCCACGCGATTCGCTCTTTCCAGTTTGCTGATTCTTCCGCGCCTTCGTTTACACTAAACGTGCACTGCCACTCCGGTTTGTAAACCTTCATAGGAGAACCTCCACTGCGTTTGGAAAGAATGATCGATCGTGTTTTCGTGCTCCGTCTGTCTGATGATGTTGCTCTGCTACTATACCTAACGTTGGGCCAATACCGAAACAAAACATCTACAGTGATCTGTAACATGCATAAGCTGGAGCCACCACTATGACTCATCCAACGCCAAGAAGTTGCCCCTGTGGCAGTGGCGCTGCACTGGCAGCGTGCTGCGAGCCATACCACCAAGGCACCGCAGCCCCTACGCCAGAAACCTTAATGCGCTCAAGGTACACCGCTTTTGCGTTGAATAGTCGTGATTATATTTTGCATACCTGGCATCAATCCACGCGACCAGCGCATTTACCGCCCGAGCCGGATACCCAGTGGAAGGCACTGACTATTGTCGCAGCACCACCGCCTAACGACACCCAAGGCACGGTACATTTTCAAGCCTATTTCCGTGAGCGTGGCGGCTGGCATGTTCTTGAAGAGGTATCGCGGTTTGTATTTGAAGAGCAACGCTGGTGGTACATTGATGGGCAGCCCAGTGTTATTCGCCTTAAACCACGCCGGAATGAGCGCTGCCTGTGTGGAAGCGGGCGAAAATTAAAGGTATGTTGCGGTGAGTAGTGAGTTGTCATCTGCCTCAACGCCCATGAATCAGCCTGCGATGCCCCCTGTTAATACCGGCGCCCAGTGGTATCTCTACTTACTGGAGTGCCAGCGTGGTACCTATACCGGTATTACCAACAATTTGGCCAAGCGTTATCAGGCCCACTGCGTGGGAAAAGGCGCACGTTACACACGGGCAAATCCACCGGTAGCGCTGTTAGGCGCACAGCCGTTCGTAGACCGGGCTGCTGCCAGCCGGGCCGAGTACCAGTTGAAGCAGCGTACCGCTCAGCAAAAGCGTGCTTGGGCTGAAGCTTGGCCAATGGCCTTGGATTGACGGCCTCGACACGGAGCGGTTTATTGTTGAGTGCCTAAGTGCTTGCTTAGGAAGTTGCGTGTTCGCTCTTGTTGCGGGGCGCTGAATAGATGGTCTGGAGAGCCTTCTTCGACCACCACACCGCCATCCATAAACATGGCCCAGTCGGAAACATCACGGGCAAATGACATTTCATGGGTCACGATCAACATGGTCATCTGCTCTTCGGCTAGACTGCGCATGACGCGATTGACCTCCTCTACCAACTCTGGGTCCAGTGCTGAGGTAGCTTCATCGAATAGCATGACCTTAGGTTGCATGGCCAATGCCCGGGCAATTGCAACCCGCTGTTTTTGGCCGCCAGACAGCCGAGAAGGAAAGACGTTGGCTTTCTCTGCCAAGCCCACTCGATCGAGCAATTCCATGCCGAATTGGTAGGCCAGCTTGGCTGCCATGCCCTTTAACTTGCGTGGAGCCAGAGTGACATTATCGATAGTGGATAGATGTGGGAAAAGGTTAAAGTGCTGGAACACCATCCCCATGTTCTGGCGAATATGATTGATATGCCGTTCGAAGGCCAGTCCCTGTAAGTCAGGGCGGTTAACTCGAACGCCGTCCAGCATGATATCTCCATCATTAATGACTTCCAGATGATTGACTGAGCGCAACAGGGTACTTTTACCAGAGCCTGAGGGGCCGATAATCGAGACGATTTTGCCGCGTTCGACAGTTAGGTTGATGCCTTTGAGGACTTCAAGGTCGCCAAAACGCTTGTGCACATTCCGCATTTCGACCATGGGAGTGTTTAAGGACGAGGTGTCAGTCGGGAGTACGGTGGTCATGAGGTATCCAGTCTGTTGTTATTCCACTAAATTTGTTTAGTTAGCTGTTTGATTGGTGACTTCAGCGGCGGTATGCAGTGCGGCGTTCGAACCAGGCCTGTCCCAGCTCCATTAGAATATTGAGCAAGTAATAAATGGCGGCAATGACAATGAAAAACTCGAACGGCCTGAAGGTCACGCTAATGGCATACTGAGAGGCATAAACTAGTTCGGCCACACCAATAGCAGACAGTACCGAAGTGTCTTTGACCATCAAAATCATGTTGTTGCCCAGCTGTGGTACGGATCGAATAAAAGCTTGGGGGACAATGATGTAAGTAATCGTGGGCCAGTGGCCAAAGCCAAGGGAACGTGAGGCTTCGTATTGTCCTTTGGACACCGAAGAGATGGTGGCAGTGAAGATGTCTGCGTTATAGGCCATGTAATGAAAGCCAAGCCCTAGAATGCCGACCACAATGGCAGGGATCAGAATCAAATCACCCAAACCGAAGTAGAGAAAATACAGCTGCAGAAGCAATGGTGTGGTCATGAATAGCCAGATAAAGAGGCGTAGCGGCCAATTAATGACTTTGTTGGTATACAGAGTGATCGCTGCGATCAACAAGCCGCCAATTGTGGAAATGAAAGCAACTGTCACGGCGATAAACAGCATGACGCTAATACCGCTGAGCAGAGTAGGAAAATAGGTAATGACAGAAGTAAAGTCGAACTGCATCGAAGCGCTCCCTTACGATTGGAATCGACCAGCCAAGCGGTGATGGTGGCTGGTTAACGGGTCTGGTAGCGTGTGGCACGTCGATATGCCAATTCCATCATGCCCATCACGGCGTAGACGATGATGATGTACATCAGGGCGCTAAGGGTGAAGATTTCCAGCGGTTTGTAGGTAGAGCCGATTAGGCGCTGTGACTGGTAGGTGAGCTCGACCACAGAGATAATTGACACTAATGATGAGTTCTTGATCAACACAATAGCGAGAACACCGACTGAACGAACCATTAACCCAGCTGCCTGGGGGAGCACGACAAATAGCATCGTACGGGCTTTGCCGAACCCCAGCGAGCGAGCAGCTTCATTTTGGCCACTGTCGACTGATTCGATTGCTCCGCGGATTGCTTCGCTCATATAAGCGCCGATATTGAAAGCACCAACAACGACGCCACAGGTAAAGGGGTCAAGCCGCAATCCAATACTTGGGCCACCATAGAACACTAGCAGCAGTTGGACGAAGTAAGGTGTGCCGCGGATCACACTGATATAGCTGCGCGCCAGCCAGCGTAAGGGGCGGATGCGTGCGGTGCGCAAGAACACTAGCCCGCTAGCGATGAAAAATCCAAAGACGATTGCACGGATTGAGATGTCGACCGTGACCCCGGCAGCCTTGATCAACAGCGGAGTGATCTCGACCATTAGATTGAAATCCATGAACTTACCTTATGGTAGGTTGAGGTAATCAGGCTACGGTTATTGGTATGCAGGTACCAGTGGAGTAGCTATTAAGCACGGCGCTATTGGGCAACATTTTGTTGCCCTGGCTTTCTGACTCCGGGCACGTTAAATACACGCGCCCGGCGGCAGTGTCACTCGATGTTTGCGCCTTCCCCAATCCACTTATCGACAATTGCCTGATAAGTGCCGTCTGCTTTGAGTTCTGATAGCGCTTCGTTGAGAGCGTTATGCAGTTCAGGCCGGTTCTGCTGAATTGCAATAGCAGCAGGCCAGCGAGGCATTTCACCGACATCGACCCTCTTGATACCCCACTCATTCTCTTGCATGGCGACCAGCACAGGAACATCATCGGCGATCATGATATCAATGCGGCCTGCGTTCAGTGCACTCATCATGTCGGGTAGCCCCTGGAAGGTTTGGTTGCGCCACTTGCCCTCACCGTTTTCCACTGCCCACTGATTACCTGTTTCGCCCAGCGTAGAGCCTACTTGTTTGGCGGTGAAGTCGTCGGTGCTGTTGATGTCATCGGTTTCTTCGTGAACCCAGATGGAGAGGCCTGAGCTATAGTAGGAATCGGTAAAGTCAAGCACCTGCTGGCGCTCTTCAGTGATGCTCATGCTGCAAATACAGGCATCGAAACGGCCAGCCACCATGGCGGCGATGATGCCATTCCATGGAGATGACTGGACATTGATCTCAACGCCCAATTTCTCGGCTAGGGCTTCAGCGACGTCGACGTCAAAACCGACTAGGTTTCCTTGAGTATCGACATAGCTAAAAGGAGGGTAAGCGCCAGAGTTCACGACTTGAAAGACATCATTACGAATCTCCTCCAGGTCGCGGGCATGGCTTGAGTCGGCCAGTACGGCTGTCGCCCCGAGCACGGCAACGGCAGTGGTGAAGGTCTTGGTAAAACGTTGTGTATACGTTGGCATGATAAGTTTCCTGTTTGGCATTTTTGTCCTGACGATCCGTGATTATCTGTTATTACATGGCACGGTTGGCGTGGCAGGAGCAGTGTTTTGAGTAGTGGTTTGGCTGATTAGGGTTGCTTTGTGTCTATCGGGGCATACCTCCTGTATTTGGAAAGTTTAAGTGAAGACTGGTTATACATTTGGGCTGTCCTCGTCTAGGAGTGCGAGGCTTTAACACTCTGTTTTACTTGTCGCACAATGTTGAGAGCAGTGGATCCCATAAAGGCATTAGCAGCGTTCCAAAATGATGGCGATGCCTTGCCCGCCGCCAATGCAGGCCGCTGCGCAGCCGTAGCGCTGCTGGCGGGATTGAAGAAGTCGGCCAAGCGTGCCTGCGAGTCGGATGCCGGTAGCGCCAAGCGGGTGCCCCAGTGCTATGGCGCCCCCCCAGATATTGACGCTCTCGGGGTCAATCAAAAGCGCACCCATGGCATGTAGCGGCACGGCGGCGAAGGCTTCGTTGATTTCCCACACGGCAATTTCTTGAGGTATTAGCTGCGCCTGTTTTAGCGCGCACCGGATGGCGGCAGCGGCACCGGCACCCATCTCCTCAGGCATAACGCCGCGATCAGCGACGGCCACGATACGCGCCAATGGGGTAATGTCATGCTGGCGCAGGGCAGGCTCTGACATCAGTAGTGTGGCAGCGGCACCGGAGGTCAGCGGAGAGCTATTACCAGCGGTCACTACGCCGCCTTTCATAAATACCGGCTCCAGCCCCGCAAGGCGCTCGGCGCTGGTATCGGTGCGAATATTGCTGTCCGTGCTGACCGGATCGCCCGCCGCGTTATTAAGGGGTAGGCGCTCAGGATCAAAGTGGCCCGCTGAGTCAGCATTGGCCGCGCGCTGGTGGGAGTTGAGGGCGAGGGCATCCATGGCCTCACGGGAAATACCGGCCGCCTTGGCCAATCGCTCGGCGGTCAGCCCCATATTGAGCACTATGTCCAGTGCCAGCCAGTCAGCTTTGTGCAGCGCTTGAGGGCTGGTCAGCACACCTTCCTTAAACAGTGCCGGACCCATGGGAACACGAGTCATGTTTTCCACGCCGCCTGCCATGCCAACCTCGACAGCACCCACCTGGATTTCCCGTGCGGTGTTGCGCAGTGCGGCAAGGCCGGATCCACATTGCTGATCAATCTGGCGGGTGGCACATGCCTGGCCCCGGGGGCCCAAGCGCTCAGCAAGCCACAGCGGGTAGCGCCCGCCAAAGCTCCACTGCTCTTTCACCGGCAGGGCGCAGCCAATGCTCAGGTCTTCCACCACCGTGCCGTCAACGCCGCTACGTGCTAATAAGCCATCGAGCACGCTGGCCAGCAGGGTATCGCTGCGGGTATCGGCCCAGGCATCGACCTCGGGTTTGTGGGGGTGCGCGCGGCTGAAGGCGCTACGCGCATAGTCGGCGAGATACACGTCTCTCATGAGTGGGGCTCCTGGTTTTCTGCCATGCGTGCCCAGCGGTGGATGAACAGGGCATAGGTGGTGAGCACGTGACGGATTGAGTCGATGTCAACGCACTCGTCCACGCCATGAATGCGCTGGGCAATCGGGCCATAGCAGGTACCGTTGATCTCACCACTAACGTGAAAGGCCCGCAGGTCGGTGGTGCAGGTGGACACATAATGGGCAGGTGGTTCGCCCAGCAGTGCTTCGTGGCACTCTGAGAGGAGTCGGATACCTGGGGTGTTGAGGTCGACCACATGCCCTTCGGAACGGAAGCCGTGGAAACTCACTCTGGGCGGAGGCGTGGCATCGTCAAGCTCGGTGTGGCGAGCCATCAGGGTATCGCGAACCCGCTGCATGGCGTCATCCGGCGACATGCCGGGCGGGAAACCAATACGCCCTTCAAGAATGGCGTGGGCAGGTACGCTGGAGGCCCAGTTACCCGCATCCACACGGCCAACGCTAAGGTTGAACGGGTGAGGGTGGTCGGCATACAGCGTAGGGCGGGGCAGGCCATTCATCTCTGCTTCCAGTGCTTTCAGCGCCGGTAAATATTGCGGCAGGGATTCAATCGCATTACATCCAGCCGAGGTATCCAGAACGTGGGCGGGTACTCCATCGAGACGCATTCGGAACCACAGGACGCCCACCTGTCCGGCGTAGATATGAGCGCCGAACGGCTCAGGTATCAGTACGAAATCACCGCTAAGGCCTTGATGCAGGCAGGCCAGCGCGCCATTACCGGTGCACTCTTCTTCAATGACGATTTGCAGAGTGAGAGGGAAGCTGATCTCAACCCCTGCCTGACGCACAGCCTCAACCGCCATCACCATGGCAGCAATACCCGCTTTCATATCGCCGGCTCCACGGCCATATAGCCAGCCATCTTTTTGCCAGGGCTCCCAAGGAGGGCGCGTCCACATATCGATGGGTTCGGCGGGTACCACATCTAGATGGCCGTTGAACACCAAGTGCGGCCCTGGCGCGCCGGGGTTAAGGTCTGAAATGACATTGTAGCGGCCCGCGCTGGGCCACTCAGTGGGGGCGCGATGGGGGTGCTTATCAAAGCCTGGAGCATCCAGTGGCACACGGGTCACCGGCAGGCCCAGACGTTCAAGGTGGCGCTCCATGGTGTCCAGAGCCACCTGTTCCTGGCCAAGTACGCTATAGCCACGCACCAGGTCACTGGTCAGTTCCAGGGTGTCGTCCATCAGGGCATTGCAGCAGGCAATGATGCGTTTTTCGCTAGCGTCGAGCATCAGAATCTCCCTAGACGTGATTCATCGATCAGCAGCGTGGCATTGGTAGCCTCGCGCAGCGCCTCAATGCCCAATCCTTCAGCGACCTCCACTACTTCAAGCCCTGCCGGGGTCACGTCCATAACCGCTTTTTCGGTGATAATACGAGCCACACAGCGGCTGGCGGTCAGGGGTAACTGGCAGCGGGTGAGAATCTTGGGGTTGCCGTGTTTGTCGTTGTGTGAACACAGCACCACCAGCCTCGCTACCTTCTGGGCCAGCTCCATGGCTCCGCCAATCCCCGGAGAAAACTTGCCGGGAATTTTCCAGTTGGCCAGATTGCCCTCTTGATCCACCTCGAAAGCTCCCATAAAGGTGACATCGATACGACTGCGGCGGATCATTGCAAAGGACATGGCGCTATCAAACACGCTGGCACCCGCACGGGTAGCGATGTAAGCCCCGCCGGAGTCGATCATGTCGCTATCTGGCAATTCGCCTTCTTGCCGTGGGCGGCAGCCCAGCACGCCGTTTTCGGAATGCACCAATACATTCATGTCATCGGGCAGATAGTGGAACAAACGTGTTGGCAGCCCGATACCCAGATTGACGATCTGTCCGTCGGTGACTTCCCGGGCAGCGCGGGTCAATATTCGCTGCTGATCAGAGATCATGGAGGCAAGCTCCTTGCTGGCTGGAAGCGTGATCAACCTGCACCACGTGGCTGATAAAGGCACACGGGGTGTGAATGGTGTCGATAGGCAGGTTGCCTGGGGTGTCGATACGGTAGGTCTGCGCAATGACCCGCTCAGCGGCCATGGCCATCAAGGGGTTGAAGTTGCTTGCCGTGGCGCGATAGATCAGGTTGCCATAGCGGTCGGCACGCTCGGCGTGAACCAGGGCAACATCGGCCTGTAGCGCAGGTTCGATAGCCCATGTGCCACCCTCTAGATTGATTTCATGACGACCTTCGGCAATTTCCGTGCTTATCCCGATATCGGTGAGAAAGCCGCCGTGGCCTACTCCGGCACAGCGAATTTTTTCTGCCAACAGTCCCTGGGGATGAAACGTGACCTCTATCTCGCCGCTATTCATGGCTTCAATGGCCGTTCGGTTCAGGCCTAGGTGAGAGGTAATCAGGCGTTTCACGCGGCCTGCCTCAATCAGCTTTCCAATGCCAATCCCCGGTTCATTGGCATCGTTTTTAATTAGCGTAAGGTTGCGTTGGCCGCTGGCGAGCAAGGCGTCGAGCAACGCAAATGGTGTGCCCGGCGAGCCAAAGCCGCCGACCATAATGGTGGCACCATCAGAGATATTGGCCATGGCCGCGTCAAGGTCACAGACTTTCTGGTTCAGCAGCGTCATGGCGTTCAGCTCTCTCGGGTGGATTGTGTGTACCGGACAGAAGACGTGGTAAGTGCTTGATCAAAACGCGCCATGGCGCGCTCCAGGCGTTCCAGCAGGGTGTCGACTTCCTGGGCCTGAATGGTCAGCGGCGGGCAGACCAGGAAGTGGTCGCCGGCAATGCCATCCAGGGTGCGGCGGGGGTAGATCAGCAGGCCTTCCTGTTTGGCCAATGCCGTGATCTGGGCGAAACGGTTTTGTTCGGCAGGGAAGGGCTGGCGTGAAGTACTATCAGCGACCAGCTCGATACCCCATAACAGGCCTGTGCCACGCACATGACCGACCCAGTCGTAGCGCTCGGCAAGCTGCCGCAACCCGGCTTCCAACTGCGCACCGCGCTGGCGGGTATTTTGCAGTAGGTTGTCGCGTATAATGGCCTCGATCACTGCCAGACCGGTGGCACAGGCCAATGGATTGCCAGCATAGGTGTGGCCGTGTAGGAAGCCTCCGCTGGCCATAACTGCCGCGACGATAGAGCTACGGGCGAGCATCGCGCCAATCGGGTAGTAGCCAGCGCCCAATCCTTTCGCAGTGACCAGAATGTCCGGCACCACATCGTAATGCTGGCAGGCGAACCAAGTGCCTGTACGACCAATGCCAGTGAGGACTTCATCGGCAATCAGCAGGCAACCAAATTCATCGCACAGGGCACGGATGCCCTGCAGGTAACGCTTTCCTAACAACCGTGCGCCCGTGCTGGCACCACCTATCGGCTCCAGTACAAAACCAATCAGAGATTCAGGCCCGGCGGATTCCATGGCTGCGCGGGTTTCTGCCAGCACACGGTCGACGTGGGTATCGTCATTACTATCCTGATGACGATAGTAATCTGGTCCCGGCACTTTGATGGAAGCGTGTGTCATGCTGGTGAAAGGCGCTTCCAAGGGGTGATAGCCGGTCATGCCCAGTGCTCCCATGGTGCTGCCGTGGTAAGAAGGGCGCAGCGAAACGAACCGCTGGCGCTGGGGCTGGCCCAAAGCGAAAAAGTATTGCCGCGCCAGTTTGATAGCAGACTCCACCGCCTCGGAGCCGCTGGAGATGAAAAACACTTTGCCCAGTTCAGCGTCAAACAGCTCGACCAGTTGGTTGCCAAGCGCAATGGCGGGGGGGCTCTCAAACTGAGTGCGATAGGTGAAGGCTACCTTGCCCATCTGGGCGAGCATGGCATCACGAATATCCTGACGGCCATGACCCAGGTTGCAAGAGATGGCCCCGGAACAGCCATCCAGATAATCGTTGCCCTGGGTATCCCAGAGCATGACGCCATCAGCATGGCTGACCTCCGGCAGGACAGGGCCTGCCTGGTAGAACAGCGGAGAGTCGGTCATCAGGTTTTCCGTCTTTATGGTGTGGTGAAAAATCGCTCTTGCAGTCTAGGTAGGCTTGTTACTATATTTCAATATATGATCGTTTTTCTAATATCAATGAGTAAAAATCATGCCTGAGGTAACCATTAACTCGTTGAAAGCATTAGCAACTTTTAAGACACTGTACGAAGTGGGGAGCGCTTCAGGTACTGCACGCCTTCTCGGCATGACGCAATCGGGGGTGAGTCGCTCGCTGGCACAGCTTGAAGAGAATCTGGGGATTCAACTCTTTCTGCGTGAAAAGAACCGTTTGCTAGCAACGCCTGAAGCACGCGAGCTATACGATGAAATTCTAAGGCTGATGGGAAATATTGAAGAGTTGCGCCATAGCGTGCTGGCGCTTAAGGAGTTCGGCACATCACGTTTGAGGATTGCAGCGATTCCTGGGCTATGTTTCGGTTTTGTGCCTCAGGTGGTGGCAGCATTACTGGCTGACAATAGCCGGATAAGTATTAGCCTGGATATGATGTCGAGCCACGATGTGCAGAGCGCGGTGGAGTCAAGCCATGCTGATATTGGCTTTATCACGTTGCCAGCCACTTCGCCCCAGCTGTTCACAGAAACGCTGCTGGTAACAGAAGCGGTGGCGCTAGTGCCAGAAAAGCTTGAGTTAGCCAAACATGACATCATTGAAGTCAGCGACTTGCGTGGTCAGCATTTGGTTATCAGCAATCAGCCAAGTATCAGCACGAATCCGCTGCTGGAACTGGTGGCCGAGCACGGTGTAAAAATTGCCGGTAAAACGGAAGCCAATATCGGTACTATCAGTGCGTTGGTGGCCAACGATGTCGGCGTAACAGTGATTAACCCCATTACTGCGAAAGATCAGCTTTCTCAATACAGCCGTGTCAAGGTGCTTCCGTTCGTTCCTGCATTGTCGTTTGGTTTTGGAATTGTGTATCGCCCAGAGTGGCATGAGTCTAAAGTGTTGGCTTCTCTTAAGCGAAAAGCGAAAGAGACGCTGATGAATTACTGACGTTTAAAAATCATTTTAAGCGATTAGCAGGTATAGTATGAGCTAGGCGTTTCGGTGCAGCGCAGCTGGCAAAAGGTGACAGTTATCTCAAAATCGGGCAGTCTTACGTCCTTTTCGCTTAGTGTCACCCTCGGGTGCGCTCGCTCAATTATTAACCGCTCAGCATGGAGTGCAGTTTGGCCGTTTACGGCGGTATTCAGGCGCATGAATTGGAGCGTTGGTTAAATGCATTAACCAACGCGGCCTACGATCGACGCTGTCCACTTTCCAAGGTGCACGGTGGGAATGCCCGTGCTCGCACCGCCCGCCAGAATTTATTACTGCTCGCCCACGACTTTCGTGGTGGCCAGCTAACCCGTGAAGAGAGCGCCGCTGCCCTTGGCCACTGGTGCCAGCACTGTCTCACAGAAGCGGAATGGTATCTGCTGGCTGGCACGCGTCAAGTGCCCGTTCAGCCTCAAAATGAAGAAGAAAGGGGCTTTACCGTGCTAAAGCAGCATCGGGTGGGATAGGTGATGGGGTTACTTCGATAGTCAGTCATCGTCATGAAATAGCGGAATAAAAAAACTCCCTTCCCTATAGGGAGTTTTTTGTGTCCAGCATAATTGCCCGTGCGTCAAAAACTATATCGGCAGTAGAGATGAGTGGGCGCTGATTAATGATGGGTTGACAAAAGTCGAACATGATAAGTAGTTTGAATCGACCCGCTATACAACACGACTAATGGTTTAGGCAGGCTCTAGGCAGCAAGCTTCAAGCATAAAGAGAACGCTGCCCATAAGTAGGGAGCATGGCAACTTGTGACAACGACACCCGCGCTATCAGTTCGCTCCTTGAGCGTTAACTTTGGTTCCAATCGAGTGGTTAAGAACCTCAGTTTTGAGGTTTATCCGGGAAAAACAACGGCTATTGTCGGTGAGTCCGGTTCGGGTAAATCGGTGACTTCTCTGGCCATCATGCGCTTGGTTGAGTACATGAACGCTGAGATTACCGAGGGATCAATTCTTTTCCACCGCGATGCCCATGGCGATGTGCAAGATCTTACCCAGCTTTCTGATAAGGCGATGCGCAAGATACGTGGTAAGGATATTGCCATGATCTTTCAGGAGCCGATGACCTCGCTAAATCCCGTTTATACGATCGGCGATCAGATCACTGAAGTGCTGGTGTTACACGAAAAGCACACTCAGGCTTCGGCCCGAGCTGAAGCAGTAAAACTGTTGAAGCTGGTGCGCCTGGCCGATGCTGAAGCGCTATTAAAACGCTACCCTCACCAGTTGTCAGGCGGCATGCGCCAGCGGGTGATGATTGCCATGGCGCTGGCGTGCCGTCCTAAGGTGCTAGTAGCGGATGAGCCCACGACGGCGCTCGACGTAACAATCCAGGCCCAAATTCTCACCATCATGCGCGACCTGCAGCAGGAACTGGGGATGGCGGTTATCTTCATCACCCATGATATGGGGGTGGTAGCCGAAATGGCTGATCAAGTGGTAGTCATGCGCCATGGCGAAAAGGTTGAGGAAGCAGCGGTAGAGGAGATATTCGCCCGCCCCCAGCATCCCTATACTCAAGCGCTGTTAGCGGCGGTGCCTAAGCTTGGGAGTATGCAGGGTGAAGATCTGCCTCGTATGGAGCCTTTAGTCGAACTGAAGGGTGATATTACACATACGCGTGGTGAAAGCCGACGGCAGGATACCGCCAAACTTGATGTCACTCCCGTTGTAGAAGTAGAAAACCTGGTCACTCGTTTCGATATCCGTAAAGGCTTTTTTGGCGGCATCAGTCATCGCGTACATGCGGTTGAGAACGTTAGTTTTACTATTTTTCCCGGTGAAACCTTGGCGCTGGTGGGGGAGTCCGGCTCTGGAAAATCAACTATTGGACGCACCATTCAACAGCTTCAGGAAAGCACCAGCGGTACGGTACGTTTTGGTGGTAAGGCTGTTGCTGATATGTCGCGGGCAGAAAAGATGCGCCTGCGTCAAGAGATTCAGTACATCTTTCAAGACCCGTTTGCCTCGCTGGATCCACGCAAGACGGTCGGGTTTTCGATAGCTGAGCCTATCCGCACGCATGGTCTGCTGCACGGTTCCAAGGCGATACGGCAACGTATTGATCAACTGTTGGAGCGTGTTGGCTTAAGCGCGGATCAGGCTGAACGTTACCCCCATGAGTTTTCCGGAGGCCAGCGCCAGCGCATCTGTATCGCTCGCGCTTTGGCATCTAAGCCCAAGTTAATCATTGCCGATGAAGCGTTATCGGCACTTGATGTCTCTATTCAGGCACAGATCATTCATCTATTGATGGAGCTGCAACAGGACGAAGGTTTAGCCTATCTGTTCATTAGCCACGACATGGCAGTAGTGGAAAAAATGAGCCACCGCGTGGCGGTTTTACACCTTGGCCAAGTGGTAGAGCTGGGCTCGCGTCGAGCGGTGTTTGATACTCCTCACCATGCTTACACCCGGAAGCTTTTGAGTGCGGTGCCCGTGGCTGACCCCTCCCAGCGGCGAGAGCGTGTATTGCTACAGGGCGATATTCTTAGCCCCATTCGTAAAGTGGGTGACGAGCCCGAGCATTTGTTGTTAAAGCAGGTGGCTGAAGGGCATTTTGCCGCCCAAGAGGCCAGCGGGCATCGTTTGGTGTCGTAACCGATTGCCTAACCAATAGCACTATGTGACTCAAAAGCGCCTTGCTCATCATCCGATAGCAAGGCTGGTGATAAAAAACAGGAGTGAACACCCATGCAAAGAACCAAACGTGTGCTCAGTGGTGCCATCGCAGGGTTGGCTCTGAGCGTTGCCTTCTCCACCTCCGCCCAGGCTGGTTCGTTAACGATCGCCTCACCCCAGGACCCGGGTAGCTGGGACCCTATCGATACGTTCCTGGTCAACTGGGCTGCCGTGGCCACCAATATTTTTGATGGCTTGACCTATCGCGGCCCTGATATGGAGTTGGTGCCCGGTCTTGCCACTGAGTGGGAGGAGTTGGATGACGGTACGCGGATTCGTTTTATCCTGCGCGAGGGGGTTACCTTTCACAACGGAGAGGCTTTTAATGCCGAGGCGGTCAAGTTCACGTTTGATCGGTTGTTAGGTGATGCTGGTGCCCAAGGTCCGCAGCGCTCAAACTACACGGCTATCGACAGTGTCGAAGTCATTGATGATTATACTGTCGATTTCCATCTTAGCGAGCCTGACCCGGTGCTACTGACAAAGCTGGCGGGTTATGGTGCGATGATTGTGCCGCCGGAGTATCTGGCCGAGCATGGCGATGAACACTTCAATACGCATCCGGTAGGCACTGGACCCTTCAGAGTAGTGGCCTATACTCCTCGTGAGAATGTAAAGCTGGAAGCATATGCTGACCATTGGGGAGGCGCGCCAAAGCTTGACGAAGTCACGTACCGCTTTATCTCCGAACCCTCCACCGCGGTGGCTGAATTGCAGGCTGGGCGTGTCGATATCGTTATCCCTCCGACGATTCCCATTGGCATGATCGACACGATTAATAATCACGCCCATGCTAGCGTTGTTAGTGTGCCTTCCCCGACCGTTGAAGCGATTCGCTTTAACACCCAGTCAGGCATTACCGCCGATGAGCGGGTCAGAAAAGCACTGATTATGGCGGTGGATCGCCAAGCCATTATCGACTCCATTCTGGCTGGAGAGGGCGAAATGATCGCCAGCTTCCAGGGAGCCCAGTCGTTTGGCAATGACCCGGATATGCAACCGTTGCCCTTTGATCCTCAGCAGGCTCGCCAATTGCTGGACGAGGCTGGTATTGGGCCAGGAGCCACGGTACAGATTGATGTGCGCGGCAATGATTCCACCTTCGGTGAAGTCGCCCAGGTAGTCGCGTCTTACCTGCAAGGGGTCGGTATTACGGTCTCTATCCAGCCTTATGAAACCAATGTGCTGCTCAATGACATCATTCCGGCGGGGCGTACCGGGGAGATGTTTCAGCAGAAATGGGGAGGCTGGACATTTGATTTCGATAATACCGCCTATCTGATGTATCACACTGGCGAACGCTGGAATCCCTACGACAGTGATGCAGAGCTTGATGAGATGCTCCAGGCCCAGCGTAGCATTACCGATCCAGATGAGCGCGAAGCGCTGCTCCAGGCCATTGCGCGTTATACCCAGGATCGCGCTCTGGAAATGCCGCTATATAGCATTAATGCCCTGTATGGTGTACGTGACCGAGTGCAGAACTTTGAGCCCGCCCCGGATAACCGGATGCGCTTAACCGACGTGGATGTTACTGACTGACAGCCGTGTAATCCGGCCGCTTGAACACATAGCGGCTGGAGCTTCATATCAGCGTTACAGGCTGAAGAGCGAAGAGGTCATCGTGGCAAAGTTTCTTCTATATCGAGTTCTGCAAGCCATCTTTGTGGTGATAGCCGTAACGCTGATTGTCTCCTTTGCGATCCGGCTAACCGGTGATCCCGCGGTGATGCTTGCTCAAGGAGCGGGCAGTATTACTGAAGCGGATCTAAACAGGATTCGTGAAGCGCTAGGCTTGAATCAATCGTTTTTGGCCCAGTACATCGGCTTCCTGCGTGGCTTGGTGGTAGGTGATTTTGGCCGTAGTTTTATGGGTGGTACTCCGGTGAGCGATCTGATTGGACGCGCTTTACCAGCCACCTTGGCGTTAGCTTTCGCCTCGCTATTTGTATCTATCGTCGTATCGATACCACTGGGTATTAAGGCGGCCGTATCGCGGGGCAGGTGGCCAGATCAAATGATTAGGGTTTTTTCTCTGATTGGCCTCTCTTTTCCTAATTTTTGGCTGGCTATTATGCTGGTGCTGCTACTTTCAATCACTTTCAATTTATTGCCGCCGAGTGGTATGGAGGGGTTCTCCAGCTTTATTATGCCCGCCGCCACAATGGGGATTATCCTAACCGCGACGAACGTGCGCTTAGTGCGAACCACCATGTTGGACACCTTACGCTCGCAGTACATTATGGTGGCACGAGCAAAAGGTCTTTCCAACACTGTTGTACTTTACAAGCACGCACTGCGTAACTGCTCTATTCCATTGATTACTTATTTCGGTTTGCAGTTTGGTGGATTGCTTGGCGGCATCGTCGTTGTGGAGCGAGTATTTAATTGGCCTGGTTTAGGCACCTTGGCGTTTGAAGCCGTGTCGGCACGGGACTATCCCGTCTTGCAGGGCGTTATCACCGTGCTCTCGTTAATGATCATCTCTATCAACCTTCTCGTTGATATCGCTTATGGCTTGGTCGACCCCAGAGTGCGCAAGGAATAACCATGACGGCAGCTATCAAAACCAATAAGTTGAAACGCTTCAAAAACCTGGAATTCATCCTGGGTGTACTGCTCATCGGCGGTATCGGCCTGGCCGTCATCTTCTCTGGCTGGCTGTTTCCTGGCGGTGGGTCTGAGCTGAACTTGGCCTACCGGCTAACGCCACCCCTGGTAGAGCCCAGTTTTCCACTGGGGACTGATCCGCTGGGCCGCGATGTTCTGGCCCGGGTCATTATTGGCGGGGAGATCTCATTAAAAGTGGGGGTTTACTCAGCCCTGGGAGCGGTCGTCATTGGCATCTTTATGGGCTTGGTGGCCGGCTATTATGGTGGATTCCTGGATATGATCGTTATGCGTTTTGCCGATGTGCAGCTCGCGCTCCCCTTTATCCTGCTGGCCATCACCTTTATCGCTGTGATTGGTGGCGGCCTGACCAATATGATTATCCTGCTGATTATTTCCCAGTGGGTGCAGTACGCACGATTGGTCAGGGGGTCGGTACTTTCATTGCGTGATCGTGAGTTCATTCTGGCGGCCAAAGCGATCGGGGTAAAGGATGTGCGTATCCTCTTCCAACACCTGTTGCCTAACTTAATTGGTCCGGTCATCGTGCTAATGACCTTGAATGTGGCCAACAATATTCTATTGGAAAGCAGTCTGACGTTTCTGGGGCTTGGCGTAGATCCTGTGATTCCCAGCTGGGGTGGTATGCTGGCAGAGGGGCGGACTTATCTGCAAACAGCATGGTGGGTCAGTGTCTTTCCTGGCCTGGCCATTCTATTAACCGTGCTGGGGTTGAACCTGCTCGGTGACTGGTTACGCGATGTTCTTGATCCTACTGGACGCACTTCCTTATGAGTATCATGAACCCTTCCCAAGGTGAGACGCTGCTAGAGCGCTCCTTCCCGCGCACCACCCGCACCCTACTGGATACCTACGCCACCTCGAACTATCAGGGCTACCAGTTGGAGGCGTGGGTATTTGATGATCAAGCCGAGCGCCAGGCAACGGAAGTGGCCTTCGAAGCCGTGGGTATCAGCGCGCGCATACGCAGTGCCTATAAGCCTCTGGTGCATTTCTTCTTAGAGGAGTTTGACTGGACCTCTTTGCAGTCGTTGGTGATTGAGTACCCGGTGCCACCGCTGGCGCCGCGCCGTTTTCTCCTTGAGGCTTATCCGCTGGCGGCGCTGCTGCCCGAAGGCGTGACGCTTCACTGGGAGGGCATCGCGTCTCCTACCTTCGAGCCTAGCCATGATCCCTGCCACTATCGCGTCCGGGTGGAGCGCAGTACAGGGCAGAGGGAGAACTATGTCGTGGTGGCGCCTAACCGACATCACCAGGATCATGTGGGCGAGGCACAGTTCTCACCCTGCGGTTGGCTGAGGCTGATCTCCACCCAGGGGGAGGTCAGTGAGTCGAAGGTCGAGACGGACTATGAAGCGCTTTTCCAGGCTGCCATGGACACAGTATCTTCAGCGTCGTGGCCGCCAGCATCGCCCTATTTTGAAGAGCTCAATGTCAGTGTCACTCTGCCTTGCGCTGATCGCCGCTTGGCATGGGATGACGAGCACATCAGCCTTGCCGAAGCGCTCCATGAGGAACTCTATTTCTCCACCCTGGAGTATTTCCAGCACCGTGAGGGTTTAGCGCTGGGTGATCGTTCGATTCAGCCGGGGCAGATTGTGCCGGAAGTGTTAACCCAGGGCGATGAGCCACATATCAAAATAGGCATGCGGGCTTTGAGTGTGCAGCAGCCTCAACGCGCACAGGTTACCCTGGATGCCGCCCAACAGGCGATAGATGTTGCGCAAATAGAGCAGTTGCTGGCCCAACTGGGCGGGCAAGCGCTACACGCCACCACCCGGGCGGGAAGAGTGGTAGAGGCACGCTATCTGAGCGGCTGTGATCGTGCAGTGATTATCAGCGCCGGCCAGCATGCCAACGAAACATCGGGTGTGGTCGGTGCCCTGCGCGCTGCCCAAACACTCAGCTGCCAGCCAGAAGCTCACTTTGTCATCTCACCGCTTGAGAACCCGGATGGCTACGCGCTGCAGGGTAGACTAGTCACTACTCAGCCGCGACATATGCATCATGCGGCACGCTATACCGCCTTTGGCAATGACCTGCAGAGTCAGCCCCTGGGCCAACCTTTCGAACACGCCATACGTGAACAGGCTTTTGCGGCCAGCAATGCCGGGTTACATATCAATTTACATGGTTATCCGGCCCATGAATGGACACGGCCCTTAAACGGCTACGTGCCCCGTGGCTTTGAAATGTGGACGATTCCCAAAGGCTTCTTTTTGATCTTAAGGCATCAGCCAGGTTGGGAGGCAGCAGCCGTGCAACTGGTCGAGGCCGTTACCCAGCAGCTGGCCCAAGTGCCAGGACTGGTCGCATTCAACGATGCTCAAATCGCGCTATTTGAAACCCATGCAGGGGCACTGACCTTCCCGGTGTTGAACGGTTTCCCCTATCTGATCTTGGAAGATGCCAGCCAGCTAACGCCACTGATGTTGATTACCGAATACCCAGATGAAACGGTAACCGGTGATGCATTTTTACAAGCGCATACTGCTCAAAGGGCAACAGTAATAGCGGCCTATAACGCCTTTCAAACGCTTACCCTGGATAGTTAAACACACATGACGTCTGCACTGATGCACTGTTATAATGGATAAATGAACAGTGCTTATGAAACACCTACCGCCTCCCTGGATGATCCTTTCTATTACCTGACGAATTTTCGTTATGTATTGGCGTGGGTAGAAGCCCGCCACGGTGACCTGCTAAGTGCTGAAGAGCGTGACTTTATCCGTCACTTCGAGATGTTATCGCGCGCTTCCCAGGCACTACTGGTGCGTATGGTGATGCGTAAAGGTGAGCTGTTTCGACTGGATAAACTGACGTATGGGGAGATTGGTGGTGCCGAGCAGGCTTTGGCACCTCTGGTTGCGCTTTGCTGGGTAGATAGCGCGCCGTTGTTAAGCCGTCGTGAGCTATTTCGCCTATTGCGGCTAAGTGAGCTGCGCCAGGCGTTGGCAGACGAAATCAGCAACGCTGGCCTAACGATCAACAGCACTAAAGCTGCGCTTCAAGTGGCACTGGAGGAATCGTTAAAAGAGTCAGTGGCCCTTCAGCAGTGGTGGCCAACGGCCACCACGCAAATTGTACGACTAACAGTGATGGAGATCTGTGATCGCCTGAGACTGATGTTTTTTGGCAACCTACGCCAGGACTGGGCAGAGTTTGTGTTGACCGAGCTTGGCCTGCAACGTTTTGAACAGGTGCCGCTAACCGCTGAGTCGCGGGCGTTTCAGCAGCGTGACGAGGTAGATACCTATATGGTGCTACACCGCTTGCGAGAACGCCTGGACGATGGCGAACCCCTGCAGGCGCTGTATGCCCAGTTGCCGCCTGCTTCACCAAACCGTTGGCTAGACGCCCGGCGAGCACGGCTGGTGCTGGCCATGGCAAGAGACGCTGAGCGGAGTGGAGAAGCAGAGCTGGCGTTAACCCTTTATGCGGCCGCTGACAGCAGCGAGGCTCGTATTCGCCGGTTGCGACTGCTGGAGCGTATGGGGGATTACCAAACGGCGTACCACCTTGCGCATAAGGCCCTGGCAGCAGGGCCATGCGAGAGTGAAGCGCAGGCCCTGGCGCGGTTGCTACCGCGCATGGAGAGGAGGCTCGGGCTGCCCCTTGCGGCACGGGAAAAACCAGCCGAGGCTCCCAGCCAGGTGCTGATGTTACCCGGCCCGCGACCGGTAGAGTGCGCAGCTGCCGAGCACCTTGCGACCCCCGCTGCACCGGTCTTCTATGTTGAAAACAGCCTGTTGACCAGCCTTTTTGGTTTGCTCTTCTGGCCCGCTATTTTCAAACCGCTACCGGGAGCATTTTTTCATCCGTTTCACAGTGGGCCTGCGGATCTATTCCGTGAGGATTTTGTGCACCGGCGCCAAGCCGATATTGATGCTTGTCTGCTGCAGTTGGAGAACGGTCGTTATCGTCATTCGATACAAGCCACCTGGCACGCCAAACAGGGCATCACGTCGCCATTTGTACATTGGGGAATCGTCAGTGAAGAACTCCTGTTACTGGCCCTGGAGTGTCTGCCACCTGCGCATTTGCGCGCCTGTTTTGAGCGGCTACTGGCAGATCTGAAACAGAACCGTGCGGGGTTGCCGGACCTGATCCAATTCATGCCAGATGCGCCTCCCGGTAAGCCCCGCTACCGGATGATTGAGGTTAAAGGACCTGGCGACCGTCTACAGGATAACCAGCGCCGCTGGATCGCGTTTTTCGCCCACCACCAAATGCCTGTTGAGGTGTGTTATGTGCGCTGGCAGTCAGTAGAGGGTATATGAACCGCTATCGGGTGGCGGTGCGTACGCTGTGCGACTTCACCGCGCGGGAGGGGGACCTTGACTATCGGTTCACCCCCGCTCCCAGTGCTCAGGAAGGGATGGAAGGGCACGCTCTGGTGGCCAGCCGACGTGGTGGGGGCTATCTAACGGAGCTGCCACTATCAGGTGTCTATAAACATCTTGATGTGGTGGGGCGGGCCGATGGTTTTGCGCCAGAGGCCAACTGCCTTGAAGAGGTGAAAACCCACCGGGGCAGCCTTGACCGCATGGCGGCGAACCAACGGGCGCTGCACTGGGCGCAGGTAAAGGTGTACGGTGCACTGCTGTGTGCCGAGCGCGGCCTGCAGCGGCTGACGCTGGTGCTGGTTTATCTGGAGATAGCCAGTGGCCAGGAAACCCTGCTGACCCAGGAAATAAGCGCCGCTGAGCTACAGGCGTTTTTTGCGGATCAGTGCGAGCGCTTTTTGGCCTGGGCGGACCAGGAAACTCACCATCGCCAGCGGCGCGATGACGCTTTGACCGACTTGATATTTCCCTATCCTGATTTTCGCCCTGGGCAGCGGACGCTGGCCGAGGATGTGTACAAAACGGCCAGTACCGGACGTTGTTTGCTTGCCCAGGCACCTACAGGCATAGGGAAGACCCTGGGAACGCTGTTTCCCATGCTCTCCGCGATGCCCCGCCAGCGACTCGACCGGGTGGCCTTCCTGACCATGAAGACCCCAGGCCGTCGTCTGGCCCTGAGTGCGCTGGAAAGCCTGGATACGCAACGTAGGCCGCTGCGGGTGCTGGAGCTTGTCGCGCGTGATAAGGCCTGCGAATACCCAGGAACTGCCTGCCAGGGTGAAACCTGTCCCCTTGCCGCCGGATTTTACGACCGCCTGTCAGCCGCCCGGCAGGCAGCGGTGGAGTGTGGTTGGCTTGACCGTGAAGCGCTGCGTGAGGTGGCGTTGACGCATCAGGTTTGCCCCTACTATTTAGGCCAGGAGCTGGCTCGCTGGGCGGATGTGGTGGTGGGTGATGTGAACCACTGGTTTGATAGCCATGCGTTACTACACGGTCTGACCCAGGCTAATGATTGGCGGGTAGGCCTATTGGTAGATGAGGCGCATAACCTGGTAGAGCGGGCACGGGGTATGTACAGCGCCGAGCTGCACCAGCAGCGCTTAAATCGTCTGCGCCGTAATGCCCCGTCTGCGCTTGCCAAGCCGCTGGCAGCGCTAGGCAGGCAGTGGCAGTTGCTCAATAAAGAGGTGCCGACCAGCACGGCGCCAGACCATTACCACCTGCTCGATAGGTTGCCCACCAAACTGGTATCTGCGCTGCACAATGTCTCTGTAGCCATTACCAATTACCTGGTGGAGCATCCTCAGGCGGCCAGCCTGGAGCTTCAAGAGCAACTGTTTGAAGCCCTGGCGTTCTGCCGCTTGGCGGAGCGGTTTGGTGAGCATTCCCTCTGTGACCTGGCCTGCCCACGCCGGGGGCAGTCGGTGTTGGGAATACGCAACGTTATCCCGGCTGACTTTATTGGGCCACGCTTTAAGGCTGCGCATAGCACCGTACTGTTTTCGGCAACCTTAACTCCCGCGCACTATTACGGCGACTTGCTGGGCCTGCCAGACAACGGCGTATGGCGGGAAGTGGCATCGCCCTTTGCTGCACGGCAGTTGGAGGTGAGGGTCTGTACGGATATTTCCACGCGCTATCATCATCGCCAGGCCTCAATTAGACCGATCGTGGCGGTGTTGGCTAACCAGTATCAGGCTAGGCCGGGCCACTATCTGGCCTTTTTCAGTAGTTTTGCCTACCTGGAATCAGTGCTGGAGCAGTTTCAGCAATCACACCCCGAGGTGCCGGTCTTTGCACAAACTCGGGGCATGCAGGAGCAAGAGCGCGATGCATTTCTGGCCCGCTTCATCCCCGGCGGAAAAGGTATTGGCTTTGCGGTATTGGGAGGTGCCTTTGCTGAGGGGATCGACCTGCCTGGTGATCGACTGATAGGGGCGTTTATCGCCACGCTGGGTTTACCGCCGTTCAACGCCTTTAATGAAGCATTGAAGGTTCGCATGGAAGCCCGTTTCGGTCAGGGAGATGCCTACACCTACCGCATTCCAGGAATGATCAAAGTGGTTCAAGCCGCCGGACGGGTAATCCGAAGCCCCGAAGACGAAGGGGTTGTGGTATTAATGGATGACCGTTTTGCCCAGGCCAAGGTACGTGCATTGCTGCCAAGCTGGTGGGCCTTGGGCAGCCTCACCCAACAATAAGGACCTGCAAGCGAGCCAATGACGGATCTACTCTGGTACCAGTATCTTCTTATCGGGCTAATCTTTGCCTGGAGCGGCTTTGTCAGAACCAGTTTGGGGTTTGGTGGCGCGGTGCTGGCGTTACCTTTCCTGCTGTTGGTAGCCAACGAGCCGCTTGTCTTCCTGCCCATTATTGCCATTCACCTGCTGATTTTTTCCAGCTGGATAGCCTGGAATGGACACCGCCAACTGCAGAGAGAGGGCGGTGGAAGTTCCCAGATTGAGAGCAATATCGATTGGGGCTATCTGTTTAAAGCCCTGAAAATAATGATTATTCCCAAGCTGATCGGTGTGGTGGGGTTGCTAACGTTGCCCGCTACCGTGATGACCAGCATTATTTTCGGCATTGTCATCATCTACGCTATTAGTTATGTGCTTAACAAGCCCTTTAGAAGCAAAAACAAGTACATTGATTACGTACTGCTGGCGCTGGGAGGTTATGTTAGCGGCACCTCGTTAATCGGTGCGCCGCTTATTGTCGCGGTGTTTGCTGCCCACGTGGCCAAAGAGCAGTTGCGGGATACCATGTTTGTGCTGTGGTTTATCCTGGTGGTGATCAAGATGGTCTCTTTCGTCATCGCCGGTGTTGACCTCCAGCTTATTCACCAGCTATGGCTGCTGCCCTGTGCATTTATCGGTCATTTACTGGGCGAAAAAGCCCACCGCTACATGCTGAAAGCGGATACCGGGCTGTTTTTCCGTGCCCTAGGGGTGGTGCTTATTCTGGTGAGTGTGGTGGGGCTAATTCATCCTCCTGGGTGAGGGGTTACAAACAAAAAACGGCCACTAGCTGATTTAGACTTAGCTAAGTGGCCGTTTTAATGAATTCTTGGTCGGAATAGCAGGATTCGAACCTACGACCTCTGCCTCCCGAAGGCAGCGCTCTACCAAGCTGAGCTATATTCCGAAGCGTGCTGAGTTGGTGCCCAACAACGGGTCGCATCATACTCAGATGATGCGTTTTTTTCAAGCCTCTTTTTGGCCTTTACGCTGTTGTAGCGTAAGGAATTACGCTTGGCGATCAACCGCTAAGCGGGCCAATTGAGCCATGCTGTCGCGGTAGGGGCTGGGTGGCAATAGATCCAGTTCGGCGAGTGCTTTATCGGCCATTTCCATTGCCCGTGCCCGGGTATACTCCAGCGCGCCGGTGGCGTTGATGATATCCAGCACTGCGTCAAGCTGTTCCAGGCCACCTTTACGAATCACCTGTCGGATCAATTTGGCCTGCTCTGGCGTACCGCGCTCCATGGCATGGATCAGAGGCAGGGTGGGCTTGCCTTCGGCGAGGTCGTCACCGACGTTTTTGCCCATCGCCTCGGCATCGCCCTGGTAATCCAACAGATCGTCGATTAACTGAAACGCTAATCCCAGGTAACGGCCATAGTGTTGCAATGCGCGCTCCTGCTCGGCAGTGGCATCCGCCAGCACCGCACCGCTATGGGAGGCCGCTTCAAACAGCATGGCGGTTTTACCTTGAATGGTTTCGAAATAGTCCGCTTCCGAAATATTGGGGTTACCGATATTGGTTAGCTGAAGGACTTCCCCTTCAGCGATGACGCAGGTGGCGCCGGACAGAATTGCCATGATGCGCATCGAGCCCACGTCCACCATCATCTGAAACGAGCGGGAGTAAAGAAAGTCACCCACCAGCACCGAAGGCGCATTGCCCCAGGCATCGTTGGCGGTTTTTTTGCCCCGCCGCATGTGGGATTCATCCACCACATCATCGTGCAGCAGGGTGGAGGTGTGCATAAATTCGATCAGCGTGGCCAGGGTAATATGTTTGTCGCCCGCATAGTCCAGGGATCGGGCAGCCAGCAGCACCAGTAATGGGCGCAGGCGCTTGCCACCGCTTTCAATAATGTATTGGCCGATGGTTTCCACCAGCGGCACCTTGGAGTTCAGTTGCTCCACAATCGTGTGGTTAACGGCGGCAAAGTCATCCGCCACCACGGCGTGCAGCGGTGAAGGCGTTGGGCTGGCAGGCTGGGCTGGGGAGACGTTGGCTGTCATGGGTTCCGTTCATCGCGGCAGGTGAAAGTGGCAGTGACCACCCTAAGTTTGGGTCATGCTATGGGGCTGCCTGTGAGGCGTCAAGACGCAGGTAGGCGTTCAGTGTTTCAATCGGCAATTGACAATACCCTATGCCCTTGTGGTAAGCGACGATAGTCGTTATAATCCGCGACCCACTCATCATGCTCCCTGTCAGATGGCTGCCAAAAGGGGCGCCACTCGCAGCAGGTCGATAAGAGCGGAAGGCGATGAGCGTTGGTTACGCGGGGCGTAACCGGCATTAACGACAAGTCCGGAGAGCGACATGTACGCAGTTATTAAAAGCGGTGGTAAGCAGTACCGCGTTCAAGAAGGTCAAACCCTCAAGCTCGAAAAAATCGAAGTCGCTACCGGCGAAACGATTGAGTTTGATGAAGTGCTGCTGGTAGCAGACGGCGATGATGTAAACGTTGGCGCCCCCCTGGTAAGTGGTGCCAAAGTTTCCGCGGAAGTCGTTTCCCACGGTCGTGGCGACAAAGTAACTATCATTAAATTCCGTCGCCGGAAGCACCACATGAAGCGTCAGGGCCACCGCCAGTGGTTCACTGAAGTCAAAATTACCGGAATTTCCGCGTAAGCGGCCAAATTCCCTTAAGGAGGATTTTGCAATGGCACATAAAAAGGCAGCCGGCTCCACGCGTAACGGTCGCGATTCCGAATCCAAACGCCTTGGTGTGAAACTCTACGGTGGCCAGGCGGCGACTGCGGGTAGCATCATTGTTCGTCAGCGTGGCACACGTTTCCATGCGGGCACTGGTGTTGGCCTGGGTCGCGACCACACGCTGTTCGCATTGAACGATGGCGTCGTGAAATTCGAGACCAAAGGTCCGAAGAACCGTAAATTCGTTAGCATCGTTTCTGCCTAAGCAACTGCTGTTGTTGCGCAGGACGAAGGTGACGAAAGAAAAAGCCCCGCCATGGCGGGGCTTTTTTGTCTTTTCGATCCCTTTTACCCGTTATCAACGGGTGGGATATTGCAGTTAGGGCGGCGGAAGCGGCCGGGAGAATCCAATGCAGTTCGTCGATGAAGCCTCGATTATTGTTGAGGCAGGTAAGGGCGGCAATGGCTGTCTGAGCTTTCGCCGCGAAAAATATGTGCCCAAAGGTGGCCCCGATGGTGGCGATGGTGGCCATGGGGGCAGTGTTTACCTGATTGGTGACGATGCGCTCAATACGCTGATCGACTTTAAGTACCAGCGTTTTTACAAGGCGGAAAATGGCCAGGGCGGCATGGGACGCCAAATGAGCGGTAAGGCCGGTGAAGACCTGCACGTTAAAGTGCCGGTGGGTACCACGGTGATTGATGAGGATACCCTTGAGGTGATCGCGGATGTCACCGATATTGGTCAGGTCGTACTGGTGGCAGAAGGTGGTCGCCGTGGACTGGGGAATATCCACTTTAAGTCCTCCACCAACCGCGCGCCCCGGCGTACTACGCCGGGTACCGAGGGCGACCGCCGTAATCTGCGCCTGGAAATGAAGGTGATGGCCGATGTAGGGCTGTTGGGCATGCCGAATGCGGGCAAGTCCACTCTGATTCGTTCTGTATCAGCGGCAAAGCCGAAAGTGGCGAACTACCCGTTTACTACCCTGGTGCCCAACCTGGGCGTTGTGAAGCTCGGTATGCATGAGCACTTTGTGATGGCCGATGTGCCGGGGCTAATTGAAGGCGCTTCCGATGGGGCTGGCCTGGGGCTGCGTTTCTTAAAGCACCTTACCCGCACACGGTTGCTGTTCCATGTCGTTGATGTGGCGCCGTTTGATGAATCCGATCCGGTAGAGGCCGCTCAGGCAATTATTCATGAGCTTGGCCAGTTCTCTCCCGCGCTTTCCGAGCGGCCACGTTGGTTGGTGCTGAATAAGTTCGACCTGCTGCCGGCAGATGAGCGCGAAGCGCGCGCCCAGGCAATTATCGATGCCTTAAACTGGGATGGCCCGGTGTTTCGTATTGCGGCCATTAGCAGCGAAGGCACCGACAAGCTGGTGCAGGCAGCGTACCGCTGGCTCACCGAGCAGCAGCGCCTGGAAAATGAAGATGAAGAAGCCCATGCCCGCGAGCAGGAAATGCGCCGTCGCATGGAAGAGGAGTCGGTGGCTCGTACCGAAGCCCGGCTTGGCCGTCGTCGTAAGCGTGATGACGAGGATGATGACGACTTCGACGATGATGATTATGACGTTGAAGTGGAGTACGCCCCGTAACAGGGGAACGGTTCAAGGCCACACTGCAGGGTTTATCAGGATCGCTTAGGAGAATAGCGACGTGGAAAGCAATGAGCAGCTGCCCGGTAGAGAGGTGCTAAGTAACGTCCGCCGGGTAGTGGTGAAAATCGGTAGCGCGCTGCTCACTAACGATGGCCGTGGGCTGGACGAGGGAGCCATTGGCGGTTGGGTGGATCAGATTGCCACCCTGCATCAGCAGGGCAAAGAGGTCGTATTGGTCTCTTCTGGGGCGGTTGCCGCCGGTATGGTGCGTCTGGGGTGGCAGGCGCGTCCCAGCGCCGTTCACCAACTGCAGGCAGCCGCAGCGGTAGGGCAAAATGGACTTACCCAGTGCTATGAGCAACATTTTGCTCGCCACGGCATGCTGACCGCGCAAATTTTGCTAACCCACGATGACCTTTCCAACCGTAAGCGCTACCTCAATGCATTGTCGGCATTGCGTACACTGGTTGAAATGCGCGTCGTGCCCGTCATCAATGAAAATGATACCGTGGTTACCGATGAGATTCGCTTTGGTGATAACGACACCCTGGGGGCACTGGTCGCTAACCTGCTGGAGGCGGATGCACTGCTGCTGCTGACTGACCAGGAGGGGCTCTTTGATGCTGACCCACGGCACAACCCCAATGCCACATTAATTACTGAGGGGCGCGCTGATGATCCACGGCTGGCAGCTGTAGCCGGGAGTGGAGGCGCGCTGGGCCGGGGGGGAATGAGCACCAAGGTGAGAGCCGCGCGGCTTGCAGCACGCTCCGGGGCGGTCACGGTGATTGCCAGTGGCCGACAGCCAGAGGTGATTACCCGCATCATGGCGGGTGAGGCGTTGGGCACTTTGCTACGCCCTGATCAGGCGCCCATTGCTGCGCGTAAGCGTTGGCTGGCAGGTCAGCTACAGGTGCGCGGTACCTTGGTGCTGGATCCGGGGGCGGTCAATGTGCTGCGCGTCAAAGGCTCCAGCCTGCTGGCTGTGGGGGTGCGTGAGGTGCAGGGTAGCTTTAAACGCGGTGATATGGTGCTGTGTGTGGACGAGCAAGGTGCTCGGGTTGCTAAAGGCCTGGTCAACTATGGTGCCGAGGAAGCCCGTCAACTGGTTGGCCAGCCCAGCCATCAGATTGAAGCAATCCTGGGCTATGTGGAAGCCCATGAACTGATTCATCGCGATAATCTGGTGGTGATATAGTACCTGCCTAATGGTTTGCAGGGGGTAGTGGCACCTGGCGTGGCCAGTCATCGGGCACAATGCAGAGCCGCTCCACCAGGCGTTCTCCTGAATGTGCTGTCTGCGGGCTATAGAGCATGACCAGCTGCGGCCTGCGTTGTTGTTGCATCTGACGCCTGATTATTGGCATCAGCTCGCCAGCGGGGTAAAACGCGTCGTTGCGCGGCGGTGCCAACCAGTGGGGCTTTTCCAGCCAGGCCAGCTGTAGCGCCGTGCCTTTTTCAGCAGCCAGCGTTGGCCAATCCCTCATATAACACCACTGACCACGCCGGTGGGCGGCGGTTGCCCCCTCCGGCGGCGGTAGGGCGCCATGCCAGGGGTAAAATAGCACCCCTGGCATGGCGAGCCGCTGGGTGAGCTGCTGTATGGATGTTGGTGAGCCCAAGTCCCTGGGTGCCAGCCAATGGGCTAACGTGGCCAGCGCCAGAGATGTATTGGAAAGTG
The DNA here is from genome assembly GCF_023507745.1 of Vreelandella olivaria. GTDB lineage: Bacteria > Pseudomonadota > Gammaproteobacteria > Pseudomonadales > Halomonadaceae > Vreelandella > Vreelandella olivaria_A. The sequence continues at coordinate 93,354 of NZ_JALPZO010000008.1, read as the reverse complement.
GCAACTGGTGGTGGCGTAAGTGGCTACATTTTAGCGCCAGGCTGTCCAGCCCGCCGGGGCCAATCCAGCGGCTTTGGCTGGTAGCTGCCCCAGGCCCATCCGGTAACCCCAGGTAGAATTTGATCGCCACTTCCAAATGTATCGGCGCTGGGTTATTCCGGGTTCGGTAGAGCATATCCAACTCACCCAGCGTGTTGCGCTTATAAGTGATGCGCACGTTATGGGCCAGCAGTCGCGTATTGGGTGCATGGCCCAGCAGCAGATGCCACAGCCGCTCATGGTAGTGGCCCATGCGCGTGGCTAACTTACCATCCAGCGCGGTAACCACCGGTGCGAGTTGTGCCAGCCACTTATCCTCTCCTTCGGTTAGCCCAAGCTCCTGGCGCGTTGGCCGCCCTGCGCTGGGAATTGGTCCTGGCAGTTCAACAAGATCAGGTGTCGCCAGTAACCACGCGATGTCACGCAGTACTGCATGCTCCAAATGGTCACTTACGCCTTCGGCAGAGGTAGACGGGGGCACCGGTATCTCCCTATGGGCACAGCCCAGAATGGATAAGTAACGGCTACGCTGTAACACATTACAACGTGAAGCCAGGGGAATCACGACGCAACCACCTATCGACAGGCAGTCTACCGTCAGGAGATAGAGCGTATTGCTGAGGCTATTATGACGCGGGGGCTATTAGGATTGTAGTTGGCAAAAAAGCGGACTCTCCAAAGAGAGTCCGCAGACTAGCTGGATAAACAGGCGGTTAGTCACGATCAATGGAGCTAACCTGATCGGTGCCCTGGCGCAGGCTGATCTCCAGTTCGCGGCCATTGGCATCACGGCCTTCGATATCAATCATGCCGCTTTTATCAATATCGATATCTTCGAACTCTGTCATACCTTCCTGACTGGCGACATTAAGCGCCTGGCGGATATCATCTTCGCTCATGCCCCATGCACCTGTAATTAAACGCTTACGCTCTTCTTTTAAGGTTTCGCCATTATCAATAGAGAATTCAACGTCTGCGTACCACTCATCATCAAGCCAGCCTTCTACTTCGGCGCGGCCACGGCTTTTGATACTGATCTCTTCATACTGGATGAACCCGTAGTCGGAAGCGTGGGTTAATACATCGTCAATCCGGTCCATGGGTAGATAGTCTGCTTGAACGCTACCGGCAGCGGCGGTGAGCAGCAGGGCAGAGGTCGGGATCAACAGCAGTTTTTTCATGGCGTTCATAGCAAATTCCTTCTTCGTAGGGTGAATGGCATTGCGTGGTGAATGTCACTCAGCGAATGCGACAGAGTATTTATAGCACTACTGTTCTGTCTTTAAGCTGACAATGCCGTTCATCTACCGTTCATGTTGCTTTTGGCACTCTTATCGCTATGAAAACGACGACCTGTTCACTTTCACGCTTGTGTTATTGCCACCGCTTTATGCGGCAGCTACTGCTGGGCGCCATACTGGTGACGGTATTGTCAGGAAGTGCGATAGGTGATCAGCCCTGGGAACCGCTGCATGGTGAAGTGAGGCGGGGGGACGTTGTGCCCTTGGAAACGATCCTCGACTGGCTGGAGGAGAACTATCATGGCGATGTGCTGGAGGTGGAAATAGAGCGTGAAAATGGTCTGGTAGAGTACGAAATCAAACTGCTTGGACCACAGGGGCAAGTAGTTGAGTTTGAGTTTGATGGACACAGTGGTCAGTTGATGAAAATCGAGGGGGTACGCATCAACGAGATGCGGCGCCAGTGAACAATACGCTGATAAACTCCGCACTAAGGTGGTAAACCATGAAGTGTTTGCTGGTAGAGGATGACCAGGCGCTTGCCCGTGAGCTAAGCCAGGCGCTACGGGATAGTGATTGGATTGTCGAGCACGCAGAAAATGGGCAGGAAGCTGATTTCCTGGTGCGAACGGAAGCCTACGATACGCTGATACTGGATGTGGGGCTGCCCGACGGCGATGGTACCCGCTGGCTTTCCGCATGGCGTGAGGACGGTATCGATTTGCCTGTGCTGATTTTAACCGCCCGTGAGCGCTGGGCGGATAAGGCGGCGGGCTTTACTGCCGGTGCGGATGACTATGTCACCAAGCCTTTTGAATCGGCGGAGGTGTTGTTTCGGTTGCGTGCCCTGGTGCGCCGCAGCCACGGGCATGCTCATCCGGTATTAAAAGTCGGGGAGTTAAATCTGGATACCCACACCCAGCATGTCACGTTGGCGGGCAGGCCGGTTAGTTTAACCGCCCAGGAAACTCGTCTGCTTAGCTACTTAATGCATGCTGCTCCCCGGGTGGTCAACCGCAGTGAGCTTGCCGAGCATGTTTATGACCGCGACCATGAGCCTGACTCTAATGTTATTGATGTCCAGGTCAGCCGCCTGCGTCGTAAGCTGGGCGCATGGCGGATAGCCACATTACGGGGCCAGGGGTATCGGCTGTTAGCTGACGAGCCCAGTGACCCATGAGCATTATGACCTCATGGAGCGAGCGTTGCTCCGTCAGCGCTCGCCTACTGCTGGCGGCACTGCTTATCGTGCTGTTAGCCCTGCCGGTCGCTGGCTGGCTATTGTCCCATCACTACCGTAGCGCTGCGATACACGCTTTCGATGCGCGTTTGGAAGCAACACTTAACGTTATTATCGCAGGGGTGACCTATGACCCGCTTCTTCAGCAGCTCAGCTACGACCGCGCTCTGGGTGATCCGCGCTTTGAACATGTTTACTCAGGCTGGTATTGGCAAATTACTGATCAAGGCAACCACACGTTAACATCCCGCTCTTTATGGGATCAGCGCCTGCCAGTCACCGAGAGTGAGGCCATCAGTGCCCGTTCTGTGTCCGGGCCAAGAGGTCAGTCGCTTCGCGTGGTTGAGCGTGATATTCACCTGGCGCCGCTGGCATCGCCGTTACATGTCAGTGTTGCCGCCCAAGAGGATGCGCTGCGTGATGATATTCAACAATTTCAGACTGTGCTGTGGCTGGGCTTGCTGGGCCTGGGCGTGCTACTGCTCAGTGTGCTGGCGCTGCAAGTACACTGGGGGCTGGCACCATTGCGCCGCATGAATGCTAATTTGCGTGAGGTGGAGCAGGGCCGGGCAGCACAACTGGATACCCGGCTACCGGGAGAACTGGCGGCACTGGCTATTTCAATGAATGCCGTTCTGGCCCGGGACCAGCGCTTGATCGAACGCGGCCGGCATACGGCGGGTAACCTTGCCCATGCGCTTAAAACGCCTCTAAGCGTTATGCGTCTGCTGGTGAGGCAGTTGCCCAAGGAGAGTCGGGACAACTGGGAGGTGGAGCTTTCCCGGGTCGATAGCGCTGTGCGTCACCATCTGGCGCGGGCATCCGCTGCCGGTGAAGGGGCACGGCTCGCGCCGATTGAACTTCATGAAACCTTATCCGCACTGATTTCCGGGCTGGCGCGTTTGGCTCAGCGGCGCCAGCTTAGCTTGCGTCAAACCTGGGAGAGCGATGTGTATGCCCATATGGATAAACAGGATATCCAGGAGTTGGTGGGCAACCTGCTGGATAACGCACTGCGCTGGGCGGAGCATGATGTGCATATCGCTATTCAGGTCAATGGCCAGACACTCGTTATCAGCGTCAGCGATGATGGCCCTGGGATGACACCAGAGGAGTGTCAGGCAGCAGTGCAGCGAGGCAAGCGGTTGGATGAGCAGCGCTCAGGCAGTGGACTGGGGTTGGCTATCGTCGCTGATCTGGTCACGCTTTATCATGGGCAACTGCGCTTGCAGCGAGCGGGTGCTGGAGGTTTAGAGGTCATTGTGGAGTTGCCTGTTGTGTCGCAGCAGTAGGGGCGCACTTAGCCCTGTGCTATTACAGCGATCAACGTTGATGGGCATTGTAGGCGTGGTGTCACTGATTTGTCACCGACACGTCACTTGGTTGTCATGGGAGTGACCCGCTGCTGTCATGGAGCCTTGGCAGCATGGCTTCATCTATGAACAAACCCGTTTAGGTGAAGCATGCAAACTCTGTCTATCTCCCGTACGTTGATTAGTGTCGTTGTCACCAGCATGTTTGCGCTGACAGCGGTTAGCGCCTCTGCTGACCTTTCATCCCGCTATGTGGATAACGATGGTGATATGGTTGCCGACGTTCCCAGCGACGAGTCCCAGTGGGTAGACCCGGATACGCTCGTGTTTGCTTACACTCCAGTTGAAGATCCCGCCGTTTATGCCGATGTGTGGGCAGGCTTTCTGGACCATCTGAGCGAAGCTACCGGCAAGCGCGTGCAGTTCTTCCCGGTACAGTCGAATGCGGCCCAGCAGGAAGCACTGCGCGCGGGTCGCCTGCACGTTGCCGGCTTCAATACCGGTGGTGTGCCGATTGCGGTTAACTGCGGTGGTTTCCGCCCGTTTGCCATCATGGCCGCTGACGATGGCAGCTACGGCTATGAGATGGAGATCATCACCTACCCGGGTAGCGGTATAGAGAGCATGGAAGACCTGCAGGGTCGCCAGTTGGCCTTTACTTCGGAAACGTCCAACTCGGGCTTCCGCGCACCTTCCGCGCTGCTGCGCTCCGAGTATGGGCTGGAAGCGGGTGAAGATTTCGAGACTGCCTTCTCCGGCTCTCATGACAACTCTATCCTGGGTGTGATCAACAAGGATTACGATGCTGCCGCCATTGCCAATTCCGTGGCTCATCGCATGATTTCCCGTGGTGTGGTCAACGAGGGCGACTACGAGGTGATCTACACCTCTGAAACCTTCCCCACCACGGCCTACGGCACCGCGCATAACCTGACCCCTGAGCTGCAACAGCAGATCCAGGATGCGTTCTTCAGCTACGACTGGGAAGGTAGCGCGTTACAGGCGGAGTTTGAAAATTCAGGTGAAGCGCAGTTCATCCCCATCACCTATGAAGAGCACTGGTCAGTTATCCGCACGATTGCCGATGCCAACGGCGTTACCTACGACTGCGATTAATGCATTAGTAGTTCCATAACCCATCGGCCAGGAGGGCAACCTTCTGGCCGAACCGCTATGTAGATGAGGCACCCCCATGTTGACACTCACTGGCGTTGGTAAGCGTTACCCCACTGGGGATCGTGCGCTTGACGATATACAGCTGTCGCTACCGAAAGGTCAGGTAATGGCGTTGATTGGGCCATCTGGTGCAGGAAAAAGCACGCTGATCCGCTGTGTAAACCGCCTGGTAGAACCTACCCAGGGTAGCATTCGGCTGGAAGGTACGGAGCTGACGACACTGTCCGGCAACCGCCTGCGACATGCCCGCCGCTCCATGGGAATGATCTTCCAGGAGTATGCGCTGGTTGACCGTTTAACCGTGATGGAGAATGTGCTTTCCGGCCAGTTGGGGTATGTCGGGTTCTGGCGCAGTTTTTTACGCCGTTACCCAACAGAGGCTGTTGCTGAAGCATTCCGCTTGCTGGAGCGCGTTGGTTTGCCCCATGCCATTGATAAACGCGCCGATGCCCTCTCCGGGGGGCAGCGTCAGCGGGTGGGGATCGCCCGGGCGCTGTTGCAAAGCCCTAAGCTGTTGCTGGTGGATGAGCCGACGGCCAGCCTTGATCCCAAAACCTCACGGCAGATTATGCGGTTGATTCGTGAGCTGTGCGCCGAGCGTGAGTTGGCGGCCATTATCAATATTCACGATGTGGCACTCGCCCAGCAATTTGCTGACCGAATTGTAGGGCTGCGCGCCGGGCAAATCGTCTTTGATGGCCAGCCCAGCGAATTAACCAGCGATATTCTGACCACTATTTATGGTGAGGAGGAGTGGGATACCAGTCCAGAGCCAGTTGAAGAGGTAGAGAGCATTGAAGAGATTGGTCATCATCATGGTCAGCGCCCCTATGCCACCCCGCGCCCACTAACAGGTCTTGCCAGTGGAGGCGCGCGATGAGCCGTACCGATACGTTGGCGCGTCAGCAGGCTGCGCGCCAGGGACAGTGGCGCAGGCTGCCGCTGATTGAAAGTTCCCGCTTGCGCTGGGCGCTGGTGTTAAGCGGTGTGGTGTATCTGGCATTGGCGCTGGCTTCCGTGGAAGTGAACTGGGCGCGGGTGGCCGAAGGTTCTGGGCGGGCGATCAACTTTCTCGGTGCCTTTATGCAACCGGATTTTGTAAGCCGCCAGAGCGATATTTGGGCAGGCTTACTGGAAAGTCTCACCATGACGCTCACCTCTACGGTGATCGGCGTATTACTCGCCATTCCTGTGGGATTGGGGGCAGCACGCAATATCGCTCCGTTGCCGGTCTATACGGTCTGTCGTGCCATTATTGCCGTGTCGCGCACCTTCCAGGAAATCATTATTGCGATTCTTTTTGTGGTGATGTTCGGCTTTGGGCCGTTTGCAGGGATGATCACGCTCGCGTTTGCCACTATCGGCTTTATGGCCAAGCTTTTGGCGGAGGATATTGAAGACCTCGACTGGAGGCAGGTAGAAGCGGTACGCGCCACCGGAGCGGGATGGTGGCAAACCATGAACCATGCCATTCAGCCACAGGTGATGCCGCGCTTGATCGGGCTTTCCATGTACCGGCTGGATATCAATTTCCGCGAGTCATCGGTGATTGGCATTGTGGGGGCGGGTGGTATTGGCGCAACGCTGAACACTTCACTAAGCCGCTATGAGTATGGCACCTCTGCCGCCATTCTATTGATTATTATCGCTATTGTGCTGTTGAGTGAGTACCTCTCCAGCTATGTACGCCGTTGGACTCAATAAGAGCACACCGCAGGTTATAAGAGGAAATGTGATGCCAGTTTCAACTTCCCCTCAGGGCACACCGCTGTGGCAGCGTCGGACTACGCGTGCCCAGTGGTTGCAGTATGCTGCCTGGATGATGGGTATGAGTCTGTTTCTGCTCTGCTGGAAGGTGATTTCCGACAACACCATGTGGGTGTTTGTGGAAGACGCCGGGCGCCAGGGCAGCGATCTGATTAGCCGCATGTTACCTCCGCGCTGGGAGTACGCCAGTGTACTCTGGAAACCCATGTGGGATACGCTGAATATTGCCACTCTGGGTACTGCACTGGGCATAATGATGGCATTTCCCGTGGCCTTCTTAGCGGCGCGTAATACCACGCCACACCCACTGGTGCGCAGTGTGGCACTGACCATTATTGTCTCATCACGCTCTATCAATTCACTGATTTGGGCCATGCTACTGGTCACGATACTCGGCCCTGGTGTGCTTGCGGGTATTATCGCCATTGCCCTGCGCTCCATTGGTTTTGTGGGCAAGTTGTTATATGAGGCCATTGAAGAGATCCACCCCACCCCGGTAGAAGCCATTAGTGCCACTGGTGCCAGCCGTTTGCAGATAATGAACTACGGTGTGCTGCCCCAGGTGATGCCCGCTTTTGCCGGTATCAGCGTCTACCGCTGGGATATCAATATCCGCGAATCCACGGTGTTGGGGCTGGTGGGGGCGGGCGGAATTGGTTTACAGCTAAATGCCTCCATTAACAGTCTCGCCTGGAACCAGGTTAGCGTTATCTTTGTGATGATTTTTGTAACGGTGCTGGTGTCGGAGTGGGTGTCCGCCCGTGTGCGCCATGCCATTATTTAGTCCGGTTGAGCAGGATAAGGAGTCACCATGCGTTTTCCCAATGCGGAGATCATGACGATTGATATTATGCGCCACGGTGAGCCAGTAGGCGGGCGTATGCTACGGGGAAGTACCGATCATCCGCTCAGCGAAACAGGCTGGCAGCAAGTGACCGATGCGGTGATGAGGCATAGCAAGGATGGTCGACCGCCCTACGAAGCCATTGTGAGTTCTCCATTGCTGCGTTGCCGGGAGTTTGCGCTTTGGCTGGGTGAAGAGTTTGATGTGCCAGTGCAGGTCGAGGATGACCTGGCCGAGCTTCACTTGGGGCGTTGGGAGGGCAAAACCCATGCCCAGGTGTTTGAAGAAGAGAGTGCTGGGCCGATGAGTGCATTTTGGTACAACCCCTCTCAGGCTACTCCACCAAGTGGTGAAACTCTAGCGGCTCTGAATGCACGAGTGAGTGAAGTATGGCAGCAGTTGCTCGCCAATCCACCGGGCAAACACGTGCTGATTATTGCTCACTTGTTTGTATGCAATGCGTTGCTGCGCCAAGTGCTGGAACAACCTCTCCAGAATGGATTGGTAATGGACCTGCCATATGCCGCCATGAGTCGATTACGTCATGAGAAACATGGGCTGGGTGAGAGTACCTTTATTGAGTGGATTGGGCGCTAATACCCAACGGGGAGCCACGTCATCTGGCGATGGACGTTTGATTTCCGGCTACTAGGTCGATGATCCAGTGGCAGGCATGTGATGCTTAAGCCATGATAAAAGGTGCTTTGCCCGCTAATTTATTGGAGCCACCTTACATGACGAGTGCTTATGCCTCTCCACTCACCGGTTTGCTGCGACTGTGCAGCGTAATGGGTCTGCTGCTGTTAGCGGGTTGCGCCGGTAAGGAAATAGTAACTGCTCCCGAGACAGGCCCTCAGGCAGGGGTTTCCATGGAGCGAGCACTTATTCTTTCTCATGCCCAGCAGGCCATTGGTACACCTTACCGCTTTGGTGGTAATTCCCCTGATGGTTTGGATTGCTCCGGTCTGGTGGAAATGACCTATCGCGCGGCAGGTATTCGTGTACCACGCACCACTGATGAGCAGTTTCGCGCGCTACCCTCAACCGATACTCCCCGCCCTGGTGATCTTTTATTCTTCGGCAGCGGCTCCAAAGCCACTCACGTAGGCATCTACCGTGGTAGTCGGCAGATGATTCACGCCCCTGGCAGTGGCCGGGCAGTTGTTAGTGTACCGCTGGATATCGATTACTGGGAACAGCGCTTTCTAGGTGCCGCTGCGCCAGCACCGTAACTCGCTGAAGCAATGTGTTTTAAGGGCCTCTAGCTGTTCAGGGGGCCATGGCTCTGAGCGTTTTTTTTGCTTTTTCTTGATCTTCATCGCGTTGATTAAGCGCTGTTTCTTGTAAAACACCGTGTAGGTGGACGGTGGTAGTATGTCCGCAGAGCCTATATACCGTGATAATAGACGAGGAGAGCAGAGACGCATGTGCACGCCCTTGAATCTGCCTAAGGAGCAGTCTTTGCCTCAGCAAGCCATGCAGGTAGTTCCTTTTCAGCGCAGTGCTGCGGCCATGGCATTGGTCTCAGCACAGTTGGCACCCGCTGAGGCGGTGTTTTGCCATGCCAATGAGGCGATCATCATTACTGACGCTGACAACTGTGTGGTGGATGTTAATCCTGCGTTTTGCGAGCTCACCGGCTTAACCCTGGAGGCTGTGCGTGGTAAGACGCCGGAGGCGTTCAGCGTGTTACCCCTTGATGATGACCGCACGACGCGCCTTATGCGTGATGAGATACAATTGCGTGACCGCAGCAAAAGCCAGGTTAGCTACCGTAGCCACGACGGTAAGTTTTACCCGGGTATGATGTCGATTCACCGTGTTCGTAATGAGCTGGGGCGCGTTGATCACCATGTCATTGTGCTATCTGACCTTTCAACGATTCCTTCCCATGCACGCCATCTGAACCGGGAAGTCTATTTTGATGCCTTAACGGGGCTACCTAACCTGCAACTTCTGACTCAACTGATCCAGGAGTCAATTCAACATGCGGAGACTAAACAGCTACCGCTGGCAATCTGTGCTCTGGATATTGACTATTTTCAGGCGATTAATGAACGTTTAGGCCCCCATATCGGCGATATTTTGCTGTCCACGTTCGCCCAGCGTATTAGCCACTTGCTGTTTGGTGATGATGTTTTGGCACGGGTCGGAGGGGATGAGTTTGTGCTGCTGCTGCACCATGGCGTGGATGAGGGGTTTTTTGAAAAATTACTGGTTTCAATCCGCCAGCCACTGGTGATTGATGGCCAAAGTATCCACCTTACCGCCAGCCTTGGGGTCACTCATTATCCCAGTGACCATGTTCAGGGAGATGTGCTGCTTCGCCATGCTAACCAGGCCATGTACCGTGCCAAGCAGCGAGGGCGGAACACCTACCATTTTTTCGACCCTACCCAGGACCGCCTGTTGCAAGTGCGTCACGAGCAGCGACAGCGTTTTATGGATGCTCTTGATCACGGTGAATTGCGGCTCTTTTATCAACCTCAGGTGAATATGCGCAGCGGTAAAGTGGTGGGCGTGGAAGCACTGATTCGCTGGCAGCACCCTGATGAAGGACTGTTGTCGCCTGGACAATTCCTCTCGATTATCGATGCCACACCGCTGGAAGTTGACCTGGGGGAGTGGGTCATTAAGCAAGCATTGCAACAACTGGTCGAATGGCAAACAATCGGTATTACCCTGCCTGTCAACGTCAATATAAGCCCCGCCCATTTATTGGTTAAAGATTTTAGCCAGCGGTTAGCGGAACTGCTGGCCGGTTATCCCAGGGTGGCTCCTGAAATGCTGAAGCTGGAGGTGCTGGAGAGTGCTGCGATGCATGATGTTGAGGCGGCGCTGAAAAACATGGCACGTTGCCAGGCATTGGGGGTGGGGTTTGCTATTGATGATTTTGGTACGGGATTCTCTTCGCTTACCCACCTGCGTCAGCTGCCCGTCAATCTGATCAAAATCGACCAGAGTTTTGTACGCGATATGCTAAGCGATCAGGACGACATGGCGATTGTGGAAAGTGTCATTTACATGGCCAATCGTTTCAAGCGTTCCATGTTGGCAGAGGGGGTTGAAACCCTTGACCATGCAAAAGCGTTAATGGAGCTGGGCTGCGAGCTTGCTCAGGGCTATGGCATTGCACGTCCTATGCCCGCAGAGGAGCTGCCTGCCTGGCTTGTGCAATGGCCGGAACGCAGTGACTGGCGTCTATTAACAGCGCTATAGCAGCCGGAGGGCAGGCACCGCTCTCGCTAGGCGGCTTCCCCAGGTTCGCTGGTTGCCGCCGGGGAGCTGCGTGCCTGGTTCATCTCGCTCTGTTCACGAGCCGCTTCCAGCTTGGCTTCCAGCAGATATTGTCGTGCCTGGGCCGCAACCTGCAGGTCTTTGGGGGATGGGTCTGCGGGGGCCAGAGCCGCCGCGATGACCGTTTGCATCTTTTCTATCGTGGCGTGGGGGTCGCCGGGTATCGGGCCGTAATCAATCGGTACCTCGCCTGCCACCGCGTAGCGTTTACCGTCTGGGCCAACCTCGTACTCGTAGCTAACGCCACCGGTATAAGGGCCGCCTGCTGTTTGGTGAGCCATCTCATGTTGCCGCACGGCACGGTCTGTTTGTTTCAGCTGCTCTAGTTGCTGTATCTCTTCCGGCGTTAGGGGGGTACCGTCGGGCCGCGTCGGACCCACGGCTGTTTCGCTGGAGACTTCCTCTTCTTCATTCGTCTGACCCGAGTCGCTGGTGTTGATGTCAGTCTGTTCGTCAGGTCTGGAGCGCTCCTGAGTAGTTGTGACGGTGGGCGGTGTTAACCAACCAATAGCCGCAGGGGATGCGGAAAGCGCATTAAGTGAAGTGATATCCATAAGCAGTTACCGGGGCATAGGGCTGTTCAGTTAGTATTGAGTATCAGCGAGCTAATCCAGATGCGCAATTTTTACTGGCCACTTTAACTAAGAACGCCTTTAATAAACACTACTCTATGCATAAATACTCTATTACTATCCTCTCAATTAAGTGTGATGCTATTAAGAGTGTTTATGCCTTCTATTGATGTTGTCATTCATCTCTCTCAAAGCGAGTGCCTGGCGCATTATGCAGGCCACTACTCGACTGTACGCACGCGCAGTGTAGATGGTCGCTGGGTGGTTTTTCCTGCTGAGGCACTACGACGAGTGGTGGGGCGAGACGGGGTACATGGTATTTTCCGCCTGGAGTTTTCGGACCAGGGCCGCTTTATCAGTATTCAGCCTCAATCCAGCAGGTGAAGTGGTGAGTGGCATATTAAATGCACCAACATGAAGCGCTAACACGTGCGGAGTAGTTGCTGGTGATTTAGATGCTGCCAGAAAGCCGCAAAATGGCTCATTTATCTACCTAATGGCATCAACATTGCTTGTATAATGTGGCACACGCTTCGGGCTTACCCGCCCAATAGTAAACAGCACGCCTATCCGGCAAACGCTGTCGATATATTAGGAGATATACCATGTCTGCCTCACCTGTCACATTAATGGTGGCCCGCCGTGTGGCGAATGGCCGCTATCAGGATTTCAATGGCTGGTTGAATGAAGGTCGCGAACTGGCGGCTGATTTCCCCGGTTATCTTGGGTCGGGTGTTCTTGCGCCACCCCAAAATGATGATGAATATCAGATTATCTTCCGCTTTAGCAGCAGCGATACGCTCCATGCCTGGGAGCATTCGGCATCACGCAATGCGTGGCTGCAGCGGGGGAAAGGGCTATATGACGCTCCCCATGAGCATCGTGCCACAGGGCTGGATACCTGGTTTCAGGTTAGTCCAGGGGCGACTCCCCCGCGTTGGAAGCAGGCGGTCGCCGTGTGGCTGGCATTTTTTCCCATCTCGCTTATGTTTCAATGGATCTTCGGTGGAGTCCTGGCGGATTGGGCATTAATCCCCAAGGTGCTGACCAGTACCTTGATGCTGACGCCGGTAATGGTGTTTGTGTTCATTCCTCTCTCCATGCGCATACTTGCGCCCTGGCTACAGGGTAAATGGTCCCCGTTGGATCTGTTGGCGAAAAGGCGACACGAGCACCGACTGTAAAGGGGCACAAGGCGTACGCAACAGCCGAGTGTGGAAACGCTTGCTTAAAACGTGCAACCCAATGCTTTTTTTAAAAAAAGTATTGGAGCACTCCTCCATAGGGCGCAATACTGCAATAGTGCTAAGCTGAATGTGCTAGCAGTAAAGGATAGCTTTCGCTGGTCTTTCGCCAGTGTGCCAAGTCGCCCCATGGAGTATCTATGATCCACGTTCATCATCTGGAAAAATCGCGCTCGCACCGCATTTTATGGCTGCTTGAAACGCTGGGGGTTGAGTACGAAGTCCAGGTATATCAGCGTGATAATAAAACTCAACTGGCGCCTGATGCCCTGAAAAGGGTTCATCCGCTAGGCAAGTCTCCTGTCATTACCGATGGTGAGCTGACCATAGCAGAGTCAGGAGCCATCATTGATTACCTCATCAACCGTTATGGTGATGGGCGTATGCAGCCCTCTCCAGATGATCTTAATGAGTGGGTGGATTATCGATACTGGCTGCATTATGCCGAGGGCTCGTTAATGCCACTCTTGGTAATGGGGTTGGTATTTAGTCAGATTCCCAAGCAATCTCCCTGGTTTATTAAGCCCCTGACCAAGGGGATCAGCTCAACAGTGCGTCAGCGCGTTATTCAGCCCCAGGTAAATCAGCATCTGGGTTTTATTGAGTCACATTTAAGTAAAAGGGCTAATTTTGCAGGTCATTGGCCCAGTGGCGCTGATATCCAGATGAGCTTTCCTCTCCAGGCGGTGGCGGCTACCCAGCGGTTGGAAAAATACCCAGGTATTGCTGCGTTTATTGAGCGTATTGAAAGTGATCCGGCATGGCAGCAGGTGGTTGAGCGAGCCGGCCCCTTAACGATGCCCGGTGAGTAGGGCCTGCTATGTCGTGCATGTTGGGCACGCTCGGCATCCGTTTACTGCCTGTTCGTCGTGCAGCATTACGTTCGTCTTTTCGCTGGTTCGCCGGAACAATACTGCTTGGTGCCTGGCTATGGGCACCTGTCTCATTGGCCAGTGAAACGTTGCTGGTCGGGGTCTATCACAATCCACCTAAGCTGTTCGCGGATGAGCATGGCAGGTTACGAGGCATTCTGGGCGAGTTGCTAACGGTCATTGCGGATGAGGAACAGTGGCATTTAGAGAGCCTGCCATGTGAGTTTCAGCACTGCTTGGCGTTATTAGAGCAAGGGGAGATTGACCTGCTGCCAGACGTTGCCTGGAGTGAAGAGCGTGCCCAGCGGGTTGCATTCCATCGCGAGCCGGTGATGCACAGTTGGTCCCAGCTTTATCAGCGCGATGACATGAATGTTGAAGCGATCCTTGACCTTGAGCAGATGCGGGTTGCGGTTGTGAAGGGGACGGTGCAGCAGGACTATTTGGCAGCCGTTACCGAGCGCTTTGATATTTCAGTAACCTGGGTGCTGGTGAACAGCTTCTCAGAGGGTTTTCAGGCGGTTAATAATGGCGAAGCAGATCTTATGACATCTAATCACCTGTTTGGTGAGTGGCGTGCCCGCGATTATGGCCTGCGTGAAACCCCCGTTATTTTTCAGCCGATCCGGCTTTTTTATGCCGCTTCACCACAGCTTTCTGAAAATGTTCTGGATCGTATAGATACGATTATCAGGGAGTGGAAACGGGATGCAGATTCGATTTATTTCGATATCTTGCGTGCCTGGCGAGCCCAGCCCCTCTCAGTCCCGCTAAGCGCCACTTGGGTATGGTGGAGCGTGGGGTTGCTGACGCTTTTACTCATACTGGCGCTGGGTGGCAATGTGCTGCTAAAGCGCAGGGTCAACCTTAATAAGGAACAGCTATCCACCAATGAGACTTTGTTAGCCACTATTCTGGATAGCGTGGATGCGCATGTTTATATCAAATCGCCCACCCTGGAATATCGCTATGTTAATCGTCAGCTCAGTGAACTATTTGGCCTGTCGGTTGATGAAATTATCGGTAAACGTGATGAGGCATTTTTCGACTCTGCCAGTGCTGCAGAAATAAGCCAGGTTGATCGGGAAGTCTTGTCAACGGGCCAGAAAATAACCGTCGAAGAGCACAACGTATTGCAGGGCGACGAACGGGTGAGAACGTTTTTGTCCATTAAAATGCCGCTTGTAATGGGTAAGGAGAAAACCCCTAGCTTATGCGGTATTTCAACCGAACTGACGGACTATCTGGAGATGCAGTCGCGCACGTATCACCTGGCCTTTTATGATGCGTTAACAGGGTTGCCCAATCGCCGTTTGCTGATGGAGTCCTTGGTGACAGTGGCTGAACAGAAGGATAGTGAGCGCACGTTCAGCGCCGTTTTAATTATTGACTTGGATAACTTCAGCCTGGTCAACGATATCCAGGGCCATGAGAGCGGTGACCAATTACTGATCAATGTGGCGCAGCAGTTGCAGCAGTGCATCTCCAAAGAGGCCATTGTTGCGCGCTTCAGTAGCGATGAGTTTGTCGTATTACTGAATGTGTTAGGTGAGCAGCAGAGCGAGGCAGCCCTGTGTGCTGAACGAGTCGCCCGTCAGTTGCTTGAAACGGTTTCCCTTTTACGTAATGACCGAGCCTTGCCAATCAGTGCCAGTATCGGTGTGGCACTATTTGACGGCACTGGCCATAGTATGAACAGTGTGTTGCAGCAGGCCGATATGGCGCTTCAGCATGCCAAAGCAGCGGGTGGTAATACGCTGCGCTTCTTTAACATGGATATGCAAACCAGTGTTTTGGAGCGGGCAAATTTGGAAGGCGATCTGCATCAGGCGCTGGCGCGTAATGAGTTGGCGTTACACTATCAAGTGCAGGTGGATCACCAAGGCGTGACGGTTGGCGTAGAGGCCCTACTACGCTGGTACCATCCTCAGCGTGGCTGGGTACCACCCAGTACCTTTATTCCCCTTGCTGAAGAGAATGGTCTGATTGTGCCGATCGGCTATTGGGTGCTTCAATCCGCCTGTGGGCAGTTGGCGAAGTGGGTAAATCAGCCAGCCTACTCATCGCTGACGATTTCAGTGAACGTTAGCTCGGTGCAGTTTCAGCAACCAGAGTTCGTGCGTGATTTAGAAGGGCTGTTAGCCCAAACCCAGGCACCACCGGGGCGTCTGGTTCTGGAGGTGACGGAAAGTTTGCTAATGCGTGAGCCAACAAGGGTGCGTAATACCATGCTCAAATTGCGTGCCCAGGGTATTCGCTTTGCACTGGATGACTTTGGAACAGGCTATTCATCGCTCAGTTATTTGAAGCGGTTGCCCCTGGATGAGCTGAAAATTGATCAATCGTTTATTCGTGAACTGCTGACCGATAAAACCGATGCTGCCATAGTGGATACAACGATCCTACTGGCAGTGAGTCTGGGCTTAACCGTGGTGGCGGAGGGAGTAGAGAAAAAAGAGCAGCTGGATTGGCTGAAAGGCCATGGTTGTTACCGTTATCAGGGGTATTTGTTTGGCAGGCCAACGCCGATTGAATACTTGTTTGAAGCTTATTAACCACCGGGCACAAGCCCTGGAAAATCGCAGTGCATACGCCCGGTGATATGTTTGCTTTAGCCAAATACTGTGAAGCTATCCGCATTTAGCCACAGGTGTACGATGATGCTGGCAATATAGCCAAGTAATATCACCGGTGACCAGCGTAAGTGGCCCATAAAGGTATAAGACCCCCGTGCCTGCCCCATGACCGCAACACCTGCTGCCGAGCCAATAGAGAGTAAGCTGCCTCCCACACCCGCGGTTAAGGTAATGAGCAGCCAATGCCCATGGGACATATCGGGTTGCATGGTTAGTACAGCGAACATAACAGGAATGTTATCCACAACGGCTGAGACTATCCCAAGCACGATATTGGCCCAGGTGGCATCCCATCCTGTATAGAGTGCCTCAGAAAGTAGCCCAAGATAGCCCATAAAGCCAAGGCCGCCAACGCACATAACGACGCCATAGAAAAATAACAGCGTATCCCACTCAGCTCGTGCGACACGGTTGAAAACATCAAAAGGTACGACACTACCTAGTTGCTCAAGCTTCTTGTTATCGCCTCGGCGGCTATAACGCTCACGTTTGCGCTCCAAGGAGCGAGGCAGGCTGCGGCGTAGGTAGTAGCCAAAGAACTGCAGATAACCAAGCCCGGTCATCATGCCAAGTACGGGGGGCAGGTGCAGCACCGTATGGCAGACCACGGCGGTGGTAATCGTCAGCAGGAAAAGCGCGATAATCCTGCGGGCGCCACGTTTGAGCCAAACATCCTCGTAAACACTGCCAGGTTTTTCATCTTTGATGAAGGCGCTCATAATGATCGCAGGTATCAGGAAGTTGACCAGGGAAGGGATAAACAGAATAAAGAATTCCTGGAAGGCGACCATCCCTGCTTGCCAAACCATCAGGGTGGTAATATCGCCAAAGGGGCTAAAGGCGCCCCCTGCATTTGCGGCTACCACCACATTAATACAAGCCAAATTGATAAAGCGCTTATCCCCTTCCGCAACTTTGGTAATCACAGCACACATCAACAGTGCGGTGGTTAAGTTATCTGCAATAGGGGAAAGTACAAAGGCAAGCCCGCCGGTCAGCCAAAATAGCGTACGGTAATTAAACCCTTTGCGTAACATCCATGAGCGTAGGGCATCGAATACCCGACGCTCCTCCATGGCATTGATATAGGTCATTGCCACCAGCAGGAACAGCATTAGCTCGGTAAACTCCAGCAGTGTCACGCGAAACGCATACTCTGACGTTTCTGACATGCCGTTTTGAACATACACCCAGCCAATGATCCCCCAGATAATTCCCGCTGCCACCAATACAGGCTTGGATTTGCGCATATGGATTTTCTCTTCAGCCATGACCAGCGAATAGGCCAAAACGAAAACCGCAACAGCAAAGAATCCAATGGCGGATGACGTTAAGTCGATCTCTCCGGTCACAGCGAAGGCTGCTGGACTAAAACATAGTAGTAAGGCGGCTAACAAAAAAAGCCAGCGACGAGTCACTCGTGGCTGGCCAGGGTCATGGTGCAACGTTAGCATAGTGTATTTATCCTAATAATGGTTAAAAGGAGGGGTAATAATCGGGGTCAGTTTAACAATCTATATTGCGATGCAATACGGAATAAAACCGAATGAATTACTTAAATAAACAAGCTATTACGTCTTTTTTTAGTAAATTATCCGTTTATCTAATAGAAACGGTAAGTATTTGATGTAATACCTCAGTTTTTATATAAGCAGTTCGTCGGTATGTATTCACTAACGTGTATTCAACTAACGTAGTGATTAATGAGAGGGGAGAGGTAACACCGTCTTGCTACAGCGCGGTAGCTAAGCCAGTATCGGCTGGCGTCCACGATGTGCCGGTCTTAGCCCGGGCGTGGTATGGTTGATAGGGCTGGGCAGCCGCCTGGCGCTATTCATTAGCCTATAAAAATGAGGCCATCCAGTCGGCCATTGGACACGTTAAGGACTTTAGATGCGTTACCCACTTCGCTCCCTTCGCCGCGCCTTTGGTGTGTCGGCGACAACGCTTGCATTTGCCGCTACTGCTCTGGCAGTACAGGCTGAAACCCGTGTTACCTATAAGTCGGCTTCGGCAGGCACCGCCTATTATCAGATGGGCGTGGAACTTTCCGAGGCAATTCGCCAGGGCACAGATGATGCTATTATTCTGACGCTTGAAGAGAGCCAGGGCTCCGTACAAAACGTCATGGAAGTTATGGCGCGCCAGGGTAACTATGTGTTTACCGCGCCGCCTGCCCTGGTGGAACAAGCCAGGGCGGGGGAGGGGCCATTCGCTGAGCGCCAGCATCCGCGCTTTCAGGATATCCGCGGGCTGTTTCCGATCCCCTCTATCACTATGCACTTTGTTATTGCCAGCGATGATGGCGTAGCCGATGTGTCGGCCCTTGAGGGCAAGCATGTACTCATTGGCCGGGGTACCTATGGTGCCCGTGAGGCTGCACGCTACCTTGAGTTGTTTGGTTTGGCAGATAAAGTGCGCGTTGCCGATGCATCGATAGGCAGTGGCCCCGATGCGCTCAAAAACGGCCAGATTGATGCCTTTGTCACTGCCAGCTCATTCCCGACCCCCAATGTTATCGAAACCGCTGCAAGTATGCCGGTCACGTTGGTGAGCCTTACCGATGAACAGATAGAACTCACTGGCTCCACGCGGCAGACTATTCCGGGCGGCACCTATCCAGGGGTGGACCAGGATGTGGAAACCACCTCGTTACCGGTTATTGTCTACACCTCCTCCCATATGGATGATGATACCGCTTATACACTGACGAAAACCTTCTGGGAGCGGCGGGAAGCCATGTCTGATGAAACTGCCTGGTGGAATAGCATCACTCCAGAGATGCTCAATCACATGACCGGTGAGTTGCATCCAGGCGCGCTGCGTTACTACGACGAAGCCGGTATCGACGTTCCTGATCACCTGCGCTAGCGCTCTTCTTTCGTTTTTGTCGCAACGGCTGTTTGGCCGTTGCGTCGTTTTGTATGGATAGACAACTCGGTATGCATGCTCTTACTTCGTCTCACACCGTTGGTGCGTCGGCTGCAAGTAGGCCACTTTCATCTGGTTGGGTTGCCTTGGGGATGGTCAGCGTTGCCTTCCACCTTGGGCTGATTTTCTATGGCTTAACACCTGCGCTGGTAAGCAGGCCGCTGCATATGGCGTTGCTCTTGCCATGGGTGCTGGTGTATATGGCAAAAACACCGTATCAGCGCGTCAGTGGTTGGGTGCTAACGCTGCTGGGTATAGCCGCATGCGGGTATATAGCATTTAACGAAGCCGCTCTGGCTAATCAATACGGCTTTATCGATAACCATCTGCAACTGACGCTTGGTCTTTTCCTGATCGCGTTAGCATTAGAGGCGGCACGGCGGGCTATCGGCTGGCCGCTGCCCTTAGTGGCTCTCATCGCGCTACTTTATGGTGCTTTTGGTCAGTATGTGCCAGGGGCATTTGGGCATCCTGGCCTACCGCTACAAAGCATGGTGGGAACCTTAACGATTGCTGAAGGTGGGCTCTGGGGGTCGTTAACCGGGGTAAGCGTGGGCGTGGTGGCTATCTTCGTCATTTTCGGCGCGGTGCTTAATGCCGGAGAAGCAGGCCAGGGCTTTATGAACTTGGCAAGTGCAGTCGCCGGGCGTCTGACTGGCGGTGCAGCAAAAGTATCGGTGATTTCGTCTGCATTGATGGGCTCTATCTCTGGCTCGGCTTCGGCCAATGTTGCGTCGACCGGAGCCATTACCATTCCCTCTATGGTGCGCTTGCGCTACCCCCGCTCTTTTGCAGGCGCAGTAGAGGCGGTGGCCTCTTCTGGCGGGCAAATCATGCCGCCGCTGATGGGGGCGGGCGCCTTCGTTATGGTAGAGCTGACCGGTACACCCTATACCCAGATTATGGCGGCGGCCACTCTGCCAGCCGTACTCTACTTTTTGACGGTATGGGTCGGCATTAATGCGTATGCAACCCGACATGATTTACAGCCGGTGGATGCCAGTGAGCGGCCTGACGGAAAAGAGGTGCTGATTACGTCGCTATTTTTTGCTGTGCCTTTTGTACTGCTGCTGGAGCGGATTTTTAACGGCGGCTATACCCCTCAATATGCGGCCAGTGTTGCGATTTTTGCTGGTATCGTACTGCTGTTATTTGATGTGACGCTACGCTTTTCACTGCGTGGTTTTGGGGTGCGCTTAGCTGATGCTGCTGTTACCGCAGGGCGGCAGATTGCGGTGATTGGAGCAATTATCATATGTGCATCGCTGGTGATAGGTGTGCTCTCGTTAACTGGCCTTGGCGTTAAAATCACCTCCGGCATCCTCTCTCTTTCCAATGACATGCTATGGCCTGCGTTACTGTTAACCGCGCTTGCCTGCTTGATTCTGGGCATGGAAGTCCCCACCACTGCGGCATACGTGATCTGCGTTTCTGTAGCGGGCCCTGCACTGATCTCACTGGGCCTGGAACCGTTGCTGGCGCATCTGTTTGTATTCTGGTTTGCCTTGCTGTCTACCATCACTCCCCCGGTGTGTGGCGGTGTATTTATAGCGGCGGGTATGGTCGGTGAAAACTGGTTAAAGGTGGCGCTAAAAGCAATGGCTCTTGGGATTGGGCTTTACATTATCCCGCTGGCGATGGTGGCGAACCCAGATGTGATCAGGTTGGCGTTTAACCCTGTGGGGGCGGTGGTAGATGCGCTAAAAATAGCTGTCGGCTTAACGGCTATTTCCTACGGGATAATTGCACGTAAAACACTGTGGTTACGACTGGCGTTAACCGTATTAGGCGCTGCCGTTATTTTTATTGCTTAGCAAGCATTTCCGTTCAATAAGAGTGGTGACGATGTAGATAGCGGGGTGGTGGCATATACCACCCAGGCATCCATGGCAGGCCCGAGTGGTCTTAACAGTTCCAGTGCCTCAGGTGCTTGCTGAACAGTCTCTTCGGCACAAATGCCGGCTTCAAATATGCCCGCCAGCAGCCCTTCTGCCACCGCCACGGTGGTGGGGGCTTCGACGATATCGCTAAAGCGGCTCAGATCGGTGTAATAGCGGGTGGCGGGCTGAATAGCCACTTGGCGAGGGTTGTGGACTCCCTTCCGAGCGATAAGGGCTAATGGCTTGCTGCCAGCGATAAATGTATCCACTGGATAAGCGCGGTGCATATAACGCCCCACACAGTCACTATGGGCAAAGTGAGCGGTGCATTGCAGCACATGGCTCACGTTCCCAGCCATTAACGCCTCAAATGCATCGCTGAACTGTTCAAATAGCTGAAGTTGGTTAGCGGCCTGTCCATGTTTGGCTAAATAGCGAAGAGCAATAAGCTCATGATTATTGCCGTGAGGCCCAAGCGTGGCGATGCGCACAGTATGTTCCTTTTGAATTTAGCTATACCTAAATATAGTTTTTGTACATATGACGATATGAAAGGGAATGACGCTCAGAATAAGGAAAAGTGGCTAGCTGTGGAATAGCCGCCATAAGGATTTCAAGGATGCGAAGAACCTCCGTACTCATCATGTTCTTCAATATGGCCTAAGGGCGCCGAGTAGGAGAATAACGCTTTAACGTTTGCCCTGGTGGCACCGCTGTATCAGCGCCTAGGTTAACGTATAGATGAGCAAGTGTCTGGGTGCTCAACCAAATACGCAGAAACAAAAAAAGCACCCGTAGGTGCTTGATTTGTCGGGGTGTCTGGTGGCGGCGGCGTTTGAACTGGTTTATTAAACATCTGTTATTAAATGGTTTTTGTTTTTATTCCTCAGTTAGGCATACACCAGGGCATACACGGTGCTGGCTGCTAGGGTGCTTTCAACGGTGGTTCGGTGGAGAAAGTGGGAATCGAATTGACAGAATCACAGCCTTTTTTAAGTCGGGGGAAGTGTGGGAAAGCTAGCACTACGAAACTTTCGTAATACCCGGCATTGGGGGGATTAGATCGAGTAACCTCCTCACATTAGGACAGAGTGTCTTTAAGCGACTCTGTTAGTGCCTGTGCAATCGGCTAGGTTCCAAGCCCATTAGCGTTACCCAATAAACGGACATCGCCGGGAACGCCAATTTGGCCGTCTGGGGGTGGTCAGCTTGGCCACGGCTTGAAGTGACTCAGGCTCACAACTAAAAGATGGGAATCCCCACCTTTTCCGGTTTCAAACCGACAAATTCCCGCGCTTTTCCTCAGACTGAGTAAATACCAGATTTTCTGGTAATTCACTGCCTCCATTTCAAATGGCAGAAGCCCCAGCGTTAGCCAGGGCTTCGGTTCCTGTTTTACACCTGTATGCAGGCTAGTCGTCTGTGATCTGCACCATGACGACAACGCTTCTAGGGTCTCTCCCCGGTCGCGCCTGCATGGTAGCCAAGGCACGGTCTGCTAGATCGTCGTCGCTTTCGTTGGCCTGCCGGAATACTTCGATAGGCTCTCTGGTGGAGCTTTCACGCCACCCCAAAATGGGGGACGGGTTGCCTTCAGAATCCACTCGGGCAATGCGTATGCAGCTCGGCATATCCTCATCTGGGCGCAGGCGATGCTCTATAGCTTCCAAGCGCTTCATTAACTGACTAGGCATTGCTGCCCCCTTCAAGCACGTCAATAAGCGACTCGGATGGCCTTGGGGAGTCATCCCCGGCAGCTTTGGCACTTAGCTCGTCCATAATCGCGCTGATTTGAGCCACAACGGTTTTGTTTTCGGTTTCCGCTACTCGGCGCTCCAGTGCCTCCAATCGGCTGTCTGCTCGCTTCATCGTGTACCCCCTTGGGCATCCATCCCGAAGGCAACAACGACGCCTCTATGACGATTGGCAGCGGCGGACGCTCTAGCCTCCAAGGCCTCGTCTGACTCGTCATCTTCCCGCCATATATCCGCGCTGCCGCCTTTGGACATTGGGACGATCTGCCAGCCAGCTAGACCATTCTCGGGCGGGTCTATCCAGATAACGGCGCGTGTCGTCGCTTCCTTCTCCAATGCTTCGATACGTTTAAGCAGGGGCTTCATGACTTCTCTCCTCAAGCTCAGCCAGACGCCGGGCGATTTCGTCCAGCTCCACGACTCTGGTAAGGCTCGCTATTCCATCCAGCAGGGCGCGGCCTTGATCGGGGGGAAGCTCCCCCCTTGAAACGGCAACCAGCACTTGCTTTGCTTGATCGGCCAGCGGTGCGTCTGGATCAAGCTCAAATATCACGGCGGGGTAAACCGGGCGCTGGGTAGGAACGCAGCGTTCAAGTACCAGGCGGGCGGCCCCCATATCGCCAGCGGCAGCAGCCTCTAGTACCTTTTCAGCCACCTTGCTGGCATCACCCTCCAGCAACCTTCTAAGCTCGTCTGACTTGGCGGGGCGGCCATTAGGATTACCAGACGCCCCTTTAGCAAAACGGCCTTGTTTATCGCGGCTCATTGTCGCTTACTCCCTCTGTCTCCTCGCCTTCTTCTTCCTTGGAAACGCGCTTATGAATACGTTCGGCTGATTCTTCAGTAAGATTTCGCTCTAGGGCGTCGGCAGTGGCGGGGTCTCCCGCCGCTTTTACGCGCTCATCAAGCTCAACGCCTGAACTTGCCTCAATCCAAGCCTGCCCGACTACCTCAGCGGCATCTTGAAGGGCTTGGCGTAGCTCCTCGATCTCGATGGCCTCTTTGGGATGGTTCTGCTCAAGAGCTTGGCGCTCCAGTTCGGCGTACTTCTCGACAGGCACGCCAGTTAAGGCGCTAGGCAGCCTCAATATGGCATCCCGCAAGCGTAAGTCACCTACCTGACTCAAGGCGGCGGCGCGCTGGCTGGGCTTCATGCTTTGCAGGTGCTGCGCCAAGGCCAAGTCAATCGCTACGGTTGAATGGTCGCCGTCGCGGTATGGCGTCACGGCTTTGAGGCTGGCCGCTCGGGCGTTCAGCTTGTCCGATTCGATTTGTAGTTGGCGGCGCATTCCAGCCAGTTTCGGCAGTGCCTGAGCTGACGTTTTCGCGCTGTCTTCCTTTTTGGCTAGGTCGCTGAGGCGCGGATTGCTGGCAATCATGCCTTGACGTACCCATATCCCATTTAGCTCGTTTGCGGCGGCCTGGGCAATCTGAAGCGCCAAGCCATCGTGGTTGGTTTTCCAAATACCTAAAATCTTGCTGTTACCGTTATAGGCGGCGTTAATAGTGCGCTTGCTCATAGTGTGGTTCCTTTCTTTGTGGTTGGTCGTTGCTTCAAACATGGAGGGGTTCTCCTTTTAGCTTTGTGATAATCAGGTTGGCAGCACGACGACCAGCGTTGTCGCGCTTATGGTAGGTGGGTTCATCGTCGGCAGCGGCCCGCCAGGTTTCCACATAGCGTTCAGCCAGGCGTTGCTGCATTCGTGGGTGAAGGCGTAGAAGGCCAGTCGCCACATGGCGGCGGTCTTCCGGCACCAGGGGGCAGCGTTCAGCGATCCATTCCAGCCAATCGGGTACTTCCTCGCTGTAGGTAAAGCCTTCCGCAACTTGCGCAACTTTTGCCCCCTGAATACCCCCCGAAAGTTGCGCCGTTTTTGGGGCTTCGGTTGCGTCATGGTTGCGTTGCTGGTTGCGCTCTTTCCTCTGCAAGTAGCTGTTAGCAAGGGATTTTAAGTCTCCGGTTGCGTTGGAAGTTGCGCTGGCATCTGCAAAAGTTGCGCTTCCTTCCTGTGAAAGTTGCGGGTTGCGTTGCCTAGGGGGTGCAACGCGCAACTTTGGTTCACTGGGCATCATTGTTTAGCCTCCCGCTTGGACGTTTTAGGCTTGGTGTACAGCCCTTCGCGCTCGGCTTTTTTCGCGTGGCGGTTTACGTTGGATTTGTTAATTTCCAACTCTCGCGCAATCTCTACCTGGGTAAGTCCTTCGTTTAGCAGGGCCACGACACGCTGGTACGTGCTGTCTTGTAGGGATTGGTAAGCCCAAGAAATACGGCCATCAGAACCGCTCACTAGCTCTATTTCACGGCTCTTGGCATCGTCGCCATAGAAGCCCCGGTTCTTTTCAAAATGAAGCTCAAACTTGGCCCCCTGGGTATCCTCCTCTCCCTTGGGGTAGCGTAGGGCTATGACGGTATCGAGTACGTCTTCCCGGCGGCTGGTGCCGCGTTGCTGGCCTCCCTTGCCACTATGGTGAACAAACAGCACGGTTTTACCCTGGGCGCGCATCCGTAGCGCCCACTCTTGAACGCCCATCCATGATTCACCTTCGTTCTCTTTTCCGCTTCGGCATAACGTGGCGATGTTATCCACCACTATCAGCTTGGCGGGATCGGTGAAGGGTTCTAACGCAAGCTGGCCTTCTAAGCTGGCTAAGTCAGGCATACCGCGCTTCTGTAGGTCAGGCGTGAGGATTTGCAGGTTATCGGGTGGGGCTTGGTAGGGCGCGCTCTGTACGACACTTACAAAGCGTTCCTGAAGCGCCACAGCGGGCATCTCTCCGTCGATATAAAGCACCGTGATTGGCTCGGGTGCTTCCCATCCAAGAAACTCACCGCCTGAAGCGCTAGAGTAGGCAACGCCCATTGCAAACCACGTCTTACCTAGTCCGCGTGGCGCATAGACCATTGCCAAGCCACTGGATGGCAGCCAAGGGGCTAATAGCATGGTTCGCTCTGGCAATTCCATGCCAATCAGCCCTGCCAGGCTAACGGCGTTCAACCGCATTTCGTTGACTGTTTCCTGTACGGCTTCAGTCACTTTTCTAAGGTCGGTGGCTGCTGTCATAGCGTTACCCCACCACCTAGCCGCGCCAGGTCATTAAAGTCAGAGACGCCCTCTTGAGTCTCTGGCCACACGCATCGCCCCCTAATGACTGAGGCGGCCTCCTTACCCTTGGTTACGCCGGGATTGCCCGGTGTGCCGTGGTCGTTATCAGCGCAGACGATAATGGGTTGGCTGGGGTAGCGTTCGCGTAGGGTTTTCGCCACGGGTAGCAGGTTGCCTGCATTCATGGCAGCGGCTACCGCGTAGCCTGTCGCCTCGTGGAGCGTGGCAGCGGTTGCCCATCCTTCAGCGATCAAAAGCGGTTGGTGCGGCTCAATACTCCCCATTGGGGAATAGCAGCCTTTAACCTTGCCGCCTGTCTTGAAGTATTTAGCTCCATCCGCCGCGATAGTCTGCCAGTTAATCAAGCGCTGCCCATCGGTAAGTGGAACTACCAGCAGGTCGCGCATTTGGCGCAGGTTGTGGGGCTGCACTCCCTTGGCGGTCAGGTAGGTATGGGTAGCGCTTGCAGGTAGCAGCAGCGGCCACTCTCGGCGCGTCTGGCTGGCTACAAGGGCATACCCACGTTCACGCTCTGCCTGTCGCTCAGAACGGCGCTTGTCAGCTTCCTTTTTGGCTTTCTCGGCTGCCTTGGGGTCGGGGGTGTCGCTGGTGAATACGCTGTGCTGTTCCCCGGTGGCCCAATCGCCATGCACACCAAAGTCATGGTGCAGCACGTACCAAAGGCGGTTGTTGCCCTTGCGGCCTTCGGGGTGGTCGTGTCGGTGAATCTCGCCATCACCAATAGGGCTGACACTGAGGCCATAGTGGGCGATAATACTTTCAGCCAGTTTGTTCTCTATGGCGATCTGTTCAGAAACGACCTTTGATAGCGCCCATGCCCCCCCAAGGCTGGGCGTTTTTATTGCTCCTCGCATACAAAGCCCTCCTCTTGAAGCCATTCGCGGCGCTCCTCAAAGGTGCTGGATAGCAGCCACAGCGTTTCAATCAGCGCCTCACGCTTCAGGCCATCAAGGTCATGGTCATTAAGCAGCATCGCCACGCCTGCAAGGATTTTTGACGCCTGCTCCATCTGGCGAACGTCACCCGTAAGGGCGGCTTTCAGCAGGTAGGTTTGATCTTGAGGTGTCATAGACCTGTCTCCTTGCTAAATGCCTGGGCTTCGCGCTGAATCTCCTCGAACTCAAGGCGATTGACTAAACCGCTAGCAAGCGCCTGCTCGGCTGTTAAGAAGCGATCCGGATTGGTGAAGTGAAAGCGAATAGTTCGGGTGCGTAGGTCGCAGTTAATGGCTACGGGCATCATTGGGCCACCTCCAGAGAATCCAGGTAGGCAACAGCGCCAGCCAGTGCGCTCTCTACGGTATGGGCACCGATACCATGCGGCACATCGGCGTCAAACCAAGCAGCCACCGGGACAACGGTCTTTTCGTGGTGGGTAATGTGGCAAGCGTCACTACGGCCAGTTTGGCGCACAGCTTCACGCCAATCGGTGGCTTCAATGACGGTTTCTTGACCAGTGCGGGCGAAGGTGATCTTGAATAGGCTCATTGGCTCACCTCCGCGTTTTCAGCGCGTAAGGTGTCGTAAGCCTTCATCAGACGGCTGCGACGAATATGGACTTGCTCGGCCTCTAGGGCGCGGGCTTTTTCAATATGGTGGTTGTAGCGCCTGATCCGGACGGCGGCGCTTGAGTCTGAAAACAGCGCAGATTTCGCCATTGCTCGATGAGCGGCGGCGCGTGCAGACGGATTTCGGGTAGGGAATAGCTTCATGGGTAAGGCTCCTTTGTGTTTGGAGCCACCGTTATCCGTTCCACGGGATTTGGGTGGCGAGACGTGCCAGGGTGGAACCGGGACACCACAGCCACAAAGGAAACTGAAGGCCCGCCCAACACGCCCCGCCATAATAGACGGACGCAAAAAAAGCGCCTGTCGAATGGTGGGCGCTGGTGCGCCTTTGTGAGTAGCTGCCGGGTTCCACGCCGGACGGGCTGACGATTTTGCGCCAGCCCTTGAAGCATATAACGGCATTGGTGAGCGTTGCAAGGTCATTATGCTGCACCTCGCATAGCCAGCTTGGCATCCAGCCAGGCGTTAACCTCGGCAATAGGGAAGTAGCATTGTGCTTGCTGGCTGTCGCTGAACTTTAGCGGGCGGGGAAAGCTGGGGTCGTTTTTCAGCAGCTTGTCGATGCCGCTACGGGTCATATCCATAGCGCGGCATAGATTGGGCTTGGTGATTAGCTTCTGGTCTTGCGGTAGGGCTTCGATATTCATAGGTATGCACTCGTCGTGGGTACATACCCTATTCTTCATATGCAGATAGTTTTCAGAATATACACTACGCGCAGCGGCTGTCCTCTGCGCGTACAGGCTAGGACGGGTCTTTGGTGTTGCGTAAAGCTTTTCTCGCTGCGGAAAAAGATTTGTAGCCTACTGCTGCCCATTCTTCTTCAGCGCATATATCACGAGAGCTGTATTTTCCTGTAGCCCATATGGAGCGAATTTTTTCCTTTAGATCTCGACTTCCGCCGGGTTTGTTGTGTCTTGCATTTACTGCCTTTCTGGCCAATTCGCTAATCAATTTTCTTTCGAACTCCTTGCCAGAGTCATTGCTCGAAGTGATAAGCGCTAGCCTCGTGGCTTGTGTGCCCAAAATATACATTCTGACCAAGGATTCACGAGCACTCTTGGCTAGGTCAGGATCAATGCCGCTATCAGTGTCTGCCCATCTGCTTTCAAGAAAAGTGGTTGCGACCATGTTCATAATAGCGAGCGCATCCTCTTGGAGCGCTTCATTTCCTTCGCTCTCTTCAATGATCTTTTCGGCTTGCCTTCCACATGACTTCAGAAGATCATCAGGGTTTTCTAACGGCGCTTCACAATAACCGTCTTTTGCCCACTGGAACGGTTCAAATTCTGTTTTTTTCATGCCCATTTCATCTCCACCACGTTTCCGCGCTGCAAGTTGTCTAGGTGATCGGCGTACCACTGCATCATCACGCGGCGCTGCTCGATGTACTGCGCTTTGTTATAGACGCCTGCCACACCGTCTTTAACGTGGGATAGCTGGGCCTCTATGTGGTCAGCGTTATAGCCGTGCTCATTCAAGATCGTGCTAGCGATGTGTCGGAAGCCGTGCCCGGTCTGGCGTCCCTCATAGCCAAGGCGGCGTAGTGCCATGATGAATACCGTGTTCGACCGTGGCGCTGTCTTGTCGCTGCGGCCAGGGAAAAGCAGGGGTTGGTATCCGGTCAGTTGGTGAAGGCTCTGAAGGGCTTCAATGGCCTGCTTAGGCAGTGGAACAGTATGCTCACGGCGGCGCTTCATCCGTTGGGCGGGGATCGTCCATAGCGCTTTGTCTAGGTCGAACTCTTCCCAGCGTGCCTCTCTTAGCTCTGAGGGGCGCACGGCTAGGCGGGAAAGCAGGAATAGGCCAAGGCGTACATCTTCAGCGTGAGGGTAAGAGCCAATGGCACGCAGTAGGGCGGGCAGCTCGTCTTGGCTAACGTGGGAATAGTTGGTTGCTCGGCGTGTGGTCAGGTGCCTGTGTAAGCCCTCTAGCGGGTTGTACGTGACACGCTTACTCACTAGCGCCATGTCGTACACTTCCCGGCAGATAGCGCGTATGCGGCTTGCCTGCTCAATGATTCCGGTCTTTTCCAAGTCGCGCAGGAGTTCCAACCACTCCATGGGCGTTATGTCGGTGAAAGCGCGCTTGCCAAACTTGGGGAATACGTGCTTTTGCAGCGAGCCAATGACGCGGGTAGAGGTGCCGTCCGTCCAGTTCTGGCGCTTGTTGGTGTGCCACTCCCTCGCCAGTGCTTCAAACGTGCTGTTAGCAGCCTCTAGGGCTTCTACTTCCCTTGTCCGTTTGGCGACGATGGGGTTTTCTCCATTGGCCGCGTCTGCCCTAAGCTGGTCGGCTTTCTTGCGTGCCAGGCTACCGCTGGTTTCTGGATAGCCGCCTAAGCCAATCCACGACCATTTGCCGTCTGGCTTCTTATAGCGAAGCTGCCACGACTTGGAGCCGTTAGGCTTTACGCGAAAGTGCAGCCCATTATTGTCGTCTTTCTCCCGGTACTCTTTTGTCTCGGGTTCCAGTGTCGCCAATACCGTGTCAGCCAGCGGGCGGCGCTTAATCTGGGAGCGTTTCATTCTTGTATCCCTCTGGTTCAATATATCGAAAAGGATACACGCAGGGATACACGGTGCGCAATGCTGTATGGGTATATTGGAAAGCATACAGGCACAAAAAAACCCGCACGGGGCGGGCTTTTCTGATCATTCAGACCTATGTGGAAGCATCTGAATTTAGGTAGGTGGTGGAGGCGGCGGGAATTGAACCCGCGTCCGTCAGCACTCGCCCATTGGCTCTACATGCTTAGATTTCGTCATTTGATTTAACGCGACTGACTCCGACGATCAGGATTCAGCAACGCGAGCCTTCTAAAGTTTGACGGTTGACGAGAAGACACCGCCAACCGCGGTCCTATCAGCTTTAGCTCATATCCCCTCAGCGATGAATAGGCACATCACCTTGGGGCCAGACAAGAAGCTAGCAGGGTTTAAGCTGCCAGCGCGCCTTGAGCGTAGTTTTCGTCGTTTGCGACTATTTTTCGTGATGTGGTATTTACGAGATACATCACGCTCTCGGCATGCACCGCAGGGTTTGTCACCGGCGTCGAAACCATGTCGCCCCCTTTACAACAGAGCCGCATTCTAACGTGCTCACCGTCAATTGACCAGTTATGCCTTGTTATGTTCCCGCATAATTCGCCCTTTTTGACGATTCCAGTCGCGGTCTTTCTCCGTGGCGCGTTTATCGTGAATTTTCTTACCGGTCACCAGCGCCAGTTCGCACTTCACCTTGTTGCGTTTCCAGTACAGTTTAAGCGGTACACAGGTGTGGCCTTTGTCCTGAGTAACCGAGAAGATCTTGGCGATCTCTTTACGGTGCAGCAGTAGTTTGCGCGTGCGGGTAGGGTCAGCAATTTCATGGGTGCTCGCGGTGTTGAGCGGCATAATATGGCTGCCCAGCAGAAACGCTTCGCCATTGCGAATTAAAATATAGGTGTCGGTAAGCTGTGCCTTACCGGCACGCAGGCTTTTGACTTCCCAGCCCGCGAGTGCCAGGCCTGCTTCGAAGGTTTCGTTAATATGGTACTCAAACCGAGCCTTCTTATTCTGGGCAATAACACTGCTGCTGGGCCCCTTACTGTTACCTTTCTTAGTGGCCATGGAACCTCATGTTTAATCTGTCAGTAGCACCCCCTTCGTTATATGGGGAGGCGTGATACCATTCAAGGTCTGAAAAAATGTTTCCCATGATACGCTTTGGGCACTGTGAAGTCAGCGGAGAGGTCAATGCCAACCGTTAATCGTACCGCCTTGGTGCGGCACACCCCCCAACAAATGTTCGATTTGGTCAATGACTTCGAACGCTATCCCGAGTTCCTGCCGGGGTGCCGCCGTGCACGCCTGGTAGAGCGCGATGATGCCCATCTGGTCGGTGAGATGACCCTTGGGCGTGCGGGCGTGGAACAAACGATCACTACCCATAACGACTTGTATGCCCCCGAACGCATAGAGCTTTCGCTGGTGAAAGGACCATTTAAACGACTGAAAGGTCGCTGGCTGTTCACTCCTATGGGGACGGATGCCTGTAAAGTGAGCCTGGAAATGGAGTTCGAGTTCGCCAACCGCTTGCTCAGTCTGGCGTTTGGCAAACTGTTTCAACAGATTGCAGGGCAGTTGGTCGATGCCTTCACCAAACGCGCCAACGAGCTTTATGGTCGCTGAAACCTTTATGGTTGAGGTGGCCTTTGCGTTGCCGCACAAACAGCGTGTGGTGGCCGTTGAGGTGCGCCAGGGCACTACTGCACGACAGGCGGTGGCTTTGGCCGACCTTCCTCAACTATTTCCAGAAGTACCCAGTAGCACCTTTGAACAAGCGCCACTGGGCATTTTCAGCAAGGTGCTACGCCAGCCTGACACGGAAACGCTGCGCGAGGGCGATCGTGTTGAAGTCTATCGCCCGTTGCAAATTGATCCTAAAGCCGCCCGCCTGGAGCGCGCCAGGCGGCAAGCGAGCGGCCAGTAAAGGCCTTACTCAGTCATTATCACCGGCTGGGACTCCGGAGTGCGTTCAAGCATGGGAGTAGGCTGGCCGGAGCTGGGTAGCGCATCCAGTGGGTCCGTGCCTTCAACGGCTGGCCCTACGCCGCCATCCGTACTAACCGGCAGTTCCCGGGATAAATCGCCCTGTTGCTCAAGGTTTATCAGGCGCCCTGTGTCATCGAAGGTCAGGGTGACGCGGCGTTGCTCCACGCCACCATAGGCCTTGTCGAGGCGGTAGACGTAGTCCCATTGCCGGGAATCGAAAGGTGCTTCCAGTAGTGGGCGACCCATCACATAGGTGACCTGTTCCTGGGTCATACCCGGCTGGAGTTGACTAACCATCTCCTGGGTAACCAGGTTGCCCTGGGGGATGTCGCGTTTGTAAACACCAACGTAACTGCAGCCGCTAACAACGGTCAGGGCAACGGAAAGAGTAATGATTCGAGTCAATTTTTGCATTTGGGCCTGTTCTTCACTATCGTGGTTTCGGTCGATCATACCCGACCTAACCTGTTACTGCGAAGAGCAACCATGGCCGATCAGAACCATGAACTACGCAAAGCCGGGCTGAAAGTGACCCTGCCGCGCGTCAAGATCCTGCAGATTCTCGAAAATGCTTCGGGTCAACACCACCTTAGCGCAGAAGAAGTGTATAAAACACTGATAGATGCGGGCGAGGATGTTGGCTTGGCAACCGTATACCGTGTGCTGACTCAATTTGAGTCAGCGGGCTTGGTAATTCGTCATAATTTTGACGGTGGCCATGCGGTATTCGAGATGACCCAAGAAGACCACCATGACCATATGGTGTGCTTGGAAAGCGGAGAAATCATCGAATTTGTCGATGATATTATCGAGCGTCGCCAGCAAGAAATTGCTGAAGAGCACGGCTACGAGCTAATGGACCATGCTTTGGTACTGTACGTACGCCCTCGAGGGTCGGACGTAACGCGCCAGGACAGCGGCCCTGCAAATAAGAAATAGCGCTTAGCGGCTCTTAGGCAACGCCCCTAGGGTGCGAGTGAGTTTCACTGGCGCCCTAGGGGCGTTTTTGTTGATTGCACCACAGGCGCGCCGTGGTGCAAGTATACAATGGGGTTTAATGCGGCAAACGCTGGCTAGCGTGGAGCATTTCGC
Organism: Vreelandella olivaria; assembly: GCF_023507745.1. GTDB lineage: Bacteria > Pseudomonadota > Gammaproteobacteria > Pseudomonadales > Halomonadaceae > Vreelandella > Vreelandella olivaria_A. The sequence continues at coordinate 60,229 of NZ_JALPZO010000008.1, read as the reverse complement.
GTGCATGGGCCAGGGTTTGGTCGGAAAGGGTCACACCGCCCAGCATACGGGCCAGTTCGCTGATACGCCCCCGCTCATCCAGTAGTGCCATATGGGTCAGGGTGGTATCCCGCTTGGCGCGTTTTTCAATATGCAGGTGCTGGTGGGCCTGGGCGGCAACTTGCGGCAGGTGCGTAACGGTCATTACCTGGCCATTTTCGCCCAGCTTGCGCAGCAGTTGGCCTACGATTTCGGCCGTTGCTCCAGAGATACCCACATCCACTTCATCAAATACTAAGCTGGGGATAGTGGAGTGAGAGGCGGCCACTACTTGAATGGCAAGACTAATGCGCGACAGTTCACCGCCAGAGGCTACTTTGGTTAATGGCCGAGCGGGTTGACCCGGATTAGCGCTAATTAAAAACTGGATATGGTCCAGTCCTTCAGGTACAGGCGTTTCGCGAGGCGTAACATCCACCTCAAAACGCGCTTTGCCCATGGCAAGAAAGGCCAACTGCTGCTGGACCTCTTTGCCCAAGCGCGCTGCGGCTTTTTGACGCGCCTCACTCAGTTGCTTGGCACCACTACGGTAGCGTTCACGGTACGCAGCTACCTGGTTGCTCAGGGCTTCCAGGTCATCATCGCTGGCTTCCAGCTGTGCCACTTCCTGGCTAAGCCGGGTGTGAAGCGCGCAAATCTCTTCAGGAGCAACATGATGCTTGCGGGCAATGCGGTGTACGTCGCTCAAACGCTCTTCCACCCATGCCAGGCGTGCTGGATCAAGCTCCGTGGTGCTGGTCAGGTGGTTAAGTTCGCTGGATGCTTCCTCTACCTGAATACGTGCGTCGCTCAGCATGGCCAGGGTGTTTGCCAGCGTCCCCTTGTCGCTGCCCGGCAGGGCGCTTAAGTGGGCATAGGCCTGGTTGAGCAGTGACAGTGCGCCGCCTTCATCACTGGCGCAGCAGTCGGCAGCAAACTGCGTTTCCCGCAGGGTTTCTTCTGCGTGGGCCAGGGTGTGTTGCTCTTCCTCAAGGGTTTGCAGTTCACCCTCTGCCAAACCAAGCTGATCAAGCTCTTCCACCTGATAGCGAAGCAACTGGCGCTTGGCTTCAACCTCGCTGCCCTCTTCACTGAGCTTTTTCAGCCGCCGCCGGGCACTGCGCCACTCCCGATATGTTTCAGCCAGTTGCTGGCTGTGCTCACGCAGCCCTGCATAATCATCCAGCAGGGCTAAATGGGTCTCTTCGCGCAATAGTGCTTGATGGGCGTGCTGGCCATGAATTTGGATCAATTGCTCGCCCAGAGATTTCAGGTCTGCGATGGTGGCGGGGTGGCCGTTGATCCATGCTTTGGAGCGCCCACTGGCAGTAACCACCCGGCGCAGCAAACACTCTTCTGTTGGCAACTCGCGGGTTTCCAGCCATTCGATGGCAGCAGGAAGGTGTTGAATATCAAAGCGGGCGGAAAGGTCGGTGCGCTCGCAGCCATGGCGTACACTGCCAGCATCGGCGCGTTCGCCCAGGCAGAGGCCAAGAGCACCGAGCAGTATCGATTTGCCTGCCCCGGTTTCCCCGGTAATGGCTGTCATGCCGCGGCTTAAATCGAGTTCAAGGCGGTCAACGATAGCGTAGTCCTGGATCGCAAGCTGAGTAAGCATAAGGCCTCCTGAGGCGGTGCGGCACAGAAGCTGGATACTTATCCAATAATTGTTGTTTTATACAGTAGTCGATAACTCACTTCAATGCTCCTCTTGAGATGACTTTTATGGCCCCCATATAGCCCCCATACGTGGTTAATACTTCCTACTTGACCAAGGTGGCCGCTATGGTCACCGCTGCTTATTTCAGGAGCAAGGCATGGCAAAAGAACCGCAAACCCCGTTGGAAGATGAGCTGGCTCGCCAAGAGCAAGAGGCGGAAGTGACTGAGCAGTCTGCCGAGGAGCGCCTGAGAGAGGGCGAGTTGGAAGGGCTGCTGGATGACGAAGAGGCACTGGAAGGCAGCGTGGGCAACCCTGAAGCCGATGTGCTGGCCGCCCAGGTAGAAGAGTTGGAACAGAGCCTGGCAGAAGCCAGGGATCAGGCCCTGCGTGCGGCTGCCGAAGCTCAAAACGTACGTCGCCGGGCCGAGCAGGAAGCCGAGAAGGCGCGCAAGTTTGCCCTTGAAAGGTTTGTCAAAGAGCTGCTGCCTGTTGTGGACAGCCTGGAAAAAGCGTTGGAAAGCATGCAGGACGGCGCTTCAGATGTTCACCGCGAAGGCGTGTCGATGACACTGAAGATGCAACTGGACGTGCTGACCAAGTTTGGTGTGGAAAACGTTGACCCCCAGGGTGAACCCTTCGACCCTCAGGTGCACGAAGCGATGGCCATGGTGCCGAATCCCGAGCTTGAGCCTAATACCGTTATGGACGTAATGCAGAAGGGCTATCTGCTTAACGGTCGCCTGGTGCGTCCGGCGATGGTCGTGGTCAGCCAAAAAGCGAATTAAGAAAAGGTTGGCGCAATGCAGAAAAAAGCCCTTGAAATGCTGCAAGCGGCCCCCAAATAAAGGGCAACCCGCGGGAAAGCCCGCAAGATTTAAAACATCAGTTTTGTAATAACCGAATTCGAGGTTTTTGCTATGGGACGCATTATTGGTATCGACCTGGGCACCACCAACTCTTGTGTGGCCGTGCTTGATGGTGACAGCGCTAAAGTAATTGAAAACGCCGAAGGCGGTCGTACCACGCCTTCCATCATTGCCTACACCGATGACGGTGAAACCCTGGTAGGTCAGGCGGCGAAACGCCAGGCAGTGACCAACCCTGAGAATACGTTGTATGCGATCAAGCGCCTGATTGGCCGTCGCTTCAAAGACGATGTCGTACAAAAAGACATCAAGATGGTGCCGTACAAAATCACCGAAGCTGACAACGGCGACGCCTGGGTTGAAGTAAAAGGCAAGAAAATGGCACCGCCGCAGGTAAGTGCGGAAGTGCTGAAGAAAATGAAGAAAACTGCCGAAGATTATCTCGGCGAGCCGGTTACCGAAGCGGTGATCACCGTACCGGCCTACTTTAACGACAGCCAGCGTCAGGCGACTAAAGATGCGGGCCGTATTGCTGGCCTGGATGTTAAGCGCATCATCAACGAGCCGACCGCAGCGGCGCTTGCCTACGGTATGGATAAGTCGCGTGGCGATAAAACCATTGCGGTCTACGACCTGGGTGGCGGTACCTTCGATATCTCTATCATCGAAGTGGCGGATGTTGACGGCGAAACCCAGTTTGAAGTGTTAGCCACCAACGGTGACACTTTCCTGGGTGGCGAAGACTTTGACCTGGCGCTGATCAACTACCTGGTTGACCAGTTCAAGGCTGACAGCGGCATTGATCTGTCTGGTGATAACCTGGCAATGCAGCGTCTGAAAGAAGCCGCTGAGAAAGCTAAGATTGAACTGTCCAGTGCCCAGCAGACCGACGTTAATCTGCCGTATATCACCGCTGACAACACTGGCCCGAAACACCTTAATGTTAAGGTAACCCGCGCCAAGCTGGAATCGCTGGTGGAGGAGCTGGTACAGCGTTCGCTCGAGCCCTGCAAAGTGGCTTTGAAAGATGCTGGCCTGTCGGCTTCTGAAATCGACGAGGTAATCCTGGTCGGTGGGCAGACCCGGATGCCGATGGTGCAGAAGAAAGCGGCGGACTTCTTCGGCAAAGAAGCACGTAAGGACGTTAACCCCGATGAAGCGGTTGCGGTAGGTGCGGCGATTCAGGGCGGCGTGTTAGGCGGCGACGTGAAAGACGTACTGCTGCTGGATGTTACCCCGCTGACTCTGGGGATTGAAACCCTGGGTGGCGTGATGACGCCCCTGATCGACAAAAACACCACCATCCCCACGAAGAAGACGCAAACCTTCTCCACAGCGGATGACAACCAGACGGCGGTGACTATTCACGTCGTGCAGGGCGAGCGTAAGCAAGTGTCGCAGAACAAGTCGCTTGGTCGTTTCGATCTGGCTGATATTCCGCCGGCACCGCGCGGTGTACCGCAAATTGAAGTGGCTTTCGACCTGGATGCCAACGGCATTCTGAACGTGTCGGCTAAAGACAAGGCAACCGGCAAAGAGCAGTCCATCGTGATTAAAGCGTCCAGCGGTCTCTCCGATGAAGAGATTGAGCAAATGGTACGCGATGCCGAAGCTCACGCGGACGAGGATAAAAAGTTCGAAGCGCTGGTGCAGTTGCGTAACCAGGCCGACGGCATGATTCACGCCACCCGCAAAACTCTGCAGGAAGCTGGCGATAAAGCGACCGATGACGAGAAACAGGCCATCGAAACCGCGATCAGCGAACTGGAAGAAGCTGTCAAGACGGACGATCAGGACAACATCCAGAAGAAACTGGATGCCCTGACCGAAGCCTCAGGCCAGCTGGCACAGAAAATGTACGCCGAGCAGGCGGAAGCTGCTCAGCAGGCTGAGGGCGAAAGCACTGAAAATGCCAATGCCAAGCCAGAGGATGACGTGGTTGATGCCGAGTACGAAGAAGTCAGCGACGACCAGAAAAAGCAGTAATCAACCTCTTTCTGCCAAGGAAAGCGGCGACGCGGGAGGCACCTCCCGCGTTGCTGTTTCCGCAGCCGAGACGCCTAATTGAAAGCGTAGCTAACCAGGAGGCGTAGGACCCATGTCCAAACGCGATTATTACGAAGTCCTGGGTGTTGAAAAAGGGGCCGATCAGAAAGAGATCAAAAAGGCCTATCGCCGTTTGGCGCAAAAATTCCACCCTGATCGAAACCCAGACGATAACACTGCAGCGGAAAAATTCCGTGAGGTGTCTGAAGCATACGAAGTGTTAAGCGATGGCGAAAAACGCGCGGCCTACGACCAGTTTGGTCATGCCGGTGTTGATGGCCAGGGCGGCGGCTTTGGTGGCGGTGGTTTCGGTGGTGGTGGCGCTGGTGATTTCAGCGACATCTTCGGCGATGTATTTGGTGATATCTTCGGTGGCGGTGGTGGTGGTCGTCGTCGGGGACCCAATGCCGCTGCTCGTGGCTCAGACCTGCGCTACAACCTGGAACTTGACCTGGAAAGCGCAGTGGCCGGCACTACAGTGGATATTCGCGTACCGCGCCACATTGAGTGTGACCGCTGCGATGGCGGTGGTGCCGAGCCGGGTTCCAGCAAAGAGACTTGCCCCACCTGCCATGGTCATGGCCAGGTACGGATGCAGCAGGGCTTCTTCGCGGTTCAGCAAACCTGCCCAACCTGTCACGGCAGTGGCCAGCACATCAAAGTGCCGTGCCACAAATGTAACGGTGAAGGACGTGTGCGCGAAACCCGTACCCTCTCGGTGAAAATTCCGCCGGGTGTGGATACCGGTGACCGTATTCGCCTGAATGGCGAAGGTGAAAGCGGCTTGAATGGTGGTCCAGCAGGCGACCTGTACGTGCAGGTATCGATCAAGCCGCACCATATCTTCAAGCGTGACGGCAAACACCTGCAGTGTGACGTGCCGATCAACTTTGTGGATGCTGCACTGGGTGGCGAGTTGGAAGTGCCTACCCTGGACGGCCGCGTTAAGTTGAAGATTCCGCCGGAAACCCAAACCGGTAAGCTGTTCCGTTTGCGTGGCAAAGGCGTAAAGCCCGTGCGCGGCGGCGCCCCCGGCGATCTGCTGTGCAAAGTGGTGCTGGAAACCCCCGTCAATCTCAACGACGAGCAAAAAGACCTGCTGCGTCAGCTACAAAAGAGTTTTGACGGTAGTAACAGCCACAGCCACTCTCCGAAGAAAACCGGCTTCTTCGACAGTGTGAAGAAGTTCTTTGAAGAGATGAAACCGTAACGGTACCTACATGCTTTAACGGTTAATGCCCCAGTGACCATCCAGTTCTGGGGCATTTTTGTGTTTGCGCCCAACACCGTGCACGAAGGTTGCTGAATGTGCTCGCCGCTCTCTGGCGCCTTGGCTAAGTAACAGCTCAGTCCTTTTTGACGCTATGGCTTGCCAGCTAGATAATGGAACACGGCTGTTGTACACGTGTAGAACAGTCAGCTAAGCGCTGAACACACCGTTGCCTCAAATTCTCATTTGCTGCTTGGTTCTTATCGTCACGCGGCTTACGCTGGTGAGTACTAACTCGCAACGCTACCATGGAGAAAACAACATGCCTCTATCCCGTGCTGAAATTGCCACGCCTTCTGGAGAGCGGTTGATCAATCGGTTGTGCAAACACTGGGCGCATAAGCTTGAAGTGGAGCACAGCGAGCAGGATGCCAAAATTGTGTTCCCCAGTGGCACTTGCCTGATGCAGGCTGAGCCTGAGCGGTTGCTGGTGTCGATTGAGACCCTGGAAGAAGAGCATTTGGATCAGTTGGAAGGTGTAGTAGAAAGCCATCTGGTGCGCATGGCGAAAGATGAGTTGCTGGAGATTGTCTGGGAAAATTGAGGGTGCATGAATGGCGCTGCCGTTAGCGCCGCATCAGCAAAGGTGGTCTGCTATAATCGCGGCCACCTTTTTTGTTTCCAGTAGATGCCAAATAGCGCACGCGTAGGAGTTTCCATGACCCGAATTGCCATTGTAGGCGTAGCTGGCCGCATGGGCCGCACGTTAGTCAACGCCGTTGAGCAAGAGGCCAATGCCTCGCTAGCAGGCGGAATTGTTGAACCGGGCAGCTCCCTGGCCGGGGCCGATATCGGCGAACTGGCAGGCGTGGGCAAGCGTGGCGTGGTCGCGGTGGATTCTCTCAGTGCCATTGTGGATGATTTCGACGTGCTGATTGATTTCACTGCACCCCAGGTGACCCTGGCGAATCTGGCATTTTGTGCTGAACATGGTAAGCGCATCGTGATTGGCACCACCGGCATGAACGATGATGAGCTGGCGCAGTTGGATAGCTATCGCGATAGAGTGCCCATGGTATTTGCGCCCAATATGAGTGTTGGGGTGAACCTGACGCTGAAGCTGCTGGAAACCGCCGCCAAAGCCCTGGGCGATGAAGGTTACGATATTGAAGTGATTGAAGCCCACCATCGCCATAAGGTGGATGCACCTTCCGGCACGGCGATCAAAATGGGTGAGGTGGTTGCAGAAAGTCTGGGGCGCACGCTAAAAGAGCACGGTGTGTTTGAACGGGTAGGGCAGTGTGGCCCGCGCACCGATAAAGAGATCGGCTTTGCCACCGTGCGCGCTGGGGACATCGTCGGTGAACACACGGTGATGTTTGCCACTGAAGGCGAGCGTATCGAAATCACCCATAAGGCATCCAGCCGTATGACCTTTGCCAAAGGTGCGGTTCGCGCCGCCCGCTGGGTGGCTGACAAATCCCATGGCCGCTACGATATGCAGGATGTGTTGGGTCTTGAATAGTGAGCTGAATTCACCAATAGGCTTGTGCAGCACGTCGGATGATTTTAGGGCTAGCCGAAAGTCGATAAATCCTGTAACATTCCAAAAATTTTGGCCGAGTGGCTGCTGATACGCAGCAAAATGCCTGCAGCGAATGTCTGTGGAAAAGCACCGCGCTTGTTGCACTGGCCTTTAGGTTAGAGACAATAGTCAGCGCTTGGATTAGAGATAATAGTTAGCGCTGCGCGTAGCCAACGGCTATGGAAGAGAACAACAAGCGGGATGAAACCGATTTTTTTACTATCGGCTTCGTCCCGCTTTTTTACGACCAGACGTTTGCACGCAAACGCCGTAAAAACCGGATCGCTGAGCCTGCGCCCACAGGCTCCCACCAGCATGGGAGAACTTGTCTTGAATAACCCCGCATTGAGCAAACCCGCGATATTGGCCCTGGAAGATGGCAGTGTGTTTCACGGAACTGCTATTGGCGCGGATGGAGTCACAAGCGGTGAGGTGGTGTTCAATACAGCCATGACCGGCTATCAGGAAATCCTCACTGATCCCTCCTATACCCGCCAAATCGTCACTCTCACCTACCCCCATATCGGCAATACCGGCATTAACTCCGAAGATGTGGAATCCGCCTCCATTGCGGCAGCGGGTTTAGTGATTCGTGATCTTCCCCTGCTGGCCAGCAGCTTCCGTTCAGAGCAAACCCTCTCTGAATATCTGAAAAGCCAAAATGTGCTGGGCATTGCGGATATTGATACGCGCCGCTTAACACGCATTCTGCGCGATAAAGGGGCGCAAAACGGTGCGATTCTGGCGGGTGTGGATGCGGAGGGCGATGACGCGGTAGAGCGGGCACTGGCGGCGGCGAAGGCATTTCCTGGGTTGAAGGGCATGGATCTGGCCAAAGAGGTATCGTGCAAAGCAGCCTATGAATGGTCGGAAGGTGAGTGGACCCTGGGTGAGGGCTATGCTGATGCCACACAAGGCGAGCGCCCCTACCATGTGGTGGCGTACGACTATGGGGTGAAATACAACATTCTGCGTATGTTGGCGGCACGCGGTTGCCGTTTAACGGTAGTGCCGGCTCAAACGCCTGCCGCTGAGGTACTGGCGATGAACCCGGATGGCGTGTTCCTGGCGAATGGCCCTGGCGACCCGGAACCCTGCGACTACGCTATCAAGGCCATTCAGGAAGTGCTGGAAACCGATACACCGGTGTTTGGTATTTGCCTGGGGCACCAGTTACTGGCGCTCGCCTCCGGTGCCAAAACCGTCAAGATGGGCCACGGCCACCACGGTGCCAACCACCCGGTGCAGGATTTAGACACCGGCACGGTCATGATCACCAGCCAAAACCATGGCTTTGCAGCCGATGAAGCGACTCTGCCTGATAATGTGCGTGCCACTCACCGCTCATTATTCGATGGCACGCTGCAGGGAATTGAGCGTACTGACCGCTCTGCGTTCAGCTTCCAGGGGCATCCGGAAGCCAGCCCCGGCCCGCGTGACGTTGCGCCGCTGTTTGATCGCTTTATCGCCATGATGCAGGCGCGCCGCTAAGCGGCATCTCAATAGCAGCAATGTAACGCCGTTTTTGTCGCTCATCGTCACCTATTTTTGCGGGAACCGTTATGCCTAAGCGTACCGATATCAACAGCATTCTTATCATTGGCGCTGGCCCGATCGTTATCGGCCAGGCCTGCGAATTTGACTACTCCGGCGCCCAGGCGTGTAAAGCGCTGCGCGAGGAGGGGTACCGGGTTATCTTGGTTAACTCCAATCCGGCTACCATCATGACTGACCCGGCCATGGCCGATGCCACCTATATCGAGCCAATCACCTGGCAGGCGGTGGAAAAGATTATTGAAGCGGAGCGTCCGGATGCCATTCTGCCTACCATGGGCGGCCAGACCGCGCTGAACTGCGCGTTGGACCTGGATCATCACGGTGTGCTGGCCAAATACGGCGTTGAGATGATTGGCGCCAATGCCGATGCGATCAACAAAGCCGAAGATCGCGATCTGTTCGATAAGGCGATGAAAAACATCGGCCTGGAATGCCCCAAGGCCAAAGTGGCTCATACCATGGAGGAGGCGTGGGAAATTCAGGCGGAGCTGGGCTTCCCGACGATTATTCGCCCTTCATACACCATGGGCGGTTCCGGCGGTGGCGTGGCGTATAACAAGGAAGAGTTCGAAGAGATTTGTACCCGTGGTTTCGAGCTTTCCAACAACCATGAACTACTCATTGATGAGTCGCTGCTGGGCTGGAAAGAGTACGAAATGGAGGTGGTGCGCGACCGCAACGACAACTGCATCATCGTCTGTGCGATTGAAAACTTCGACCCCATGGGCGTGCACACCGGTGACTCGATTACCGTGGCCCCGGCCCAAACGCTGACCGATAAAGAGTACCAGATCATGCGCGACGCCAGTCTGGCGGTGCTGCGTGAGATCGGAGTGGAAACCGGCGGTTCGAACGTACAGTTTGGTATGGACCCGAAAACCGGTCGGATGGTCGTGATCGAGATGAACCCCCGTGTTTCCCGTTCGTCGGCGCTGGCCTCGAAGGCTACTGGCTTCCCGATTGCCAAAATCGCCGCCAAGCTGGCAATTGGCTATACCCTGGATGAGTTGCAGAACGATATTACCGGTGGTCAGACGCCTGCATCCTTCGAACCGTCGATTGATTACGTTGTTACCAAAATTCCTCGCTTCACGTTTGAAAAATTTCCCCAGGCGAATGACCGCCTGACCACCCAGATGAAGTCGGTGGGTGAGGTGATGGCGATTGGCCGTACCTTCCAGGAGTCGTTGCAAAAAGCGCTGCGCGGCATGGAAACCGGCAATGACGGCCTCGACCCGATTGTGACCGAGTTTACCGATGAGGCGATGGCGCTGATCAAAGGAGAACTACAGGCCGCCGGTGCTGAGCGTATCTTCTTTGTAGCTGATGCCATGCGCGCAGGGATGAGTGTGGACGAGATCTTTGCGCTCACCAATATTGATCGTTGGTTCCTGGTGCAACTGGAAGACCTGATTCTGACCGAAGCCGCTGTGCAGAAGCGTTCCCTCGCTGAGCTTTCTGCCCGTGAGCTGTTCCAACTGAAGCGCAAGGGCTTCTCTGATGCCCGCTTAGCGAAACTGCTGGGTGTGTCGGAAAAAGAGTTCCGCAAAACCCGTCAGGCAGCCAATATCCGCCCGGTGTATAAGCGCGTTGACACCTGTGCGGCGGAATTTGCCTCTGACACTGCCTACATGTACTCCACCTATGAAGAGGAGTGTGAGGCAGAGGTGTCTGACCGCCAGAAGATCATGGTGCTGGGCGGTGGCCCGAACCGTATCGGCCAGGGCATCGAGTTCGACTACTGCTGTGTGCACGCCGCGTTCGCTATGCGCGATGATGGCTATGAAACCATCATGGTCAACTGCAACCCGGAAACTGTCTCTACTGACTACGACACCTCAGACCGTCTCTACTTTGAGCCGGTGACGCTTGAGGACGTGCTGGAAATCGCTGACAAGGAGCAGCCGGTCGGCGTGATTGTCCAGTTCGGCGGCCAAACCCCGCTGAAACTGGCCCGGGAGCTGGAGGCCGCTGGCGTGCCGATTATTGGCACCACACCGGACGCTATCGACCGTGCCGAAGATCGTGAGCGTTTTCAGGTAATGATCGACAAGCTGGGTCTGAAACAGCCGCCCAACGCTACCGCCCGTAGCTTTGAGGATGCCTTCGCGAAGGCGGAGAAGATCGGTTATCCGCTGGTGGTGCGCCCCAGTTATGTACTGGGTGGTCGGGCCATGGAGATCGTCTACGACGCCTCCGAGCTTGAGAACTACATGACCAATGCGGTCAAAGTCTCTAATGACTCACCGGTACTGCTGGATCACTTCCTAAGTGCGGCGGTGGAAGTCGATATTGATGCGGTGTCCGACGGCCAGCAGGTGGTCATCGGCGGTATCATGCAGCACGTTGAGCAAGCGGGTGTTCACTCCGGTGACTCCGCCTGCGCGCTACCGCCTTACTCGCTGCCTGCCGATGTGCAGGATGAAATGCGCGAACAGGTCAAGAAAATGGCCGTGGAGCTGGGGGTTAAGGGGCTGATGAACGTGCAGCTTGCCTGGCAGGATGGCGAGATCTACGTGATTGAGGTTAACCCCCGCGCATCACGTACCGTGCCGTTCGTCTCCAAATGCATTGGCACCTCGCTTGCCCAGATCGCTGCCCGTTGTATGGCTGGCAAAACCCTGGCCGAGCAGGGCTTCGAGCGCGAAATCGTGCCACACTTCTTCAGCGTGAAAGAAGCGGTATTTCCGTTCAATAAATTCCAGGGTGTTGACCCGATTCTCTCCCCTGAAATGAAATCCACCGGTGAGGTGATGGGCTCGGGTGATACCTTTGCGGAAGCCTTCTTTAAAGCGCAGCTGGGCGCTGGAGAGGCCATTCCGACACTCGATGGTTCCCGCAAGGCATTCCTGTCGGTGCGCGAGCCGGATAAGCAGGGGATTATCGAAGTGGCCCGTTCTCTGCTAACATTAGGCTTCACATTATGTGCAACACGCGGTACGGCAGCCGCACTTGAGGCTGCCGGGCTTGAGGTGGAGCACGTCAATAAAGTCTACGAAGGCCGTCCCCATATCGTCGATCTGTTGAAGAACGACGAAATCGCCTACATCGTGAACACTACCGAAGGTCGTCAGGCAATTAACGACTCTTCGATTATTCGCCGTACTGCTCTCGCGCGCAAGGTGCCCTATGCGACCACCTTGGCGGGCGCTAATGCTGTTTGCATGGCGCTTGAGTACGGTAGGGAGATTACGGTGCGGCGCCTTCAGGATCTGCATGCAGGAGCAAGTAAATGAACAAGGTCCCGATGACGGTAGCGGGAGAGAAAAGCCTTCGCGATGAGCTCAACCACCTGAAGAGCGAAGCCCGCCCCCAGGTGATTGCCGCTATCGCTGAGGCGCGTGAGCACGGTGATCTTAAGGAGAATGCCGAGTATCACGCCGCTCGCGAACAGCAGGGGTTTATTGAAGGCCGTATTCAGGAAATAGAAAGCAAGCTTTCAGGTGCCCAGGTGATTGATGTCACCAAACTGCCGAAAACCGGCAAAGTGATCTTTGGGGTGACGGTGTCATTATTGAATCTGGATAGTGATACCAGCGTTACTTATCGTATCGTGGGGGAGGATGAGGCTGATATCAAAGCGGGCCGCATCTCCGTCACATCACCCATTGCCCGAGCGCTGATCGGTAAGGAAGAGGGCGATGTGGTGGTGGTGAAAACCCCCGGTGGTGACGTTGAGTATGAAATTGAGAGTGTTGAACACCTCTAACTACCATGAAACCATGCCTTTGGGCGCGTGTTATGCCGCGCCCAGAGAGCAAATAAAAAGCCCGCGGCAGTGATGAACTGCGCGCGAGCGTTTTTTTTCGTGTGCTTGTTAAGCACACAACAACATCAGTGTTAATGGCGCCCGTGATGATTCTCGAAACGTGTAACGTTAGAGAGCTTTGGGTTTGCCTTTGGGTTGCGGCGATACAGTAACGCCATCTTGCCAATGGTTTGCACCAAGTCAGCCTTGCTGTCGGCCAATAGCTCGTTAAGCATGGCGGCACGATCATCACGTTCGGGCAAGGCGAACTTTACTTTAATGAGCTCGTGGTCATTGAGCGCGCGGCTGAGTTCTGCGAGCAGGTTTTCGGAGACGCCGTTCTCAGAAACGGTGACCACTGGATTCAGGTGGTGGCCAATGCTACGAAATGCTTTCTTTTGTGCCTGTGACAAGCTCATGGTATCTTGCGGTATCCCGGTTAGCGCTTAACGTTCCATCTTACGGTGAAATGCCGCTAAGTGAAAGCAGTCGCGTTACGTGCCCATCTCTTATTCCAGTGTTAAGTTTCCATGCAACAAAAACCTCCAGGCCGTAAGCGTTCGGTAAGCAAGACCAGCGCCAGTTGGATGAAAGAGCACTTTGACGATCAGTACGTCAAGCAGAGCTGGCAGGATGGCTATCGCTCCCGCGCCAGCTACAAGCTGCTGGAGCTGGATGAAAAGGACAAACTGTTTCGTTCCGGCATGACGGTGATTGATTTAGGCGCTGCCCCCGGTGGGTGGAGCCAGGTTGCCGCAGAAAAAGTGGGACCGGAAGGTGTGGTTATTGCATCGGATATACTGGAGATGGATGCACTGGCAGGCGTTGACTTTATTCAGGGCGACTTTACTGAGGGGAGCGTACTTAATGCGGTTCTTGAGCGTCTGAGAAATCGTCCGGTAGACCTTGTTATGTCCGACATGGCCCCCAATATGAGTGGTATGGCGGCTATTGATCAGCCGCAGGCGATGTATCTGGTAGAGTTGGCACTTGAACTCGCCCGGGAAACACTGCCTCCCGGCGGACGTTTTCTGGCTAAAGTCTTTCAAGGGGAAGGGTTTGACGCCTACCTGAAAGAGCTGCGTGGAAGCTTTGATCGGGTGGTTACCCGCAAGCCAGGCGCTTCGCGGGCGCGCTCCAGGGAAGTTTACTTTTTAGCTGAAGGGTTTCGCGGCTAGCCATATATGAGCGCGATAGCAAAGATTTATCACCACGATTGCCAGACAGGCAAGCGTAAGGTGTGTCACATTATGCACATTGGACGAGCGTGACACAGATGGCCCAAAGCCAGATGTGCTTTGGCAATGGTTGAACGTTGATCTCTAGTGTAAGGTCTGAGTATTGACGGATAACTGACGGATTCTTGTAATGAGGGTAGCCCCTTGAACGATATGGCGAAGAACCTGATTCTGTGGTTGGTCATCGCGGCCGTTCTACTGACAGTGTTCAACAATTTCAGTACGGAAAGTGCACCACAAACCACCAACTACTCCCAGTTTGTGCAGCAGGTGCAAAATCAACAGATACGTAGCGTCACCATTGATGGCTATACCATCACTGGTGAGCGGACGGATGGTTCGCAGTTCCAAACCATCCGTCCTGCGGCTGAAGATCCGAAGCTGATGGACGACCTGTTGAGCAATAACGTCACTGTGGTGGGTAAAGAGCCAGAACAACAAAGCATCTGGACGCGCCTGCTGATTGCCAGCTTCCCGATCCTGTTGATCCTGGCTATCTTTATGTTCTTCATGCGCCAAATGCAGGGCGGTGTTGGCGGCGGTAAAGGCGGTCCGATGAGCTTTGGTAAGTCCAAGGCCAAGCTGCTCTCTCAAGATCAGATCAAAACCACCTTTGCTGACGTTGCAGGCTGTGACGAAGCGAAGGAAGAAGTGGAAGAGCTGGTGGACTTCCTGCGTGACCCCACTAAATTTCAGCGCCTGGGTGGCACGATTCCCCGTGGCGTGTTGATGGTGGGGCCGCCGGGTACCGGTAAAACGCTGCTGGCCAAGTCCATTGCCGGCGAAGCGAAGGTGCCGTTCTTCTCCATTTCAGGCTCTGACTTTGTTGAAATGTTTGTAGGTGTCGGTGCGTCCCGCGTACGCGACATGTTTGAGCAGGCGAAAAAGCAGGCGCCCTGCATCATCTTTATTGACGAGATCGATGCGGTTGGTCGTTCGCGTGGTACCGGCATGGGCGGCGGTAACGACGAGCGCGAGCAGACGCTTAACCAGTTGCTGGTGGAAATGGATGGCTTTGAAGCCAATGAAGGCATCATCGTCATCGCTGCCACCAACCGTCCTGACGTACTGGATCCGGCGCTGTTGCGCCCAGGCCGTTTTGACCGTCAGGTCACCGTTGGCTTGCCGGATATTCGTGGTCGTGAACATATTCTGGGCGTTCACCTGCGTAAGGTGCCGCTGTCAGATGACGTCAAGCCGCAACTGATTGCCCGTGGTACGCCCGGTTTCTCAGGTGCCGATCTTGCCAACCTGGTTAACGAGGCTGCGCTGTTTGCTGCCCGCCGCAACAAGCGTCTGGTAAGCATGGAAGAGCTTGAGTTGGCCAAGGATAAGATCATGATGGGCGCCGAGCGCAAATCCATGGTCATGACCGATAAAGAGAAGCTCAATACGGCCTACCATGAGGCGGGCCACGCCATTATCGGTTTGGTCATGCCTGAACACGACCCGGTGTATAAAGTCACGATTATTCCCCGTGGCCGGGCGTTGGGTGTCACCATGTTCCTGCCGGAAGAGGATCGCTACAGCCTGTCGCGCCAGCAAATCCTCAGCCAGATCTGCTCGCTGTTCGGTGGCCGTATCGCCGAAGAGATGACGCTGGGGCCAAACGGTGTCACTACTGGTGCGTCAAACGATATTAAACGTGCCACCGAGCTTGCGCATAACATGGTGGCGAAGTGGGGTCTTTCAGATGAAATGGGGCCGATCATGTATGACGAGGACGAGTCTCATCAATTCCTCGGCGGCCCAGGTCAGGGTGGTGGAAAGCTGAAGTCGGGTGAAACCACCTCTCGCCTCGATAAAGAAGTACGCAAAATTATCGATGAATGTTACGAGCAGGCACGTCAGATCCTGCATGACAATCGCGACAAGCTGGATGCCATGGCCGAAGCGTTGATGAAGTTTGAAACCATTGATGCCGACCAACTGAAAGATATTATGGAAGGCCGTGACCCCCGCCCACCTGAAGGCTGGGACGATGGCAGCTCATCCGGCGGTGGTATGCGTGTGGATGAAGATAAGCCTGAAGCAAAAGCGGAAGATAAGGCGGAGGACACGCCCCCCAGTGCGTCTGGTGATGATGGCGAAGAAGATGACGACGGGCCCCGTCGCCGCCCCTCTGACCCATTAGGTGGTCCAGCGGGCCCGTAAATAATCAACGTTGATATGTTTCAAAAGCACCCTCTTCAGGGTGCTTTTTTGTTTGTGCATACCCGGCACGGCTAACTTCTGGATA
The DNA here is from genome assembly GCF_023507745.1 of Vreelandella olivaria. Classification (GTDB taxonomy): domain Bacteria; phylum Pseudomonadota; class Gammaproteobacteria; order Pseudomonadales; family Halomonadaceae; genus Vreelandella; species Vreelandella olivaria_A. The sequence continues at coordinate 44,060 of NZ_JALPZO010000008.1, read as the reverse complement.
ATAGCAAGCTGAGAAACGTTTAAGGAGACGTTTGACGGTTAAACGTTGCACTCATTAGGTTGGAATCGGCTTAAAAAATACAAGTGGCTACGTTTGCTTGGCTAATACGTTGAGGGAGACCTAATGAATAACGCAATAACGGAAGCGTTGGCAAAACCCTATAGTGGGAAACGCACTTCGCTGCGGGTACTGGCGGTAACGCTGGGTTTGGGGGTCTGTGCATCACAGTCTCAGGCGCAAGAGCCAATGCCCTCCATTACCTTAACCACGACCACCGAGTCTTACGACCCGATTCGCTATGAGGCGGCCTTTATCATCGCCGAGCGTTGGGAGGAGCTGGGGCTGGATGTAACGGTAGCTCCCACGGAGTTCAGTACCGCGCTTGAGCGCCTCTACGACCAGCAGGATTTCGACGCGACCATACTTGGCTGGACCGGCCGCACAGACCGGCTTGATCCGCAGTTTTTTCTAAGCACCCTGGATTCGCGGCAGTCCAATCCTGGGGGGAATAACCCTGGCGGTTACGACAACCCTGAGTTCAATGCCCTGTTTGACCAGCAATCCCAGGCCTTTGACCCGGACGAGCGTCAGCAACTGGTGATGGAGATGCAGGAACTCTATAAGCCGGATGCCCCACTGATTGTGCTTTTCTACCGGGATGAGGTGGTGGCTTATAACCACGATACCTTTGAAGGATTTGAGCCAATGGCGGGCGAGGGCTTGTATAGCGAGTGGGGACCAATGGAAGCGGAGCCGGTGGGCGAGCGTGGCACACTGCGCATCGGTGGCCCCCAGGAGCCTGACAACCTTAACCCGCTGGCTTCCACGTCTGTATGGGGATGGAAGTGGATGCGTCTCTACTACGACCGTCTGGTGCGTCTATCCGCCGATGTGGAACCGCTTCCCTGGGCGGCGGAAAGCGTAGAGCAAGTCGGTGATACCACGATTGCTGTGACGCTTCGTGAAGGTATGACCTTCCATGATGGTGAGCCGGTGACCGCCGAAGATGTGGCGTTTACGTGGAATTACTATCTCGATCAGGATTACAGCTACTTCAACTCCTATCTGGCCGCGCTTGAGAACGCAGAAGTGGTGGATGAACGTACCGTACATTTCAACCTGAAAGAGCCGTCTGCCTCTTTCGCCAGCATATCACTGTCGCAAATCCCCATCCTACCCGAGCATATCTGGTCGGAAATTGACGACGCATCCTCGCTGAGTCCCGTAGATGTGCCCACCGTTGGTTCAGGCCCGTTCCAGTTTGAGCGCTTTGACCGTGGTGAATTTATGGCCATCAGTAAGTTCGATGACCACTTCTACGCTGACGATATTGCCGTCGATGGTGTTGAATTCATCATCTACGCCGATATGGAGGGGGTTTATACAGGGCTGCAAACGGGCGAGATTGATGTTACTGCCTGGCGTATGGAGCCGGGGCAGATCAGTCTGGCGGAGAGCCAGGATCACCTCACGGTGGTCAATGTGCCGGACTTCGGCTACTACCACCTGACCTTCAACCTGCGTCGTCCTCCATTTGATGATCGTGCCGTGCGCCGTGCCTTAACCATGGCGACTGACCGTGAGCGGATGGTTAATGTGTTACTCGATGGGCGCGGTGAAGTGGGGAACAGTGTCATTGCTCCCGTCAATAACTACTGGCATGAGGCGTTCATCGAACAGTTTGAGTTCGATATGGATGCCGCTCGTGCCGAACTTGAAGATGCCGGCTACTCCTGGGATGAGCAAGGTCGCTTAGTACGCTAAGCACGACGTATTCACCCACACGATAGGTGCCTGCCAACACGCCGTGCTGCTCACAAGGCGGAGCGGAGTGTTGGCTGTTCATAGCGAGTCCGTCATGTCCTCACGTAGAAGTTACCTGATACGCCGTGTATTCCACGGTTTTATGGCGCTGTTTATCATCGCCACGCTGCTATTTTTTCTATTCCGATTAGGCTTGCCAGACCCAACGGCGGCCCTTATTACCGAGGGGTTGAATCCCGAGGAGCGCGAACGTATCCGCGCCAGCTTTGGTCTCGACCGGCCCATCTGGGAGCAGTACTTCATCTATTTGGTCAATATTGTCCAGGGGGATTTTGGCTACTCCTTTCACTACCGCGCCCCAGTGGCGGATATTATCTGGGAGCGCCTGGGCAACACCATGATCCTGATGCTGCCCGCTATCGTGCTGGCATATGCGGTGGGCGCACCGTTAGGGGCCTGGCTTTCCTGGCGTCGCGGAAGCCGTGCCGATACCAGCGGCATCTTTGTCGGCCTGATGTTTCGCTCGGCGCCGATGTTCTGGACCGGAATGATCGCTATCCTGATCTTTGGTATTGGGCTGGGCTGGCTACCTACCAGCGGTATGCGCACGTTGCCTTACGAGGCGACGGGCTTCTTCGATAAGATTTTCACCCTCGACTTCCTTCACCATCTCATCCTGCCTGCTCTGGTAGTGGCGCTCTACTATCTGGGCTCACCGCTACTGATCATGCGTAACACCATGCTTGAGGTTTATGGGGAAGATTTCATTGAAATGGCCCGTGCCAAAGGCTTGCCAGAGCGTCGCATCCTCTATGCCCATGCGGCCCGTAATGCGCTGCTACCCGTGGTTACCCAGTTAGCGGTCACGATTGGCCTGGCCGCAGGGGGGCAGGTGGTGGTTGAAGTGGTCTTCTCATGGCCGGGACTGGGGCGCGAGATTCTTAACTCGGTACGTACCTCTGACTTTCCGCTTGCCCAGGCCAGTTTTCTGGTGATGGCGGCGTTCGTCATTAGCCTCAACCTGCTGGTCGATATTCTTTACACCATGCTGGACCCGAGGGTGAGCTTCAAATGAACCGATCACGACTACTTAAAAGTGCCCAGGAACCTGTACGGGCAATTCTCGGTGATCGACTGGCGCTGGTAGGGTTGGCGGTACTGATGTCAATTATCGCCATGGCGCTGTTTGCACCGTTTCTTTCCACCCATGCGCCCCTGGCGGTCAACGAGCGCGAAGAAGGGTCTATTTTTACCCGCACCCTGGAGGGAGAGCAGGTTCGCTGGGAGGCATTACCCCCACTGGGTGATGAAACCCTGAATGCTGCTGATTACCGGGATGGCCTGGGGATGGCGGTTGGGCGCAATGGCGTGGTTTGGCGCTATGCAGAGGGTGACTGGTCGCGCCTAGATACACCGCTTACCACAACGCTGAATGCAGTCAATATCCGCGAGGATGGTGCCACCCTGGTGGCGGGCGTGCGGGGTACCGTCGCACTGTGGACGCCGGATGATAGCTGGCGAACCTACGATATGCCCGAACCAATGGGCATTAACGGTATCGTATGGCTTGATGACAGTACGGCCCTGCTGGTGGGCGGGGGTGAAGTGATCTGGCGCCTTGATCTCCCCCGTGGCGAGGTTGAAACGTTGGCAAGCCCTGTGGGGCGTGGTTTTGACCTTAATGCGGTGGCGCTGGATGTGGATGGCAGCGCCTGGGTGGTCGGAGACCGGGGCCTGGCACTGCGGCTCGATCCTGAAGATGACAGCGTGAGCCTGGAGCGGTTGCCCGGTAATCGTGCCTTAAACCATATTCACTTTGCTGATAGTGGCGCAGGGCTGATCGTTGGGGAGCGGGGCACACTGCTCATACGTGAGGATGCCAGTGCCCGTTGGCAAAGCCAAAACGCCCCGGACTCACGTGCCATCCGTGCAGGCTGGATCACCGATGAGGGGCATGCGTTCGCGGTGGGGCGTAGTGGTATCATCTTTGAACGCGAGCCGGGAGCCGACTGGCGGCTGGTGCCCAGCAGCGAAGAGCGCCATTTGCGCGCGCTGATGGTCACCGATGAGCATTATTTCGCCATTGGTTCCGACCGCTTCGTGAATCGCCTGGCACCTCCCTCGGGCGAGCACTGGTTCGGTACCGATCACCTGGGTCGTGATCTGTTCAGTCAAAATATCCACGGCTCCCAGATCGCGCTGCTGGTGGGCTTTCTGGGGGCCACGTTAGTGGTATTGATCGGCGCCAATGTGGGGCTTGTTGCCGGGTATTTCCGGGGGCGCACCGAGACGGTGCTTATGCGTACCGTGGATGTGATGTATGGCATCCCCTTTGAACCCTTTGCGTTGATTCTGGTGCTGCTGTTTGAGCCTAGCCTGTTCATTGTGATCCTGGCGGTTTCGCTGCTTACCTGGCGTACCGTGGCGCGCTTGATTCGCTCTCAGGTGTTGAGCCTGCGCGAGCGTCCCTTTGTTAAAGCGGCCAGGGTGGCGGGGGCGTCCGACCTGCGCATTATGTATCTGCATATTTTTCCCAATGTGATGCCGCTGGTCTTCCTTGAGTTGGCAATTATCGTTGGGGTGTCGATTATTGCGGAAGCGACCTTATCGTTCCTGGGGCTGGGGCCACCCCAGTCGATCTCCTGGGGCGGCATTCTGCATAACGCGCGCTTATCAGGAGCCTGGCGCGAAGCCTGGTGGTGGAACCTGCCGCCGGGACTGTTAATCATGATCACGGTGCTCTCCGTGTTTTTCATCTCCCGCTCGCTTGAGTTGGTAGCTAACCCGCGATTGAGGGCACGCCGATGACTACACAGCCACTATTAACGGTCGACGACCTGGCCATTCATTATCAAACCGGAGCTGGCCCTGTTCAGGCCGTGGATGGCGTGAGTTTCGCCCTTGCGCCTGGAGAAGCGCTGGGGCTGGTGGGCGAGTCAGGTTGCGGCAAAACCACTGCTGCCAAAGCGATGCTGCGCCTTTTGCCGCCCAATGGACAGGTGCCAAGAGGACGTATCGACTTTGCAGGCCGGGACCTGTTAGGACTCGATCCAGAAGCCATGCGCCAGGTGCGTTGGGACGAGATTGCCTGGATCTCCCAGGCAGCGATGAATGCCCTGGACCCGGTGTATACCGTGGGAGATCAGATACTTGAGGCAATGAGTGCCCACCGGAAAATTGACCGCAAAGAAGCCTGGGCACACGCTGAGCAGCTATTTCGGGATGTGGGGATTGATCCGGGGCGGTTGTCCGCGTACCCCCATGAGATGAGTGGCGGTATGAAACAGCGCGCTGTGATTGCCATGGCGCTGGCCCTGGACCCGCAATTGATCGTTGCCGATGAGCCGACAACGGCGCTGGATGTGGTGACTCAGGCGCAGATTTTGTCGCGCCTGACCAAACTGCGCCGTGAACGTGGCATGGCGTTGATATTTATTACCCACGATATCTCTGTCGTCGTGCAAACCTGCGACCGCGTAGCGGTGATGTACGGTGGCCATATCATGGAAACGGGGCCGGTGCGGAAGGTGTTTGCGACGCCTTTCCACCCTTATACCATGGGCCTGACCAATGCGTTTCCCACCCTGGAAGGTGCTCAGCGGGAGTTGATCTCAATTCCAGGCAGCCCGCCTAATCTGCTCAGTCCACCGCCAGGGTGCCGCTTTGCCGAGCGCTGCCCTTTCGCGACCGAACGCTGTCGCCAAGAGGTGCCAGCATTGGCATGGGTGGGTGAAGGGCGGCATGCGGCGTGTCACTATCCTGATCAAACAGAAGACTTCCGTCAGCGTGCTGCCCGAAACGATACCTGGCAGATTGCCGGTGAGCGCCTTGGTGAGCAGGTGCAAGGAGCAGGAAGTTTGGAGCGTCGCATGAGCGAGACACCGCTGCTTGAAGTGGAAGGGCTGAAGAAACACTTCCCGGTTGAGCAGGGGTTCTTCGAAGGACTGCGTGGCCGTCGCCAGGAGCGTAAGGTTCATGCTGTCGATGGTATCAACTTTGAATTGCGTGAGGGCGAGATTCTTGGGCTTGCCGGTGAGTCAGGTTCGGGCAAAACCACCACGGGAGAGATGCTGGTCCGACTGCAGGATGTGACCGCAGGTGAAATTCGTTTCGATGGCGAGAATATCGCCGCCCTTAAGGGCGCTGCACTTAAAGCGTTCCGGCGCAGTGCGCAGATGATTTTCCAGGACCCGTATCAGACGTTGAATCCGCGCTTTACCATTCACGATATCGTGGCAGAACCGCTGATTATCCACCGCTTAGCCGATGGTGATGAGTTGGAGCGGCGGGTGGTGGAATCGTTGGAGCGGGCCGGGCTTAAACCCGCCAGCGCCTACCAGGAGCGCTTTCCCCATGAGCTGTCGGGAGGCCAACGGCAGCGGGTAGCCATTGCACGTGGTATTGTGTTGGAGCCGCGTTTTATGGTGGCGGATGAGCCGGTATCGATGCTGGATGTGTCAATTCGTGCTGGTGTATTGAATCTGATGCGCCGGTTTCGTAATGAGCTGGGTATTTCCTTCGTTTACGTCAGCCATGACCTGCCTACGATCCGTTACGTGGCGGATCGTACGGCCATTATGTATCTGGGTGAAATTGTAGAGGTTGGCCCTACGGATACCCTGATTCGTGAACGCAAGCATCCCTATACGCAACTGTTGCTGGATGCCAGCCCTGAGCCTGATCCTGCCGTGGTGAAGGCGCCCCTGGAGAGTGCCGGCGAAATTCCCAGCGCCGTTGAACCACCCAATGGTTGCCACTTTCATACCCGCTGTCCCAAGGCGCTGGCGCACTGTGGCTGGGAGGGGCGTGATGTGGCCACTGCTTTCAGTGAATGGCGCATCAGAGGGAATGCTATCAATCACTTGGCCAGCGTCAATGTGGTGGGTCTGACAGCCCGGCTGGCACTGGCTGAAGGGGCCAGCGAGGCCACTGCCCAGGATGAGCTTAACGCTATACTCTCTGCCAAGCATCCCTCCTTCTGGCAGGCGGCTCGGGTAGAGGTACAGAACGGCTATCTGAGCGTCCAGTTTGACGCACAGGCATCGCCAACGCGCCGTTTAATTGCCCGAGAGCATGAGGTGGCCTGCTATCTTTACGATAAACCGGTGGATTAGGGCGTAGCTGTGCTGTCATTTACACAACTGCCTTGACTGCGGCGCCCCAATCCGGGGCGCCTTTTGTTATCCTTACAGTCAATAGCTTTTTACCCATTTGCTCATCGGACGCCTGTATGACAACAAATGCCGACATCTCCATGCGCCAAACTCCAGGCGGCGCGGCTCAGCAACTGCGCTGTGGACGTCACTTACTGGATCTTTCCTTTCCCCGCGTGATGGGCATCCTGAATGTAACGCCCGATTCGTTTTCTGACGGCGGTCAGCATATCGCTGTGGACGATGCGCTGCGTCATGGCGAGCGCATGTTGGCAGAAGGGGCTGCGATGATTGACGTGGGCGGGGAATCAACTCGCCCCGGCGCCCATCCGGTCACTGAGCAGGAAGAGCTGGATCGCGTTGCCCCAGTGATAGAAGCACTGGTGCGCGAGCTGGACGCCCTGGTATCAGTGGATACCAGTAGTTCTGCCGTAATGCGTGAAGCCGGCGCGCTGGGGGCAGGGATGATTAATGATGTGCGGGCGCTGGAGCGTGAAGGCACACTGGCCGCAGCGGCCAGCAGCGGCCTGCCTGTCTGCCTGATGCATCGCCAGGGCGAACCCCAGGATATGCAACAGTCTCCCCGTTATGATCAGCCGGTTGAAAGTGTTGTGGCCGCCTACCTGGCCGAGCGCATAGCGGCATGCGAAGCGGCGGGGTTGCGACGCAGCCGATTGTTGATTGATCCCGGGTTTGGCTTTGGCAAAACCGTCGAGCATAACTTGCGCTTGCTGAAATATATGGATGCTTTACAAGTGTTGGAGCTACCGCTGTTGGTGGGCATGTCCCGTAAAAGTATGATTGGTAAAGTATTGGGTCGCCCGGTTGAAGAGCGTTTGGCCGGGGGGCTGGCGCTGGCGGCCATGGCCGTTGAGCGAGGCGCGAATATTTTGCGGGTCCATGATGTGGGGCCAACGGTGGATGCCGTTAATATGGCCTGGGCGGTGCTGCAGGAGGGCTGCGAGCTGACGCTGAATAAGGAGTTCAATGCATGACGCGACGTTATTTTGGCACCGATGGCATCCGTGGCACTGTGGGGCAATCGCCGATTACCGCTGACTTTATGCTCAAACTGGGGTGGGCGGCAGGCCAGGTGCTGCGCCGTGAAAAAGGCCGCACACGGGTGTTGATTGGTAAGGACACGCGTATTTCCGGCTATATGTTTGAATCCGCGCTGGAAGCCGGCCTTTCAGCAGCGGGCGTTGATGTCTCTCTGCTGGGGCCCATGCCGACGCCTGGCATTGCGTATCTGACGCGTACCTTCCGGGCCGATGCTGGCATTGTGATCTCTGCGTCCCATAATCCGTTTGACGATAACGGCATCAAATTTTTCTCAGCAGAAGGCAAAAAACTACCCGATGAGATCGAGGATCGTATTGAGGCGATGCTGGAGGCGCCGCTCACGACGGCAGAGGCTGCTCAGTTGGGCAAGGCAACGCGTATCGACGATGCCGCCGGTCGCTATATTGAGTTTTGTAAGTCAACACTGCCCGACCGGCTGAGCCTGCATGGACTGAAAGTTGTGCTGGACTGCGCCCATGGGGCTACCTACCATATCGCGCCCAATGTGTTTCGTGAGCTGGGGGCTGATGTACGGGTGATTGGCGTTGCTCCCGACGGGTTAAATATTAACCATCAGGTAGGCTCTACCCATCCCGCCGCATTGCGGGCGGCTGTCATTCAGCAGGGGGCTGATTTGGGGGTCGCTTTTGATGGTGACGGTGACCGGGTGCTGTTGGTGGATGCTGATGGCCGTGAAGTGGATGGCGACGATATCCTCTACCTGATTGCCCGGGATCGGCATGAACGTGGCCTGTTAGCCGGTGGTGTTGTGGGCACCCAGATGAGCAATTTTGGCCTGGCCATGGCCCTGGAAAAACTGGGCATCCCGTTTGAGCGTGCCAAAGTAGGCGATCGCTTTGTCATGGAGATGATGGCCGCTAATGGGTGGGAACTGGGAGGCGAGGCATCTGGCCATATCGTTTGTGGGCACGTACAGACGACCGGTGATGGGGTTGTCTCAGCGCTGCAGGTACTGGCACTTATGATGCGTGAGCAAAAGACGCTGCCTGTGCTGCTTAAAGGGCTGGAGAAAGTGCCCCAGTCATTAGTGAATGTTCGCTTGCCCGCCGGAGCGAACGCAAAGGAAATAGTGGCATCTAAACCTCTACAGCAGGCGGTTGCCGCACTGGAAGAACAACTGGGTGATCAGGGTCGTGTGCTGCTCAGACCATCCGGTACCGAGCCATTAATTCGAGTGATGGTGGAAGGGCGAGCCCACCTGGATGTGGATTCGTTGGCGCATACGGTAGCCGATCAAGTGCAGGCCCTGCTCAACTAACTTGCTCAAGAAACCCAGCTGTGCTTGCAACAGCGGTTGTCTTGACAAGGCCGCTCCTATACCATTTCGCTCCACCTTGAGTGAGGATAGTCAATGCGTACGCCATTAATTGCCGGTAACTGGAAAATGAACGGTTCTACGGCGTTGATTAACGCGTTTGGAGACACTTTCGCGACAGCCACGCTGCCTGCGAATATTGATGTTGTCGTGATTCCGCCGTTTCCTTACCTGGATGCCGCGCGTCATGCGTTCCAGAACACGCCGTTGCAGTTAGGGGCGCAAACGCTCAATCCTCAGCACTCTGGGGCGCATACGGGGGAAATTAGCGGCCGTATGCTGAAAGAGTTTGACGTGACTTACGTGCTGGTAGGCCACTCTGAGCGTCGCCAGCTATATCAGGAGACCGATGCTCAGGTGTTTAACCGCCTGGTGGCTGCCCTTGATGTTGGGTTGACGCCCATTCTCTGCGTCGGGGAAACCCTTGAAGAGCGCGATGCGGGGCGTACCATGGACGTTGTGCTACGTCAGGTGGGGCATGCAATGGCACGTTTAGAGCCTGTGCAGCGCCTGCAGATAGTGATTGCCTATGAACCCGTATGGGCGATTGGCACCGGGCGGACAGCAACGCCTAAGCAAGCCCAGGAAGTGATGGCGGGTATTCGTTCCTATCAGGCTGGGTTTGATGTTTCGCTTGCCGAGCAGCTTAAACTGCTGTACGGCGGCAGCATGAATGCAAGCAATGCGGCTGAGTTACTCGCACAGCCGGATATCGACGGCGGTTTAGTGGGCGGTGCTTCGCTCAAAACCGACGATTTCTACGCCATTTGTCAGTCAGCAGGATAACTCCATGCAAGTTGCAATTCTTATGGTTCATGTGGTGATTGCGGTCGCCCTGGTTGTACTCATCCTGCTTCAGCAGGGTAAAGGTGCCGAAGCGGGCGCTGCCTTTGGTGGAGGGGCGTCACAAACGGTCTTCGGTTCTCGGGGAAGTGGTAGCTTTCTATCACGCACTACGGCTGTTTTGGCGGCGGGCTTTTTCGTTACCTCCATGGCGCTGGCTTACTTTGCCACTCAGGCGGGCCAGGCGCCCGAGGCAGGTATTCCCGACTCGCGCCTGATTGAACAGCAGCGCAATATTCCAACGCTTGACGACGGTCCTGCAAGTATGGATAATACCGCGCCAGTGCTAGAGGAAAGCAGTGAGTAAGTTATTGAAGTCGCTTTCTTTAGCCTCCCCTGATGCCGAAGTGGTGGAATTGGTAGACACGCTATCTTGAGGGGGTAGTGACCGTATGGTCGTGCGGGTTCAAGTCCCGCCTTCGGCACCATCTGTTTCGCTGGTACGCCAGCTTTCCAGAGTTTTTTGTCAAGAAAATCGGGATTGGCACAGACGAAAACAGTACTTGACGTAAGCGGTTCAAGTGTCTATTATCGTCGACCTAGATTGATGCGGGGTGGAGCAGTCTGGTAGCTCGTCGGGCTCATAACCCGAAGGTCATCGGTTCAAATCCGGTCCCCGCTACCATTATCTGGTGGCATGTAAAGTAGCTTGGTCGCGATCATTATTGAGTGACTGGGTTGGCGGGAAAGATACGTCGCATGTTGCTAAAATGGTATTACAGGTTTCTTTCGAAAAGCCCCTTCCTGTGAAGGGGCTTTTTGTTAGTAGCTTTTTTGTCAACAGCTTTAACGAGCCAAGCGTGTCTCATGAGTGGATGTCGTGTGCAGTGTTAGATATCCAGGTTGCCAGAGACACATTTCCGGGTAACGCCAATCAGCCACCTAGCTTTTCTTATGACTCCTGGCCAGGTGCCTGATGCAACGGCTATAGGAGCTTTGTCTGTGGCCACAAAACACGCTGCGCTTCACGCGCTGATCGAACCTGTCGTTGCCGCCATGGGCTTTGAACTGTGGGGTATCGACCATGTTTCCCAGGGCAAACATTCGCGACTGGTGATCTACATCGAACGTGAAAGCGGTGTCAGTGTTGAAGACTGCGCTGATATCAGTCGCCAAGTCAGTGCCGTTATGGACGTAGAAGACCCTATTCCCGGTGAATACCGGCTGGAAGTCTCTTCGCCAGGTATGGCACGCCCCTTATATACCCTGGATCATTTCATCCGTTATCAAGGTCATCAGGTCGCGCTAAAACTACGCGTTGCCTTTGATGGGCGGCGGAAATACCAGGGGCTGCTTGCGGGAGTTGAGGGTGATGAGGTGCTGCTTCAACTGGATGGCGAAGAGTACTGCTTTCCTATTGAAAGCATCGATTCTGCACAAATTGTCCCGCAGTTCGACAATTAAAACGGGTGGCGGCTTCCGGCAGGTTTGCCGGGTGATGCACAAAAGGACAGGTTTTCTGGCGAGGCAGACGCATGAGTAAAGAAATTTTAATGGTCGTGGACGCGATCTCCAACGAAAAAGGCGTTCCCCGTGATGTTATCTTTGAAGCGGTAGAAGCCGCTCTTGCAAGCGCGTCACGCAAGCGTTTTGAGAATGAAGAAGCCAACGTGCGGGTGCGGATTGACCGCCGGACAGGCGATTACGATACCTTCCGCTACTGGACCGTTGTTGAAGATGACGAGTTCGAAACCCCTGATTACGAGATCAAAGAGAGCATTGCCGAGCAGCGCGAACCGCCACTCAAATTAGGCGATGTTGTCGAGCAGAAAATTGAAAACGCAGTATTTGGCCGTATTGCCGCGCAAACCGCGAAGCAGGTCATTGTGCAAAAGGTTCGCGAAGCCGAGCGCGCCGAAGTGGTGCGCCAATACGCGGACCGTGAAGGTGAGCTGGTAGCGGGTATTGTGAAAAAGACCACCCGTGACGGCTTGATTATTGATCTTGGCGAAAACGCCGAGGCCTTCCTGCCGCGCAATGAGATGATTCACGGTGAACGCTACCGCATGAATGAACGCGTGCGCGCGCTGCTGGTAAAGGTAGACCCGGATGCCCGTGGTGCCCAGCTACAGCTGTCGCGTACCAGTCCTGCCTTCATTATTGAGCTGTTTAAGATTGAAGTGCCGGAAATCGCGGAACAACTGATTGAAATTAAAGGCGCTGCGCGTGACCCAGGCTCCCGGGCCAAAATCGCTGTTAAAACCAATGACCGCCGCATTGATCCTGTCGGTGCCTGTGTTGGTATGCGTGGTTCACGTGTGCAGGCTGTCTCTTCCGAGTTGCAGAATGAGCGTGTGGATATCGTGCTGTGGGATGACAATCCCGCGCAGTTGGTGATTAATGCCATGGCGCCTGCCGATGTAGCATCTATTCTGGTTGACGAAGATGCTCACGCCATGGACGTGGCGGTTGCGCAAGATAACCTGGCCCAGGCCATCGGTCGTAGTGGGCAGAACGTGCGCCTGGCTTCAGAGCTTACCGGCTGGCGTATTAATGTCATGACCGAAGATGAGGCTGAGTCCAAGCGTGAGCAGGAAATCGATAGTTTGGTGGACTCCTTCGTTCAGCACCTGGAAGTGGACGAGGATGTTGCCCGCCTGCTGGTAGAAGAAGGGTTCACTACCCTGGAAGAAGTTGCCTACGTGCCGCTTGAAGAAATGCTCGAAATCGAAGAGTTCGACGAAGAGTTGGTAGAAGAGCTGCGTGCACGTGCGAAAGACGAGCTACTGACGATGGCAATTGCCTCGGAAGAAGCGCTGGATGGTGCCCAGCCAGCAGATGACCTGCTGGAAATGGACGGTATGGAGCGCCACCTGGCCTTCATTCTGGCTAGCCGAGGCATTGTTACCATGGAAGATCTCGCCGAGCAGTCTGTCGACGATCTGGTCGATATCGAGGAGTTGGACGAAGCGCGCGCAGCGGCACTGATCATGACTGCCCGTGCGCCCTGGTTCGAAGGCGATGGCGTATCGGATTCGAACACACAGTAAACAGGTCACGGGCTGAGGAGGGTCACTATGTCAGATATGACAGTTAAAGATTTTGCAGTAAAGGTGGGCCGTGATGTGCCCCGCCTCTTGGAACAGATGAAAGAAGCTGGTTTGAAGCACGCGTCCGAAAGCGATGCGGTATCGGAAGAAGACAAGCAAAAACTACTGAGCTTTCTAAAGAAAAGCCACGGTGGCGGCGATAGCGATGCGGGCAAAAACCGCATTACACTGACCCGTAAAACCCGCAGCCGTATTAAAACCGGCGAGCGTGGCAAGACCATTGAAGTTCAGGTGCGTAAGAAGAAAACTTACGTTAAGCGTGCCGAAGACGAAAAACCGAAAGCCGCCGAGCCCAAGCACTCCGGCCCGCGTCAGTTGGTAGGCGATATGGCTGAAGCGGAAGCTGAGCGTAAAGCCCGTGATGCTCGCGAGGCGGAAGAGAAAGCCGCAGCAGCCAAGGCCAAAGCGGCTGAAGATGCCGCACGCAAGCAAGCGGAAGAGCAGGCCAAAGCTCAAGCAGCCAAAGCCGCTGCAGTACCCGATATCGCAGTACCTGAGCTTGAAATCGACGACACTCCGGTAGCTGATGATCTGCCGCCTGCGCCGCCGAAAGAGGGTCGTACGGACCGTCGTACTGCGCCCCCGAAAAAGGCTGCTGCGAAGAAGAAAGGTCGTGATGACGACGATGATCGTGGCGATCGCGAAGAGCGTAAACGTGGCGGTGGCAAGAAAGCAAAGCGTGCCGAACGCCGTGGTGGGCGTCGCGGCGGCGGCGGTGGTGCCAGCCAAAGTGGCAATGGCAAGCATGGCTTCCAAAAGCCGACCCAGCCGATTGTGCGTGAAGTTTCGATCCCTGAGTCCATCAGTGTTGCTGAGTTGGCCGACAAAATGTCGATCAAAGCCAACGAAGTCATCAAGGCCATGTTCACCATGGGCGCCGCGGTGACCATCAACCAGACGATTGACCAGGATACAGCGGCCATCGTTGTGGAAGAGATGGGCCACAAGGTCAAACTGGTGAAAGATGACGCGCTGGAAACGGAAATGCTCGAAGGCATCTCCTATGAAGGCGAAGAGATCACCCGTTCACCGGTTGTAACCGTCATGGGTCACGTTGACCATGGTAAAACCTCGCTGCTGGATTATATCCGTCGTGCCAAAGTGGCTACTGGCGAAGCCGGTGGTATTACTCAGCACATTGGTGCTTACCATGTGGAAGATGACCACGGCGGCGTGACCTTCCTGGATACCCCTGGCCACGCAGCGTTTACCGCCATGCGTGCCCGTGGTGCCAAGGCAACGGACGTGGTTATCCTGGTGGTGGCAGCAGATGACGGCGTTATGCCCCAAACCGTTGAAGCGATCGAGCACTCCAAAGCGGCTGAAGTACCCATGGTCGTGGCGGTGAACAAGATTGATAAGACGGGCGCCGACTTTGACCGCATTCGTAATGAACTCTCGCAGCATGGCGTGATTTCAGAAGAGTGGGGCGGTGACACCCAGTTTGTGCACGTCTCAGCGAAGACCGGTGAAGGCATCGAAGAGCTGCTGGAAGCCATTCAACTGGTATCTGAAGTACTTGAGCTGAAAGCCGTGCCATCTGCACCAGGTAAAGGCGTCGTGGTGGAGTCACGCCTCGATAAAGGCCGTGGCCCGGTGGCTACCGTGCTGGTGCAAAACGGTACGCTGAAGAAAGGCGATATCGTTCTGGCTGGTCTGCACTATGGCCGTGTACGTGCCCTGACCAATGAACTGGGCCAGCAGGTGGATACCGCAGGTCCTGCCATGCCGGTAGAAATTCAGGGTCTGGATGGTACGCCGGATGCCGGTGATGACTTCATGGTGGTGGCCGACGAGAAGAAAGCGCGTGAAGTGGCGAACTTCCGTCAAGGCAAATACCGCGAAGTGCGTCTGGCGCGTCAGCAGAAGGCCAAGCTGGAAAATATGTTCAGCCAGATGGGCCAGGACGAAGTGGCCAAGGTCAATATCGTCCTGAAAGCGGATGTTCAAGGCTCACTGGAAGCGATCAAAGGCGCCCTGGAAGAGCTCTCCACGGATGAAGTACAAGTGGCGGTTGTTTCTTCCGGTGTTGGTGGTATCACCGGTACCGATGCCAATCTGGCACTGGCTTCTGAAGCTATCGTGGTCGGCTTTAACGTGCGTGCCGACGCAGCAGCCCGCGAGATCATCGAGCGTGAAGGCCTTGATCTACGTTACTACAGCGTCATCTACCAGCTGATTGATGAGGTCAAGCAGGCGATGAGCGGCATGTTGGCCCCCGAGTGGAAAGAAGAGATCGTGGGCGTGGCCGAAGTACGCGACGTGTTCCGTGCGCCGAAGATCGGTGCGGTGGCTGGTTGTATGGTCGTCGAAGGTACCGTCTCGCGCAGCAAGCGCATCCGTGTTCTGCGTGACAACGTGGTGATTTACGAAGGTGAACTCGAATCGCTGCGCCGTTTCAAAGATGACGTTCAGGAAGTGCGTAACGGCATGGAGTGTGGCATCGGCGTGAAGAACTACAACGATGTCCAGGTCGGCGACAAGATCGAAGTCTTTGACCAAGTGAAGGTCGAGCGCAGCCTGTAAGGCCGCGAGGAGCAACCATGCGCGAATTTAAGCGTACCGACCGGGTAGCCGACCAGCTCCAGAAGGAGCTGGCGGTACTGATCCAGCGCGAAGTGAAAGACCCGCGCTTGGGCATGGTAACGGTGAGCGGTGCCACTGTAAGCCGTGACCTTGGCTATGCCGATATCTATGTCACCCTGCTGGGTGAACAGGACCCCGAGCGAATCAAGGAAAACCTTCAGGTACTGAAACGTGCCGCAGGTTTTCTAAGAAGCCAGATTGCCAAGCGTATCAAGCTGCGCCATGTGCCCGAGCTGCGCTTTCATTACGATGAAAGCGTAGTACGCGGCCAGCACCTCTCATCGCTGATTGACGAAGCAGTCTCAACAGACCGTGCCCGTCAGCAGCATGACGAGGACGGCAGTGAAAACAGCAATGGTGAGGAGACGCGCTGATGGCACGTCGCCGTCGTGGATTACCGGTTAACGGCGTCGTGTTGCTGGATAAGCCGAAAGGTATTTCCAGCAACCATGCGTTGCAGCGAGTGCGCCGTCTGTTTGAGGCGCAGAAGGCTGGTCATACCGGCACGCTGGACCCCATGGCCACGGGCTTGCTGCCGATTTGCCTGGGGGAGGCCACCAAGTTCTCCGCGCACCTGCTGGAAGCCGACAAGATGTATCGCACCCGGGTGGAACTCGGGGTGATCACCGACACCGGCGATGCGGAAGGCACCGTGATTGAGCAGCGCGAGGTGCCAGACCTCACCGCTCAGGATGTTGAGTCTGTCTTGACGCGTTTTCGTGGTGAGATAGAGCAAGTGCCGCCGATGTACTCGGCCTTGAAGCATCAGGGTAAAAAGCTCTATGAGTTGGCCCGCGCAGGAAAGCAGGTTGAGCGTGCAGCGCGGCGGGTAACCGTGTATGATGCGCGGCTGCTTGCGTTTGAGGGCACTGCCTTTGAACTGGAAGTAAGCTGCAGCAAAGGTACCTATATCCGCACATTGGCCGAAGATATTGGTCATGCTTTGGGGTGTGGTGCCCACATTAGTCAGTTGAGAAGGCTTAAAACCGGGCCTTTTAGCGGTGACGGCATGTGGACACTGGACGCCCTTGAGGCATTGGCGGGGCAAGCCACCCGTGAGGCTGAGCTGATGCCTGTGGATGTGCTGGTGGAACATCTGCCTTCACTGGCAGTGGATGAGACGGCCTATGGTCGGCTTTCCCACGGCCAGTCAGCCAGTTTGTCCATCGGAACGTTAATGCCTGATGCGCTGGCAAGGCTTTATTACGCTGAGTCGTTTATCGGCCTTGGTGTTGTAAAAGGAGCACAGGAAGTGGCTCCCAAGCGGCTGTTAAGTACCGTCGCTTGTTCGTAAATTCGCCTGTAAAACGTTGCAAGGAAGTAACGATTTGCGCGAAAATCGTACGTGAAGATTGTACGTGAAGAGAGTCGACTGAGACTGCAAATATGCGTGGTCTCACCCATTCATTTTTAGGCATATTGCTTACTGGAGAGACAGATGGCATTAACCGCTGAGAAAAAGGCCGAGATCGTCAACGAATACGGCCGCGGCGATAACGATACCGGTTCCCCTGAAGTTCAGGTTGCACTGCTGAGCGCCAACATCAATGGCCTGCAGGACCACTTCAAAACCAACAAGCAGGATCACCACTCGCGTCGTGGTCTGATCCGCATGGTAAACCAGCGTCGTAAGCTGCTGGACTACCTGAAGCGTAAAGATTTCGAACGCTATCAGTCTCTGATTCAGCGTCTGGGTCTGCGCCGCTAAGCGTTACCGGCAAAGATTAAAAAACGGGCAGCTCTTACGAGCTGCCCGTTTTTTTTATAGTGCGCCAGTCAAGGCGTTGTTCCTGGGGGCGTCTCTAATATCCCTGATTAACTATTATGCTGGCCCATCCGGTGTTGCCATTAGCTTCAGAGTGCTTTTATAACGTTATCTAAAACATATTTCAGCGACTTTTTAGCCGCCTCAACAGGCGATTTTGGGTTTCTGGTAGCCCTATGGCGCGGCAACGCCTAGAATGGTGACGAGTCAAAACGACCCAAACGAATAGACAAGTAGATATTAATGTTAAAGGAAGTCGCCGTGAATCCGGTAAAAAAAACGTTTCAGTACGGTCGTAGCACCGTCACTCTTGAAACTGGACGCATCGCCCGCCAGGCCACCGGTGCCGTTATGGTCACCATGGATGAAACCGTCGTACTGTGTACGGTAGTGGCAAAGAAAGATGTGAACCCAGGCCAACCCTTCTTTCCGCTCTCGGTACATTACCAGGAGAAAACCTACGCAGTAGGTAAGATTCCCGGCGGCTTTTTCAAGCGTGAAGGGCGTCCGACTGAGAAAGAGACCCTTACTTCGCGTTTGATCGATCGCCCGATCCGCCCGCTGTTTCCCAAAGGGTTTATGAACGAAGTGCAGGTGATCTGTACCGTTCTGTCCACTGACCGTAATCATGATCCTGATATTGCGGCCATGCTGGGTACCTCGGCAGCGCTGGGCATCTCTGGTGTTCCCTTCAAAGGCCCGATTGGTGCCGCTCGTGTTGGCTTTAATGAAGAGCAAGGCTACTTCCTTAACCCAACGGTTGAAGAGCTGGACACTTCAGAGCTGGATATGGTGGTGGCGGGTACTGAAAACGCCGTACTCATGGTGGAGTCAGAGGCTCAAGAGCTACTCGAAGACGAAATGCTGGGAGCCGTGCTGTTTGGCCACCAGGAGATGCAGGTCGCCGTTAGCGCCATCAAAGAGCTGGTGGCTGAAGCCGGCAAACCCCGTTGGGAGTGGCAGCCGCCCCAAGAGAATGTGGCGCTGAAAACTGCCATGGCCGATGCTTTTGAAGCCAAGGTGGGTGATGCTTACCGCATTACCGACAAAATGGCCCGCCAGGATGCCCTGGCCGTGCTGAAAGAAGAAGCTCTGGCACAGTTGGCTGCTGTTGATGGCGAAGACGTGGAAGGCAAGTTTAGCGCCGATGAAGTGAAAGGCGCGTTTGCGGGTCTTGAAAAGCGTGTTGTACGCTCTCGTGTGGTGAAAGGTGAGCCGCGTATTGATGGCCGCGACAACTTCACTGTGCGCCCGCTGGCGATTGAAGTGGGTGTGCTGCCCAAGACTCATGGCTCTGCCATCTTCACCCGCGGTGAAACCCAGGCGATTGCGGTGGCGACGTTAGGTACGCTGCGTGATTCGCAACTGATCGAATCCTTGGAAGGTGAGCGTAAAGATCGCTTTATGCTGCACTACAACTTCCCTCCCTACTCGGTAGGCGAAGCTGGCTTTATGGGTGGCCCGAAGCGCCGCGAAATTGGTCATGGCCGCTTGGCGCGCCGTGGCGTGCAGGCTATGTTGCCCTCGGAAGAAGCCTTCCCCTACACCATTCGCGTGGTGTCAGAAATCACTGAATCCAATGGTTCCAGCTCGATGGCGTCCGTATGTGGCTCCTCCCTGGCGTTGATGGATGCGGGTGTGCCGCTGAAAGCGCCGGTCGCGGGTATCGCAATGGGTCTGGTGAAAGATGAAGATGGCTACGCGGTATTGACCGATATTCTGGGTGATGAAGACCACCTGGGCGATATGGACTTCAAGGTTGCCGGTTCTGAGGAGGGTGTCACCGCCCTGCAAATGGACATCAAGATTGAAGGCATCAACGAAGAGATCATGGAAACGGCGTTGCAGCAGGCTCACAACGCACGTATCAGCATTCTTGAGCAGATGAATGTCGTGATCAGCCAAAGCCGTACCGAGGTATCTGAAAACGCCCCGTCGATGGCCACCATCAAAATCGATCCAGACAAGATCCGTGACGTTATTGGTAAAGGCGGTGCCACCATTCGTAAAATCTGCGAAGACACCGGTGCCTCTATCGATCTGGACGATGACGGTACCGTGCGGATCTACGCGGAAGATAAAGCTGCCGCGAAAAAAGCCATTGATACCGTGCTGGCTATTACGGCAGAAGCGGAAATCGGTAAGCTCTATAACGGTAAAGTGGTACGCATCGCTGACTTTGGCGCCTTTGTGAACATCATGCCGGGTACTGACGGTCTGGTGCATATCTCGCAAATCGTCCAGGAGCGCGTGAATAACGTACGCGACTTCCTAAACGAAGGCGATGACGTGATTGTGAAGGTGCTGGATATTGATAACCGCAACCGGGTGAAGCTCTCTATTAAAGAGATCACTGAGGAAGAGAAAGCGGCGTTTGCAGCTGCTGAGGCGGAGATCGTTAGCTAAATAGCAGTGCGTTAGTTCTACCGCCCCCGTAGTCACTGGCTGCGGGGGCGGTGTCGTTTTTATGCAGCGCATAGGAAAAGAGAGGAGTGCCATGGAGCAGGAGCAAACGCCGCGCTGGTGGGCGGTAGTGGCCGTTATGATCGGCATTTTTTTATTGGTGACCGCGGAGCAGCTACCCATTGGGCTGCTTTCACAAGTGGCGGCGTCTATGGGTGTCACTCCCGGTATGGCAGGATTAATGGTGACGGTGCCCGGTGTGGTGGCGGCGTTTTCAGCCCCATTGCTGCCGGTGGCTGTGGGCCGTTTGGATAGGCGCGTGATGCTCACACTGATGATGGTGGTCATGGTCATCGGTAGTGCACTATCCGCCATGGCGAGCAGCTTTGCGTTGTTGTTGGCAGCTCGTGTGTTAGTGGGTATCAGCATTGGTGGATTTTGGGCGATTGCGGGGAGTATTGCCCCGCGCCTGGTGCCCCAGGAGCAGGTGCCTAAAGCGATGACGGTAATTTTTGGTGGCGTAGCCGCCGCTTCGGTACTGGGTGTACCGTTGGGCACGCTGTTAGGGGATCTGAGCAACTGGCGGGTGGCATTTGGCGCACTGGGTGGGTTCAGCCTGCTCACGGCCATAGCCTTATGGTGTTGGTTACCACCACTGCCTCCCAGAGAGCCCGTGCGCTTACGGGTATTGGCGCAGCAGTTTAGTAATCAGGGAGTACGGGTCGCGGTATTGACCACGGGGTTTGTCGTCGTCGGGCATTTTGCGGCCTACACTTTTATCAGCCCCATCCTGCAGGAGATCAGTGGCGTTGCACAGCGCCATGTGGGTAGCCTACTGCTGCTATACGGGGCGGCGGGTATCCTGGGCAATATCGCTGCCGGAGCCTTCGCCGGGCGGCACCCTTACCGCGCGGTGCTGGCCATTCCCAGCCTACTGCTGGTGGTCGTGGCGGTATTCCCGCTATTAGGTGTGCAGCCCACCAGCGGTGTCATGCTGTTGATGGTATGGGGGGCTGTCTTCGGTAGTGTATCGGTCAGTATTCAAACGTGGATTCTGCGCGCGGCACCCAATACTGAGGCGGCAACTGCGCTCATGGCCTTTGTGTTTAATATGTCCATTGGCCTTGGCGCCATGGTGGGTGGGCGTGTTGTGGATGGCACCAGCTTACCCATAGCAATGTGGGCCGCCTCGGGACTATTTCTGCTGGGAGCGCTGTTGGTATGGCGGACACCCGCCAGTGTGGTGGGGGAAAAACACCGCTGATCCATTAAAAAAATCCCCCGTTAGTAACGGGGGATGGCGGCTTGCTGGGCTAAACGTGCGACTTAGCGGCGCTCAATCGCCAGCGCAACGCCCTGGCCGCCACCGATGCATAGCGTGGCCAAGCCTTTCTTGGCATCGCGGGCGATCATCTCGTGCAGCAGTGTCACCAGTACACGGCAGCCCGAAGCACCAATGGGGTGGCCCAGGGCGATGGCGCCGCCATTAACGTTTACCTTTGAGGTATCCCAGCCGAGCTCTTTGTTGACTGAAAGTGCCTGGGCGGAGAACGCTTCGTTCGCTTCTACCAGGTCCAGGTCATCAAGGCTCCAGCCGGCCTTTTCCAGGCAGCGACGCGTGGCAGGTGCTGGGCCAATGCCCATGATGGCCGGGTCCACACCGGCGTTGGCGTAGGCTGCAATGTGAGCCAGAGGCACCAGGCCAAGCGCTTTGGCTTTTTCTGCCGAGCAGAGCATGACCACCGCGGCGCCATCGTTCAACGACGAGGCGTTACCGGCGGTAACAGTGCCGTCTTTCTTAAACGCGGGACGCATACCTGCCAGTTTGTCGGCAGTGACTTCCCGCGGGTTTTCATCGGTATCAAAGACGATGGGGTCGCCTTTGCGCTGGGGCACTTCCACCGGCACTATTTGGCTCTTGAATTTACCCTCTTTGATGGCAGCGGCGGCTTTTTGCTGAGACGCTGCGGCAAACTCATCCATTGCCTCCCGGGTAATGCTGTATTTTTCGGCTAGATTTTCTGCTGTGATGCCCATGTGGTAGTTATTGAAGGCATCCCATAGTCCGTCGTGAACCATGGAGTCGATGGCTTTCCAGTCGCCCATGCGCTGGCCGTTACGGGAGTTGGGAAGAATATGCGGAGAGGCCGACATGTTTTCCTGGCCTCCCGCCAGAATAATCTCCGCATCACCACAGCGAATGGCCTGGGTTGCTAAATGCAGTGCCTTAAGGCCAGAACCACAGACCTTGTTAATGGTCATGGCTGGTACGGATTCGGGTAAGCCCGCTTTAATGGCGGCCTGACGAGCAGGGTTCTGGCCAACACCTGCGGTAAGCACTTGCCCGAGCAGGACTTCATCAATCTGTTCCGGGGCAACTCCCGTGGAGGCGAGAATATCTTTGATCACCAGTGCACCTAAGTCACTGGCGGGAATACCAGCGAGTGATCCACCAAAACTACCTACGGCGGTGCGGCGAGCTGCAACAATAACCACGTCTTGCATAGGAGGACTCCTTGGGTAAGTAACGCGAACGGTCCGCTTGACGGTGGGTCAGCGAAAACTCTGCTGCCCATCCATTATTGGTCAGCCGTGTCTTGTCAGACTTACCCTTCAGCATAGGGGAAGGTTGTGCGTTGCGGCAATACGCTTTTTAGCCAAATAAAAACGGGCCGATGAGCGGCCCGTTACCCTGTACGCTTAGCGTGTTATTGGGCTTATGCCAATTGCACCGGAATTGCGTTGCTGGTATGGCTGACGTGATTACCTTCCTGCAGATACACCAGCGCTGGCTGGTGGCCATCAAGTTCGGCATCCGAGTAGTGAGCGTAGCTACAGATAATGATGCGGTGCCCTGGCGCTGCCAGATGGGCTGCCGCGCCGTTAATGGAGATCATTCGGGAGCCTTCTTCACCACGAATGGCATAGGTGGTAAAGCGCTCACCGTTTTCCACGTTGTAGATCTGGATCTGTTCGTTTTCGCGGATACCCGCCATATCCAGTAGGTCGCCGTCGATGGCACAAGAGCCTTCATAGTTCAGTACTGCATGGGTAACACGGGCCATATGCAGCTTGGCTTTGAGCATAATGGTATGCATGGAAACAAACTCCTTAGAACGGCTCGCGCCGCTTAATGGCTAGAGGTGGCGTTGGGCAGCTGTACGCTGAGGTTGTCGATTAGCCGGGCAGGACCCAGCGTGGCGGCTGCCAGTAGCACGGCGTTGCGCGTAGCAGGGGTTACCGGCGCAAGTGTCTCATCACGCAGCTCAAGGTAGTCGGGGGTAAAGCCTGCACCTGTTAGCAGGCTGGCTCCCCGCTGTAATACCTCTGCGGTGCTTTCTCCGCGCTCAAGAGCGTCCCGCAGCTCACACAACGTGCGATAGAGCATGGGGGCAGTGGTGCGCTCCTGTTGGCTTAGATAGCCATTGCGGGAGGAGAGGGCCAGACCATCATCGGCACGCACAATGGGCACGCCGATGATCTCAATAGGCATATGCAGGTCGCTCACCAGTTTGCGAATAACCGCCAGTTGTTGATAGTCCTTTTCACCAAAGCAGGCGATATCTGGCTGAACCAGATGAAAGAGCATGCTGACTACCGTTGAAACGCCATCAAAATGGCCTGGCCGTGCTGCGCCGCATAGGCCCTCACCCACCTTGGGAACATGCACACGAGTCTGGGTGTCCAGGCCGTTGGGGTAGAGGGCGCTGACGGTAGGCGCGAATAGAATATCGCAGCCTGCGTCGGTCAACTGCGTCTGGTCTGTCTCGAAAGTGCGTGGGTAGGCATCAAGGTCTTCACCTGGGCCAAACTGCATCGGGTTCACAAACAGGCTGGCTACCACGATATCGGCATGTTGGCGTGCGCGGGCGACAAGCGCCAGGTGGCCTTTGTGAAGGTTACCCATAGTGGGCACTAACCCAATACGCTGGCCGCGCATACGGTGTGCACGAAGAGTGCTGCGGAGGTCGTTAATATCTCGCAAAGTACGCATAGGAGAGTGGTCGTCATTCACAGGCGTTGCGTTAAAACCGTGGGCATCGCTTAGAAGCAGTGCTCCGGTGCAGGGAAAGTGCGGGCTTTGACCGCTTCGTGGTAACGCTGAAATGCACTTTGGATACTGTCAGCGTCCGCCATAAAGTTTTTAACAAAGCGTGGTGTACGGCCGTTGGTAACGCCTAGCACATCGTGCATGACCAGAATCTGGCCATCTGTACCGGGGCCTGCACCAATACCGATGACAGGTACATCCAGGGCCTCAGTGACCGCTTTACCCAGGCTTGCGGGTACACATTCAAGCAAAATCACCGAGGCACCCGCTTCAACCAGTACTTTGGCGTCGTTGATGATTTGTTCGGCCTGCGCCGCTTCCCGGCCCTGTACTTTATAGCCGCCCATCTGGTACACGGTTTGCGGTGTTAACCCCAAATGCGCGCATACCGGTACGCCCCGGCGGGTGAGCTCGCGGATACCTTCGGCCATCCATGCTTCACCTTCTACTTTTATCAGTTCCGCTCCGGCGCGCATTAAGGCGGCTGCATCTTCGAGCAAGCGCTCAGTGGTTGCGTTACTCATAAAGGGCAGATCAACCATCAGCAGGCTATGCCCTTTGCCGCGCGCCGCGCAGCGGGTGTGGTAGCAAATGTCGTCGATGGTCACGGGTAGAGTACTGGTATGCCCTTGTAAGACCATGCCCAGGGAATCGCCTACTAATAGGACATCAACGCCTGCAGTACTCGCCGCATGGGCAAAAGAGGCATCGTAAGCGGTAAGGCAACTGAACGTTTCACTGGCTTTTTTGTACGCCTGCAGGGTGCTCAGGGTGACGGTTTTCATGGCGTGCTCTCGTAATTTCTACGTGGGGCCGATGCCGCTTGGCCGATGACTGAAAACGTGCTTTGCGCGCTAATGTTCCAGGCATCTTCTAGGCAGCCGACCATTATTATCGCTGCATCCCTGCAAACGCGAAGTGGCGTAACCGGCAATTGTTACCTGAATGTGGGTCTGGTGTCGAGATTTGAGTCAGATGGTAGCAGTAGCGGTGATGTTCTGGTCGGTCAAACGGTGTATTTCGGTTTGTTGCAGACCATCCAGCCAGCTGCCTAGTGGCTGCTCATACAGAGTCAGCGGATGATCCAAGGCCCGTACCAGCTCTGCTAGGGGGATCAGCACAAAGCCACGTTCGTGCATCTCGGGGTGGGGAACCTGCAAACGTGGATGATTAATTGCTTGCTGATCATAGAGCAGCAGGTCCAGGTCAAGCGTACGCGGCCCCCAGTGGCGCAACCGCCGGCGGCGGTGGCGCTGCTCTAGTGCCTGAAGCTGGTCGAGCAGTGCCAGTGGTGACAACCGGGTTTCAATGGCAGCCACCGCGTTAATAAAGTCGGGCTGATCCTGCGGTCCCACTGGGGGGGTGGCATAGAGCGAGGATGCCGCCACTAACCGGCCAAGTGGAAGATCGTTCAGCTCGATTAACGCTTGACGTACCTGGGTGACGGGGTTTTCGAGGTTACTACCTAAACCGATATAAGCACGGGGCATGATGGGTGGCGCTCACTGTTCGGCTTTACGCGGTTTACGGCGTTTTTTGCGGCGGCGGTCACCCTGGCTGGCCGGGTCGCTGCCAACTTTTTGCAGTAATCGGAGCTGCTCGTGTTCGTCGCCTTGCTGGAAAGCAGTCCACCAATCTCCCAGGCCACGCGGTATTTCACCTGCCTGTTCACGGAGGAGCAGTAAGTCATAGGCGGCGCGAAAGCGCGGATGTTCACGGGTCTGGAAGGCTCTTTTTCCTCGCCGCATGGGTAAGCGTGCCTGTAGTTCCCAAATATCGCGCATGGGCATACCAAAGCGTTTGGGAATAGAGGTGTGCTGAAGCTGACGTGCAACCACTTCCTGGGCTGCTGTTTGCAAGGCGGGAATGGCAGGCATTCCATCGCGCTCCAGCTCTGCCTGGCGATGAGCCACTGGTGCCCATAAGAAGGCGGCTAATAAAAACGCGGGGGTGACCGGGCGGTCTTCAGCAATGCGCTTGTCAGTATTGGTAAGCGCCTGCTCAATCAGCTCTTCGGCCCAGGCTGCATCGGCCATTGCTTCTTCCGCTTCAGGGAATAGCATGCCAAATAAATTGTAATGACTCAGCAGGCGGAAAGTGATTAAGCCATTCCCCGACATAAATAACTTGAGTACTTCATCGAAGAGCCGCGCCGGAGGAATTTGCAGCAACAGTGGCGCCAGCTCGTACATGGGTGCTTCGGTGTTTGGCTCGATAGTGAAATCAAGCTTGGCAGCAAAGCGTACGGCCCGCAGCATGCGTACGGGGTCTTCCCGGTAGCGAGTGGCAGGGTCACCAATCAGACGTAGCGTGCGCGACTCAATATCCCTTGCACCGTTGGCGAAGTCATGGATGGTGAAGTCGGCAATGTTGTAGTAAAGCGCGTTAACAGTGAAGTCACGGCGCAGTGCATCCTCTTCGATGTTGCCCCATACGTTATCGCGTAATAACAGGCCGGCATCCGACTGTTGGGCGATGTGGTCACCGTGTTCATCCTGGGGTTGGCCACGGAAAGTAGTGACTTCAATCACCTCACGGCCGAAGCGCACATGCACAATGCGAAAACGCCTGCCAATCATGCGTGAGTTACGAAATAAGTCCCGCACCTGTTCCGGCGTGGCGTTGGTGGCCACGTCGAAATCTTTAGGCATCTTGCCCAGTAGCGCATCACGAATACAGCCGCCTACCAGATAGGCATCAAAGCCGGCACTGTTCAGGCGATAGAGAACCTTTAAAGCGGCGTCGCTCATCTGCTGACGAGAAACAGGGTGCTCGGAGCGCGGAATGATACGGGGACTGAGAGCATCAGTGGTGCTCTCTGGGGAATCGAGCAGGGGTTTCAATTGCTCTCCCGGGCTATGTAAGAAACGGGTAAATCCTTTGAACATGCGACGATATCGACTCGCAGGGTTTTTTTTGAAAAAGTGACCGTGCAGTTTGGTGGTAAGTCGCTGAGTGTAGCCGACCCCTCAATGCTTGCAAAGCACCTAAGTCGGTTTGTAAAAAAACAAAACCTTTAAACGCGGAAAGGGGAGGCTAAGCTAGCCTCCCCTATAAAGCAGACAATCAGCGTCCATGCTGCTGTTTTTATTCATGATGGCACATCGCCCTGAATACGCACCGCAGTCGGTAGATATAAATACCTGATCAATTCCGACCGCCTCGTATTCAAAACAATAATCCAACCGCGAACTTTTCCCTCCCGGCGAATTGTTATTGGCTCCGGGGGTGTACACACGCTCTACTATTATTCTTGTTGGTACGTAGAGTCTCCGTTGTACATCGCGTCCTTTTTGGGCACTTGCTGGCTGTTGTTATTGTTCGCTGCGCTTATGCTGCCTGGCGCAAGCAAGTAGTGAGACTCAAGCCTGTTGTTCTTGTTGGTGCTGTTATCTCTGCCTGGCCCTGTTGTTTTTGTTTTGGCTCAGGTCGGGGCGGTGTCTTGTTGTTTTTGTTGGCGACTTACCGCGCTGCCCAGTTTATTTTTCTTACCCAGTAATATTGCACTCGTCGTGCCACTTGTTGGATAAGCTATAAATTTCATGGAGTTGGCGTTTTTGTGCAATGCCAGGTCGCACGTGAAAGCTGAAAGTGTTACCCGCATTTAGTGGATTTTTAAGCCGAGTTGTGTGGGAAGGTAACAGTGGTGAGGTAACGCTATTTTGAATATTTTTTATTAAAATCAGTGTATTATACGTTAGTCGTAGGTGTGCGGTGATTTGCCAGCGGCACCGCTTAACCGGGGCGCCGTGCTGTTTTTTTGCGGGGTATGCCCAGTCGTTGGCGACGTTCCCATAAGTTTTTTCGGCTGATTCCCAGCTTTTGGGCCAGCTCGGTTTCACTCATCTGGTCCTGGTGCTCTAACACAAAGTGTTGAAAGTAGTCTTCCAGCGACAGATCCTCCTCATCCCCAGGCAGTGATGTGGATTCTGTCCCGTTTGTAGGTGCGGTGCTGCTGGGGGTGGGAGGACGGTTTACTACCGGCCCCAGGCCCAGGTCATCCGGGTGGATCAGGTGGCCTTCGGCGAGGATCACCCCCCGTTCAAGGGCATTCTCCAGCTCCCGTACGTTACCCGGCCATGGGTAGTCCTGCAGGTCTTGGCGTGCCGCTCTGGAGAGCCGCAGCCCTGGGCGCTCATGACGTTTGCAGGCTTTTTCCAGAAGGATATCGGCAATCTTCAGCACATCCTCTTCGCGCTCCCTCAGTGGTGGCAGTGCAATCTGCATCACATTGAGCCGGTAGTAGAGGTCCAGACGGAACTCGCCGCTTCTCGATAGCGCCCGAAGATCCCGGTGAGTCGCGGCGATGAGACGGACATCCACATGGCGCGTTTCGACAGAGCCAATTTTGCGAATTTCACCCTCTTGCAAAACACGTAACAGCCGCGCCTGGGCATCCAACGGTAGCTCTCCTATCTCATCCAGGAAGAGCGTGCCACCGTCAGCGGCTTCCACCAGACCTGTACGTGCGGCACTGGCACCAGTGAAAGCCCCTTTTTCATGGCCGAACAGCTCAGATTCGATGAGAGTTTCCGGAATAGCGGCGCAGTTAACGCAGATAAGCGGTGCGTTGGCACGCTTGCTTTGTTGGTGAATTGCACGGGCCACCAGCTCTTTACCGGTACCGGATTCCCCTTGTATCAGTACAGTAACATCGGCGGGGGCAGTCTTACGGATACGGGTATAAACCTGCTGCATGGCGGCGCAGTCACCGATCATGGTCTGGCGTCCGCCCCCCTCATCGGTGATGTCAGGAGGCGTGCCGTGCTGCATTGTCTGCTTATGCAGAATACGCTCGACAGTTTCAAGCAGCTCCGTGTGATCGAAGGGTTTGGCGACATAATCAACGGCACCTTGTTTCAGGGCGTCAACCGCAGAGCGCATACTGGCATAGCTGGTCATGATCAGTACCGGAGCAGGGGCGGCGGCGCTGATCAGTGTGGTTCCGGGTTCACCCGGCAGGCGCAGATCGCTGATGATGAGGTCAAACTCGTTGAGTGGCAGGGTACCGGCTTCTTCAGCGCTCGCGGCTTCGCTCACGGTATAGCTGTGACGTTCCAGTAAGCGCTTTAGTGCGCTGCGAATAATCGCTTCATCTTCAACAATCAGTATCCTGGGCATGGAGTGAAAGATCATCCTGTTGGTAAAGCGGTAGCCAGAGCGTAATGGCCGTGCCGCGAGGCTGTCCGGGAGGTGGCGAGGCCACGTCTATTTTGCCTTGATGCTCATTGATAATCTGGTACGCCAACGATAACCCAAGCCCGGTGCCTTCGCCTGCTGGTTTGGTAGTGGTAAAGGGTTCGAACAGGCGATTCTTAACGCTGGGCGCAATACCGTGGCCATTGTCGGTCACTCGCCACCAGGCATGGCTGGCCTGGGTGCCTGCCTCAATCAAAATACTTCCCTGATCCTGGCAGGCATCCCGGGCGTTGCTCAGCAGATTAACCATGACCTGGGTTAGGCGCTGGGAATCACCACGTACCGCGATATCGTCCGGGCAGGCATTGGTGAAGATGATATCCTCGCCCGAGCGAGCTAAGTGGATCAAGTGTAACGCGTCTTCGCTAATAGTCTTAAGCGATACCGGAGAGACGGGAAGTGGCCCCGTCGGACGTCCTCCATGAGCAAATCCCACCAGCGAGTTGACGATTTTAGTGACCCGTTGGGTAAGCTGTTGGATCTGGTCGGCGGTTTCCAGTAGTGCTGGGTCATCAGTGTCGTAGCGCAGGTTTTGCGCCAACGATGAGATGCCAGTAATAGGGTTGCCAATTTCGTGAGCGACCCCGGCGGCGAGCTGACCAATCGAAGCAAGGCGCGCCGCATGGACCAGCTCATCTTCCAGCCATTTCATTTCGCTGTGGTCTTCAACCAGGATCACACTGCCGCCACGGCTATCATGGCCGCTTAGTACGGCTTTATGCAGGGTAAGGAAGTAGTCTTTGCCATGTAGTGACACAGCCTGTTTATAGAGCGGTGTGTGGGGGGCGTGGAGCACGCTCCCCAACAGCGTGGGCCATGGGGCGGGCAGGCTGTCACGGCGTGACCCGATAACGCTTTCGCCGCTAATACCCGATAGCTGTGAAAGCGCCTGATTCCACATGAGCAGTTCATCGTCGTCGCCCAGTACGCACAGACCCACTGGCAGGTAGGCAAGCGTCTGCCGGTGATGGCGGCGTAGTCCGTCCAGCTCCCGGGCAAGCCCGGTAAGTCTTGAGCGGTAGGCTTCCAGGCGGCTCTCTACAAAATGGATATCGTCGGTAACAGGGGCATCGTCATGGCGATAGGGCAGGTAACGGTCCACGATATCCCGTGCCACAGAGGGACCCATCAGGCCGGAAAGGTTGGCTTGAATTCGGTCACGTAAACGCCGCAGCGCGTAAGGGCGGCGCTCTTGGGGAGTGAAGTTAAGTGCCTTAAGGGCCCGGGCCACTTCCCGGCTGGCGGCCTCATCGCCGAGCGCCTGGGCCAGATGGGTCGAAAAATCACCGGCGGTTGCCGCTTCCAGCGGTAAGCGCTTGGACCGGATGACGGCATCTACCGAGCAGGCTTCAGCCGCAGAGCGCTCCCCTTCAGACGTGCGGGTGAAGAGTGAAATAACGATTAACAGCACAATATTAACCGCCAGGGAGATCAGCGTGACGTTATACCAGGGGGGCGCATCGACCGGCATTAACGGCGTAAAGGGCATCGCTGGCATAGGGATATCGAAGAGCAGGGGTAGCCATAGTCCCCATAGCCACATCACGATCCCGCCGATCAATCCGGTCACCATACCTTTGCGGTTAGCTCCCGGCCAGTAAAGTAGCGCGAGCATGCCTGGCAGGCACTGTGCCATCCCCACAAATGCAGACAGCCCAAGGCTCGTCAGAGAGTGGTGGCGGCCAACACTTTCAGCAAACAGCCAGCCCCCCACAATGACCGCTACCACCAGGCCACGCCGGAGCCATAATAACCAGCCGTATAAATCGCTGCGTGCCTCGGGAGGGCGGGCGACCAGTACTACGTGATTGAGCACCATGCCGGAAAGTGCCAGGGCAATCATAATCATGGTGCCGCTGGCGGCAGCTAGGCCGCCCAAAAACGCTAGCGCGCCCACCCACCAGTGTTCAGACATCATGTAGGCGGCATATGCCGCCACGGGGATGGTTTCGTGCGTCGATTTGGCAGCCCACCATATCAGCGGAACAGGAAGGGCCATGAGGAGTAAAAAGAGTGGTAGCGTCCAGCTGGCCTGAAGCAAGGTATGGCGGGAAAGGCTTTCAGCGAAGGTGATGTGGAACAGGTGCGGCATCATAAACGCTGCTGCAAAGAACAGTAGCAACAGGGTGCGCCATTGGGCAGCCTCAAGCTTAGGGGTGGCCGCCTGGGCTGTATACCCTGGCCCTTCCAGCCATAGCTGCAGGTCCTGAGGGCCGTCAAATACCCACCATAGGGCAATCGCACCTAACCCCAGCATGGCCATAAGCTTGATCACTGACTCAAGCGCGAGCACGCTCAGTAGCGTGTCGTGACGGTTGTGGTGGCTATGGCGTGCACCGAATAGTACGGCGAACGCTGCAATCACGCCACAAAACAGCAGCGCGACGGCAGCGCTGAAGCGGCTACCCGTGAGCAGATGTACCGCATCACTCAGGGTTTGCACCTGGATACCCAGTAACGGTAATACCGCGAACAGGCTAAGCAGCGTCACCAGGGTGCCTACCCAGCGAGAGCGAAAGCGAAAGGCAAACAGGTCAGCCAGTGAGGAGAGCTGGTAGGTGCGGGTAATGCGCTGAATGGGCACCAGCAGAACCGGCGCAAGCAGAAAAGCGCCCGCAGCGCCCAGGTAGTAGGCCAGATAGCCAAAGCCTGCCTGGGAAGCCAGTTCCACGCTGCCATAAATGGCCCAGGCACTGGCGTATACCCCTAAAGCAAGGGTGTAAACCATCGGGTGGCGCGTGATGCGCACGGGAACCCAGCCGCGCTCAACGGCCATACCGCAGCCAAACAGCAGTGCCAGATAGCCCAGGCCTAGGAGCAGTACGCTGATTAACTCAACGCTCATCTAACTTCCTCTTTTGCTCCAGCCACAGTGTTAAGGCGATTAACCCTCCCCAAATGGCAAACGGGCGATACCAGGCAACGCTGGGGTCGCCCCAGCCATTCATCAGTAGCGGGGAGAGCAGATACCCACCAAACACCAGGAACAGCATGATGCGATAAACGTACATGTTAAGGCTCCTGGGGCAAGCGGCGGTGGGCGGTGGGAGACAACTGCGCAATGGACCAGTGTTTCGTTGCCCAGCGCAGTTGGGTCTCTGGTGGCTCCTCAATAAGCGTATCAGGCGGTGACTGGTCCAACACCTGCAAGGCATTAAATAACTGGCGGCGAATGCCACGGGTTTCCTCCGCCAGGGCCGGGGCCAGATTTTGCTTGGAGAGCTTTTGCCCTGCAGCGGTCACAATGAGTGGAAGATGAAGATAGCGGGGTGTTGGCAGGCCAAGGGCTGACTGGATTTGGCACTGCCAGGGCGTATTGTCCAGCAGGTCAATGCCTCGAACCACATCGGTAATATCCTGCTCCGCATCGTCGACCACCACAGCCAATTGATATGCCCACAGCTGATCCTTGCGCTTTAACACCACATCGCCGAGGGTGGCGGGATCAAACTGCTGAAAGCCAAACAGGCGATCATGCCAAGTGATTGGGCGCTGTGCCAAGTCACTGCGCAACCGCCAGGCAACGGGTTTTGTTGCGTCACGTACGCCGCTGCGGCACCAGCCGGGGTAAATCGAGAATGCCTGCCACTGTTTGCGCGAGCAGCTGCAGGGGTAAGCCAATCCCTGGGCAATCAGTTGATCCAGAGCCTGCTGGTAGGCTTCACTGTGGTTATGTTGCCACTGTACCGGCTCATCCCAGTGCAGGCCGAATGCTTCTAGCTGGCGCAGGATAGTGTTGTCACTGCCCGGCGGACAACGAGGTGGGTCGATATCCTCAATCCGCACCAGCCACGTCCCGCCAGCGGCTCGGGCGTCTAAATAGCTGCCTAAGGCCGCCACTAGCGAACCAAAGTGTAATGGCCCTGAGGGTGTGGGAGCAAAGCGACCCCGGTAGCGAGAAGTGTGTGTCATGTCAGCCAGTAACGGTATTTATTAAAACGCAAATAAAAACGGGCACCCCAAAGGTGCCCGGATTTGATCATAGCGTGCAGTGTCCTGCCGCCGACAGTTAACCGCCGAGCTGTTTTTCTTTAAGCTCAGCGAGGGTTTTACAGTCAACGCACAGCGTTGCTGTGGGGCGCGCTTCAAGGCGGCGGATGCCGATTTCAACACCGCACGCTTCACAGAAGCCGTAGTCGTCCTCATCGATCTTTTCGATGGTTTCGTTAATTTTCTTTAGCAACTTACGCTCGCGATCCCGGGTGCGCAGCTCAAGACTAAAGCCTTCTTCCTGAGTGGCACGGTCGGCGGGGTCGGCGTAGTTGTTAGCATCTTCCTGCAGGTGGCGTACGGTACGATCCACCTCTTCCATGAGATCCTGCTTCCAATCCAGAAGCAGCTGGCGGAAGTGCGCGAGCTGCTTCTCGTTCATGTACTCTTCACCCGGTGCCGACTCGTACGGTGTGAAGGACTTGGACGCTTCCGATTTCTTTTCCGCTACTGGCATGGGAGTGCCCCTTACGTATGTGACTGCTGATAGACCATGAGCGTGTGTCACGATCTCACGCCAAAGGGATGCTTGTTTAGCTGAAAATTAAGCGCATTGCAAGCATAATAACGCACTTTCTACTATGGTCCTACAGCTTGTGCGACCTGTGTCACGTTTTACTACTGTTTAGGTGAAGGAACCGCTATGGTCTGGAATTCCCGCGTGGAGCATGTTGCGCCCTTTCGCGTAATGCACTTACTGGAAATGGCTCAGGCCCGTGAGGCTGAAGGGCATGATGTGATTCATCTCGAAGTGGGAGAGCCTGATTTTGCCACGCCAGCACCCATTGTCGCTGCTGGGCAACAGGCGCTGGCAACTGGCAAAACGCGCTATACCCCGGCGGCAGGACTACCTGCTCTACGCGAGGCCATTGCTGGGCACTATGCCGAACACTTTGGCGCCACCGTAGACCCCGCCCGGATTCTGGTGACGCCCGGGGCCTCAGGGGCTTTACTACTGGCCAGCCAGCTACTGGTGGAAGCGGGGGACCGTGTCATCATGGCGGACCCCAATTATCCTTGTAACCGCCACTTTATGGCCCTGGCCGGGGCGCAGGTGGATGCTATTCCCGTTGACCGAAAAAGCGGCTGGCAGTTGGATGCCACGCTGATTAATCAACATTGGAAGACGCGCACACGACTGGCCATGCTGGCGTCACCCTCTAACCCCACCGGCCATACGCTAAGTGCCGATGCTCTCAAGGAAGTGTTCAGTACGGTATACGCCAAAGGTGGTGAGGTTATCGTGGATGAAATTTACCAGGGGTTAAATTACGACGATGCGCCTTTATCAGCGACCTCACTGTCAGATAAGGCCTTTGTGGTTAACAGTTTTTCCAAGTACTTCGGTATGACAGGCTGGCGCCTGGGATGGCTCGTTGCGCCGGGGCACGCGGTTGAACCGATTATCCGACTGGCCCAAAACGTGTTCCTTGCCGCGCCAACGCCCTCACAGCACGCGGCGCTGGCAGCCTTTACTCCTGAGTGCCGGGATATTCTTGAAACCCGCCGTGCCACGCTGAAAGAGCGCCGCCAGGTGTTGCTTGATGGGTTGGCGCAGCTGGGGTTGGCGCCGGACCTGCCACCCCAGGGAGCGTTTTATCTGTGGTTGGATATCTCCCGCTATAGCCGCGACAGTCAGGTTTTTTGCGAACGCCTGCTGCTGGAAGAGAATGTGGCCGTTACTCCAGGGATTGATTTTGCTGTTGAAGGCGGTGAACACCATGTACGCATTGCCTTCACCAATGATGTTGAGCGGCTCCAGGACGCCATCGTGCGTATTGCCCGTTTTGTGAGCCGCCTATGATTGCCTACACGGGGCTTGAGCCGGGTATTTTGCTTCGCCGCTATAAGCGCTTTCTGGCGGATGTGTGCCTGGATAATGGGCAGGAGGTGGTGGCCCACTGCCCCAATACTGGGTCAATGAAAGCCGTTAATGTGCCCGGTTGCCGGGTATGGCTTTCACCCAGTGATAACCCAAAGCGTAAGCTGGAATGGACCTGGGAGTGGATTGAGCTGCCCCAGGCAGATGGCTCCACCGCCATGGCATCGGTACACACAGGGCGGGCTAATCGTATCGTGGAAGCCGCGATTGAGGCAGGCGATATCGCGCTGTTAGCCAGTTATCAAACCCTCAAACGTGAGGTGAAAGTCCCTGGTGCCCGGCTGGATTTTCGCCTGGATGACCCTGAGCGTGGCGCAGTCTATATTGAGGTGAAGCAGGTTACGCTCAAAGAGGCGGATGGCCATGGCTACTTTCCTGACTCGGTAAGTGTGCGGGGCACCAAGCATTTACACGCGTTGCAAGCGCTTGCTGAACAGGGGGAGCGGGCAGTGTTACTGTTTTGCGTTGCGCATGAGGGGATTCATGATGTGGCGCCCGCTGCTCATATTGACCCAGACTACGCGGCAGCGTTGGCTGAGGCGGTGCAGGCCGGGGTGGAGGTATTGGCCTATGGCATTACGTTGCAGTGGGAGGCAGGCCGACCGGTAGCTGTTCGCTTATCACGCCCGCTACCGGTACGTGTATGAGCGGTTAATACTCAATGTAGAATCGTTGCATGAAGTTGATGGTCTCAGGGGCCGAGTTACGATCGTAGCGTACGTCCATCTCAAATCGCATGGCCTCATCATGGCGTATGGTGAACGGCGCCAAATGGTAGGTGGCATCGCCATCGTGAACCGTGCGGAAACTCAGTGGCTCCTGGGTTCCCGTCAGGCCGCTGACATAACCCTGTATACCCGCACTCACCGGGCGCGTACTGCCATCTTCCATGCGTTCCCGCACGCTGACATTGACCAGACCCCGGTTAGCACTACGTTGAATATTGTGCGCCTGGGCTACTTCCGGGGTTAGAAAGCTGGTGCTGACCGCGCTGTAGTGGATATCGTAGTTACCGACCTGTACAAACTGCTCGGCATGGGCATTCAGTGTGCCGAGTAACGTTGCAGCAAAGGCCATGCTGAGTAATAGGCG
Source organism: Vreelandella olivaria (assembly GCF_023507745.1). Taxonomy (GTDB): domain Bacteria; phylum Pseudomonadota; class Gammaproteobacteria; order Pseudomonadales; family Halomonadaceae; genus Vreelandella; species Vreelandella olivaria_A. Next base: position 7,884 of record NZ_JALPZO010000008.1, on the reverse strand, counting down.
GCGTAACATGATGTGCTCCTCCGGTGCTTGTTTCCAAGCCGCTGTATTAACGGCGGCGTACCCTGAAAATAGCGATTTCGCCAAATAAATTGGGCCACCACTTTGATGTCCAGTGCCCCCGGTGGTCGCCGACACCGACGGCTCGATCGACAATCACCAACCCTTTTTCCCGACACAGGTGCTCAAAGTCGTTAAAGGTGGACAAGTGGATGTTGGGCGTATCGTACCAGGCATGGGGCAGTGACTTGGAGACGGGCATATAGCCGCGTAATCCAAGATGCACCCGGTGACGCCAGTAGGCAAAGTTAGGGAAGGTGATAATGCCTTCTTCCGCGACCCGCAGCATTTCATCCAGCATCTTATCGGGGCGGCGCAGGGCTTGCAGCGCTTGCGTCATAATAACCTGGTCGTAGCTGTTGTCACAGAAACTGCCCAAGCCGTCGTCAAGATTGTGCTCAATGACGTTAACGCCTCGCGCCACACACTGGGTAATGCCTGCCGGGTCGATTTCCAAGCCATACCCCGTGACGCTTTTTTCCTGAGCCAGGCGCTCCAGCAGTGCCCCATCACCACAGGCCAGGTCTAATACGTGGGTACCCTGAGGTACCCAGTCATAAATCAGTTCAAGATCAGCGCGCATTACTTCGCCTCCTCACTACCCGTTGCTTGGATATTTAACTCGTGGGCAACCCTACCCATAAAGGCGCTGAACAAGGCCTGGTAGCGCGGCTCGGGAAGCAGGAAGGCATCATGCCCATGGGGAGAGTCGATATTGGCATAGCTGACAGGTTTGCCTGCACGGGTCAGCGCATCTACCAACTCACGGGAGCGTGATGGCGGGAAGCGCCAGTCGGTGGTGAAGCTAACGATCAAAAATGGGCACTGAGCAGGAGCCAGCGCACTGGCCAGGTCCCCCGCCTGGGCTGCTGCCGGGTCGAAGTAATCGAGTGCTTTTGTCATCAGCAGATAGGTGTTGGCATCAAAGGCCGTGGAGAACGTGTCTCCCTGATAACGAAGATAGGACTCCACCTGGAACTCGACATCAAAGCCAAAGTTCAGGTCGTTACTGCGCAGATCACGGCCAAACTTGCTACCCATGGCATCTTCTGACAAATAGGTGATATGCCCCACCATCCGCGCCAGCTTTAACCCCCGCCTGGGTACGGTGTCGTAATCGGCGTACCAGCCATCGAAGAACTCAGGGTCGGAGCGAATCGCCTGGCGGGCTACCTCGTTAAAGGCGATATTCTGGGCGGAAAGCCGGGGTGTGGCAGCGATTACCACGGCGTTAGCCACCCGTTCGGGATACGTTATTGTCCACTGGAGAACCTGCATTCCGCCAAGGCTGCCGCCAACGGCAGCGGCCCAGCGCTCAATGCCAAGATAGTCAGCCAGGCGTGCCTGACTGGCGACCCAGTCACGGACCGTCACCATGGGGAAGTCGGGGCCCCACTGGCGCCCTGTTTCCGGGTTGTGGCTCACCGGCCCGGTGCTGCCATGGCAGCCACCCAGATTGTTTAGAGACACCACGAAAAAACGGTTGGTATCGATGGATTTTCCAGGGCCTATGTGGGCATCCCACCAGCCGGGTTTACGGTCATCGGCATGATGGTAGCCCGCTGCATGATGGTGGCCTGAAAGCGCGTGGCAAATTAACACCGCATTGGTGCGCTCAGCGTTCAGCGTACCGTATGTCTCATAAATGAGTTCGTACTCAGGCAGCACTTTGCCACAGGCAAGCGAAAGCGGCGTGTCGAACTTAGCGATGTGAGGTGTGACAAGGCCGACGGAGTCCGCCGGCCGGTCAGCATACGCAAGAGTGTCTGAATCAGGCATCGAAAACGTTAATCCTGCTGAAAAGAAGCACTGCTAACTAAATAGCCAGGCGAGGAGTGATTAAAGCCCCACGAGCGCGCCGGGCATGCCTGCTGCACGAACTAACGAGCCCACCACCAGGCCATCCACCAGGTTAATGGCGATAAACACCACGATGGGTGACAGGTCGATCATGCCGAGCGGGGGGATCACTTTCCGCACGGGGGCGATGATAGGCTCGACCAGTTGCATCACCAGTAGTGCGCCTGGATGGCTGGCATTCGGTGCTACCCAGCTTAGGATGATCATCACGATCATGGCGAAGAAGTAAATTTTCAGGATGGCGTTAGCCAACGCGGCGACGCCTGCAATCAGCACTCCTGCGATAGGGGGCATGCCTAAGCCAATCACCATAAAAATCGCGATAATACTGACGACTTTGAGCACAAAGCCTGCGGCAAGCGTTGCCAGATCAAAACGCCCTGCAACGGGCCCCAGAAAGCCTTGGAACAGGCCAACGACGGGCTGGGTTATCTTAACGACCGACTGGCTGAGGGGATTGTAGTAATCCGCCCGCGAAGCCTGCAGCAAAAAGCGCAGCATCAGTAGGAATAAATATATGTTGATCAGCGTGTTAACTAACATCAATCCGGCGCTACCCAATTGGCTGCCCATCACTTGCGTCTCCGTTGCGTTATATCGTGCTTAGTTTGCGCTTAATTCTTTGGCCATTGCTTGGGCACGCTTTGCGCAGGCCTGCATGGCATCGGCAATCGTGGTGCGCAGTTGCGCATCTTCCATATGCGCAATGGCACGTTCGGTGGTGCCGCCCGGCGACATCACATTCTGTTTGAGCGTAGCGGGGTCTTTATCGCTTTGCTGAGCCATGGTAGCGGCACCCAGAGCGGTTTGAATTGCCAGACGTCGCGCGGTGGCTGCTGGAAGTCCCTGCTCAACAGCGGCTGCTTCCATGGCTTCAAACATTAAAAAGAAGTAGGCCGGAGCACTGCCTGAGACAGCAGTGACTGCATCAAGCAGTGACTCTTCCTCAACCCATTCCACAATGCCAACGGCTTCCATCAGCTGCGTTGCCAGACTGCGCTGGGCATCGCTAACCGCGCGGTTAGCATAAAGTCCGCTGGCGCCAATGCCTACCAATGATGGTGTATTGGGCATGCAGCGTACCAGTGAGGTGTTGCCGCCCAGCCACTCGTCAATGGTAGCGGTATCCAGGCCCGCCGCAATGGAAATGATTAAGGGCTGCTGCTGTTGAACACTATTGCGAAGCGCTTCGCAGACGGGGCGCATAATCTGTGGTTTAACCGCAAGTACGACCACATCGGCACCTTTAACGGCCTCACTATTATCGATCTGGGTATGCACCCCCAAACGCTGATGCAATGCCTCCAGCTCGCTTGCATTAGGTGCCGTGGCCGTGATGTCTGACGGGGCGACACCGCTATTGATCAGGCCACCGATAATGGCACTGGCCATATTGCCTGCGCCAATGAAGGTGATTTTGCTCGCCATATGGGTATCCTGTGTTGAAAAGTGAGCCGCGCTTGGCGGCGATGTTCTTTCAGGTGTAGGCCTGATGCTGTCACCACGGATCAGACACCACCGCGTGCTCCAAAGATAGCGGTGCCTAACCGTACCAGAGTGGCGCCCTCAAGAATGGCTGCCTCGAGATCATCGCTCATCCCCATGGAAAGGGTGTCCAGTGGTGCTTCTGGCAGCTCCGACTGTAGTTCTACTAATAGTTGGTGCAGTGCCGAGAACGGTTTTCGCTGAGCTACCAGGCCGTCGGCGGGTGCCGGGATTGCCATCAAACCACGTAACCGGAGTTTGGGTAAGGTCGCGACTGCTTGAGCAAGCGCCTTTACCTCCTCGGGCATGACACCCGATTTGGATGCTTCATGGCTGATATTGACCTGTAAACAAACATTGAGAGGCGATAAGTGCTCAGGGCGTTGTTCACTTAACCGCTGAGCTATTTTCAAGCGGTCAATGCTATGCACCCAGCAAAAATGTTCTGCGACCGGGCGGGTTTTATTGGACTGCAATGGACCAATGAAGTGCCACACGATATCTTCTAAATCAGACAGCTCGGCCTGCTTATCCAGTGCTTCTTGTAGGTAGTTCTCACCAAACTCCCGCTGCCCAAGTTGCCATGCCTGACGAATCATTGACGCGGGTTTGGTTTTGCTCACCGCCAGCAGTGCCGCACCGTTAATCGGTCGGCCAGCATCCTGAAGGGCCTTGTGGAGGCGTTCACGCGCCTGATCGTATGAGTAACCGAGTGACTCGGGAAGCGCGATGTCTGTCATACTCAAGCACCTTACCGCAGCTGGGGGAAAAGATGGATATTACCGAACTGCTGGCATTCTCGGCAAAGCAGAATGCATCTGACCTGCACCTATCCGCTGGTCTGCCACCCATGATACGTGTTGATGGCGATATTCGTCGGCTTAATGTACCCGCGATGAATAATAGTGATGTGTGCAGGCTGATCTACGACATCATGAATGATCGGCAGCGCCAGGACTATGAAGAACACCTGGAGGCGGACTTCTCTTTTGAAGTGCCGGGGGTGGCGAGGTTTCGGGTTAATGCGTTTAATCAGGCGCGTGGCGCAGGGGCTGTGTTTCGCACCATTCCAAGCCAGGTGCTCTCCATGCAGGTGTTGGAGTTAGGCGATGTTTTCGAGCGGATCGCCATGCTGCCCCGCGGCCTTGTATTGGTCACCGGGCCAACAGGGTCGGGCAAAAGCACCACACTTGCCGCAATGATTGATTATATTAACGATCACCGGTTTGAACATATTTTAACTATCGAAGACCCTATTGAGTTTGTGCACACCAGCAAGCGCTGTCTGATCAATCAGCGCGAGGTGCATCGTGATACGCATAGCTTTGCCAGCGCACTGCGCAGCGCTTTGCGCGAGGACCCTGATGTAATTTTGGTGGGTGAGTTGCGGGATCTGGAGACAATCCGCCTGGCGTTAACGGCGGCGGAAACCGGGCACCTGGTATTTGGTACGCTTCATACCACGTCAGCAGCAAAGACCATCGACCGGATTATTGATGTATTTCCCGGTGAAGAAAAGTCGATGGTACGTTCGATGTTGTCAGAGTCGCTACAAGCTGTCATTTCGCAGACGTTGTTAAAGCGGCAGGGAGGTGGGCGAGTGGCCGCCCATGAAATACTGATTGCCACCGCTGCCGTACGTAACCTTATCCGTGAGGATAAAGTGGCGCAGATCTACTCGGCTATCCAGACAGGTGGAAACCTCGGAATGCAAACACTAAATGCTTCCCTTGCTCAGCTGGTAAACGAGGGGGTAATCAGCCTGGAAGATGCCCAGGCAAGGGCAAAAGGCGTGCTCTCGCTAAAAGATGAATAATCTCCTCGGAGCACAGACCCGGATGGTTGCTCCTCTTGGTTTAGCGGGCATAGATGCCGCCTAATACCCTTGAGCCGCAAGCGCCGGTAACGGAAGGCAGGTTACCCGGTTGGTGGCATAAACGCTGGTGAGCCAGCCATGCAAAGGCGCCTGCTTCAATCCAGTCTTCTGGCCAGCCGTAGGCCGCTGGTGACTTAAATATAGTGTTGGGCAAATGATAGGCGAGACGGCACATCAAGTAGGCGTTATGCGCACCGCCACCAGCGCTAATAAGTGTCGCGCTTTCGTGGGACAGGGGCAGTTGCTGAATACCCTGTGCCACGCTGACCGCGGTTAGCTCTGCAAGGGTGGCCTGTACATCGGCAGCTGTTTCATTACCTACTAGGCGACGTTCAAGCCAGGCTAAGTGGAATAGCTCCCGCCCGGTGCTGCGTGGTGGTGGCTGGTGAAAGAAAGGCTCTTCCAGCAACCGCTCCAGTAGCGGATGGTTAATGTTGCCGCTGGCTGCCCAGGCGCCATCTGTGTCAAATCGGCCGCCTTGATGTTTGGCAAACCAGGCATCCAATAAAACATTCGCCGGGCCAGTATCAAAACCAATAACAGGCTGCATGCGATCACTGGGTAGCCAGGTCACATTGGCAAAGCCGCCCAGGTTAAGGATCAACTGCTCACCTTCCTCCTGCCCAAATAGCGCTTGATGAAATGCTGGAGCCAGTGGGGCTGCCTGGCCGCCCGCTGCCAGATCGCGACGACGAAAATCGGCTACTACGGTACAGAGGGTCAACTCTGCTAAAAGGCTAGGATTGTCGAGCTGTAACGTATAGGCGGGACCGCCATGGTGACCATAAGGTGCGTGCTCAATGGTCTGCCCATGGCTGCCAATGGCGCTGATTTGATTGGCCAACATACCCTGCTGTGCCAACAGCATCGCTACTGCGTTTGCCTGTAGCTCGCAAAAGGCGGTTTCTGCCTCGGCTAGCTCTGCAAAGCTCACTTGTTCAGCATGGCAAAGATGCATCAGTAATGCATGGAGTGCTTTTGGCATGGGCTCCGCGTGGGTGGCAACCAGCCTGGGGAGCGTATCGGGTGCTATAGCAACCAGGGCAGCATCAACACCGTCGAGGCTGGTGCCCGACATCAAGCCAATATAGTAATGCAGTGAGGCAGCAGGTGTTTTCATAAGGTGACTCATCCAAAAACGATGTGAAGGCTCAACCAAGGCCTTTGGGCATGGTAACATCGTCGGCTATTTATCATTGGTATGCCCTTTTAAAGGGCGCATGTTACGTGGAGAGAGGCGATGAGTGAGGTGGATCAGACGTTAGCGCTGCTGGCGCGGGGCACGCATGAAATTCTGGTAGAAGACGAGCTAAGAAAGAAGCTGGCCTCTGGTCGTAAGTTGCGTATTAAAGCTGGTTTTGATCCCACCGCGCCCGACCTGCACCTGGGGCACAGTGTCCTGTTAACGAAAATGCGCCAGTTTCAGGACCTGGGGCACACCGTCATCTTTCTTATTGGCGACTTTACTGGCCGCATTGGCGACCCTACCGGTAAAAATGTTACCCGCAAACCGCTTACAGAAGCAGATGTAAAAGCGAATGCGGAAACCTATAAAGAGCAAGTGTTCAAAATTCTTGACCCCGAGAAAACGGAGGTCCGCTTTAACGCCGAATGGTTTAGTGAGCTAACTGCCGCCAAAATGATTGAGCTGGCGGCTCAAAGCACAGTTGCCCGTATGCTGGAACGTGACGACTTTGAGAAACGCTATAAAGCCAATCAACCCATTGCGATCCACGAATTTCTCTACCCGCTTGTTCAGGGCTATGACTCGGTGGCTCTGGAGGCAGATGTTGAGCTGGGTGGTACCGACCAGAAGTTCAACCTGCTGATGGGGCGTGAGATTCAGAAGCACTTCGGCCAGGAGCCGCAAGTCGTTATCACCATGCCGCTGCTGGAAGGCCTGGACGGCGTGCAGAAAATGTCCAAGTCACTGGGTAACTATGTAGGCGTTGATGAAGCACCAGGCGCTATGTTCAATAAGTTGGTGTCCATGCCGGATAGTTTGATATGGCGCTACTTCGAACTGCTTTCGCTGAAATCCAACGAAGAGCTTGATGCGCTCAAACAGAGTGTGGAGCAGGGCGCGAACCCACGTGACGTTAAAATGGAGCTGGCACGCGAATTGATCTCCCGCTACCACGGCGAGGAAGCTGCCGCTAATGCGCACAAGTCGGCGGGTAACCAACTGGCCGATGGTGAACTGCCGGAAGACCTGCCAGAAGTGGAAGTGGGTTTCGAGGGTAGTGAGCAAGCGCCGATTGCTGCTGTACTTAACCGTTCAGGCCTTACCAAAAATAGTGCCCAAGCCAAAGACATGCTGAAAAACGGCAGTGTTAAGGTGGATGGAGACGTTGTTACTCAGGACACCATGCTCGCTACGGGCAAGGCCTACGTTATCCAGGCGGGGAAAAAACGTTACGCCCGTGTGACGCTTATTTGAACTTTTTGATAATTTTTCTCTCTAAAAGCATTGCCAAGTCGGCAGCGAATCCGTAAAGTACGCATCCGCTGCCGGGGACGCATGGCGTTGCCAGCGGTGCATAAGGTTGAAAAAACCTTGGTTTGTCAGAGGGTTGGCGAAAACGCTGCCATGCTATTAAGGCACG
>NZ_JALPZO010000007.1 GCF_023507745.1 Vreelandella olivaria | reverse complement strand
GCTGTGGGTCGTAGTAGCGGTGGCGGTTGTAGTAGAGGCCACTCTCTTCATCGTGCCATTGGCCCTGGAAGCGGATCGGCTGTGATGTGTTGCCGCGTTCGTTCCGGGTGGCGGCCCAGTCGTCGGGCTGGGCCTGCCAGCGGGGTTCGCCGGTGGGGGAGAGCAGTTGCATCGAGTGGGTGGTGGCCTAGAGCATTGTATAGATGCCTCTGCTCAACTGCTAGTGTTACTGGGCTACATAGAGTGAGGTGGTCAAACTAACTAATTGGCTGCAGTTGATGGCTGACATAATTGTTCTCATTTTTTTACTTTATCGTGAGTTTTTTTGCCAAACCAAAACTTTATGTTTCCAATAATTACGAATATTATTACAGTGGAAATACTTATAAATAATATAAATTTTCCGAAACTCTCAGCACCGAAATAGAATGCTAGTTCAAAGCCTAGGATTCCAAATACAAAAGTTAGCACTACAATAATAGTTTCTTTCTTGGTATTTTTATTCACTTTCGCTAGACTCCTCAGGGCATACAGTAGATATGCGGCAAAATTGAACTCCGGCGGGGCCCCCTGTGCCTACACCCATAAAACCTTTTGCAGCTCCAAAAGCGCCATTGCCGAAACTGGCTGATGCTCCAGAAGCTAGACCGCTACCACCTTGCATGAAAAAGCCCCAACTCTCAGATATGCCCGTTTCTACAGAGTCATTGATCGATGCTCCACCTGTTATCCCAGCTCCTGCATAAGCCCCAATACCCAGCTTCGTGCAGGCAGTTGATACCGCGCAGACTTGCCCACGAGAATCGAGTTGTCTACCTATCGATAACGATGAGCCGAATATGCCACCAAAAATCTCTCCTCCAGCATCTGCTCCCATAGCGACAGTTCTGCTATTTAGTTCTTGAGGAGCGGCTGTTCTCCTCACCATATTCGACTGACTATAAGGCCCACCCCCTAATCCATAGACTCCTCTGAGACCAAGAGGCTCGACTTCTAAATTTGGTGCCGCCGCATATTGGTAAAGGTTGTCTCCCCCCATTAACCCTATCGGGTCCTGGCTGATATACCGCCCCTGCTGTGGGTCGTAGTAGCGGTGGCGGTTGTAGTAGAGGCCACTCTCTTCATCGTGCCATTGGCCCTGGAAGCGGATCGGCTGTGATGTGTTGCCGCGTTCGTTCCGGGTGGCGGCCCAGT
>NZ_JALPZO010000006.1 GCF_023507745.1 Vreelandella olivaria | reverse complement strand
GACAAAGCCTTGTGTCTCTCCGGGCTTGTTGATTAGCTACCAGCAGGCCCTGGCATCAGGGTGAGCATCCACAAAGCCTGAGGCGTCACAGCCTGGAACCTAGATTATGCCCCCTGATGCCCTCTATCTCGATAGCTTGAATGGTATCCAAGCCCCTCCCGAACCGGAGTGAGGCTGCACGAACAAGGGAAGGCGACGAGATCATGGCAGTAATTGGTATCGACGTCAGCAAGAAGAAGCTCGATTGTGCCTGGCTGCGCGATGTATCAACCGGCAAGGTTAAGACACGGGTATTTACTAACCACAGGCAGGGTTTTCCCCGCTTGCTGGAATGGCTTGAGCACCAGACCGGCGAACCGCGTGAACGGCTTCACATCCTGATGGAAGCTACTGGTATCTATCACGAAACGCTCGCGCATTGGTTGCATGCCGCTGGCGTCCAGGTCTATGTCCTCAATCCTGCGCAGGTACGTGACTTCTCTCGTAGCCTGGGGGTACGCGGCAAAACGGACAAGAAGGACAGCGTGGTGTTGGCACGGTATGGCGCAACTCAACAGCCTGAATGCTGGCAGCCAGAGCCTGAGGAAGTGCGCAAGCTCAAGGCGCTGGCGGCGCGACTCGATGCAATGGACAAAGACATTTACCGTGAGCGAAACCGGCGGGAAAAAGCCGAGTTCATCATGGCAACCGATATTCTCCGCTCGATTGATGACATCCTGCTGGCATTGACGCGCGAGCGGGATCGCCTCCAGCAACAGATCGATGATCATCTCGATCAGCACCCTGGCTTAAAGCGGGACCGGGTCTTGTTGCAAACGATCCCGGGGGTTGGTCCCGCCGTGTCACTCAGGTTGTTGGCGATGCTACGTAGCCGCGCGTTCCAGAGCGCTCGGCAGGCTGCTGCTTTTGCGGGACTTGTGCCCGTTAGTTGGGAGTCGGGTAGTTCCGTGCGCATGCGGCCCCGTCTTTCGAAAGCTGGCAACCCGAAGCTGCGCCAGAGCCTGTACATGGCGGCCGTCGTAGGGCTGAGGCGAAACCCAGATATCTCGGCGCTCTACCGGCGGCTGACAGGAAACGGCAAGAGCACAATGGCGGCCTTGGGGGCGGCGATGCGGAAGCTAATCCACATCGCCTATGGCATCCTCAAGACCCAAACCGAATATCGGTCGCAAACCACCTAATGGGTTGTTTGTGACTGGTTAGGAGAGATGGTATCTAGG
>NZ_JALPZO010000005.1 GCF_023507745.1 Vreelandella olivaria | reverse complement strand
AAACGCTGGCCGCAGGCGGCACAGGTCTGGTCCTCGGCCCGATGACCAGTGGCAGTATTATCGGTAATGCCATCGTGGGTGGTGCGGCGGGCGGTGCCCATACGTCAGCGACGAATTGGATGTATGATGAAAGTAGGTCGGTGGGACAGAGCATGTTTTTGGGGGGAGTAACTAGCGGTGCTGGTACTGCAGCTGGCAATGCAACAAGCCGGTTTCTGCAAGATATACCAAGACAAGTTGTCCTACCTTATCTGGGCACTCCTGCCACTGTGACTGTACCTCTGCCCTCCTCAGATTTTATAGGGGGCGGCATACAGACCGTGATTGGTAATATACCATCATTTTTCACTTTGCCGGAAATAAGCATAGAGGCTCATAATGAAAACAACTAAATGGACATGGGCTGCATATATAAAAAGGCAAGCTGGTTTTTTCTCTTGGTGTATAGGAGCATCCATTTTGTTATGGAACAGCGTGGCTCTAGGTGAATGGGCCTATGGTTTGTTTAGTGCTGAGCTTGTGGGGTACGGGCCAGGACAGCAACGCTGGCATCGAATTTGGGCTATAGGCTTTGTACTAGTCTTTTTATTTGGGTGGAGTATAGATACATTCAATACTTGTTATTATCGAAAAAATCCACATGAATATAATCCTGCTAAGAAGGGGAAGGAGTGAAGTGGTGGTTGGGTTTACCTGTGGGATTATTGTTGTCAGCTCCCTGAAAAATACTTGATAGCACGTCACCCCAAGCCTCTCTACGCTCTGTCATCGAAGGCGGCAGCTTCGAAGCCCATCTCGGCGACAGCGTCGAGAGCGCCATCGCACACGTGGTCTCAGGAGTCCTGTTCCATGCCGTTGGCGATCTCGCCAACGACCACCTCTGGCAGGAAGGCGACCCGCAAAAGATCGCGCTCCACGCCCTGATCGGCGGCAACGTCAACGATGGCGCCTTTATCGCCGGGCAAGTGGAATCCTACAACCGGCAGTTACATACCCACGAACGGGAACTGGCCCGGGACCTGGCCGAGGCCAGCGATGGGCAATTCACGCTGGAAGAGATCGAGGATGCCATGCGCCGGATGTACAATCTGGCTAGTGATGAAGCCCCCGGGGATAACATCATTGCTCCCTTGCTAGCGGGTCTTAGCCCCGATGAACTGGGTTACTACGACTTCGGAGGTCAGTGGGTACAGGTACCCATGCCAGACGGCACTTACGAACTGCGTCAAGTTGTGCCGAGCACACCGCGAGGC
>NZ_JALPZO010000004.1 GCF_023507745.1 Vreelandella olivaria | reverse complement strand
GCCGCGGCAACACATCACAGCCGATCCGCTTCCAGGGCCAATGGCACGATGAAGAGAGTGGCCTCTACTACAACCGCCACCGCTACTACGACCCACAGCAGGGGCGCTATATCAGCCAGGACCCGATAGGGTTGAATGGCGGTACCAATCTATATGGTTATGTGACCAATCCAACCGGGATGGTGGATCCGTTGGGGTTGACAGGTGCCCATCCTTGGAATCATAGCTATATTCCTATTGAGGATAGAGGAGCAACTGTATTGGCTGGCGAAGTCTACCCTGTAGCAGGCCAAGCATTCGGTGGTGTATTCGGCCAAACAATTGCAGCAGGAGTAAAGGCAGACACAGCTGGAAATATTGGCTGGGTTGTAGCTGAATGCCAACAATATGGTTTAGGAATATTTAAATCAGTTGGAACATCGTACGCTGGAAGTATTAGCAGCTCTTCTCTTCAAAGTGGTGTTTCAGAGACCTGGGGTATTTTCGGCAATGGTGGACTATTTGGTAGCGCAGGGTATTCTATTGACTTTAATAATGATGGTTTATCAAAAGTAAGGGGGTTCAAAGGACTCGGTATTGGTTTTTCTGGCGGCATTCAACATTGCAAAACCACCACCACTATAATCAAGGAAGGTGAAGAGTGAAAAAAAAGCATATTAAAGATTTTATTTTTTTATTCTGCTTCTCTTTAGGTGCATGCTTAGGTGCCGCATTAATTTTATTTGGATATGAAATGGCAGGAAGTTTTATTGTTGCCATATCAATATTGTCTGCTATAGCATCTGGGTTTATATTTTCATTACAGGATGCTAACACGGGATTTAAAAAATTAAAAAAACGCTTTGTAGACAACAAAGAACAAGATAACAATGATTAGCTCTAAATTAATTGAGCAAGTACACCTTAGCAAAACCGTACGCCACGCCAACGGCACCACCGCCACCACCCACTACGGCTGGGACGGCGACCGCATCGTCCACGAAGACAGCGAGGCCCAACGCACCACCGTGGTCTACGAGCCGGGCAGTTTTATCCCCCTGTTGCGTATCGACCAAACCGGCACCAGCACCGCCAAACAGCTCAGCGCCTATCTCACCGATGCCCTCGGCACCCCGATGCAACTGCTCTCACCCACCGGCGAACCCCGCTGGCAGGCCCAACCCGACGACTGGGCCGCCACCCGGAACGAACGCGGCAACACATCACAGCCGATCCGCTTCCAGGGCCAATGGCACGATGAAGAGAGTGGCCTCTACT
>NZ_JALPZO010000003.1 GCF_023507745.1 Vreelandella olivaria | reverse complement strand
AGTAGAGGCCACTCTCTTCATCGTGCCATTGGCCCTGGAAGCGGATGGGCTGTGATGTGTTGCCGCGTTCGTTCCGGGTGGCGGCCCAGTCGTCGGGTTGGGCCTGCCAGCGGGGTTCGCCGGTGGGGGAGAGCAGCTGCATCGGGGTGCCGAGAGCGTCGGTGATGTAGGCACTGAGCTGTTGTTCGTTACGGGTGCCGGTTTGGTCGATACGCAACAGGGGGATAAAACTACCCGGCTCGTAGACCACGGTGGTGCGTTGGTGCTCAGTGGCTTCGTGGACGATGCGGTCGCCGTCCCAGCCGTAGTGGGTGGTGGCGGTGGTGCCGTTGGAGTGGCGTACGGTTTTGCTAATGCGCCGGCCTAAGGCGTCGTAGTGGTAAGTGGCTTCGCGGGTGTCGCCCTGTTCGCGGGTCTGGGTGAGGTGGACCAGACGGTTGGCGCCATCGTAGCCGAGGGTCAGGCGCTCGCCGTTGGCGTGCTGCCGCTCGATCAGGTTACCGGCATCATCGTAGCGGTAGCGGGTGCCTGCCCATTGGCTCAGGCGGTTGTCGGTGAGCGCTTGCATACTCACATAACCACTTATTTAATTGCTGCAAGGTACACAAAGATAATTAAGGAGATTTGGAAAAGGAAAAGGAGTGCAGCAATGCTAGACATTTTCCACTGCTTCGATATTTTTTTTTCTAAAACAACTTTTATATATATCTTCCCCACAACCCATAGTCCCACTGCAGCTACGATTAACCACCACCATCCTTGAAAATTAGAGCTGATTACTGCAACCATTAAGTATGAGGGGAGCATGACTGGGCCTGACACCCAAAGCTTTCTCCAAAACGTAAATTCCTCATTAAAGCTTTGCATTAGTTCTCTCCTGGAACGCACATCCCCAACTCGAAGTGCTGATCAGACAAACCATCTTCGTCAATATCACAAGTTAAAGTCTGACATCGTGCCATCCCGCCTGAATAAAATAGTGTAGTCGCCAACGCCCCAATGGGGTGGGCCTTTAATATTCCTGTGGATGGGTCAATTTTAAGCGCCCCGCCAGTGATGCTTCCTAAGCGATTACTGAGACCAGTATTTCCAAGCTTTTCTAGCGTTGTCCGTGGGGCAGGGCCTTGTGAGCTAATGGGGGCGCCGATTCGTCCTCGGCGTCCAGATTGGTCAATTGGCCCAGGTCGATCAAATAACCCCAACGGATCCACCATCCCGGTTGGATTGGTCACATAACCATATAGGTTGGTACCGCCATTCAACCCAATCGGGTCCTGGCTGATATAGCGCCCCTGCTGTGGGTCGTAGTAGCGGTGGCGGT
>NZ_JALPZO010000002.1 GCF_023507745.1 Vreelandella olivaria | reverse complement strand
TCGACGGCCAGGGCGGCACCGATACGGTATGGCGTATTTACGAGGGGCATACCACGCCGCTGCTGCGCGGCTTCCTGACGCCTGTCACGGTGACGGCCAACGATGCCACCGCCACCTACGATGGCACCTTGCAGACCGGCGCTGCCGGCTACACCATCGACCCCCACGATGCCGACCTGCTGTCCGGTTCGGACTCCATCACCGGCGGCGGGCGCGATGCCGGCACCCACACGCTCGGCCTCGATGGCCTCTGGTCCACCCAGCAGGGCTACGATCTGATCATCGACGAAGGCACCCTGACCATCGAGCAGGCCCAGGCCACCGTCATCGCCAACAGCGCCAACGTCACCTACAACGGCCAGCAGCAGAATGTGTCGGGCTTTACCGCCAGCGGTCTGGTCAACGGCGAGGACGTAAGCGTGCTGACCGGCGTCACCACCAGCGGTGGCAGCGGCACCAACGCCGGCAGCTATCTGCTGACCGCCAGTGGCAGCGATGGCAACTACGCGCTGACCTTCGTCGACGGCGCCCTGACCATCGATAAAGCCACTGCTACCGTCACCGCCAACAGCGGCACCACCACGTACACCGGTACAGAGCAGAACATTGATGGCTTCACCGTCGAGGGTTTAATCAACGGTGAAGGCCAGCAAGTATTAGATGTTCAACTGAGTGGCGGACGCGGCACCAACGCAGGCAACTACGACCACACCGCCAGCGGCGATGCGCAAAACTATCTGCTGACCTTCGTGGATGGCGAGCTAACCATTGATAAAGCCAGCGCGACTGTCACCGCCAACAGCGGCACCACCACCTACACCGGCACCGAGCAAAGCGTGGATGGCTTCACCGTCGAGGGTTTAGTCAACGGTGAAGGCCAGGAAGTATTAGATGTTCAACTGAGTGGCGGACGCGGCACCAACGCAGGCAACTACGACCACACCGCCAGCGGCGATGCCCAGAACTACCTGCTGACCTTTATCGATGGTGAACTGACCATTGACAAGGCCCAGGCGACGGTCACCGCCAACAGTGGCACCACCACCTACACCGGCACCGAGCAAAGCGTGGATGGCTTCACCGTCGCGGGGCTGGTCAACGGTGAAGGCCAGGAAGTATTAGACGTTCAACTGAGTGGCGGACGCGGCACCCATGCCGGTCACTATGCCCATACCGCCAGTGGCGATGCCCAGAACTATCTGCTGACCTTTATCGATGGTGAACTGACCATCGATAAAGCCACTGCTACCGTCACCGCCAACAGCGGCACCACCACGTACACCGGCATCGAGCAAAGCGTGGATGGCTTCACCGTCGCGGGGCTGGTCAATGGTGAAGGCCAGGAGGTATTAG
>NZ_JALPZO010000001.1 GCF_023507745.1 Vreelandella olivaria | reverse complement strand
CTTCGGTGTTGTCCAGCGCCTCCCCGATGGTGAGGGTCAGATCGCGGTCATCGCCGGTGTGCAGCATCTCCCCTTGGCGGTGGCTCAGGTGATCGGCAGTCAGGGCGAGGGACTCGGCGCTGGTGGTCGCGCCGTCGAGGATGACATCACTGGCCGCCAGGGTCAGATCGCCCTGGCTGACAATCAGCCCATCAGCACCTTCCACCCACGTGGCGGCGATCCGCGCCTCTCCGTCACCGGCGTGGATGATCTCGCCGTCGTCGTTGACCAAGGTCTCGGCGATATCGAGGGACAGGTCACCCGTGGCTTCCAGCCGACCCGAGGTGTTATCGAGCTCATCCGCTCGCACGCGCAGCTCGTCGCTGGCGGCGCTGATCAGCCCATCAGTGTTATTGAGGGCAGTGGCGGTGACATCGATACGCTCCGCCAGCCATTGGCCCTGGGTATTGTCGATATCCCCTGACGCCGCCACGGCCAGGGCATCGCCAGCGATCAGTTCACCCTGCCGGTTATCCAGGTCACCAACGTCCAGCCTGACATGATCCAAGGCCTGCAAGGTACCGGCGGTATTGGTCAGTTCACGCGCGGCGATATCGAGGCCAGCATTGCTGGCAATCTGCCCGCCGGTATTGTCCAGCGATTGCCGGGCGGAAAGCGCCAAGTCCTTATCGTCACCGCTCTGCAGCATCTCGCCCTGGCGATGGCTAAGGCGCTCGGCATCCACCATGATGCGTTCCGCACTGGTGGTCGCCCCATCGAGGACGATACCCCGGGCCGCCAGGGTCAGATCGCCCTGGCTGACGATCAGACCCTCGCTGCCTTCCAGGCGCGTGGCGGCGATCCGCGCCTCGCCTTCCCCGGCATGAACGATCTCGCCGTCTTCATTGGTCAAGGTCTCGGCGACGTCGAGGGTCAGATCGTCCGTGGCTTCCAGACGGCCCCTGTTATTGTCGAGATCATCCGCCTGCACGCTCAGCGCGCCGCTGGCGGCACTGATCAACCCGCTGGCATTGTCCAGGCCGGCGGCGCTGACGTCGATACGCTCCGCCAGCCATTGGCCCTGGGTATTGTCGATATCCCCCGACGCCGCCACGGCCAGGGCATCGCCAGCGATCAGTTCACCCTGCCGGTTATCCAGGTCACCAACGTCCAGCCTGACATGATCCAATGCCTGCAAGGTACCGGCGGTATTGGTCAGTTCACGCGCGGCGATATCGAGGCCGGCATTGCTGGCAATCTGCCCGCTGGTATTGTCCAGCGACTGCGCTATTGTCAGCGTCAGGTCACTGCCCCCGCCGGTGTGCAGCATCTCGCCCTGGCGATGGCTAAGGTGATCGGCAGTCAGGGCGAGGGACTCGGCGCTGGTGGTGGCG